>JAFZKP010000036.1 GCA_017553625.1 Bacteroidales bacterium
GGCTGTCCACTTGCCACTTGGCAACGCGGCTATTTTGGAAGCCCAGATTTTGATGCTCGCATCACACAACATCCTTAACCCTGCCAACGGAGCTCCTATCACGGTGCCTTCGCAAGACATGGTTTTGGGTCTTTATTATATCACAAAGCCTCGTAAGAGCACGCCAGACCATATCGTCAAAGGTGAAGGCAAGAAATTCTATTCTCCAGAAGAGGTTATCATTGCCTACAACGAGAAGAAGGTTGACATGCACGCCATCATCTACGTGAAGGTGCCGGTCCGCAAGGAAGACGGCAGCATCGTGGAAGAGATGGTGGAGACAACAGTGGGTCGTGTCAAATTCAACCAGGTTGTGCCTGAAGGATTCGGATACATCAACAAACTGTTGAACAAGAAGGCTTTGCGTGACATCATCGGTGAGATGGTGAAACTCCTTGGAACAGCTATCACAACCAAGTTCCTTGATGATATCAAGAACATGGGTTACTACATGGCATACAAGGGTGGTTTGTCGTTCAACCTCGGCAACGTCTTGATTCCTACCGTTAAGGAAGAATTGATCAGACAGGCTAACGAGGAAGTGAACGCAATCCGTGAGGAATACAACATGGGTTTCATCACCGGCAACGAACGTTACAACAAGATTATCGATATTTGGGGACACGTCGTCACCAAGCTTACCGACGAGGTTATGAAGCTGTTGCCTCAGGACGACCAGGGATTCAACCCAGTTTACATGATGCTGGATTCCGGAGCTCGTGGTAGCAAGGAGCAGATTCGTCAGCTTTGCGGTATGAGAGGTTTGATGGCAAAACCGCAGAAATCGACAGCAGCCGGTGGCGCTGAAATCATTGAGAACCCTATTCTTTCGAACTTCAAGGAAGGTTTGTCAGTGTTGGAGTACTTCATCTCAACACACGGTGCACGTAAAGGTTTGGCAGATACCGCTTTGAAGACCGCTGACGCTGGTTACCTGACACGTCGTTTGGTTGACGTCGCTCACGATGTCATCATCACGGAGAAGGACTGCGGCACATTGAGAGGTTTGTCGATTGGCGCTTTGAAACGCGGTAAAGAGGTTGTCGAGTCATTGTATGACCGTATCCTCGGCCGTGTGGCATTGCATGACATCTTCCATCCACAGACAGGCGAGTTGCTTTGCAACGGCGGCGTTGAAATCACTGAAGACATCGCGAAGAAGATTTGCGATTCACCATTGAAAGACCAGACCATTGAGATTCGTTCCGTGTTGACATGCGAATCGAAGAAGGGTGTGTGCGCCAACTGCTACGGACGTAACCTTTCATCAGGCAAGCTCGTGCAGCGAGGCGAGGCTGTGGGTGTTATCGCAGCACAGTCAATTGGTGAGCCTGGTACACAGCTTACACTTCGTACCTTCCACCAAGGTGGTACAGCTTCGAGCACATCTGAAGACTCAATGATTAAGGCTGATTATAGCGGTAAGATGATTATCAACGACTTGCGTGCTGTTGACTATTCTGATAAGGATAACAACAAGTATCAGGTCGTGGTGAGCCGTGCAAGCGAGATGAAGATTTTGGACCACAACACAGGCATTGCTCTTGTAACAGAGAACATCCCTTACGGTTCGAAACTTTACATCCCAGCTAACAGCGATGTCAATGCAGGCGATATCATCTGCGAATGGGATAAATACAACTCACTCATCATTTCAGAATACGATGGCAAGGCACGTTTCGACAACATCGTTGAAGGTGTCACATTCCGTAACGAATCGGATGAGCAGACAGGATACAACGAGCGAGTCATCATTGAGGGTCGTAAGTTCTCGAAGAACCCTTCAATCTCTATTATGGACAAGAACGGTGAGGTCATCAAATCGTACGACTTACCTGTTGGCGCCCATATCATGGTTGAAGACGGCGACGATATCAAGGCTGGTGACATCCTGACCAAGAAGCCGCGTGCTACTGGAGGTTTGGGCGATATTACCGGTGGTCTTCCACGTGTCACAGAGTTGTTTGAGGCGCGTAACTCATCAGAACCGGCTATCGTTTCAGAAATCGACGGTGAGGTGTCATTCGAGAAGAAACTCGTCCGTGGTAACCGTGTTGTGGTTGTCACATCGAAGACAGGCGAGGTGAAGAAGTATCTCATCCCGACAACAAAAGAGGTCTTGGCTTCAGAAAACGACTACGTGAAGGCAGGCCAGCCATTGTCGGAAGGTGCCATCACACCTGCAAACATCCTTGCTATTGAAGGACCTATGAAGGTTCAGGAATATATTGTCAACAACATCCAGGAAGTGTATCGTTCACAGGGTGTTACCATCAACGGTAAGCATTTTGAGGTCATCGTGCGCCAGATGATGCGCAAGGTCGAGATTGACGACCCAGGTGACACAAGATTCCTTGAGGGCGAGCTTGTCAACAAGATTACGTTCCAGGAGACCAACGACGACATGTTCGGCAAGGTTGTTGTCACCGACGCCGGTGATTCCGAGACATTGTTCGTGGGACAGATCATCTCAGCGAGAAGACTCCGTGACGAGAATTCGGCATTGAAACGTCGTGACAAGAAGCTTGTTGAGGCACGTGACGCATATCCGGCGACAGCACACCAGGTGCTTCAGGGTATCACCCGCGCCGCATTGCAGACCGACAGCTTCATTTCAGCCGCTTCATTCCAGGAGACGACAAAGGTCTTGACACAGGCTGCTATCAGCGCCAAGACCGACTATCTCGAGGGTATGAAGGAGAACGTCATCGTGGGACACAAGATCCCTGCAGGTACAGGTTTGCGCGAATACGACGATTTGATTGTCGGTTCGAAAGAAGACCTTCAGCCTGAAGTGGTTACAGAAGCCGTTGAGGCGTAATTGATCAAGGGCGTTAAAGGCAATTAATGGTTTTAGTAGAGACGCCACATTGTGACGTCTCTACGTTTTATAATCATAAAATAAAATTGAATTATGGAAAACAACAAGAAACAATTAAGCATTGATTTGCCGGAATCGGTTGCTGACGGCGTTTATTCGAATCTGGCCATCATCAGCCATTCGCCGACAGAATTTGTGATTGATTTCGCGCAGATTGCGCCGGCGATGCAGAAGGCGAAGGTGCGTTCGAGGGTCATTATCACGCCACAGAACGCGAAGAGGCTTTACAGGGCGTTGGCTGACAATTTGAACAAATACGAGCAGAACTTCGGTCCGATAAAGGACGTGAACGACACCATTGCGCCGTTTACGATGAACGGGTCGGCGGGGGAAGCGTGAGATTAGTTGGCAGTTAGTCAGTTGGTCAGTTAGGCAGTTAGTCAGTTGGTCAGTTAGTCAGTTGATTGATGTGAGATGGTAGAGACGTTTCAGGAAACGTCTCTACGATTTTTTTAGACAGGATTAACAAGATTTACAGGATTATTTATTGATAATTTTTGTTTTTTCTTTGGTTTGAGATTTAAAATATGTATCTTTGCAACGTTAAACATTAAGAATTAAAAAGAAACAGGTAGTATTTAAACTAATTAAAGACATATAAAAAGGCGTTTTCGCTTTTCTTGGTGTGTGTGTAACGCAGGAAAGGAGAAACGCTCTCGGTGTTTTACCGTGAGCTTTCTTGTTTGTTACACAGGTCTTTTCCGGAACCTCGACATAAAACAAAAAGTTCGCGGTTTTTTATGTCATAATCAAAATAAATCTCAAATTATGAAAAGAAGGTTTATCGTTTTATTTGTCATGTTAATCCTCACAGTATCAGCCTTGGCTCAGCTTGAAATGAAACCTGGCTCGTTTAAGGAAGTAGAGGGTTTTGTGAATGTCAACCCAGACGAGAATTATCAGTTGGATGACAATGACTTGCCTTTTGCGGTTATCAAAGTTAGGACCGAAAATATCAATGAGAAGGAACGTAAGCGTTTGAGTTTCAGCGGTAATATGGGTACATTTATCAATTTAGAATACAAAGACGGCGAGGTGTGGGTTTATCTCACTGCAAAATATGCCGATTATCTGAAGATTTCACATCCTGATTTCAGCTCGACAGAATTTACGCTGCCATACGACTTGAAAGCAAAGCACGGCTATGAAATGACCCTTGTGAACAAAAAATTCGAGCCAAATGTACCTGTAAAGGAACAGTTCAACTACTTGATTGTAAAATCTGACCAACCAAACTCGGTGATTTACATTGACGGACTATATGCTGGCGACGGCGAGGCCGCGAAGTCGTTTAAAGTTGGCGAGACACACCAGTGGAGCATTGAGTGTGAACTGTACCATACGGAAAACGGCTCTGCGACAATCGTTAAAGAGAGTCCTGTTACAATTGAGAAAAAACTCCGACCCGCATTCGGGTATCTCAATATTTCGAGTTCGCCGGAAAACGGAGCGACAGTCTTTGTTGACAACAAAAGAATTGGTGAGACGCCAATAAAAACTGACCGTTTGGCAAGCGGCGAACACAAGGTGAGAGTGCTGAAGGAGATGTATTCGCCGGTGGAGAAGACTTTTGCAGTTACCGACGGCAACACAACCAACGCTATGCTTGCCATGACCGCCAATTTCGTTGTGGTGAATGTTACAACCGATTCGCAATCTGACATTTATGTCGACAATGAGATTAAAGGCAAGGGCAGTTGGAGCGGACGCTTGAGTGAGGGCGACCATGTGTTCGAGGCGAAAAAGGCAGCGCATAGAACGGCAGTCAAGTCTGCGACTCTTGTGCTTGGAAACAATGAAAACATCGTCATACCGAACCCCACGCCGATTTACGGCACTATTGACATTAATACTTCTCCGATGGGTGCGACTATTATCATCGACTGCAAGAACTATGGTGTTACGCCGAGGGTGTTGAGCGACATTCTTATAGGAAGCCATGAGTTGAGACTTGAAAAGAGTGGCTGCGCTCCTATGACTAAGACCATAACTCTTGACGAGAAAAACACCTTGAGTCTTAACGAGAAACTTCAAACTGGCAGGGAAATAGCTGTTTCCACCGACAAGAGTGGCGACAAAATATATGTTGACGGTGATTATGTGGGAGTTAGCCCGTTGAACGCGACAATGAGCTTCGGAGAGCACAGTGTGAAGGCTGTTCGCGACGGCAAGGAGACATCGAAAAAGATTATTGTGGCGCAGACGGGAGGTGAAAGCTCGGTGAAGCTCAACTTCTTCGGATATAAAACGTTTAGTGTTAACGGGGTCTCGTTTGAGATGGTTGATGTAAAAGGCGGCACATTTACAATGGGCGGCACCGCTGAACAAGGAAGTGACGCATATGATAGTGAAAAGCCAACGCATAGTGTAACGTTGAACGACTATTACATCGGGAAATTTGAGGTGACTCAGGAGTTGTGGCAGGCTGTGATGGGAAGTAACCCAAGTTATTTCGAGGGGAACAATCTTCCAGTTGAAGATGTCAGTTGGAACGATGTGCAGGAATTTATAAAAAAGCTAAACCAAAAAATTGGAGCCAACTTTCGCCTGCCTACCGAGGCTGAATGGGAGTATGCGGCGCGAGGCGGAAACAAGAGCAGAGGATACAAATACAGCGGAAGTAATAATATCGGTGTGGCTTGGTACACTGATAATAGTGGATACAATACGCATCAGGTTGGAACGAAATCTCCTAACGAACTTGGAATTTACGACATGAGCGGAAACGTCTGGGAGTGGTGTCAGGATTGGTACGGAAGCTATAGCAGTGGCAGTCAGACCAACCCGACAGGACCTGCTTCGGGCTCGCGCCGCGTGCTTCGTGGCGGTAGTTGGGGCAGCCGCGCGAGGATCTGCCGAGTGTCGGATCGGGGCAGCAGCGATCCCGGCAACAGGTACAACGACTACGGGTTCCGCCTCGTCCTTGTTCCTTAGTTTAGTATGATAGATGGATGTCGTCGTAGTAAACATGTTTATGTCGTGTTTGGCGATTGAGTTGCCAAACGAAAACGAGCGGTCGAGAACCGCCTGAAATCCGGTGCTGGTAGCTGCGGTGGATTCCGTTGTCGAAGGCTCTGGATTTTTGTTTAATAACACAATAATAAATCTTAAAGTTTTTCAAGAAAAAAGTCCTTGACAAGAGGCGAAAAGCGTTGTAAATTTGCAGTGTAGAATAAAATCATTATTTAATAACCTTTTAATGTCAAGAAAATGGATAATCAAGTTCTTTTACCTGAAAGCTCTCAGCAGGCAGAGAAATCGGTAATAATTTACAGAAGTGAAGACGGCACAAAACAGCTTGAAGTTCAGCTGTATGATGGTACAATTTGGATGAACCGACAACAAATGGCAACTCTTTTTGACAGAGACGTTAAGACAATCGGAAAGCATATTAAAAACGCACTTGTTGAGGAATTAAAGGGATATTCAGTTGTCGCAAAATTTGCGACAACTGCTACTGATGGCAAGACTTATCAAGTGGAGTATTATAATATTGATGTGGTTCTTTCAGTAGGATATAGGGTAAAATCGCAAAGAGGAATAGATTATCGCCATTGGGCAAATGAAACGCTTAAAAACCACTTGTTTAGAGGTTATGCCGTTAACCAACGTATTGTTTATTTGGAACAGAAAGTAGCGGAACATGACAAAAAGATTGATTTCTTTGTCAGAACTTCATTGCCGCCAGTTGAAGGCGTTTTCTACGACGGACAGATTTTTGACGCATATAAGTTTGTCGCAGGTTTAATCAGAAAGGCAAAAACGGAGATGATTCTAATCAATAATTAGGCTTAATGTTTCGAAAGAAGAGTTTCTATCTAAAATTCTAAACATCTGATCTTAAAATTTATTAAGAAAAAAGTCCTTGACAAGAGGCGAAAAGCGTTGTGAATTTGCAGTGTAAAACTTTTTATTAGCAGAATTAAAAATGAATTTTTATGAAAAATGGTGGCTATGATACTATGCACCTTTACATGAACTACGATGGCAACCAGTCGAAGGGTGTTTGCGATGACGGTTTCCGCCTTGCGAATTCAATAATCAACCGATGCGAGATGATGTTGGCATAAAAAAAACGTGGATAAAAAAACGTGGATAAAAAAAGAGACGTTTCAGGAAACGTCTCTACGATATTGTGACAAATAATCATTCGTCATTTATTGTTTAAATGAACTCCAGCTTGTCCTGCGTCGTGTTTTTCTCACAGTAGTGGCAGTGCAGTTTGATGTTGCCTTCGGCGTCTTTGATGACCGTGAACTTTGTCGGGACGTCGTGCTCTTTGTTGGTGACGCAGTTCGGATTGAAGCATTTTACGATGTGCTCGATGCTCTCTGGAAGTGTAACGGTCTGTTTCTTAATCACTTCAAAATCTTTGATTTCGATAATTGAAGCAGTAGGGGCGACAAGACCGATTTTGTTGTAGTCTTCCGGTGCAAAATACTTGTCGGACACTTTGATGAAGCCTTTTTTGCCGTATTTCTTGCTTTCGACATTAGTTCCGAAGTAAACGGGATTGCTGACCTTTTCCAAGCCCAAGATTTTAACAACTTGGAACACTTTATCGGCTGGTATATGGTCGATCACGGTGCCATTTTCGATGGCTGACACGATAAGTTCTTTTCTCTTTTCCATTGTTTTGCGTTTTTTATTTTAAACCTAAAATTGTGGCGATGAGTGCCTGACGGGCGTAGACGCCGTTTTGAGCTTGCTGGAAGTAGTAGGCTTTAGGATTGCTGTCGACATCGACGTGGATTTCGTTTACTCGCGGAAGCGGGTGCAGCACGCGGCAGTTAGGCTTTGAGTTTTCGAGCATGGCGTTGCGAAGAACGTAAGAGTTTTTCACTTTCTCATATTCCTCAGGATCTGGGAAGCGTTCACGCTGGATGCGGGTCATGTAGATGATGTCGCTGTGCGGGATGGCGTCTTCGAGCTCTGTATACTGGTGATATTCAAGGTTTCTGTCTTTGATATGCTGTTTCACGACGCTCGGCAGTTTGAGCTCGACAGGTGACACGAGGTTGAATTTCGCGTTGAAGTTGCACATGGCTTCGACGAGGCTGTGTACCGTGCGGCCGTATTTGAGGTCGCCGACGAGAGTGATTTCGAGGTTTTCGAGGGTGCCTTGTGTCTTGCGGATGCTGTAGAGGTCGAGCATGCACTGGGTTGGGTGCTGGTTGGCGCCGTCGCCCGCGTTGATGACCGGCACTTTTGACACTTCTGATGCGTAACGTGCAGAGCCTTCGATAGGGTTTCGCATGACGATGAGGTCGGCGTAGCTTGCCACCATGGTTATGGTGTCCGCCAGCGATTCGCCTTTCTGGATTGACGTTCCGGCAGTGCTGCTGAATCCGATGACGTTGCCGCCAAGGAGCTGGATGGCGGTCTCAAAGCTGAGACGAGTACGTGTTGACGGCTCGAAGAACAACGACGCGATGATGCGACCGTTGAGCAGGTTCTGGTGCGGGTTCTTCTCGAAGTCCTCGGCAACGTCCAAAACATGGCAAATTTCTTCAGGCGTGTAGTCGCTGATGGAAATCAGGCTACGGTTTTTTAATGAGATTGACATTGTTATTAAGATTTATTGGTTTGTTATTCGGTTGATAATCAGGCAAAAAAAATGACGGCTTCAAGAGACCGTCAGCGAATGAAATAGTGACAAAACTTGCGGAATTGCTGAAATTCAGCACGCCTTTGAGGCGCAAATCCGGTAACACTTTGTGTCTTGTCATCGGGTTGCAAATATACAACAAATTTTTTATCCGTCCAGAAAAATTATGTAAAATTTTTTTAAGAATTTTTTCAAAAAAATGAAAACTATGTTAAAAAAATTAAAGAAAAAAACACTTGACAAGTAGAAAAAAACACTATATTTTTGTAGCGTAATTCAAAACTGAAAAATATGAGGCGTGTGAATTTGAAAATGATTTAATCGGGTCTGCTGTTTGGGCACAAGGAGCGGCAGACGGAAAAGGTTCTTGGAATCTGACATTGTGCGAAAATCAATTATTATTAATCAAAAATTTAAGTTTATGAGACGAAAACACGTAAAAAGACTGGCATTTGTGATGCTGTTTGCCACAGCGGTTGCGATGTATTTTGTGGCATGCAAGAAAAACATTGTTACACCTATTAATAATAAGCCGGCAACGGAAAATAATCTTGAGTATTCTAATGAAGCGAAGAAAATTGTTTCAAGAATCAAGAGATTTGAGAGTCAATTGGCTGATAAAGAGAATGTTATGAGGGAAGACCTTCACGTCCCAATTGACAGCGCGTTATTGGATATTGAGTCGTTATTTAACGCATCATACGCTTTTCCGGAAAGGAAATACATTGAAACGGTTAAGCAGGATATTGAATTCAGTATTGACGTAAACGTTGAAAACGGGGTGTCGTTTGGTGATGTGGCTGATTTGTATGAAGAAATCGTGGAATCTGTAAGACAGTCGTACGCCAACGATGGTATCGTGAATAATAAATCCCTGATGGCAGTTGCCGTTGAGAAAGGGGAGAGTCGAGGTGGCAGCACGAACGTTAAGGTTCATGTTATAACTGGAAAGGTCGAGAATAACAGTTCGGCTTTGAATAACGGTTTTAACCCCTTCGAACCATGTGATTGCTGGTATTTTGGAGAATATGGCGGCACTTGCGATGACCCTTCGGTTTTCGGTGATGCCGCAGAAATAATTGAAGACACCATTAATTATTATTATGGCGGTGTTTCGGTGTCAAAACCAGGTTACAGGCAATTGGCAGCAAATATTACGAGAATAGTCTTGGATGGCAGCGAGTTTGTTGACGATGATGGAAACCCTTATATTTATTATCATAACATTAACAACAATCCTCCGTTATACCTGGATTATCTGATGCTCAATTACTATTTCAACAGGGAAAAAGAAGTTCTTTTAACCCTTTTGCCTAATGAGTTGAGACAGAATAGCTTGTTGCCTGAGATGCCTGCTTTTTTAGAAGTTGACATACAAGGGCTTATCGGGTCGGTTGGTAATACGGGATGTGTTTATCATAAAAACTATGTTACATATTGTAGTGTTTACGAAATACCTTCAAGCGTGTTGGCTAATGCCGTGGATTTGTTAAAATAGGATAATCATGAGGAAGTTTATATTGGCGGCATTGTACCTGATTACCATTGCATTACATTCACAACAATGGGTGCTGAACTATGAGATGCCTGATGGTGTGTCGCTTGTTGGCGGCGCGGGAAATTCTGATGGAAATTATATTGTCGGTTACTGTGATTACAAAGGAAATAGTGGATATACGGCGGCATACGCTATGTTTGTTGACCAAAACGGAGGTTATCATGAGAAAAAGATGGGATTTGATGGTTACAAAGCATGTTTCTGCAGTGCAATTTGTCTTGACGATGGCAATGTTTTTGTTGCAGGTTTAAAAGGTGGAACTTATGAGAATCATGTTTATGACACATTGTGGATTGCTATCATGACACCGGATTTGGAAATAATAGAAGAGCGTGATTATCCGCGTATTGAACCTTATAAAACATGGACTACTGACATTTATATGGATTTCAATAACCAAGGTGATGTTGTGGTTTTGGCAGATGTTTCTAAATATGATGACCTCGTGATGATGACAAATGGTGTGTATGTCGTATTGAAATGTGATGTGCATGGTAATTTGTTGAATAGCAAGTATTTTGCTGAAGGTAATGGTCCTGGAGGAGCGAGACCTACAGGGATAAAAAAGGTTCCAAACAGTGATTTGATGATGATTCTCGGCAAAGGGTTTATGTTTAATAATTATCATAGCGTAAGCTATATCGACGACGATTTGAATAAAGTCGCTTCATACCCACTGCAGATGACGGAGTCATTTTGGAATTATTGTGATTATTGGAAAGACGGCGACCGCTTTCTAATGTCATCATTATCAAATTATTATGGCGGCGGTTCGTTGGGTTATCATGCGTCTGTTTTTTTAGTTGACAAAGAAGGGATGTATATGGATTCATTGGTTCTTGACCGTGTCGATACTGCGGATTATACTGCGCAGTATGGCAGTATGGCGTATGCTTCTGATGATGCCATTTATATTGCGACGTATTGGGAAAACGGAATGAATGAAATGCCTAATGATGCTGTTATATATTTGATTGATAATGAGTTGAACTTAAATGGAAGTAAACGACTCGTTTGTGATGACGCAAAAATTAGGCTAAAACATTGTCAAACGACATCAGACGGAGGTTGTTTGGTATACGGACAGTGTAAGAGAACTAATAACGAAGAGATTGTTTGCGTCTGGAAACTTAATCAGGAGGATTTTGTCGTTCCGTGGCATATTAATGAATTACCAAAGGACTCGCATCCTCGGGCCATTTACCCGAATCCCACATCGGATTATCTTAATATTCGATCGGATTGTGTTGATAATCAAGAATGTGTGATTGTGATTAGAAATATGAAAGGAGGGAAATTATTTGAAAAGAGATTTGAAAACAGCGGTTTTATGCTGACCATTGATATTTCAATGTTTGAAGAAGGGACTTATTTATATGAAGTTGTTTCAGATGGTCGGCTTGTGAATTATGGGAAATTTATTAAAAACCAATACTAACATTAAAATTTAAAATTATGAAACCACGTATTTTATTGATTGTTATTGCATTAACATTTTTGCCTAACATTTTTGCCATTGCGCAGGAAAAAGGAGGCTGCGATCTTTGCGGACCGTCTGGGACATCACAAAACCAGGCAAATGGCAACTATTCTGCAACCGTCGGAATGAATAATGTGACGATGGGAGCCAACTCCATGGCTGTTGGAATGGCTAACAAAACCTTGGGCGCAGCGTCGTTTGCGATGGGAAAATTTGTTTATGCCAATGCCACTAACGCTATCGTAATTGGAAGTGGATTGGATAATTCGGATTCCAAAGCATTGATTAACAGCACTTCGGGAACGTTGATTGTCGGTTTTAACAGCCGACGCCCCACATTGTTTGTAGGGACTTCAAACGGTGGAGAAACTACTGGTAAAATCGGCATCGGGAATGTGACAAATCCGATGGCGAAACTGCATCTGTTGTCCGATTCAAATGAGGATGCGGGAATGATTCTTGAGACTTCGAATAAGAACGGGAAAAAAGCGTTTCTGCAACTATATGACAAAAACCATCAGATTGAGGTGTCGAAGACAGGCATGAATATCTCCTCAACAAATGATTTTTTGAATATTGATGCCAGTGCCATAAAAATGAATGGGAAAGTCGGAATTAATATCGATAACAGCTTCACGGGTGATTATGACTATACTTTGGCTGTTAAAGGCGGAATACTGACAAGCGAGGTTTATGTGAAAGAGGTTGACGAATGGCACGATTATGTCTTTTCCCAGGATTATGAACTGATGCCGCTGGATGATTTGGAGAGGTTTATTCAGGAGAATAAACATTTGCCGGATTTGCCATCGGAAAACGAGGTCGTTGGAAAAGGTTATAATATGGTGCAGATGGAAGGCTTCCTATTGAAGAAAATTGAAGAGCTGACATTGTATACCATTGAGCTTGAGAAGCGGCTACAGGAGCTACAAAAGATTGTTGGACAATACTAAAACTTGGAACTATGAGAACGAAATATTTTTTGATGTTTTTTGTGCTCGCGTTGTCTTCTGTTTTTAGTAGCGAGGCTTATGCACAAAGATGTCTTATGTTCAAATATGACGCAGACGGCAATCGTACGAGGAGAACAGTCAACGAGAATTGCGATGATTTGAGAGAAACTTTGGAAATCGATGAAGTGGCTGATTATGAAGAAGATATGATGATTTATCCCAACCCGACTTCAGGAATTTTTAAGATTTCAATGACTAAAGAATTTGATGAAGAATCATCGCATTATGAGTTGTATGATGTCAATGGAGTGATGATTATGAGAAATTGCTTGCAAAAGGAAACGGATGTTGACATTTGCGGGATGCCGTCGGGAGTCTATCTGTTGAAGATTGTAAGTGGTGATGATGTGATTTCAAGGATTATTTTGAAACAATAAAACCGAAATGTTATGAAAAGGAAACTATTATTGATTGTTTTGACATTGGCGGCTTTGGTGTCAAAATCCCAAACGTTTCAGCAGACCAATTTGGAACTTGATTTGGAGATACCATCGGATAAAAACTGTGTTTTTGAAGCTTCAACCTCAATAAAACTGTTGAGCGGATTGCGTTGCAGTCCAAATTCTGATAAATCTGTGATGTTTTCCATAGACAGATATGGCGTTTTCCCGCCGGATGAAGGCTATCTTGGAGGACCATCGCCAACTAATAATGGCGGCGTGGTCGGGGCATTGCCTGGAGAACTCAATGTCAACGAGTTGGGCGCTGGAGTTTACTCTATCCCGATATTTATGCCTCAAGGAATAGGCAAAATGACACCCGAAATCGCTGTGACTTATAATAATCAGATGGGTAACGGCTTGCTTGGATGGGGATGGAATTTGTCAGGATTGTCATCGATTACAAGAACTGGTCGAACCCCGTACCATGATGGGAGTCAGACGTCTGTAAATTTTATCCATGACAGGTTTTCAATGGACGGCAAAAGACTGATGTTGTGTAGTGGAAATTACGGTGGTAATGGTGCTGTTTATAAAACGGAGATTGATGAGATGAACAAAATCGTCTCATTTACAGACGGTTATAACGGACCTGCACGCTTTATGGTTTATAAGAAAGATGGCGCCATTTGGGAATATGGCGGTACGGATGACTCAAGAATAGAACCGCAGAATGATAATAATGTCGTCATGACATGGCTCGTGAACAAGATTTCTGATCCTGATGGCAATTCAATTGTCTTTCAATATCTTGAAAATCAACAGACTGGCGAGTTTTATATCAAAAGAATAGATTATACATTAAACGTTGATGCAGGCATAAATTCAATGTATAGAGTGAACTTCATTTATTCTGATCGTGATGATGCTGAAAGTGGTTATATCAGTGGAAGTATTGTTCAAATCAAAAAGATTTTGAAGAATATTACAATAAAAAATATGACTACAGGTGCTTTGTTGTATGATTACTCGTTTGATTATTATGAACCAGGCAATTACTCTGATAATCAAAAGTTTATGTATAATAGGCTTAAATCTGTCGGGCTTGTCGCCAATGGCATGAAGATAAATCCTACAACTATCAGTTGGAATAAAAAGAATGAGCATTATCCTAATAATTTTCAATCGTTTACGCTGAGCCAGAGCATATTTAATAAGGTGCCTTTTGTCGGTGACTTCAACGGAGATGGTTTTTCTGATGTCCTGACGGTTCCTTATAAGATAGGAAACACTTATCCGAATAATGTTCAGGCTTCAATTTATTTGAATAATGGTGATGGCTCGTTCAACGAAAACCCGTTTTATACGTTTGAGTTCGACAGCAAGCTTGAATGGGTGTATATCGTTGATTTTGACGGGGATGGATTGGATGATGTGGTGCCGTATTATTCAAATGCCGATGAAAAATCAAGTTGGAAGTCTAAGATAAAATTCTATTTGAATAGGGGCAATGCGTTCACATACATTGACGAGATTAGCCGTCAGCGGTATTTTACGATTTATCCTGGAGATTTTTGTGCGGAAAGAAAAGTCAGTTTCATTTTGGATTGCAATAACGAGGGACAGTCGGCTATTTATTATCCGCATATTGTGTATTTCAAAGATAATGAAGTGGTTAGCCAGACTCTTGGGGTGGAATCGTATGATTATGTCCCGAAAAGGATGGTCGTTGAAGATTTTGATGCCGACGGAAGTTCTGAAATCATGTATTTGACGGAAAACACATCCGCTGTGGCTAAATTGTATCATATTGATAATCAATATTATATTAGTTGGCAGTATGAAGATGGCAACTTTGATTGCGATGACTATCTTTTCAGCGGAGATTTTAATGGTGACGGCTATGCTGATTTCCTTAAATATGATAATAAAACATATTGGAAAATGGCGTTTTCTGACGGGAAAAGGCTTAAAACACCTGTGTCATGTCTGAATAATAGCTTGTTGAAAGGGTTGACGTTAGCTCCGCAAGACAGGTATCGCTGCTCTTTGGAGGATTTGTCGAAACCTTCGGTCACCATTAGAACCGCTGACTTTGACGGTGACGGCAAAACGGATGTGGCGGTGTTTAAAAACACAGGAGGTAATTATTATATGGATGTGGGCTTCAGAATGCATGTACCTGCCAATAATACATGCGGTTTTGGAGATATCAAGCGGTTTTATCTTAACATAAACCACTCGCATCAATATGTCCATGTTGGAAATTTCCTCGGGAGAGAGAATATAAGTGTTCTCGGGAGTGTCAAGACCAGCCCTTATTATTCTGAGCTTCCCAAGATTGTCTCGCTTAATCCGCAATCATCGAAATATAGTGTGGAGAGAATTACAGACGGTCTCGGTAATTCAAGAGGGTTCAAATATGAATACCTGACACCGAAAAACTCATTCTATAGCTTTGATTATAAATGGGTTGAAGATGATGTTCGTACTGTTGCTGTCCCAATCAGAGCTTTGTATTCGGATACGGTTTTTTCAACAAATGGCAACCCGTGCATCACAAGATATTCGTATGAAAACGCTTTGTATCATGCAAAAGGGCATGGTCTGCTTGGATTTGAGAAAACTAAAAATGAACATTTTATTAACGGCACTTCAGTAGAGAAAAACGTTATCGAGAATGATGTCGGAATTATTGAAAACAGCTTTATTGCCGTTCCAACTACTATTGTGAAGTATGGTCATGATAATCAATCGGTTGCAAAAACAGAATACTCGTATGATAAATACAAATGTTCGAAAAACCAGAAGGTTTTTATGCCTATGATAACTTGCAAAAAGACAATTAATTATGATTACGACACTCCTGGCTCCGTGTTGAGAGTTGATGTTGAAAATATTGAGTATCAAGGAGATATGGCAGAGGATGTGTATAATGATGTGCTGAATGTCAAAAAAAATGTCGTGGGCGTTGACGAGAATTACAATGGTGATGATGCCTCTTCATGCAAATACTGGGAGGAGACGTGTTTTGAATACAATAATAAACCTGGAAACTGGGTGGTGTCACGTGTAAAAAACAAAAAGTATTCAAAGCATTTTGATGACAAAGACCCTGTCGGCAGTTGCGAAGTATATTCGTATTCCGGCAACAATCCTTATCAGATAACAAAGACTGTTTCGCTTCCAAATCCTGATATGAATTATGCTGACCCGTTAAGGACGACAACGGAATATTCGTATGATGCGCTTGGTCATGTTGTCATGCAGTCGATGGTTTCTCCTTCGTCGAAAAGCCAGAAAACAATACGCTTGACGTACGGGGAAGAGTATAATTACCGCTATCCGACAGTTTATGTCAATGAAAACGGTTGGGAGACCCATAGCACTTATGATAACAATTATGGCTCACTGTTGTCAGTGCTTGATTATAATCAGTTTGAGACTGTGAACCAGACGGATCCGTTTGAAATCACGATTGAGAAATCTTTGCCAGATGGAGTGAAATGTGTCAAAACGAAGCGTTGGGCTAAGGGTAATATGCATTCTCCAACTAATGCAACTTATTATTGCTGGGAGAAAACGACTGGAATTGCGGAGAAAATGACGTTTTTCAACAAAAACGGGAAAACTCTTAGAGAAGTGACTTTCGGATTAAATGGAGAGCCTGTCTATACAGATTTTTCGTATGATGACAAGGGAAATGTCGTGTCAAAATCATTGCCGTATTTTGCCGGAGAAAACATCAATACTATTTATTTTGTCTACGATAATTTCAATAGATTGCGAGAAGAAGTGCATCCAAACGGTTTGGTAAAAAGTTATAGCTATAACAAATACCAGACGACAATTTCAAGCTCTTCGCAGGATGGTAATGCCCGCAATGTGGTTGAAACAGTGAATCCTATGGGATGGCGTGTCATGACGACTGACATTGGCGGAAACACAATAAAATATGAGTATTACAGTGACGGCAAGCTTAAAAGCGCGATGATTGGCGATAATCTTGCAACAAAAATTGAATACGAATACGATAACAGACGCAACATGTTGAAAATGAAAGATCCTGCTTGTGGTGATGTGTCATATTCCTATAATGCGTTTGACGAGCTTATGACGTTGACAACCCCGAAACATGGTGTTATTTCATATAGTTATGACATGATGGGCAATATAATTAGTAGGGTGGAATCGTATGAAAACGGTAACGATGCTGTAACAACACAATGGGTTTATGACAATAAAAAAGGCAAAATCGGGACCTTGTCGCAGATAATTTATGGTGATAGTCAAACCATTGATTATGAATACGATGACTTGCTGAGGCTGACTAATGCTCGCGAAACAATAAATGGTGATGTCTATACGACAAATTATACCTATAATAATGCAGGGCAGGAGGAAATTGTCACGTATCCGACAGGTTTTGCCGTTGAAAAGCAATATTCAAATACTGGCCTTTACAAATCAATGTTAAATGCGGATGACAAGACTGTGCTTTGGTATTCCAATAAAGCTAATGCAATGGGGTATGTTTCTGATTATCAAGTTGGTAACGGATTAAAAACGCAAAGGAATTATGATGACAAAACTAATCTTCTTGAAGGGATTGTGACGAAAAACGGGAATGTCGTTTGTCAAAACATCACTTATTCATACGATATGTTTGGAAATCTTGTCAATAGGACGAAAAAGTTGGGCATGAACAAATCCGAAAGCTTCACTTACGACGGCTTTAATCGCTTGGTCGGAATAAAACTGAATAATATGACTACAGGCGAAATGGCTTATGATAACTTTGGCAATATTCTGTCGAAAAACACCGAAGGACTTGATGTTTTCTATGATGCTCATTATGACGACAATAACCCGTATTCTGTTACGAGAGCCAAGACGGATGTTGATGATAACGCGTTTTTAAACCAGATTATCGAATATACCCCTTTTGACAAGATGTCGAGAATCCGCTGTGGCAAAAATTCGTATACTATTGACTATGGCTATGACCATGAACGAATTCATTCTGTTGAAATAACAGATGTCGGCACTAAAGAAAAAGTATATGTCGGTGATTGTGAATATGTTAAAGACAAAGGAACAGAATTTGCCTATACGTATTTGAATGGTCCTTCGGGCGTGTTCGCGGTTTGTCGCACAGATAATAATGGTAATACGAAAGTATTCTACGTCCACAAAGATCACCTTGAATCGTGGTGCTTGATTACAGATGAGAAGGGTAATGTCGTGCAGAAGACAAGTTATGATGCGTGGGGTAATCCGAGAAGTGATGACAAATGGTCTGGCGCTTATGATGGAGAACTGTTGTGCGACAGAGGATTTACTGGTCATGAGCATGTCTCGGCATTCGGATTCATCAATATGAACGGTCGCGCCTACGACCCGATGATGTCGATGATGATGAGCCCCGATGATTATGTCCAGAACCCTGATTTTTCGCAGAATTACAACCGTTATATATACTGCTACAATAATCCGCTGTCGTATCGCGACCCTTCTGGCGAATGGGTGGAATGGCTGATGTACGGAGTGTTTAACGGAGTGGTGAATGTGATTTGTAATTTGGATTATATCAACAGTTTTGAAGAAGGCGCGTTGTCGTTTGGAGCGGGTTTTGTCGGTGGCTGCCTTACTCAAGGGCTGTCGGAATGCTCGTGGGCTCTGCAAGTGTTTGGCAATGTTTCCGCGGCGACTTTGAAAACTGGCGTTAACAATTTTGTGAAACAAAACACAGGAAGTGGTCTTGATTGGAGCATACTTGAAAATGCAAGTTTCAAGAGCGATGTAATGTATACGCTTGGTTCAAGTCTGGCGAAATCGACCCTGACTGCTTATGTTAAACAGCCGACAGATAACGAACAGGGCGTGAGTCTGCTAAGCAAAATGACTGATAATGAAGTGAGTAAGTCACTAATAGAGGTGAGCGCTGGAAAAATCGCAGGGAACTTGTTCTCGGGCAAAAAAGCATTTGACGGTTTCGGTTGTAAGAGTCTTAGCGATTACATGCCTTACGCGAGATGTGCTCTTGACGTTGTCGAAAACAACTTGGAATTTGAAGGACAGTCGAAAACGCTCGGCACGTTTTTTGAGAAACTACTGAATTTTGACGCCCAAGGGTTTATGAGCAAGTTCGGCAATGACATGAACTGTTGTTACAGCCAAATTCGTTCTTTGTTTTTAAAAAAAGGTTAGTAATAAGTGTTTTTTTACTATTTTTGCACCCAAAATATTAACGATTTGTACTATGTTGGAAGTAATTTTGAAACAGCTTTTTAATGATGCCTTCAAGAAACTCTATGGTCAGGAGCCTCCTGCGCAACAAGTGAGTTTTCAGAAGACACGTCCGGAATTTGAAGGTGATGTTACGATAGTGGTTTTCCCATTCGTGAAAATGGCAGGGAAAGCACCGGAAGCATTGGCCAATGAGCTCGGAACTGAGATGATGAAAGAAAGTGACTTCATTGCGAAATACAATGTTGTGAAAGGATTCTTGAATCTCCTAATCTCTGACAGCTATTGGATTGACTTCATGAACAAGAATCACGCGAAAGAGTTCTTCGGAAGAAAAGAGGTTTCGGGAAAACCGGTAGTAGTGGAGTATTCCTCACCGAATACCAACAAACCGTTGCATCTTGGACATATCCGTAATAACCTGCTCGGATGGAGTGTGTCGGAAATCCTTAAAGCTAATGGTGAGAATGTGGTGCGTGTGAATCTTGTTAACGACAGGGGAATTCATATCTGCAAAAGCATGATCGCATGGAAGAAATGGGGTGACGGATGTACGCCGGAATCAACAGGGAAAAAGGGAGACCATCTTATTGGAGACTTCTACGTGCTGTTTGACAAGCATTTCAAGGAAGAGGTTAAGAGCTTGCTGCCTGCAAATTATAACGAACTCGATGACGAGGCAAAAGAAAAAGCAAAGGCCGAAGCGGAAAACAACTCGCTGTTGATGCAGGAGACACGCGAGATGCTCAGACAATGGGAGGCTGGCGATCCGGAGGTGCGTAAACTTTGGGAGATGATGAACAACTGGGTTTATCAAGGATTTGATGTCACGTACAATCGTTTGGGAGTGTCTTTCGACAAGGTGTATTATGAGTCTCAGACCTACTTGCTGGGTAAGAGTACCGTGATGGATGGATTGAAGAAAGGTGTTCTGTATCAAAGAGATGATAACTCTGTGTGGTGCGACCTTCGTGATGAGGGACTCGACGAGAAACTGCTGCTTCGTAGAGATGGCACTTCCGTTTATATGACTCAAGACCTTGGAACTGCTCAACTTCGTTATGACGAGTTCCATCCGAAAAAACTGATCTATGTCGTTGGTAATGAACAGAATTATCACTTTGATGTGCTCAAGAGAGTGCTCGTCAGATTGGGTTTCGAATGGGGTAACGACATTGAACATCTTTCATACGGTATGGTTGAGTTGCCGAGCGGTAAGATGAAATCGCGCGAGGGTACTGTGGTTGACGCCGACGACCTGATGGACGAAATGGTGGCAACGGCAAGAAGCGTGTCGGAAGAACTTGGTAAGGCTCATGGATTGAGTGACGAAGAGGCAAATAAACTTTATCATGTGATAGGACTTGGCGCCTTGAAGTATTTCATCCTGAAAGTCGACCCGAAGAAGACGATGCTTTTCGACCCGAAAGAATCAATCGACTTTAATGGTAATACTGGCTCTTTCATACAATACACCCACGCACGTATATGCTCGGTTTTGCGTAAAGCTGCTGAGGCGGGTATTGTCTGCGGAGAGAATATTGACGTTGAAAGCATATTGCCTGAGGAGAAGAACTTGATTTCGAACATCCACACTTGGCCTTCTGTGCTTGAACAGGCTGCCGTTAACAGAAGCCCTGCCATGATAGCGAATTACATATACGACCTCTGCAAAGGATTTAACCAGTTCTATCAGGAATGCAGTATCTTGAAGGAACAAGACGAGAAATGCAGGGTGTTCCGTTTGCAATTGGCTGCTATGACAGCGCGCTTGCTGCGTAATGCGGGTGACTTGCTCGGTATGCAGATGCCAGAAAGAATGTAGTAAATATGAACGTTTTTTACTTACCTGACGCTGAAAATGGAATGATCTCCTTCCCGGAGGAGGAATCCAAGCACTGTGTCAAAGTGCTGAGGATGCAGGAGGGAGATCGTTTCTGCGTGACAAACGGCAAGGGCTCGCTCTTCGACGGGGAACTCGTCGTGGCTCACCCAAAACGTGCCGTCGCCTGTCTCACGAACCAGCGCCCAGGGTATGACAACAGACCGTTTTCCCTCGAGATTGCCATCGCTCCCACGAAACTCAACGAGCGCACTGAATGGTTCCTCGAGAAAGCAACAGAAATCGGGATAGATAAAGTGCGGCTCTTTGCGTCATATCACTCAGAACGTCGCGTGGCAAACGTGGAGCGTTTCCGTAAAGTGATGATTTCCGCAATAAAACAGTCGATAAAATCGAAACTGCCTGAGATAGAGGATGTTGTGGATTTCAATAAGCTGGTGAAACAGCCGTTCGACGGACAGAAATTCATCGCATGGATTGATGATAACGTGACAGAACTGCTTTGCGACAAATATGAAAAAGGCAAGAACGCCCTGGTTCTTATTGGTCCGGAAGGCGATTTCAGTGCGGAAGAAGTGAAACTGGCGGTTGAAAACGGCTTCGTCCCCGTCAGCCTCGGCGATGCACGACTGAGAACGGAGACGGCTGCAATAGTGGCGTGCCATACTGTGCAATTGATAAACCAAATGAACAGGTGATGGTGAGAAAACTGCTGATTGTCATATTGTCACTCATGTCGTTTGCAGCTGGCGCACAGCAGACTAAGATCGCTCTCCTGAAATACAAGGGCGGTGGTGACTGGTACGCGAACCCGACCTCGTTGCCGAATCTGGTGAAGTTCTGTAACCAGGAGCTGAAAACTGACCTGAATGTCAATGTGGCGACAGTGGAAGTCGGGAGCCCCGACATTTTCAACTACCCGTTTGTTCACATGACAGGGCACGGGAACGTGACTTTCGACAAGGCGGAAGCCGAAAACCTGCGTAACTACTTGATAGGAGGCGGTTTCTTGCATGTCGACGACAATTATGGTTTGAAGGATTTTATCATGGTGCAGATGATGAAGGTGTTCCCCGAACTGGAATGGGTTGAACTCCCATACTCGCACCCGATATTCAAAAGTCCTTATCCTTTTCCTGACGGTCTGCCCAAGATTCATGAGCATGACCTGAAGACTCCACAGGCTTTCGGGCTTATCTATGACGGAAGACTTGTCTGCCTTTTCACCTACGAGTGTGACCTCGGTGACGGATGGGAAGACCAGCGGGTGCATAAGGATTCCGAAGAAGTGCGGCTCAAGGCCTTGAAAATGGGAGCAAACATCCTACAATACGTTTTCTCCCAGTAAGCAAAAATAACATTAACAACAAAAATTTATGAGACCAGATGAACAAACAAAAAAAGTGTCCATATTGTAACAAGATTATTACCGGTAGAACCGATAAAACGTTTTGCAACGATCGTTGCCGCAACAATTATTACTATAAGATAAACTGCGAAAAGAAAGGCTTTATCAGGGAAATCAACACGAAACTGCTGAAAAACAGAGGCATTCTCAGGACTGTAAATCCGTATGGGAGAGTGTCTGTCCCAAAGATCTATCTCGAAGAGTTGGGCTTTGATTTCAGTTGTTTCACGGGATTGTACAAAACCAAGAAAGGGAAGGAGTACTTCATTGTCTACGACCATGCTTTTAACATCGACGAGAATCAGAGAGTACACTTAGTCGTTTTCTATAGTGACGCTCAGACCGTCGTAAGCCAGCAGCATGTTTGACGGAAGAGTCTTGTTGACGTCTTCAGCCTTGCCCATGGTGTGACTGATGTGCGTGAACCATGCCTTCTTGACATTCAGCCTTTGTGCGATGTCAATGGCTTCGGAAAGGCAGATGTGAGAGTAGTGCTGCTCCTTGCGAAGAGCCTCGATGACAAGATACTCTACGCCTTGGAGTTTTTCAAAGCTCTTCTCCGACATGTAGTTGAAGTCGGTGACGTATGCGAAATTGCCAATGCGGAAAGCATAGCAAAGCATCTTCAGATGCAGCAGAGGTATAGGCTCGATTGTCAACTCGTTGATTTTGATTGGAGTATCGTCTTTTATGTCGATGAGATTGTATGTCGGGGCACCGGGGTATAACTCTTCTTTGTCGACGAATGCGTAGGAATACTCGCGCTTGATTTCCTCTTGCGCTTCAGGTGACGCATATATCGGCATGGAGATTTTCTGGAGGAAGTTGAACGACCTTACATCATCCAGACCGCCGATGTGGTCTTTGTGATGATGCGTGATAAGTATGGCGTCTAAATGCTTCACGTTCTCGCGGAGCATCTGCTGGCGGAAGTCGGGACCTGCATCAACACATATTGTGGTGCTGTCGGTCTGGATAAGGATGGATGTGCGCAAACGCTTGTCCCTCGGGTCTGTGGATCTGCAAACGTCACATTCACAGCCGATTACAGGAACGCCCTGCGAGGTGCCGCAACCTAATATGGTAATCTTCATCATACGCGTAAAAATCGCTGCAAAGATAAAAAAATCATTGTGAAATGAAGAAAAAATATCACGGTTTAATATTAATTTTGTATTTTTGCAAGTTATTAATATGCGTATAGGAGAATGAAGGCTGTTGTCAGGTTTTTTAGGCAACGCGCGATAAAAAGCTTTCTCAAAAAAAGGAAAACTTGCGTGCTTCCGGATATAACAAAGTATCCGACAGTAGCCGTCATGCTTGACGCTGAACAGTTTAAACGCCATAATGAAATCGAGAAGACGCTGTCACGCTTTTTCACGATGAAAAGATACACTTTCATTGTGTGCTGCGAAGAAATCCCCGAGAACGTGGCGAAAAGTGATAACTTTTTCTTCATAACGAAAAAAGACTTCGATTTTTGGGGTCTTATCAGAAGAGAAGAGAAATATGAACTGTTGAGTATGGCATTCGATATGCTCGTGGATTTCACGAAGACACCGGATGACTTGATGACGAATAACTATGTTATGACATTGATTAACAACTCATTCAGAGTGAGATTCGGCACTTCAAGTCCTGCGTTTTATGACATGGTGATTGACACGAAAAAAGATGACGATATGTTAAACCAGATAGAGATTTTACATAAATATCTGTCGATGCTTTTGGGTAGAAGATGATGAAAAACAATCCGTTTATAGGCACGGGAGTCGCTTTGATAACTCCTTTTAACGATGATTATTCCGTTGATTACCAGTCGTTAAGGAATGTTGTTGACTACACTCTTCAAAATGGAGCCGACTTCCTTGTCGCTCTCGGAACGACATCCGAGGCTCCTACAATGAATGCGGAGGAGAAGGCAAAAGTCGTCAAGACAGTTGTGGAGACAGCTAACGGTCGTTGCCCGATTCTCTTGGGAATGGGAGGCAATAACACCTCTGCCTTGATCGAAAGTATTAAAAATCAGGACTTTACGGGTCTCGACGGCATCTTGAGCGTAGTCCCATATTATAACAAGCCGAACCAGCGCGGAATGAAAGCGCATTTCTTGCATGTCGCTGATGTTTCTCCTGTCCCGGTGGTGCTTTACAATGTCCCGGGAAGAGTGGGGGTGAACCTCCAAGCTGCGACGACGGTAGAACTTGCAAAACATCCGAATATACTAGCTGTAAAAGAGGCTTCAGGCAATTTGCAGCAAATCATGGAGATTTTGCGCGACAAACCATCAGATTTCACAGTGCTTTCGGGCGATGACGGCATCACCCAGCCGATGATGGCTCTCGGCGCGAAAGGCGTCATTTCGGTTGCGGCTAATGGATACCCGAAACCGTTCTGCGAGATGGTTCATAAGATGCTCGACGGAAAACATGAAGAAGCTCTTCCACTGCATTATAAGATGCTGAGAATGAACGGCTTGATTTTCGCCGACGGCAACCCTGCGGGCATTAAAGCTCTCATGGCTCACGCAGGTCTCTGCAAGAACGTGCTCCGCCTTCCTTTGGTGCCGGTAACTGACAACGTTTGCCAAGATATTGAAAATGAATATGATAACAATTTGAAATAAAGTTAAAGTTTTATAAAATGAGAAAAAATCTATTAGTTATCCTCTTCTTGTTTGTTTCTTTGGGATTGACAGCGCAAGAAACTAACCTCAACAAGCTCATGCAAGACCGCAATGAGTATTATTTCACTTTTGAGCTTAACGGAAACGACAATTTGCCAAAAATTGCCCAGATGATTTCAGTTGACCGTGTCGACGGGAATGTTGTGACAGCATACGCAAACAATAAGGAATTCGCTGAGTTTCAGAAGCTTGGCTACGAAATCATATTGCAGACACCTCCTTCAATGCTTGAGGAACATGTCATGTGGGACGGCAGCAACCGCGAAGAATACGACTGGGACCAGTACCCGACATACAGCGCATACGAAAACATGATGTATGCCTTCCAGACAAACCATCCTGACAAATGCGAAATCATCGAACTCGGAACATTGCCGAGCAACCGCAAGATTTTGATTGCTCATATTAACAACGGTTCAGGAACTGGCAAGCCGAAGTTTTTATACACTTCGACAATCCACGGTGACGAGACGACTGGTTGGATGCTGATGCTTCGTTGGATTGACTATCTCCTTGAAAATCCTACACTTCCGGAATGCGCCAACATCCTCAACAACGTTGATTTGTACGTTGGTCCTAACACTAACCCTGACGGAACTTATCATGGTGGCAATAATAGCGTTACTGGTGCTACTCGTTACAACGCCAACGGTGTTGACATGAACCGTAACTACGCCGACCCTCACGGCAGCGCACATCCTGACGGAAATGCTTATGCACAGGAGACAGAATGGATGATGCAGTTTGCTCAGGACAATCATTTCGTGATGGGTGCCAACTACCACGGTGGTGCTGAAGTCATGAACTATCCATGGGACAACACCCACACTCTTCATGCCGACGACGCTTGGTGGCAGCTTGTCAGTTTGGAATATGTAGCACTTTGCCGCCAGGTTAGTTCAAGCTATATGACTGATACTTACAGCAATGGCATCACAAATGGTGCTGCTTGGTATATGATTGGCGGCGGTCGTCAGGATTATATGAACGGCTATGC
The DNA here is from genome assembly GCA_017553625.1 of Bacteroidales bacterium. GTDB lineage: Bacteria > Bacteroidota > Bacteroidia > Bacteroidales > F082 > Limimorpha. Next base: position 26,143 of record JAFZKP010000036.1, read on the forward strand.
ACAATGCCGCGAGGAGACAATCGAATGCTCAACAACAAAAAATCCTAACGCAAGCCAGATGCCTAACTTCTGGAATATCAATAAGAACTCTATCTTCGCATACGTTAATCAGGTTCTCAACGGTATCCACGGCACCGTCGTTGATGCTGCTACAAAAGCTCCTATAGGCGATGCGACAGTCACAATGGTTGGACATGATGACCAGTACTCCTTTGTTTATTCACAGCTTCCTGGCGGCGATTTCCACCGTCCGATCAAGGCGGGAACATACAACGTGAGAATTACAAAGAACGGCTACCAGCCATACGAGACACAAGTTACAGTTGCTGATAATCAGACTGTTACAATTGAAGCTCAGATGGTCGCCCTCGAAGGTCTCGTCGCAGACTTTGTCGCTGACGTGACAGCAGTTGCTGTTGGCGGCTCGGTTCATTTCACCGACAACTCATGGGGTGCACAAATCACCAACTGGGACTGGGAGTTTGAAGGTGGCACACCTGCTACTTCGACAGCACAGAATCCTACAGTGACATACAACGCGGCTGGAACTTTCGGCGTGCGTCTCACCGTGACCAATGCTGATGGCGATACCGACACAAAATACATGCCGAACTACATCTCAGCATCAGAGTCTTACAACATGCAGAATGGTACTATAACAACTTGTGATGCAATGTTTTACGATGACGGTGGTCCAAGTTCAAACTATGGTAACAACAAAGATTTTACAATGACATTCATGCCAAGTACTCCTGGAGCAAAGATTCAAGTCGTATTCCAGTCGTTTGACACGGAAAACAACTATGACTTTCTATATATTTACGACGGAACATCGACTTCAGCACAACAAATTGGTAACGGATACTCTGGCAGTAACAATCCTGGCACAGTGACAGCCACCAATTCAGAAGGCGCTTTGACATTCAGATTCACATCCGACAGCAGCGTCAACAAAGAGGGATGGTCGGCACATGTGAGATGTCTCGGACTTCCACTTGAAATAGAGGCAAGCGTTGCAAATGACACAATCTGCACAGCTCAGACAAACATGCTGTTCGTTTCTGCAACAGGCGGCTCTGGCGATTACACATACTCATGGTCACCGGCAGATTATCTTGACGATGCGACTGCACAAACACCAGTGTTCACTCCAGGAGAAATCGGCGACTACACTTACACTGTGACAGTCAGTGACGGCACCGAGTCAATGTCGGAAACAGTGTCGTTCACAGTGACAGAATGCGACGGTGTGGAAGAGATTTCAGCTGGAAATGTCAAGGTTTATCCAAATCCTGCATCGTCAATGATTACTATTGAAGGCATCGGAAATTACAACAATCTTGAGGTTATGATTGTAAATCTTCAGGGTCAGGTTGTGAAAACTGTTAATAACTCATTGGAAATCAATATTCAAGATGTGAAATCTGGTGTTTATTTCATCAATATCAATTGTGACAGCAACCAGATGATTAAGAAAATTGTTGTTGAGTAAAACTCGTAACTAAAAAAAACGTAATTTTGCACCATGCTAAAAAATAGGTTTTTCTTGTTGGTGATAATGTGTTTGCTGGGATGTGTGTCCTGCAAATACTCGAAATTGCTGAAGGGTACGGACAACGAGGCGAAGTACAAGGCTGCCATGGATTATTATGAGAAAAAGAATTATGACCGTGCTTTGCAGCTTTTCGACGTGATGCAGGCGTATTACCGCACCAAGCCTGAGGGTGAGACGATTTCATACCTCACGGCTGAATGTTATTACAACAAGGAAGACTATATCATGGCAAGCAGCTATTACAAACGTTTCGTCAACAGGTATCCTTTCTCGAAAGATGCTGAAGACGCGTTGTTCAAAAGCGCTCTGTGTTATTATTACATGTCGCCGAAAATGACCCTCGACCAGTCGGATTCATACACCGCGATAAGCGAGTTCCAGAGTTTTGTGGATTTGTATCCGCAAAGCCCAAAAGTCGCAGACGCGAATGCGATGATTGACACTTTGCGCACTAAAATAGAGGAAAAACAATACGACATCTGCAACCTTTATTTCAAGATGGAGGAATATCAGGCGGCGATAACGAGTTATGAGGCATTCATGAGAGACTATCCGATGACGGTTCATCGTGAAGAGATACTTAACAATATGGTTATCAATTATTACCGATATGCAGAGAATAGCGTCAAGTCGAAACAGCGCGAACGCTATGAGCTGGCTCTGGAGAAATACAACACCTTGTGCTATGTTTATCCGGAAAGCCCGTATATCGAGAAATTGGTGCCAGTTGTAGATAAAGTCAAAGAAAAATTAGAGAAATACAAATCAAAGAAATAAAATGATAGACTTCAAGAAAGTTAAGACGGAAACAACCGCAATCACACGTCAGAAAGACCAGTTCTACGTAGGAACAGGTAATATTTACGAAACAGTTGCAATCCTCTCGAAGAGAGCTAACCAGATTGCCACAGAGGAGAAACAGGAACTCAGCAAGAAGATTGAGGAGTTCGCTTCAAGCAACGACACTCTTGAGGAGGTTTTCGAGAACAAGGAGCAGATTGAAGTGGCAAAATTCTACGAGAGACTGCCGAAACCTACTCTTATCGCTATCGACGAGTTCCTTAACGACAAGCTTTACTATCGCAACCCTAACAAGAAAAACGAAGGTGACTTCTAAAAAAATCCTGATAGGAATTACGGGTAGCATCGCCGCCTATAAGATTCCGCTTTTGGTAAGGCTTCTAAAGAAGCAAGGCGCTGAGGTTCAGGTTGTTATGACCGAATCAGCAAAAGATTTTGTGACACCACTCACGTTGGCGACGTTGAGTGGTTCGCCTGTTTTATCAAAAGGATTCGACGTTGAGACCGGTAAGTGGAACAGTCACGTTGAGCTCGGTCTGTGGGCTGACCTTTTCGTGATAGCTCCCGCTTCGGCTAACACTATTGCGAAAATGGCGGCGGGGATAGCCGACAACTATCTTCTCACCGTGTGCCTCTCGGCAAAATGCCCGATAATGTTCGCTCCTGCAATGGATCTGGATATGTACAAACATCCGGCAACCCAGGAAAACATCCGCACTCTCATAAGCCGCGGCTACCGTTTCATCGCGCCGGCGTCAGGCGAGCTCGCGTCGGGACTGTGCGGAGAGGGCAGGATGGAGGAACCTCAGGATATTTTCAACCGTATCAAGGAGTTTTTTCAGAACAAACAGCGTTTTGCAGGAAAGAAAGTGCTCGTGACAGCAGGTCCTACATACGAGGCTATCGACCCGGTGCGTTTCATCGGCAACCACAGCTCTGGACTCATGGGCATCGAGATTGCACGCGCCTTCGCCGACCAGGGCGCAGACGTGACACTCGTGCTCGGACCATCATCGATACGCCCCGAACGCAGCAATATCCAAGTGATACCTGTGACTTCGGCAAAAGAGATGTTTGACGCCACGACAGCCGCTTTCAAGAAAGCAGACATCGCGGTGCTGAGCGCGGCAGTAGCCGACTTCCGTCCGGAAGTGGTTGCAGATCAGAAGATTAAGAAAGACCCGAACAAAGACGAGATGATTCTTAAACTCGTTAAAACGGACGATATACTGAAGACCCTCGGACAAAACAAGACCGAAAAACAGATTCTTGTGGGCTTCGCACTTGAGACCGAAAACGGCTTGGAAAACGCAAAGAAAAAACTGCATACGAAAAACCTCGATATGATCGTTCTTAATACGATGAACGAGGCGGGCGTCGGGTTTAAGACGAAGACGAACAAAATCAGCATCATCACGAAAGATGATGACGTGCGCAATTTCGAGCTTAAACCCAAGAGCGAAGTGGCTTGTGATGTGTTGGATGCCATATATCAATCACTTACAAAATAACAGTTATGAAAAAAATCATCATTCCAATATTGTTTGCGATATGCTTTCTGGCACAGAACATGCGTGCCCAGGAACTTAATTTCACGGTGACGGTCAACACGAAACAGGTTTCGGGCACCGACCAGCGTATCTATGAGGCTCTGCAAGAGGGTATGATGAACTTCATGAACAACCGTATCTGGACAAATATCAAGTTTGAACAGCAGGAACGTATTGAAGGAACGATGGTTTTGGTGGTGAAAAGCAGGGAAGGCAATGTCATCAACGGAGAGCTTAACGTTGGAATTCGCCGTCCTGTTTACAAGTCTAATTACAACACCCCGATTCTTAATATTGTTGATGATGACTTCAGTATCAATTACATAGAGTCGCAGCCACTTGATTTCAATGAGAATTCGTTCATGTCGAATCTGACTTCGATTCTGGCATTTTACGGATATTTCACTCTCGGTATTTATTTCGACACATTCGGACTTGAAGGCGGTGAGAACTTCTTCAAAGCGGCTGAAATGGTGGTTTCAGCGGCTCAAAGTGCTGTGGAACCAGGTTGGAAGGCTTTCGACAGCTATAAAAACCGCTACTGGCTTTTGGAAAGTTTCCAGAACAAAGCCTATCGTCCGTTGCGTAAGTATATGTATGAGTATCACCGACTTGGACTTGACGTGATGGGTAACGGAAAGGTTGACGAAGGCCGCACGGCAATATCGAAATCCCTTGATTATGTGAAAGAGGTGTATAACAGCAAGCCGAATCTGTATTTCCTCCAGATTTTGAACGACACGAAACGAGAGGAGTGGAAAGGCATTTATTCCGACGGACCTCAACAGGAGAAGACCAAAGCCGTGAACATTCTGCGTGAAATCGACGCCTCTCATGCCGAAGAATATGAGGAGCTGCTTAACGCAAAACCAAGATTCTGATGCTTAAACATCTCGCTATAAGTAACTATGCTCTAATCGATTCATTGTCAATGGGTTTTGACGATGGATTCAGCGTTATTACCGGCGAGACGGGAGCTGGAAAGTCAATACTTCTCGGAGCTTTGGGTTTCGTCCTCGGCGACCGTTCAGACTCGAGCATCATGCTTGACGAATCAAAAAAATGTGTGGTTGAAGCGACGTTTTTGGTTGATAATGAACGTGTTAAGCCATTTTTTGAAGAAAACGACCTTGATTTCGACAATGAGTTGATTCTCAGAAGAGAATTAACGCCGGCGAAGAAGTCAAGGGCTTTCATAAACGACACTCCAGTCACTATTCAGCAGCTGAAAGAGCTTGGCAATCAATTGGTTGACATTCACTCGCAACACGATTCGCTACTTCTGACGAACAATATTTTTCAACTCAATGTTGTTGACGACGCTGCTGCTAACAATTCGCTGCTCGTTGAATATCAAAAGCTTTACCATGATTTCGTTTCTTTGAGGAACGAGCTGAAAACGCTTCGTGAGATGGCGCAGAAAAACGTCGCTGAAAACGATTTCCTTTCGTTTCAACTCGACGAACTGGTGAAAGCCAACTTGCAAGATGGTGAGTATGAAGAGGTTAGCCAACGTTTGGAGCTTCTTGAAAACGCCGAGGAAGTGAAAACGATTCTTGCGCAGTCATTGAGTTCTTTGAGCGAATCAGAATACTCGATTTTAGACCAACTTAACGAGCTGAAATCCAATGTTGACAAGCTAAAAAGATACATTCCGCAGGCGGAGCAATATCTTGAACGCATTGATTCAACCAAAATCGAGCTTAAAGACATTGCGCAAGACCTTGACAATCTGCAAGACAGCACCCAATTCGACGAGGCATCGCTGAATGAGCTCCAAGAGCGTTTTGACCTGATGCAACGTCTGATGATGAAACATCACGTTTCGGATTATACGGATTTGCTGAAGATTCGAGAAGATTTGCAACAGAAAGTCGGGGCTTTTGCGAATATCGATGAGGAAATAGCGAAGAAAGAGCAGGAACTCAAAAAATGCGAGAAAGAACTGGCAAGACTTGCTGGTAATCTTTCGGAAAAACGCAAAAAAGTGAAATCCTCGTTTGAAAAGGCTGTCACCGAAATCATTCATCAGTTGGCAATGCCGTATGGCGTTTTTGTGATAGAAATCACTTCTTTGCCTGAATTTACTGCGAATGGAAAAGACATGGTGCGGTTTTTGTTCTCTGCCAACAAAGGCATCGCTCCAGATGAGATAAGCCGTGTGGCGTCGGGAGGCGAGTTGTCGCGCCTGATGCTTGCAATCAAGGCGGTGGCGGCGGAGAGCAGCTACATCCCGACCTTGGTTTTCGATGAAATCGATACCGGCGTGTCAGGCGAAGTGGCGTCAAAACTCGGTGACATCATGCAGAAAATGGGGGAGAAGCTCCAGATTGTGTCAATCACGCACCTGCCACAGGTGGCGTCGAAAGCCAGAAACCACTTCTTCGTCTACAAAGACGAGGACGCACAAAAAACACGTTCATGTATCAGACAACTGTCGCACGATGAACGCGTTACCGAAATCGCGAAGATGCTTTCCAACGATAAAATAACCCCGGAAGCGATTAAGGCAGCCGAGAGGCTGATGTGCTGCTGACGTAGAATGTGTTGCCTTCGGCAAAATGTGCTGCTGACGCAGAATGTGTTGCCTTTGGCAAAATGTGCTGCTGACGCAGAATGTGTTGCCTTTGGCAAAATGTGAAGGCTTCGCCAAAATGCGACCGAAGGGAGCCACATTCAGGCGAAGCCTGCTATTCAGCCTTTAGGCTGCACATTCCGCCGTAAGGCGGCAAATTATCTGAAGATTTCCTTATACTTCAATTCCTTCACTGTTCCGAACTTCTCAAGTCCCTTCATGTCGACTTGTTTCTTGTTTCCTGACATCATGATGATGACCGGACGGTTGGCGACATTTCTCTTGTAGAAATCGTAAACGTCTTTGTATTCGGTTTTTTTGATGATTTCAGTCACTTCCTGGCGCGGGTCGTTTTTGTAACCCTGCTCTACCCATGAACTCACGGTTGCCGGGATGTTCCTGAAGCTGATGTAGTCGGAGGCGCGTGACAAAATCAAAGCGTCTTTCGAGGCGTTGAATTTCTCCAATCGCTCAGGCATGTCGATGATGAGTCCGCGCAAGACCTCGATGCCTTCGTTGGTCTTGTCTGACTGCGTTCCGAGGAAGGTCGAGAGGTTGCCCGGCTTTCTGTTGAGATAATCGTATGAGAAATAGCCGTATGCGGTGTATCCCAATGAACGGAACTCTCTAATCTCTTGGAAAACAATTGAATACATGTCAGTTCCGAAGTATTTGTTGAAAACTTTCGATACCGCTTTGTCATTCTCGTTCAACACCTCACTTGGGACGTACATGAAAATGTTGCTCTGGCGGAACTTCTTGTTGTGAGCCATGAAAATCTGGTTGTCAGTGTATTTGTTCTCTGTCCTGAACTTCTTGTCAGCCTTGATGGCGTCGTTTTTGACAATTCCGTGTTTCTCCAAGCCTCTTATGACTTCCTTGATGTCGTTGTTTCCGACAAACAGAATCTCTCCGCTGTAGTTATGTGCAGTGGCGACCTCGTTGAGAAGCTCTTCTCCGCTGCGTTTGTTCCATTGTTTGATAGGAGTTTCGGCAAGATATGTGGATTTCTCACCGTACAAGGCATATTGGCGCACGGCATAGCCCCATTCTGAAGCGTCGTCTTTACTTGTGCTTTCCTCCATCTTATCCGCATCGACGATGAGTTTTTTCTTTGATTCGTCGTTGGCAGGATTTTTTAATTTGTCTTCCAAGAGAGACAAGATGACATCCAAATCATTTTCGAAACCTTCGATGCTGATGGTGTTGGTGCTTTCGTTGGCATACATGCTGATGGAAGCTCCAAGTTTCTGTAACTCAAGGCTGAACTGCTCGAAGCTCATGCTTTGTGTGCCTTGCATCGACCAATAATCGATGGCGCGGTCAAGGTCTGGATTGTCGAGCTTGCCGTAGTTGTAGTTGATTGTCAGTGAGAAAATGTCGTTGTAATGGTTCTTCGTTGAAACGACAGAGAAGCATTCGTTGGCGTTTTCAACCAAGACATCTTTTTGGAAATCGATAACTTGCGGAGCTACTGCTGGCACTTCCTCGGCTTCAATCATCTTTGCGAAATCAGATTTTGCGTCGGTGTTCTTTGCCTCGATGGCTTTCCAGTTAGGCTTGTCGACTTTGTCTTTTGGAGCTGAGCCCATCTTTGAGCGGATGTCGAGATAATTGTCGCCGAAGTAAAGCTTCGCCATCTTCACGACCTCGTCTTTTGTGATTTCCTTGAGGCGTTCCGTCTCGGCGAGATAGTCTTCGTATGTCATTCCGCGCATTTCGAGCTCGAGGAAGAGTTCCGACAGGCTTGCAAGGTCTTCCATTGTCTGCATACGCTCTTTGAGCATGTTGGTGCGGATAGCCTCGAAGAGGTCGTCGCTGAACTCGCCGTTTTTCAGTTTGTTGAGGCTTGCGAAGATATAGCTTTCAGCCGCCTCGTGCGACTGTCCGATGAGTTTCGGGACGTAGAGGATGATGTTCGCACCGTGGTCCTCAAGTGATAATGGCATGAGCACTGCCATCATGATGTTGCCTTCAAGCACGTCTTTGTCCATGATACCTGTCTCGCCGTTGCTGAAAACCTGGCAAGCGATGCTGAGAGGCAGATAGTCGTAGTGAGAAACGCTGACGCCTTTCCAAGCCAGCACACCCATTTTAATAGGTGTCATCTTGACATTTCTGATATCCTGGCCTTTGAAAGTAGGCAGCTTGTATTCAGGCTGTTTCGGAAGCTCGCCGCTGCGCCATGTGCCGAATTTCTCTGCAACCATAGGCTCGATTTCGTCGATGTTGAAATCGCCGACGAGGATGAGAGTCATGTTGTTGGCCACGTAATAAGTGTTGAAGAACTCGCGCATCTTTGAAGTCTGAGGGTTCTTCAGGTGCTCTGTCAAGCCGATAACCGGACGTCCGTAAGGATGCTCGCCGAAGATTTCTTTGAAGAAATAGTCTTTGAAAGCCTCGATTGGCTCGTCGCCGTACATGTTTTTCTCCTCGTAAACCGTCTCAAGCTCGCTCTGGAAGAGACGGAACACAGGGTAGCGGAAACGCTCGACGTAAACGTCCATCCACTTGCTGATTTGGTTTGAAGGGAAGGCGTTGAAATACATCGTCTGGTCGTAGGCGGTGCCTGCGTTGAGACCTGTGCCGCCCATCTTGGTGAGGATGACGTCAACCTCGTTCGGGATGGCGTAGTCTGTCGATGCAAGTGACAACTCGTTGATTTTCTTCTGGATGGCAGCGCGTTCGTTGACATCGGTGGTCTCATGCAGTTTGTCGTACATGATGTCGATGCTGTCGAGGAACACTTTCTCGGCTTCCCAGTTGATGGTTCCGATCTTGTCGGTGCCCTTGAACATGATATGCTCGAAATAGTGAGCCATGCCTGTGGCGTCGGCAGGGTCGTTTTTACTTCCGGCGTGAACGTAAACGGCGCCGTACACCTGCGGGGTGTTGTGGTCTTCGCACATCACCACCTTCAATCCGTTGTCAAGCTTCGTCGTCTTGACCTTTAGCTGAGCGTTCATCACGTTGACGCTCAAGATGATAACTAATAATAGGAATAATTTTTTCATTTTATTTTTTTATTGGAAATATTTTTACAAAAAAACAACATTTTTTTTAATGTGGTAAAAATTTTTGCAAAATTTTTACAATGTGGTCGCTTCGCTCCAATGTGCGCCTTCGGCGAATGTGTGCGCTTTGCGCAATGGGCGAAGCCCACACATTCTGCGAAGCAGCACATTTTTCACATTTTCGAACGCAGTGAGAACATATTCATAACTTCTTCAATAGTTATTCCATAAAGCTCCATTTTCTTTAAGAATTCCGGAATTTCGTTTTCCAAAAACTCTTTCTTCTGTTCCGAAAGAATCTTCTCCTTCGCGTCGTCGCAAACGTAGAATCCTATTCCGCGTTTGGTGGCGATAATCTCTTTCATCTGCAGCCTCTCGAAGGCGCGCATGATGGTGTTGGGGTTCACTCCCAGCTCCACGCCAAGCTCGCGCACCGACATCACTCGGTCGCCGCTGCGGAACTCACCGCTCAGGATGCGCTCACAAACGTGGTCGTAAATCTGCAGGTATATAGGTTTATGTCCGTTGAAATCCATAATTAACCAGTATAAATAATTAGTATTTTTGAGTTTTAATTTTGCGGTAAGTGCCCCAAAGCAGCAATGCCGAAACGATGATTTGGGAATATAAGGCTATGTTCAAGATGTATTTCCAACCTATTTCATAATTTAAATCTGTAAAAAACTCAATTAAATCAGGATAAATAAAAGCTACATTGGTGAAGATAATTGAGAAAATAATATGTATTAGTATAAGAATACCAATCATCTTGCCTGTTTTACGCTTTTTGAAAACCATGTTTCCAAACATGAAAATTGATGATGTTGTAACAGGAATAAAAGCAAAAGTAATGGCAGTAAGAACAGGATATGTTGACTTTCTAAATAATGGTGACCACCAAAATGCCTTTGTTATTGCATAGCCTTCAAAAGTTCCTCCCATCAGGGCTAAAATCGTATCAATAATGAAAGCTCCAGCCAAATATATTAGAGGTGTAACAATGAGGCAGTAAAACACCATACTGAAAAATTTTTCAAATGAAGTGGCTGGCAACATTGCGAAAACTATACCTTTACGCGGGTCATTGCAATGTTTGTAAAGTCTTCCTGGTACTAGAAGAATTATGATTAATGCCAGTACGCTGATTATACCAACTCTAAAATCTGGATCAATTATACTTTCTGTTGGTGTCAGGCTGTTGGAGAGCCATATGACTACCGGAATTGCCCATAAAATAGCCAAGGTAAGAATCATGTTCGGGAAGAAATTCAGTCCGTCGTGTTTGAGGATTTTGCCGAAACGGTTGATATTGAATGTGTTGCTCATTTCATTAAGTTTTTGATGGTTTCTTTATTCTTCATTACCGCATTGAACAGCGCCTCGATGTTGACGTTGCTCTCCAAATGTTCAGTGTTTGGCATCACGTTGATGTAGCCTCCCGGCAGCATCTCGGTGTAGTAGGCGTTCTGAATCCTTTCAGGACCGTATTCGAAATAAATCTTGTCGGTGATTTCAGCGAAGCTGGCGTTCATCAAAACGTCGTCCTTATCCAAAATCACTATTGGGTCGATGAGGTTCTCAACATCTTTCACCTGATGTGTGGAGATGATGATGGTTGTCTCATTGCTGCAATAACGCGAAATAACCTGGCGGAACAAGGCTTTCGAAGGGATGTCGAGTCCGTTGGTAGGCTCGTCGAGGAAGAGATAGTCGGTTTGCAACGACATTGCGCATGCCAACAAGGCTTTCTTCTTCTGTCCGTGCGAAAGTTCGTTGAATTTCTTCGACAAATCGACTTCAAGTTCGCCCATAAGCTTGTTGAAGAGCGCGAAATCGTAACGAGGGTAGAAGCAACCGATTTTCTGGATGAACTTCTCAGGTGTGGTGTCTTCAGTGATTACTTCCTCAGGAAGGAAATAGACGTTTTGCAGTAATTCCGGCTGGCGCATCGATGGGGTGAGACCGTCGACTGTCACGCTACCGTGTTGTGGCTTCTGCAGACCGCATATTAATTTCAATAAGGTGGTCTTACCGACACCGTTCTCGCCCAAAAGTCCGTAGATGTTACCTTTCTGGAACTCCAGGCTGATGTTTTTGAAGACTTGCGTGTTCTTGTAAGCGAAGTCTAAATTATTGATTTTAATCATGTTATAAAAATTTTATTGTTATTTATCGCCTGTATTAGTCATCTAATACACTGCAAAAATACAACAAATTTTTTACATGTCAAGAAAAAAAATTAATTTTGCAAAAATTTTTTATGAAAAGAATATACCTATTAACATTTCTGTTCATTTCCGCTGTTGCGCTGAATGGTCAGGATTGTCGCGGATATTACGACGGCATTACCGATCAGACCGGTGACGACCTGAAAGCGGCGCTGCATGACATTGTCAAAGGCCATACAGTGAAGTCGTACGACTATATGTGGACTGCATATGGAACCACCGACTTGAATGCGAGCGGAAAGATTTGGGATATTTATTCAAATTACAGGTATACTTTAGGAACCAACCAATGCGGAACTTATACAAAAGAAGGCGACTGTTATAACCGTGAGCATCTTTGGGCGCAGTCGTGGACAAACAATGATAATACTGAGAAAACCGATCTCCATCATGTGTTTCCGACCGATGGATATGTGAATAACCGACGTGGCAATTACCCTTTTGGTGAGGTGTCAAGCCCGACTTATACTTCAGGCAACGGTGGAAAACTCGGACCGAATACAGTCGGTGAATACGATGGAACGGTTTTTGAACCGGTTGACGAATATAAAGGTGATATCGCACGCGCTTTAATGTATGTCAGCGTGCGCTATTACAACGAAGACAGCGGGTGGAGCACCACTTCCGGTATGACAAACAAATCGGTGATAAATGGCTGGGCGATGGCGATGCTTCTCGACTGGAATGACAATGACCCTGTGTCGGCGAAAGAAACTGCCAGAAACGAAGCCGTTTACGGCATCCAGAAAAACAGAAACCCATTCATTGACCATCCTGAATACGCCCGACGTATCTGGGACCCTTACTGGACAGGCTCAAATCAGGTCTTCGTTTCAGCATATCCCAAGACTGGCGGCGAAATCGGCTTGCCATCGAAAAGATACAAGACGGTTTCCATAGATTTTTCAAAACAAGGGTATTCAAACGAACAGGCAATTTCAAGTGCAGCCATAAATGATATCGTATCGGTGGTGTTTTCCAAGGGCTCAAATGATTCCAACGCTCCGAAATATTACACTTCTGGAACAGCCATCAGATGCTATGGAGGCAACTATTTTACGGTCAGCACCATAGAAGGCTGCTCGATTACCAAAGTCATATTAACATACGGCACGAGCGATGGTAGCAATGCAATCACCACCAATGTCGTGACTTTTGACGGCACTGATACCTGGAATGGCGACGCTTCGTCGGTGAAATTCACCATCGGCGGCACTTCGGGCAATCGCAGAATCAAGGGCATTGAGGTGAAATATTCATATTATGACATTGTCACTCCGCAATTCACTGACGCTGATATTGACTTTTCCACACAAGGATATTCTGACGGACAAGCTATAACAGAAGAAGATATTGATACTAACGTTTCTGTAACATTTTCCAAAGGCACAAATAATTCCAACGCGCCGAAATATTACTCTACTGGAACAGCTGTCAGATGCTATGGCGGTAACACTTTTAAGCTCGATGCCGGCTCCAATGTCATCACTTCCGTAAAATTAACCTATGCCAGTGGCGAGGGAAGCAATGCGATAACAACGGATGTCGGGGAGTTTGCTACAGACACTTGGTCTGGTCATGCCTCGTCGGTGACATTCACCATCGGAGGCTCATCCGGTCATCGCAGAATCAAAAAGATAGCTGTGGAATACTCTGACCAACAAATAAACTTTGTAAACGGCTCCACTCTGACATTGTCGGCAATGCCAAGCGACGGATATTCATTCGTCAACTGGACGAAAGACGGAGTGCATGTGTCCGGCGATGCAACCTTTAGCCTTTCTGTGACCGACGATGCCAACTATGTGGCTAACTTCATGAACAACACAGTTTCAGCAAATACCACTGTCGCTGCATTGACGTTGAACGGAACAGTCACCGTCAGCTCGGGCAAAACCCTGACTGTCACAGGCGCGATAACACAGCCTGAAGGCTCAACGATAGTGCTTGACAATTCCGCCCAGCTTATAAACAGCACAGCTGACATCACCGGCAAGGTGAAAAAGAACATCACGAAATGGGCGGCATCGCCAGTGGCGGGCTGGCACGCCATCTCATCACCAGTTGTTAATACCGCATTTGCAAATGTCACGAACCTCACAAGCTCGTCATACAATGTTTATCGGCTCAACGAAACCAATCTGATGTGGGAAAACAGTCAGGATGTGGCAGGCGGACACTCGTTCTCCACATTCGCCAACGGACGCGGCTATCTCTATCGCAAAGGTGACAATACGGCTATTGAGTTCAACGGCGTTTTGAATTACACTGATGTGGATTACACGCTGACATACACCTCTTCCGTGACAAAAGGATTCCATCTCATCGGCAATCCTTATCCGCACAATATATATAAAGGTGCAGGCGCCGCCATTCCAAACACATATCTTGAAGCCGGCTTCTATACCCTGACATCCGCTGGCGGATGGGTCGCCGGAACCGACAACTTGACGGCAATAGCACCATGCCAGGCGATTCTGGTGCAGGCGAAAAACACCGTCTCAAACAATATTTTGTCGATAACAAAGACGACAGCCCAAAGCGCGTCGAAGGATAACGACCCGTATATGATGTTTTCGGTGGCTGGCAACAATTATGAAGACGTGGCTTACGCCATGATTAAAGACGGTCATGGATTGAACAAGATTGAGCATAGAAACGAGGCTATTCAGAAACTCTACATCAATCGTGACGGAGAGGATTTCGCCATAGCCGATATTGATGCGGATGCAGGAGTGTTTAACCTTAACTTCCATGCCACCGCAACAGCCATATACACTATGAAAATCAAGACGACGGGTGATTTCAGCTATTTGCATCTTGTCGACAACTTCACTGGAGAGGACCTCGACTTGCTGCTTGATGACGAATATTCGTTCATCGGCTCTTCTACTGACAAAGTCAACCGTTTCATTGTCAAATTCAAAGACAAGTCGTCCGCTCATTCTGAGGCCAACACTTTCGCCTATCAAAATGGCGATGAAATTGTGATTGACGGGGAAGGGGAGTTGCAGATTTTCGATGTGATGGGACGCATGGTGGTTTCACGTCATGTGTCAGGTGTGGAGACACAAAATATTGTGTTTTTGCAGAAAGGCCTTTATATAATGAAATTGGATGAAAAAACCCAGAAAATTGTTGTCAAGTAATTGGAAATTATGAGAATAATGATGAAAAAGATATATTTTTTATTGGTTTTTGTAATCGCGTTGAGCCTCAGTGTTTTTTCACAAAACAAGGATGGTTTTTTCAATGACTATAATGACGACCCCTACAACAGGATGAGCTCTCCGACAGAGCTTGGGTTAAGCCTCCCGTCAGGTTCGCTTGGAGTGACTTACAGCGAGTCGGTGCCAATTGGAGACGGCATTTTTATCCTCACCGTCATCGGAATGGGATACGCCATTCGGAAAAGAGTTAATCAGTTAGTCAGTTAATCAGTTAGTCAGTTAATCAGTTAATCAGTTAATCAGTTGACTAGTTTAACTGAACAACTGAACAACTGAATAACTGAACAACTATTTTTTAATGCTAAGAATCACGCCGAGTGCCACGCCGAGTGCCGCCGCAAACAACACCTGCAACGTGCCGGGCAGCAGGAATGTGATGGTGTGGGCGGGATACCAGAACAGCGGGATTGTCTTCTTGAAAACGAAGCCATACTGGATGTTCCAGTTGATTTTCTCTGCCATGGTCTTCTGAATCTCAAGAGGTTTGCTGAAGAAACCTTTCAGCGTGCCGCCAGTCTCAGCGATATGTATGTCCGTAATCTTGTGGAACGTCATGAAAACCGGCGCGAACAAGGTGTTCATGAGCACGCTGATGCAGAGCGCCACGAAGAACTTGCCCCAGCTGAGGTCGTTGGCAAACCACCATGCAGCCTTCTTGATGTGGAATCCTTCTTCAAGCAGAACCACCGTTCCGGTCTTGAAAATCGTCATAGCGGAGGCGATAACGACACCCAAAACGCCCCAGATGAGCAGCTTCGGCAACAGACCGAAACCGTCTTTATAATAAACTCCTTCTTTGATTCTTAAAGAAAGCATCTCGCCGAAAGTTCCGAGAATCGCGAACTTGAAGAAGCTCATCAACAGCCCGTGATGTTTTGTGGTCGTGAGAAACCAATCCCAAGCCCCTGGGATAAAAGCGAATCCGCAGATTACTGCGAGGATAATCGCTATGGTAATTTTATCAGATTTTTTCATGTTTATTTTATAATAATTCTTTTAGTTGATTTTCCTAATTTGACAATATACAAGCCTGGTTCGAGGTCGACATTGAACTTAATGAGGTTGTTGCCAGGCTCTATTTTGTTGTAATCAAGCCAAACAAGTCTTCCCAGACAGTCATAAATTCTGACAGGCGCAGTCTCGTTTGTGTTTGAGTAAAATGAAATCACAAAAACTCCCGACGAAGGGTTCGGATAGCAGTAATTCAGCACTAAGTTCTCTTCGACAGAAAGGAAATCTTCGAGTTCGTCTTCATAATTCGAATATCTGTTTTTCAGAAACGAATCCACGGTGCCCATGTCATATTCCCATTTCGACACGCTTTTTGGAAAACCAAATCTTTGTGACTGCTTCGGGATGTCGTTTTTTGTTATCCTACGATACTCGTCAAGATAGTTTTTCATAAAATCGTATCTGAAAAATGATGATTTCAGCTCTGCATATCTGTTTTTAAAAGCTATTTTAAAAGATTCGTTTTGCAGGAAATGGTTCAGGACATAGCTGTTGTCACCACTGTTTGTGGCGTTTTCCAAAGCCGCGAAAGGCAGTCTTATGAAACATCCGTCACCGTCGAAGAAAAGAAACCGGAACTGTTCTCCCGTCGCAGGCTGCCAAATCCTGACATTGTTAAAAGGCCAGTCGATGTTGGCTGAGAATGTCTCGAAAACCATGTAATCGATGAAACTTGGGACGTCGATTCTGGAAAATGCGACAGCTGAGTCTTCCGGAAGGCTCAAATCCGAATGCTGGATCCAGTCGAAAAACCTCATCCAGTCCTTGTAATCACCATACTCCTGCACACAGAAATATTTTATGACATTAACTTGCTCCAAATCAACATCATAATGGTCTTCCAAATATCTTTCGTCTGGTGACTCCTCAAGGGTGTAGATGCCCCAGTATTCGCCGTTTATGAATACCGATACTTCGCGCACTGCCATCGCGTCGACGTTGAGGTTGGAAGCGACGCGGTGAGCGATGAACTCTTGCGCGCCTGTCTCAAGCCAGACGCTGCAGCGAAATGGATGAAGGCACAAATGCTTGAAATCGCATAAGCTCGGATTCTCAAAGAAAGGATATTTGAATCTCTTTTTGCCATATTCCTCACGGGCGTACAGCTTCATGCCTTTTTGCTGAAACCATCTGGAGGCGTTGCCGTGTGTCCGAAGCCCGCATTGCTGGTTGATGCCGAAGTTACTTTGTTCGTAAAACTCAAAATTTATCTTGCGTTCCCATTCATCACCTCTCTGGTAATAGTTGCCGGTGTGTCTTGGGTCGACAGTGTCGTAATGGACTCCCGGTACGAAGATTCCGGTGTTGTAGTCGAAAAGTGACAATGAGTCTGTGACGATTGACACCACTGGCATTTTTTGGATGTCGCAGCCGAGGGAACGGATGAAATAGCTGTTTGTCTTCACATCGCCAACGCAGCTGTCGTTGTCATCGAAGAGTGCCGCACGTATGACGATGGAGTGCATCACGTCGTCGGTCTCGTAAAACGCTGAAGGGATGCAGTCCACAATAGTGTGGATTCTCGATTTTGAATAAAGACTCTCATCCAGAAAAAGAGGCTGCTCATACAGCGTCGAATGTGCCGTGGGAGAGCCTCCGTTTGTGGTGTAACGGATATGATATGCCCCGTCGCATCTCAGCTCCAGGTTGAAACTGTTCTCATAGAAACCTCCGGGATGTGAAAACACCACCGATGCCGTTTGCGACATCAGAAGAATCGGTATCAGTAGTGTCAAATATGCGATGAAGAATATCTTCTTCATTTTAAATCAAAACTATTTCTCGATTCTGATACGAGCGTCCACTGCGACCACGTTTTTCGG
The DNA here is from genome assembly GCA_017553625.1 of Bacteroidales bacterium. Classification (GTDB taxonomy): domain Bacteria; phylum Bacteroidota; class Bacteroidia; order Bacteroidales; family F082; genus Limimorpha. The sequence continues at coordinate 43,930 of JAFZKP010000036.1, forward strand.
GTTGCCGAGGAGCGGGTTGAGGTCCATCTCAGCGATCTCTGGGGCTGCCATCACCAAGGCTGCCACTCTTGCAATCTGCTCAGCGTAGACGTCGATGTTTACTGGCTGCTGACCGCGTACGCCCTGCAGAATCTTGTAACCACGGAGTTTCGTGAGCGCTTCTTTTGCCTCAGGCGCGCTGATTGGCACGAGTGCGCTCTGAACGTCTTTCAAAACCTCGATGAAGATGCCGCCCAAGCCGAAGAACACCTGATGTCCGAACTTCGGGTCGCGGATGGCGCCGATGTAGACTTCGGTGCCGTCAAGCATCGGGTACATCTCAACGGCGTAGGTGTCTTTGATGGCCATCAGGCGGTCGAACTCCTTGCCGACGGTCTCGATGTCGCGAACGTTCAAGGTCACGCCGCCCACGTCTGACTTGTGGACTGGTCCCACGACCTTCATCACGAGCGGATAACCCACCTGGTTGGCGAAGTCGAGAGCCTGCTGTTTCTTGTCGACGACGCGGATTTGTTTCTGAGCGATGCCTGCTGCGTCAAGCAGTTCGTAAATCTTATCAGGAGCGATGTAGCCGTTTTCGCAGCTGTCGATGCATTTGCGGATGCGGGCTGTGTCGATTTTTGGCATCTCCACGTTCTCGGGCTGTGGCTTAGGAGTGTTGTAAACCTTGCAAATGGCATTGCCTAAAACACATTCCTCTGGGAAGTTGATGCGGCCTTTTGCTATGAAGTCGTTGATTTCGTCCTTCACGTTGATGATTGAAGGCAGCACAGGGAAGATAGGCTTCTTGCAGGTCTTCATCTTCTCGTCGAGAAGGTCGTAAACCTCTTTGTTGCTGAACAATCCCGGTGAGCCGAAGATGACCACAGAGAAGTCGATGTCGGTGTATTCGTTCTCGACGGTGTCGATGATATATCCGAGCTGTTCGGCTGTTCCTGTCGCGAGGAAGTCGATAGGATTACCCACTGACGAGCCTCCGAAGAGTTTCGCAAGCAGGGCAGGGCTTGCAGGGTGTTCCTTGAGTGAAGGCACTTCCATGCCGCCGTCGCTTAAAACGTCGGTGAGCATCACGGCAGGACCGCCGGCGTGGGTGATGACAGCGCAGCGTTTGCCTTTGAGTTCAGGGTGCATAAACACGCCGCACACCGTCGTCAGCTCCTGACGGTTGTGGCAGCGCACGATACCGGCTTTGCGGAACAACGCGTCGACGACGGCGTCGTTGGTGGCGAGAGCGCCAGTGTGTGATGAGGCGGCACGTGAACCGGCAGCTGAACCGCCTGACTTGATGGCTGCGATATGGCATCCTTTGTTGATGAGGCTGCGCGAGTGTTTGAGAAGTCTCTGCGGGTCGCCGATTTTTTCCATGTAAAGCATGATGACGTGGCTCGACTTCACTGGGTCGAAGGTCTCGTCAAGGTGTTCGAGAACGTCTTCTATGCCGAGCTGGGCGCTGTTGCCGACAGCCCACACGCTGTTGAACTTCAATCCGTTGCTGATGCCGTATTCCTTGATGAACACCGCTGTTGCGCCTGAGCCAGTGATGAAGTCGACGCCATGAGGGTCGAGGGTCGGGATAGGGGTGTCGAAGCATCCTGCGTAGTTCACATTGAGGAAGCCTGTGCAGTTAGGTCCTATCAAGCTGCCGCCGACGCTGTTGATGGTGTCTACTATATGCTTCTCGATTTCTGCGCCTTCGTGGCTCTCCTCCGAGAATCCCGCGCTGATGATGATGAAGCCTTTGCAGCCCTTCTCTTTTGCCAACACATCCACTGTCTGGGCGCAGAATTTCGCCGCGATGCACAGGATGGCGCATTCCACCTGCGGAAGGTCATTGACGCTGGCGTAGCATTTCACGCCTTGCACCTCGGTCTCTTTCGGGTTCACCGCGTAAACAGGACCTCTGAACGGGCTCTCCAACAGGTTTTTCAATGCTTTTCCACCAGGTTTGTGAATGTCACTCGACGCACCGCACACAACGATGCTTTTCGGATTTAATAATTCTTTTGCAATCATGATTTTATATTTTAAAACTTTTAACTTTCATCTATTTCTTTCATCTATTTCGTCGGGTGTTACCCGACTCTGTTTGCTGTCACCCCTTCGGGGTTTGAGACGCGATGAATCGCATCTCTACTTCAAACTTATAACTGACTAACTTTTTGGAACTACAAACCGTATCGCCTGCTGTTTATTCTCCACCACAATCCTTTCTCCCTCCAAAATCTCGCCGTCCAACGACACGCAAAATCCCTTTCCACCTTCAATCACAACCTCTTTCGCTTGGCGGTAAACGATATATTTATTGAATTTTGGATTGTCGAGATGCGTTCCTTCTGTGTAATATTTTTTCAATATCGCGAATTTCAATCTTGAAACCGGCTTGATGAGGCACACTTCCATCAATCCGTCGTCGTTCAACGAACGAGGGGCGCATTTGTAGCTGCCGCCGACAAATCTGCCGTTAGCCACGGTGCACAGGCAAATATTGCCGTCGTTGAGCTTCTCGCCGTCGGCATAGACCGTGCATTTTGTGCGCATCCCGGTCAGAAACGCCCAAAACACCGCGATAGGGTAGCACATCGCGCCTCCTATAATAGGAAAACGACGGATTTTGTTCATCATCTTCGCGACGACAGAATCAAGACCGAAATGCGTGGCGTTGAGCGCGAACCTGTCGTTCACCTTCATGATGTCGACACGTTTCTCGGTGCCTTGCATTACTTTTTCGACGTTTCTAAATGTCTGTAAATCAGCGTAATATTTGATGTAGTCGTTGCCACTGCCGTATGCCAGCACCGTCATGTTCGCATTTGGGAAACCATAGATGCCGCTCGCCACCTTGTTGATGGTGCCGTCGCCACCGCAGGCGTAAAACCTCACTTCTTCGTCGGAATGGGACTCGAGATATGACTTTATCTGTGCGATGTTGTCTTTCGCTGATGAAGGTGTAAATATTTTATAATCAATGGTTTCGCTTGCACGTGCAATCGCATTTTTCACCTCGTCGAGGCACGACTGCTCTCCAGCAACGGTGTTAACAATGAAAATATGCTTCATCCTCGTTCCCAAATTTTTGCAAAAATAGGGAATTTTCAGATTATCACCAAATTAATTTTTAATATAAGCGTAGGTGACGACTCTTCCGTCTCTTTTTATCGCGAAAAGCCATTCGTCATCGACTTTTTTACGATAGATTCGCAGCACGTCGCCTTCCAAGCTCTCCGCTTCGTAATGAATCTCCAACTCCTTGAGTGTCATGGCTTCTAACTCCTTTACGGAAAACGAGTCGAGAATCATCATGCAGTATTTTGTGTTGTTGGTGTGGTGAGAAATGTCGATGTCGCAGGCGCGGATAGTCTTCTCGTAAACGAAATCGTCTTCCGAGAACTCGTCTTTGAATCTCTTGAAATTAGGCTCTAATGCTTTTTCTGTAATAAATTGAATATCAGGGTAATGCACGCTGTCGGTCTTTCTGGGTCGGCGAGTGTCCTTGTCCAAAATCACCCATTCTGCGATGGAGTTGACAGCAGGCTCGGTAGGGCTTTTCAGAATCTGGTACGAACGGAAACACTTCAGCACCTCCGGTCCCGAAGGCCAGGTTTTCAAAATCACATCGTCATGGTCTTTTACCACACTTTTGAACTCGAATTTTATGCGTCTCACCACCCAAAAGGCGTTGTCGCGCTCGCCGAGTGTCGGCTGGTCGATGCCAAGAGCCGTCGCGTTGGCATCCGCAAGCTCCTCAAACAATGTCTGCATCATAAACGGACTGAGCCTGTTCACGCTGTCGCAGTAACTCGACATCACCTTGAAATTTCGTGTATAATGATTATTATTCATATTCAAATTTTTATTGAGTTTCCTCGCACTTCGTGCTCGGAATGACAACTTGTTTTGTTTTATTGTGGCGCGGCATGTAGGTTTCTGCAAATTATAATGTTTCTTCAAGCCGCGCTTTTATGTCCCTTTTTCTGTCTTGTCATTCCGAACCCCGAAGGGGTAGGAACCTCATTTAATTCTTCTCTGTCTTATAGCCTCAAACGTCACAATTGCCGTCGTCACGCTCACGTTCAGCGAGTCGGCGATGCCGTTCATCGGTATGATGATGTTCTGGTCGGCGGCGTCAACCCACTGCTGCGAGATGCCTGTCGCCTCTGTTCCCATCACGATGGCGGACGCTTTCTTGAAGTCGGCGTCGAGGTAATCAATTGAGGCTTTGAGATATGTGCAATATATCGTTATGTTGTTGTTTTTCAACCATTTGATGCATTCCTCCGACGAGCAAGCGAACAGCGGCACCGAGAATATGCATCCCACGCTGGCGCGGATGGCGTTCGGGTTGTACAAGTCCGTTCTCGGGTCGGCAATAATCACTGCGTCGACACCTGCGGCATCGGCGGTACGCATCACGGCGCCGAGGTTTCCTGGCTTCTCCACGGTCTCAAGCACGATGATGAGAGGGTTCTTTTTCTTGGGCTTAAACTGTTTTAAGTCAGCGTATTTTGGGATGGCGACAGCCAACAGTCCGTCGCTACCTTCCCTGTACGCTATCTTCTCAAACACGTCCAATGAGACTTCCTCAATCGAGCGCGCCGTCATCCCTGCTCCTTCTCGTGCAATCTCGGGACAAACAAACAACGTGTCCACCTCAAAGCCGCACGCCACGGCGCGCTCGATTTCACGCCGCCCCTCGATGAGGATGCGGTTCTGCTCACGCCGCTCCGAAGCCTTCTCTAACTTGATGATATTCTTGATTTTAGGATTTGTCTTGCTCGTAATCATGCTTTTTTCTCCTTCTTTTTTAACTGTGCGAAAATCAAGCCGACGACAACAAAAACGATGCCCGAAATCTTGTTTATCGTCAGTTCCTCATGTATGATGAAATAGCTGAAAATCGCAGTAAACACTGGTATCAGATTGGTGTACACGTTGGCTCTCGACGCTCCAAGCTTGCTGAACGAAAACGCCCAAAGCGAATAGGCGACGGCGCTGCAAAGCACTCCGAGGCACACCAACGGCACAATGTATTCGCCGACATTTCCGAAATTCGACGGCTCAAACTGCTCCATGATTATTGTCAGCGGAATGAAATAAATCATGCCGACGATGTTCTGCATCCATGTGATTGTCAACGGTTTATAGAGCTTTGTCAGCTTCGCCAACGAGATGGAATAACCTACAGCGACCAAGACCGCGCAGAACAGGAAAACAACGCCTTTTGTCGACGCAACGAACTCGAGATTTTTGTTCATCAGCATCACCATCACGCCAAGAAACGACACAATCAAGCCGATGATGTTCATTGCCGAGAGCTTTTCTTTCAGAAAAACCGACGCTGCAATAGGTGTCACCAGCGGAATCATCGCGATGATTGCCGACCCGATGATGGGGGAGGTGTTTTTCAAGCCGTAGCCCTCGAAAATGAAGTACAGAAACGGCTCGAACATCGCCGCCAGCGCGAAAAGCCCGAGATGTTTGCGCTCCACTTTCTCGTTCATTCTGAAAAAGAACAATATCGCGGTGAAGAAAACCGTCGCAATCACGAGACGTAAAAAAATCGTCGCCGTGGGGTTGAGGCTCTGGTAAACCTGCGTTGACCAGATGAACGATAACCCCCAGATAATCATGGCGATAACGCCAGCGATGTGAACTAAATAATTCCTGTTTTTCATGGCGCAAAAATACTCAAAAAATAATGTTAAATTCAAAATAATTTTGTAATTTTGTAGATTGTTTATATTTCGTATTCGTCTTATTTGATATATAGGACATATAGATTTTAGAATGACAATGAAAACAATTTTCAAATACATCCTCTACTTGGTTCTCGCTTTCGTCGCCCTCCTCGTCGCGATGAATCTGTTCGTTCCTGTTTACGTCTTCGATTCTCCCGTTCCTTTTCACGGCGATTATCTTCATAATCCGTACCAGGACATCGACTCAACCTATTGGAAATGCTGCAATTTTCACGGTCACACTCGTCAGTATGGCGGCGTGACTAACGGCAGAAACAACGGAAACGCTGTGTACGACAGCATGTATCGTCTTTTCGGCTACGACCACGTCGGAATCTCCGATTATAATAAGGTAAATGACTACGAGGATGGTCGCGACCCTGGATTTATTCCCGGTTACGAACATGGCTACAATGTTTGGAAGACTCATCAGGTGTGTCTTGGCGCAAAAAAAGTGCGTCGCATAGATTATTTCTTCTATCAGACTTTGAGCCATAAACAGCACATGCTCAATAAATTGGGTGAGCAGAATAGGGTGGTGGCAGTGGCTCATCCAAGCTTCGTCGACGGCAGCTATAACGTCCGCGACATGAAATATCTAAGCAACTACAAGATTCTTGAAGTTCTGAACGGTTTTGTCAACTCGCCTGAGCATTGGGACATGGCGCTTTCCAACGGTCATCTTGTCTATCTCATCGCTGATGATGACACTCATGACGTGCTGAAAGTCAATGATATAGCTCTTAAAATAACATATCTCAACGCAAAGGAAAATGATGCTGAACAGCTTTACGACGCACTTCTTTCCGGCAAAGCTGTCGGCATTGATTTCAAACTTGACCGTGAGGAAAAAATGGAAAACAAGGTCAAACGCTTTAAACGCGACATACCTTATTTATATAGTGCAAAACTTGATGAAAATGTTTTTTCTGTAAATGTCTCAAAACCAATAAGAAACGTCAAGTTTATCGGTCAAAACGGCACTGTTCTGAAAGAGGAAAAGCACGAAAAAACTGATAAAATAACCTGTTCGTCCTACACAATCCTGCCGACGGATTCTTACATTCGCACTATCTTGACTTTCTTCGACGGCACCACGATGTGGCTTAACCCTGTCACACGTCAAGAGAGCGCACAAATAACAAAACAGCGCCTCGACCATATTTCTTACACATGGACCGCGGCGCTGTGGATAATCTATATCGGGATTATTACACTGATTTGTCTATTTATAAAACGAAAATAATGTGTGGGCTTCGCCCAATTGGCTTAGCCACATATTCCATCACATTCCGCGAAGCGGCACATTATAAAGAAAAATGCGGAATCGGCTCTAACTTGAACAGGTTCTTCACGTGCTTGTCGTCGATTATCGCCTTGATTTTGGCGTCCTCACAAACTCCAGTGCGGATGTATTTGTCCAAAGTGGCGTAGGTGAATCCCAAATTGTCCTCGTCGCTCTTGCCGCACAAGCCGTCTGATGGAGTTTTCTCAATCAAATCGATTGGCAGTCCCAGTTCTTTGCCTACAGCTTTCACTTCCTGCACCGTGAGACCGCCGAGAGGCGAGAAGTCGCCCGCTGCATCGCCGTAGCGTGTGCTGTATCCGACCCAGTCCTCAGAGAGGTTACAGGTGTTCGCCACGCGGCCGTTTACCGACTGTGACACAGCATACAACGCCGTCATCCTCAAACGCGGCGGCATGTTGATAACTGTCTGATTGCCAACCTCTTTGTCGATGGTTTTAAGCTGCTCCTTGACTTCTTTCATCAGGGCGTTGTAAGTCTCGCCGATGTTTACGCAGCAATACTTGATGCCGAGGTGGTTGATGAGCTTCATGCTGTCGGAGATGTCTTTCTGCACTCCGTTCGGCATCGTAACGCCGTAAACACGGTCCTTGCCGAGCGCCTCGACGCACAATCCAGCCACTATGCTGCTGTCCTTGCCGCCCGAAATCCCGATAACGGCATTGCAGCCTTTTCCATTGGCTTCAAACCAATCTCTAATCCATTGGACCACACGGTCTTTTACTTCTTTTGCATTAAAATTTTCCATAATTCTGTATTTTGTCTCAACCAGTACGGACAACGCATGCGTTGTCCCTACGGGCAAATTAATTATAATTCCGTTCTCCAAAAATCTTGCTTCCGACCCTAACCATCGTCGAACCCTCTTCAATGGCAATCGGATAATCGTGCGACATTCCCATCGAAATCTCCTTAAACCATTCACAATCAGTGAAATACTTGACTTTTAACGTGTTAAAAATCTCTTTGAGATGTCTGAATTCCTTGCGAACCTGATTCATGTCATCGGTGTTGGTCGCCATTCCCATCACACCGCAAATTCTGACGTTTTTCATCGCCTTGAAAATGTCGGAATTCAGGATTTCTTCGGCTTCTGCCATATCCAACCCGAATTTCGTCTCCTCTTCGGCGATGTGGAACTGTAACAGGCAGTCGACAACTCTGTCATGTTTCGCCGCTTCTTTATTAACGGCTTGCAATAGATTAAAGGTGTCGATAGAATGTATCATCCGCGCGAACGAGATGATGTATTTGATTTTGTTTGTCTGCAGATGTCCGATGAAATGCCATTCGATGTCTTTCGGCAAAACCTCATGTTTGTCGCGCATCTCAAGGGCGTGGTTTTCTCCGAAAACGCGCTGTCCGGCATCGTAAGCCTCTTGGATGTCCTCAACCGGCTTTGTCTTCGACACCGCGACCAATAAAACTCCCGAAGGGATTGTTTTTCTTACTGTTTCCAAATTTTCCTTGACCATATCAACAAAAATTTAATCATGCAAAAATACAAAAAAATGTTTTTTTGAAAAAATTTTTCTATCAAATAGATTTTCTATGTATTTTTGTAGTCGTTAACCGCCGAAGCCTGATGATGTAGGGCATGGCTGGAGACAAGACATAATGGAAAAGACGTTGTTCTAACGTTTTATCTGCGGCATACTGAACTTCGCAAATTCATAATCGACTGCACGATAAGGCAATAGGCGGCGTCCATGGGTTTTGTTTTATATTAATGTGTCGTTTGACACTAATAATATATACAATTCTGCGTGGGCATCGGTGTTGCTTATCCTCAGTCGATGGGCAATGCGAAGGCCTAGTATGCGGGATAAGCAGAGAGCAGATTCCCGCGCTTCTTTTTTTATATGTTTTCGGAGTTTTAGTTAATAGTCGGCATTTGGGGAATCGATGCAAAAAAAATGCAAGAAAAAACCAAATGAAAAGACGAAAAATGAAAGTCTTTGCGCTGGTGATGGCAATGTTGTTGCTGTTGCCGATATTCGCTTTTGCCCAGAAAAGCGATGGTTTCTTCAAAGTCAACGATGACTATTATAATCGTGGCGTGGTATCAGGAGGAACCTTCGGATTAGGAGGCATGAATAACATAACTCCATCCGCGGGCGGTATGGGCTTGGGTGGCATGAATAATGAGACTCCAGGTGGCATGAGTCTCGGTGGCATGATTCAAGAGGATCCAATACCGCTCGGTAATGGTTTGCTTATCCTTGCAGCCATCGGCGTGGGCTACGCCGCACACAAAAGAAAACAACATTAAATTAAACGCAAACTTAATTAATCATTAGTAAAGACGCGATTCATCGCGTCTCATAAAATCTCAAAAAAATGAAAAGAACTATCACTCTAATTATAGTAATGACATTGGTTTTCGGTTTAAGCCAGTGCAAGAAAAACGACGTTAAACCAGTTGCAAACAATGGTATTAAGATAACCCTCAGCGCTACGTATGGCGGAGCAAAGACCGTGTTTGACGATGGCTCCTTCACATGGAACACAAGTGGCACAGAATATATCTATGTGGGATGTGAAGGAGAATCAGGATGCATAGGTACACTTAACGCAACAGGCAATGGCGAAAATGAACTCGTATTCAGCGGAACGTTGACAACCACCCCTGCAAATGGTGCTACAGTGTATTTTTTCTATCTCGGAAACGGAGAACATGCAGATGCCACGACACTTGATTTCTCAGATCAGACCAGCGGAAATGTCACCGATTTTCATATCGCTGTAGGCAGCGCCACATTTACCGGTTCGACAGATTTCTACGCCACGCTGCAACCGATTATGGCAATAGCGAAGCTTGATCTCAGCTCATTTGGCAGTGAAAATATTTATGTTTATGGTGATGAAATTTATGCCTCGGCAACAATTGATTACAGTGCAGGTACTATAACTAAACAAACTAAAGGTTATATCAACATAGGAACTGGAAGTGCAACAAAATATGTAGCTTTGATTCCCTCAACAGAAAGCCAAACCACGGTTAAGTTTGCAAGCAACAGTCATGATGGCTCTAAAATTTTCGGCACAGGCATTCGTGCTGCCAGGTTCTACGCTTTGGGCAATAACGGTGCGTTGGTTATCCCTGCAACAACAGTAAGTATTGATGACGATGGTATAGTTCCTGGACTGTTCTCAGTTGCAAACACCAATGGTATTGTCACCAAGATGGTCCGTTTCTCAAAGGGCAACCTGCAGTACAACAAAACTACCAGTGAGTACAGCTTTATGGACTATCAATATTATACTGTTGAGACTACCGATCAGAATGTTGGAGACGACTATGCTGACCAAAATATCATCAGCTTGTTTGGATGGGGTACAACTGGATGCCAGGACACCAGAACTTCTTCAAGTGGTTACCAGACCAATTATGAACCGTATTCGACTTCAATTGCATCTGTTGCAAGCGGCTCACCGGCCTACGAGATCAACAAATATGGTTATGGTCCTGATCACTACTCAAGTAACGAATATGGACTTACCGTTACAAATAAATCAGATTGGGGTATGCATGCCATCACCAACGGCGGTAACACTGCTGGCTCATGGCGTATACTGACAACAGACGAGTGGGTGTATGTGTTCGACACCAGAATCACGACATCTGGCGTGAAATATGCCAAGGCAACCGTTAGTGGTATTAGAGGTGTAATCATTCTTCCTGACGACTGGAGCACATTATATTACACATTGGAGTCAACCAATACCAAGAGTGCGGCATTCACAAGTAATACAATCACATTGTCCGATTGGAATACGAAATTAGAGGCAAATGGTGCGGTATTCCTTCCAGCTGCAGGTTGCCGGCTTGGGCATACGGTAAGTAGTGTCAATACTCAAGGTTTCTACTGGTCGAGTTCTTGTTGGTATAATACTGGCGCGAAATTAGTGTGCTTCAATTATGACGAATTCTACACTTTGTATATCAGGTACCGTTTTTACGGACACTCGGTTCGCCTCGTACGTCCAGTTTAATCATAATAAAACCTAAAATCCTGAAATTTTCAGGTGTTTTGTAGAGACGTCACATGTGGCGTCTCATCGAAAAACGAACCGAAAAAACAAACTGAAAATGCATTTTATGAGACGTCACAGTGTGGCGTCTCTACAAGCGTTTACAAATATTTCGCAATCACATGATTATTGCTTACATACCTTATCAAAAACGATTGAGTATCAGCATCATAATCATAATGTATTGTGAAAAACACATACCACGTCGTCTGCTTGTTTTTCTTGAAGGAGGCATAATACATATTATATCCGTATATGTCAAAATGCTCTGGTGCAGGTTTCCTAATTTTGTTTGGCAAGTTCTGCTCAATATCTGCGAATAAATCTTTTACATATTCTTTTGCGTTTTCTTTAAATCCGAAATAGTCTTTTTCGTAAAGAATTTGAATCAAGTCATATAAGTACTTTCTTACATCCCTTGTTGCTATTATTTGATGTTTCATTGTTTCTTTGTTTTTGGTAGATTTCATCAATGTCTTCTAATACCCAGTTCAGCATCACATCCATTGATACTGCATTTGCAAGGTCATAGTCGACATTGTTTTCTTTTTTAACTGTATTATCCATTGTTTAAAGATTTTAACACCGCAAAAATATAATTAATTTTCATTCGTGCAGCCATTTGACTGTAAATTATTATGTTAAAATTCTTTAAGATTCCATTAGAAAAAATCTTGTTAGTCTTGTAATCAAAAATTTGTATCTTTGCGAAAATTTAATAACTATGAAAAAATACGTCTTTTATCTTGTTAAGATGTTGGTTTTCTTGCTGATAACGTTCGCGATAATGAGAGTCATCTTTATTGTGAATTATTGGCATCTGGTAAACATCGACATGGTACCGTTTGTCGAAATCGTCAAAAGCTTCTTCAAAGCCATACCTCTTGATATTGCCACAGCCTGTTATATCATGGCGATACCGGCTCTCGTGATGTTTGTCGCCTATTGTCTCAACAAAAATATCAGCTATCGCTGGATGCGATGGTATTTTTATATCATAATCGCTCTTTATGTCCTCGCCGTGATGGGTGAGATTGGAATCTATGGTGAATGGCGTACCAAGCTGAGTGTCAAGGCTTTGTCATATCTAAGAGACCCTTCGGAGGTGATAAACACCGCATCAACGCAGCAAACGGTTCTTCTCGTGTCACTCTGGGCTTGCTTCACGCTCCTGTTTTGCTGGTGGTATGTCCGCTGGATTGAGCCTTCAAAAGTGGAAGTCCGTGAGAGGAAAATCGACTGGTTCATGTATCCTTCCGTTTTTGTCCTGACATTTGGACTCCTCTTCCTTGGGATGAGGGGCGGCTTCGGCGAGATTCCGATTTCAACAAGCTCGGGATATTTCAGCAACTATAAGATTGTCAATATCATGACGGTCAATCCGATGTACAATCTTGCCGAGAATTACACCAATGCGAGAAAAGTTGAGACAAAAGCGCATTTCACCTATATGGATTTCGAGACTGCTGAGGCGATTACCAAAAAAACTCATGAGATAGAATGTGATTCGACGGTTAAAATCTTAAAAACCGAGCGTCCTAACGTGTTGATAATCTTGCTTGAGAGCTGGTCTGCCGACCTTATCGAGTCGCTTGGTGGCGACCCGAGCATCGCTCCTAATTTCCATGAGATGGAAAAAGACGGGCTTCTCTTTACAAATTATTACGCCTCCGCAAACCGCTCGCAACAGGCTATCGCATCCATCTTCGGCGGACTGCCGGGCTTGCCGGTGACGACAATCACCAACCATCCTGAAAAGTATTACGCCATACCTTCGATAGTGCAACCTCTTGATTCTGTTGGATATTTCTCGAGTTTCTATTTCGGTGGGGAACTCAATTACGGAAATATTCTTTCCTATCTCAGATACAACGAGTTCGACCGTATCGTTGAGGGCAAGGACGTTGACGCGCATTTCCGCAAAGGCAAACTCGGAATCCAGGACACCGACATGCTGCCGTGGGCGGCAAAGGACATCAGCAGCCAGACGGAGCCGTTCTTTACCACTATCTTCACGCTGAGCACGCATTCCCCTTACGATTATCCGAAAGGCTTGTTTGAAGAGCTGGAATGGCCTCAGATAGAGAAGGTGTTCGTGAACTCTGGAAAATATACCGACGTGGCACTGAAACTGTTTATGGAAGAGGCGAAGAAACAGCCTTGGTACGATAACACTTTGTTTGTCTTTATGGCGGATCACAGTCATCCTTCTTATAAGAACCATAGAATGGAATCGTTTGATTATCATAAGATTCCGATGCTTTTTTACGGTGAACCTCTGCAGGATTCGCTCCGTGGAACAACATTCGACAAGATTTGCGGAAATACCGATTTCCCAGCCACTCTTCTGGCGCAGCTCGGTCTTAAACACGACGAGTTCTTCTGGAGCAAAGATGTTTTCAACACATGCTACCGTCCGTTTGCATTCTTCGAGCTTTACAGCGGCTTGGGTTGGAAGACGGAAGAGGGTGAATTTGTCACTTCAAATGCCGACAATGTTGTGAAAAACACCTTCCCGGAGGATAAATCCGACAGCCTGACGCGTCAGGGCAAGGCTTATATGCAATATCATTTCGATTTATTTAATAAATATTAAAAAAAGTTGTATTTTTGCAGTTTGGAAAAATAAGAAAAATAAGATATGTTTGAAGGATTAACCGAGAAACTGGAACGCTCTTTTAAGATTCTTAAAGGACAGGGGTATATTACTGAAATCAACGTGGCTGAGACCTTGAAAGAGGTTCGCAAGGCTTTGCTCGATGCCGATGTCAGCTATAAGATAGCGAAGGATGTTACTAATGAAATAAAGGAAAAGGCTCTTGGTCAGAAGATTCTGACGGCTGTTTCGCCGAGCCAGCTGATGGTGAAGATTGTTCATGATGAACTGGCGGAGCTGATGGGCGGCGAGCATTCCGAAATCAACGTCAAAGGCAACCCTGCAGTGGTTCTCATCGCCGGTCTTCAAGGTTCCGGTAAGACTACGTTTTCTGCCAAGCTTGCCAATTATCTAAAGACAAAGAAAGGCAAGACGGTGATGCTCGTGGCAGGTGACGTATATCGTCCCGCCGCTATCGACCAGTTGAAGGTTCTCGGCGAACAGGTCGGCGTTGAGGTTTATTCTGAAGAAGGCAACACAAATCCTGTTCAGATTGCGCAGCGCGCCATCGAACATGCAAAAGCTCAAAACAAGAACGTGGTCATCATAGATACCGCCGGCCGTCTTGCTGTCGACGAGGAGATGATGAACGAGATTGCGAAGATTAAAGACACCGTCAAACCGCAAGAGACGTTGTTTGTGGTCGATTCCATGACAGGTCAGGACGCTGTGAACACCGCCAAGGCTTTCAACGACCGTCTCGACTTCGACGGCGTGGTGCTTACCAAACTCGATGGTGACACACGCGGCGGTGCTGCTCTCACAATACGTACTGTCGTTGAGAAACCTATCAAATTCGTGGGTCTCGGCGAGAAGATGGACGCTCTCGACATCTTCTACCCGAAACGTATGGCGGACAGAATCCTCGGCATGGGCGACATCGTGTCACTCGTGGAAAAGGCACAGGAGCAGTTCGACGCAGAGGAAGCCGCGAAACTGAAGAAAAAACTCGCCAAAAACGAGTTCAACTATAACGATTTCCTGAAACAGATTCAGCAGATTAAGAAGATGGGAAGCATCAAGGACCTTGCCAAGATGATTCCTGGAATGAACAAAATCAACGACGAGGATCTCGACGACGACGCTTTCAAGAGCATCGAGGCAATCATCGGCTCCATGACACCGGAGGAACGCGAGAACCCGAAACTGATGAACGGAAACCGCAAGAGAAGGATAGCCCTCGGTTCAGGAAACAGCATCGAAGAGGTGAACCGCCTGATAAAACAGTTCGACGAGACATCGAAGATGATGCGTATGATGACAACGGGCGGCGCGAAGAAAATGATGCAGATGATGCAACAGGCGAAGAGAAAAAGATAAGGAAGATAAGCACCTCGGAGAGGTGATAGTTTAATTACCCCAGATGAAGTCTGGGGGTCTAAAACAAAATAATATGATACCACAAGACAAAATCATCGACGGCAAAGCAATAGCCGACGCAATGAAAAAGGAAATAGCGGCAGAAGTCGCTGAAATGTTGGACAAAGGAATGGACGCCCCGCATCTCGCGGCAATCATCGTGGGAGAGGACGGCGCAAGCCAGACCTACGTGGCATCGAAAGAGAAGGCCTGCCACTCGGTGGGAATGACATCATCGGTGTACCGTCTGCCTGCAAACACCTCGGAAGAAGAGCTTCTCAAGCTCATCGACTTCCTTAACAACGACGAAGAGGTCGACGGCTATATTATTCAACTGCCGTTGCCAAAGCATATCAACGAGACGAAAGTCATCCATTCCATCAACCCGAAAAAAGACGTCGACGGCTTCACACCGTTCAACATCGGTCTCATGCAGCTCGGCGAGCCTTGCTTCCTGCCTGCGACACCTGCAGGCATAGTGGAACTGCTCAAACGCAGCGGTGTGGAGACGGCAGGCAAACATGTGGTCGTCCTCGGACGCTCGAATATCGTGGGAACGCCAATAAGCGTCATGCTTTCACGTAAAGGAGCCGATGCTACTGTCACAATATGCCACAGCCGCACACAAAACCTTCCGGAGATAACACGTCAAGCCGACATCCTCGTAGTGGCAATAGGAAAACCGCTGTTCCTCAAGGCTGACATGGTGAAACCAGGCGCGGTGGTGGTCGACGTCGGCATCCATCGTATCGAAGACCCGACAACAGAAAAAGGCTATCGCATCGAAGGCGACGTTGATTTCGACGAAGTGGCTAAAGTCGCTTCAAAGATAACTCCTGTGCCGGGTGGCGTGGGTCCTATGACAATAGTGTCATTGTTATACAACACTTTGCAAGCTAAAAAAAGGAAATAATGATGAAAAACTCTCTCAAAAGCTTAATTTTGCTGGTGCTGGCAGTGTTTCTGATGGCACCGGTGGCATCGTATGCGCAGAATTATCATACAAAGTCTAAAAAAGCTGTAAAATATTATAAATCAGCGAAGAAACAGTTTGATAAGAAGAAATATCCTAAGACTTTGAAATATCTTGATAAAGCGCTCGATGCTGACGGGAAGTTTGCCGATGCTTTGTTGCTTAAAGCAGAGCTTTCTCTGACGTTAAACAATGATAATCAAGCTATTGAGAGTTATGAAAAGATGTTCGCTGCCGACTCTATGGCATTCCCGAGAGCAGCAATGGCGTTGGCGAATCTTTATATGGAAAAATACCGCTTCGGCGATGCTGTGAACATCCTGAGCTGGTATGTGAAAGCTCCTGACCAGAAGGAAAAATATGTCAAACCTGCCAAAGAGATGCTTGAAGTGGCGGCGTTCCGTAAGGAGACTTACGAGAATCCTGTGAAATATGAGCCGGTTAACCTTGGAAGCAATGTCAATACCACTGGCGATGAGTATATCAACCAAATTCTTCCTGATGGAAGCCGTATATATTTTACACGTCGCTCCGATGTGGCTGACAAATACGGTGCAAGAGATGAATTTATATTCTCGTCAGCAATTATTGACGGAGAATATATGCCTGCAATTCCGTTGAATATCGACTGGAACAACAATAAACGCATGGGTGCCGTCTCAATCACGCCGAACCAGAACAGGATGTATTTCGTGGGAATCGACTTTATCGACAGCCACGGAAGAGGTGACATATATTCATCTGATTTTGTCAATAAAGAATGGACAAAGCCTGTGAACCTTGGCAATATCATCAATACCTCGACGATGGAGTCGCAGCCGTACATCAGTGCCGATTGTAAAGAATTGTATTTTGCGAGATATTCAAGAACTTACGAGAGTACAGACCTGTATGTCAGCGAGTTTTATCAAGGCAGATGGACGAATCCGAAACCTATCGTTCCTGCTAATTCAAAAGGCAATGAGATGAGCCCGTTTATCCATCCTGACGGAAACACGCTTTATTTCGCTTCCGACGGACTCATTGGCATGGGCGGATTTGACATTTTCATGTGCAAGAAGCTGCCGAGAGGCGAGTGGAGTGCGCCGAAAAACCTCGGTTATCCTATCAATTCTGAGAAAAATGAGATAAGCTTTGTCGTCAGTTCCGACGGCAAGAAAGGCTACATCTCATCAGACCGTGACGGCGGAATTGGCGGTTACGACATCTATGTCTTTGAATTAGATGCAGTTGACGCTCCAGAACAGGTCGACATGACTCGTTTCGTGATGCGTAACATCAACTTCGAGTTCGACAGCGCGATACTTAAGGAGACATCATTCAATGAGATTGATTCTCTTGCTGTTTTCATGACAGAAAATCTTGGAATAAGCATCGAAATATCAGGTTATACTGACGATAGCGGTGACGCCGCACATAATTACACCCTTTCCCTTGACAGAGCCAATTCCGTTAAAGAAGCGCTTGTCGAAAGAGGCATCGCTGATGACAGGATGAGCGTTGTCGGTTATGGCGAGAGCCGTCCTCTCGTGCCAAACGATAGCGAGAAAAACAAGGCTTTGAACCGCAGAGTCGAAGTCAGGGTGATGAATTAATTGTAAAATTTCTTTACAGTAGTGTAAAATATTTTTACACTTTTAAAAAGTCCGTTTTATTTAAAACATTGATACACAACGTCATGCGAGTTTGGCATGACGTTTGTTTTATTCCTATTGTCATTTCGACTGAAGCAAAGCGGAATGGAGAAATCTTAAAAGAAAGAATTTTAATGTTAAGGAATATGAAACGAATTTTTTTGATTTTTACAATTTTGACACCTTTTATTATTAAGGCGCAGGACACCATTTCGATGGGATTGAAAGATTGTATGCAATATGCGGTGGAGCATTCTACAAAGATAACAATTCAGAATGCTGACAATAGGGATGCGCAGGTGAACAGAAGAGACGCGATTTTGAATACCTTTACCCCTGAAATTAGCGGAAACACCTATGCTTATTATAACTTCGGCCGTAGCATCGACCCGGAGTCGAACACTTACAGCATGGTGACTTCGTTCCACAACGGCTATAGCTTGTCGGCTGGTATCGATTTGTTTAACGGTTTTCAGGCTGTGAATAATATGAAA
>JAFZKP010000037.1 GCA_017553625.1 Bacteroidales bacterium
GATAATCTTCTCGTTGAACTTCACCTGGAAGCTCGTGAGAGGATATTCAATGTGTACGGAAGGATCATCAATGCCAGTGATGATTTCCTCAACATCGAGCAGGTTTGTCTTCAATGTGTAGACAAGAGTGTAGGTGACATTCTGAACATTGTTGCTCAACGTATCGATGATATGGAGTTTGTTCTCATAGAGAGGTTCTGCCCCATCTCTGAGTGTGACGAATGTCTGCCACACGTTCTGGAGCGGTATCTCCTGACTGTCGCTGTCTCTTGTGCAGCTCACGAGTTCGTACTTGTCTTCGCCAGGGTCGTCGCACTTGCCGTAGTTCCAGCCTATTCTTGAAGGATCGGCTGTGAGTGTGACAATGGTGTCTTCTGCTGTTACCAGATGGTCGAATGTAAGTTCCTCAAACAAACCGACGCCTGTTCTGCCACCTTGTGAGTAGTAGATGGAATCAGGTGTATCATCCATATCCATTACATCGTTCACGAGGAAGTCGTTGATACCGTCGTCCTTGACACCATATACACGTATCGGATGTATCATTTCATGGAGCTTCAGCGAGCTCACGAGACTCAGTTCAGGATTGTCGAAACTGTTGTTGTGGATTACGTTAGCTTCGTATGACACAAAGTGTCCGAGAAGCGAGCTGGTGAACAGCCACTCTCCCACTCCTGTTGCGCCACTTTCGATATTGCCGAATGGGATGTTCATCAAACCGAGTTGGCGCGGGCTTCCGTTGTATGATGCGCCGTACATTGCGAAGTCGATGGCAAGTCCTTTTTCGTTGTCGATAATCTCAGGTTCTGCCGTCTCGAGGTTGACGTTCTTGGCAACGCCCATGCCTTTGTTGTGGATTCTGACGCCGAGTTCAGCAGGGACGCTCGGTTCCACCTTGTCTTCGGTGAGAGCGTCGTCGCCGAGGATGTCGCGCTGCATGAAATAGTCGACATACAAATCCGGGCTCGGGTTGACGGTGAGGTCGACAGGATAAAGGTCAAACACGATTTCTTTATCTGTAAATGGGTCAATGAAACTGAATGTGCCACCGAACGAGTAAATCTTAGGTATTACTGGAGCGGCATTCTTTGTTGGAATGAACTGTATCAGCGCCATTCCGTCCTTTCCTGCGCCCAATGTTCCGTCGCCATCGACACCACCTGTGATATTATTGGTTGACAAGGTGTTGATTTGGAACAAGTGATTGCAATTCTCACCAGTTTCCTTGTCTTTAACAATGAAATCAAGATCAATGTCTTCAATTGCCTTGCTTTCATGACCATTGTGAACCGTGAAGGTACCTTCGAATGCCTCACGTGTCATTGTGAGCCTTTGTGAGAATCTCACTTTGACACTTGCGCACACACTTGATTCAGCATTCTTGTTAGCAAGAATCTGCGCATTGTCGTGTGACTCCTGATACACCTCCATCATATCTTCATAACCTTCCGATATAAAGTAGTTATCAATTCTTATCAAAGTATTGAACATGGCTGTATCCAATTGGATGAAGTTGGTGTCATAGCCCGCAGGCAGACTTGCAACTGTACCATAACCACTATTCCAATAATCTATTGATCTATTCCATTTATTAAAGAATGCTGTGATGTCGGCTGGCGTGACTGATGTTCCAACAAATGTCGAGGCAATCGACTCAATAGTTTCTTGTGACACATATCCTGTTTCTTCATCGACTGAATTAAGGAATGTATTGAAGAACTCACCAATGTTTTCTTCTTCATCCCATACATCTTCTGAGAAAAATGAAATCAAAAATGAGAAATACTCTTTCATGTAATATGAGCTCCAGTGGTAGCCATTTATTGTGGATTGAATATTGTCCATTTCCCCAGACTTGACATTCATTCCACCAGGTCCGTCGCTGAATGCCACGTTGGCACAGCTGCCTATTGCTCCGCATATTCCATTAAGACAATCGAAAATCTGTTTAGCAATGCCAATTCCAGCGGCTGCAGCTCCTGCTTTTTCGATAGCCTCTGAAAGCAGACATGACAATACGCCTGCCAACTCACTTTCCGCTAATTTTGACAAATCCACTTTACGACCGTTTACGACTTTATTAGCAGCATCTCCAAGAACCATATCGGTATTGATACCAATACATGTTGTTAAATCAAGACCAGGGATACAAGAAACAACTGCATTTATGACCTTCTCCAAACATGGTTCACAGTCTTCTTGTTCCTGCTCCGGCTCTCCTGGAGGTGTGTGTCCGTTGTGCGTTGGGTCAGGATGCGGATCGCCGCCACCTCCACAAGTTTCACAAATACCTGGGAAAATTGAATATTGAGCCAAACCTGCAAGACCGGCAAAAGGATCCGGGAAGTTACAAGTGTTATAGCCCACATCGAATGTGCTACTTAAAGCATTGTGCCACTTGCGGTCAAGTCCGCAATAGTATAAACTGGCAGAGCGCGCGACAATACCGCATGAGCCGAACGTACTTTGTCTGTTCCTGTTTTCGACACGGTAATATGTTCCTGGCACTATGACAGTGGATTGTGCCGGAATCTCTTCAATATAGTCGAACAAAGGTGTCACTATGTATTCGTCAGATTCACTGAATGTAATCTGCGTCTCAAACGCGCTAATCATACCATGGTTGGTGATGATAAGCATGAAGTCTGCACTTTCGCCATAGTCGATAGGATGCGTGCCTGAATGCTCGATTGTGATGACAGGTGCGGGTACATTAGTCTCAAACACTACGTCAAGACTGAAAGTGTATTCATCCTGTATCTCGGTCGGGACCACATTCCACGAATATGTAATGGCTTGGTATTGCAAAAACACATCGATATTCTTGGTCTCACCCGCTTCAACCAATATAGTGCTGTTGTATTCCGAATGTCTGTCGGCACTGATTTTTACGCGATAATATCCTTCTTTAAGATTTTCCGCGCTGAATTTGCCGTCAGAACCCGTATATCCTTGGGCTACGGTCTCAAGCGAATAATAGCCTATGATTTTTACGTATGCTCCTTCAAGATGACTGCCATCACCATTGTAAGTGAAGTCGTCGGTGACATCAACCAAAACATCTCCAGTTGATGATGAAACAGCAGTTATATAATAAGGTAATGAAACGCCGTCGCCACGCTCACTGGTGATGGCTATACTTCCCGAATATGGTGTCAGTGCTATGTCATTACCAGGCGACAGACGCAATGAGAAATATGCGGTGTCGTTTACGGCTATTGACGACAATGTATCGCTGCCGACAACAGACAACCATGGGACATCCGGCAGAGACACTGTCACCTTTCCAGTCTCACCCGTGCCGTTGTTGGTCAGCATGACATCAACAATCTTCGAGTTGCCTTTCGTCATTGTCGTGTTTATAGAATTTGGTGACACATGCAGTGCGGCACGAGGTTGCATACAATAGAACCAAATGCTGAAATTCGTCTCCGCACCTTCGTCACTTGTCGCCTTCACCTTGACTTCTTCGTAATATGGTCCTGAGGTCAAAGTTGTTCCATTAACCGTAAATTCCAAATAATCATCTTCCAATCCGTCAAGATTCTTAGGAGTTGCAACGACAGAGCATCCTTCTGGTGCACTGAGTACTGACAACTGAATGTTATTAGCCGGAAGATTGCTTTTATTCCTTAACAGAACAGAAAAAGATTGAGGCTGATCCTTAGTTACTTGACAGAGTATAAAATCGTTGCTTGCCAATGCGATGCCAGGAATATTGAACTCGTCGTGAACGGCAGTGTTGTTGTTGCCCACCCTGCCGGAATTGACCATATAATAACCTGATTCGGTATCCATTGGCTCAAACTCAGCAGTGAATTGTCCGTTGGCATTGGTTTGTGTCATTATTGTACGTCTCGTGTTCATGACAGTAACACCCACTTCCACGTCAATGTTGGCAACAGGGTTGTTTTCCCAGTCTTTGACTGTTCCGGTAATCGGGATGGTGCTGCCCATCGAGTACACATCATCAGCAACATTTGTAGTGAATGTGAACAAGTCGGCGACACCACCTATCATGCTTACAGTGTCTAACAATCCGCTGCTGCTAATAATGATGTCTGCATTGTATTGGTACTTCGGTGATGTAGGCTGGAATGTCGCAACGATAATTCCACCAGTATTGTCATTCCATCCTGTTGTTTTGACATAAGAGAACATCGAGGCATCGGTGCCAACAATGCTAATATCAATGTCTTCAAGCAGATAATAACCGCTCACAGCCACAGTTCTCGACACGGTTTGGTTCATACCGACCTCGCCGAAATCAATGTCATGGTTGCTAACCAGCAAATCAGGCACCACCTTCACGTAGAACGAATGGACAGGAGATGTCTGCTCATGGCAGGTGTTGCGTGCCACCACATACCAGTTGTATTTATGGTGGTTCTGCAATGCCGACGACAATTCAATGTACGTTCTGTTCATGCCTGAAACGTACGGCTCGTCAGGCTCAGGATTGTTGACATCCCACATATAAAGGTCGTACAAATCGGCGTTTGTCACCGAGTTCCATGCCAATGTGAGAGGCAGGTTCTTGATGGTGTCGGTGCCGGCACTCGCCAATGTTGCAGGTGTCATGTATGAGAACTCGCTGAGAGGCTTTCTGTGGAACTCTATCGTGAGCTTGTGAATACTGTCGCAGTTGTGCGACGAAGTTAGCGAGTCGTAGTAGACACCGCTGTCGGTCAATGTCTTGCCGTGCCATAAGATGCTTGCCAGGTCGCAGACGAGGCTGTCTTCCACGATGAAATATTTCGGGTTGACAGTAAGGTCGAGGTGCATGATGCTGTCGTATCCGAGATGCGAGGTGCCGACGTTGGTGTAGACCTTGTTGCCCACCGCCGGAGCTATCACGCTGAAGCCGTTGCCGACATAGTCCTCGCCGTCGCAAATCTCTTCAACGATGGTGTTTTCGACGAGATATGTGTTGTATTCATAGCATCCCATGTCGATGTCGTCGATGACACGCTGCACACCTGCGAGGTCTTTGGCAGGAACGGTGATGCCCTCTGTCGTACCAGTCTCCTTACATGCCGAGTTTGGCGTGAGCTGATACGACCAGTTGCCTGACACATTGTTGTTGCCCGCGTTAGGTGTCGGGTTGAGGAAGCAAGGATAGAATGCCTCAGGGTCTGAGCCGAAGTTATCTGTGCTCAGGTTGATGTTGCCCGTGCCTTCGTATCCGCCAGTGACAGCCGAGTATGTCACCGTGATGCCAGTGCCTGTTATCCCGTTGGCGTTGCCCCAAACGATGGTGTTCACGATGCTGCCGCTTCCGTTGCCGTCGGTTCTGATGGCATAGCCTGTGTTTTTCACAATGTCGCAGCTGATGATACTCGAAGAGTTATCAATAAAAACAGCATTGCCGTTGTTTCCTGCCTGGTTGTTCGCCACAAGACAGTTGTCCATCACGGTGTTGTCGAGAGAGATACCCGATGTGCAGCTGCCATTATACACATTCTCGCTGATGATGCAATGGCTTATTACTGACGACACCGCCATGATACCGGCAGAATAATACTGATGAGGGTTGGTTCCGAGATAGTTGCCTATGATGGAGCATTTTTCAATCTTGCCACCGTTCACATTGATACCGCCCGCGCCATAGTAGGCGTAGCAGTTGGTGATGACGCAGTTGCGCACGCAGCTCTTTCCGCGGAGATACATACCTCCCGCATATTCCGTGCTGGCGCTTCTCCTACCGTTTCGGATGGTGAAGCCGTCAACAAATGTGGTGTCGGTGAAAGCCTGTTTCTGATAGATGACGGTTTGCACGTTCTGTCCGTCGAGAATTGTGACGTTGTTCTCCAAGTCACGCAATGCGAGGTCGTAGTCGGCAGGCTCGTTGCCTGCGAAGCCGCCGTAGAGGTTCACTCCGTCGCTCAACGTGAACGCGTTGGTTGAGACGCCGTCACCGTAATATGTTCCTGCTGCCACCCACACCGACAGGTCGTCGTAGCTCGACGCGATTCCCAATGCATTTGAGAGACCTGCTGCCGCATTTTCCCACGATGTTCCCGACTTGTTGCCGGCGCCATTCACTGTGGTGTAAATGATGCCGTCGTCATAAGTCGGGAGTGTTGAAATATCATAAGGCGACTCGTAGCATCCCATGTCTATCACGCCCTGTTGCACACGAGTGTTGCCCGCAAGGTCTTTTTCAGGGATTTCGAGATCCTGCGACGTTCCTCTGTTGACGCAGATGGAGCCATCTTCAAGCTGCCATGACAACGACTGGCTTATAGTGTCGACACCGACAATATTTGAAGGTGTGGCGAAATGCGGACCAAACATAGCGTCGCTGTTGTTCTCCGAAAGAATCTTGTTGCAAGTGCCAACAAATCCGCCTGTGACGGCGTTGTAATACGCACTGATGCCGTTGTCCTTAATCTGCAGAGGTGCGCTGTTTTTCTCATTACCCCAAACGATAGTATTATACATTGAGCCTGAGCCTGATATACCGCCACCGTTGTTGCGCACAACGTCGCAGTTGATGAGTTTGGTGCTGTTGACCATATATATACCGCCTGCATAATAACTGCCGTTGTTGTTCGACACGAGGCAGTTGTCGATTACAGTGTAGCGATTGTTTCCATAGTAACCAGAATTATAATAGTTCGCGTAGATACCACCAGTGTTGTTACTTATGTTATTGCTTACAACACAGTTTTTGACATTACTTCCGATGACTGTGATACCGCCACTGTACTGGTATGAGTCATTATTTGTGGTGGTGGTGGTGCTTGTGCTCTTGTTCAATGTAACCTCGCAGCCTATAATATCAGTGCGTTCCGCATAGATACCGCCACCGCCATTAAGACAGGTGTTTCTGCTTATTGTACAATTTGTAATTGTAGTGCCATCGGCTCGGATACCACCGCCAGAGCCATTAGGAGCCTTGTTGTTTGTAACGATGCAGTTTGTAATGGAGCCGCCGCTAATATATACGCCGCCTCCGGAATAATTGGTGCTCTTGTTGCCTGTTATCTCACAGTTTTCCACTGTTGAAGAGCTCACTGCGTAAACGCCCGCACCTCCCCTATAGCTTGTGTTGTTTCTCACAGCGCAGTTCTTCACTTTGCTGCCTTCGCAGTAGATGCCGGCACCGTAGTTGCTTGTGCTTGTATTGGTGTTGTTTGTTATCTCGCAGTCCTCGATACGGCCGTTTATCATATACACGCCTGCGCCATAGTAAGATGTCGTGGTGTTGCCTGTCACCTTGCAGTTTTTCATATATGCTTTTGCCAAAAGATATGCACCTGCGCCGCTTCCGCTGGTCTTTCCGTTCCTGATGGTGAAGCCGTCGACGTAAGTGGTGTCGGTGAAGTTGGCAGCCTGATACAAGACGCGCTGCACGTTCAAACCGTCGAGGATGGTGATGTTGTTCTGCAAGTCACGTTGGCTGAGGTCATAGTCTTTAGGCTCGTTGCCCGCGAAGCCGCCGTAGAGGCTCACGCCGTTGTAGATGCTGAAAGCGCTATGGTCGGCGATACTGTCACCCTTGTAAGTGCCTGCCGCCACCCACACCGGGATGCCGCCTTTTGAGCGTGCGATGCCAATGGCGTAGTTGAGGTCGCCGGTGGCGTTAGCCCACGACACGCCAGTGCCAGTGCCTGCTCCGCCAACTTTTACGTAAACGATGCTGTCGTTATACACTGGTATGACGAACTTTTGGAATGGAGACTCGTAGCATCCGATGTCGATGGTGTCGCACTGAACACGGTTGTTACCTGCCAGGTCTTTTTCCGGTATTGTGAGACCTTGCGACGAGCCTCTGTTGGCGCAGATAGAGGTATTGGTGAGCTGCCATGACACGTTTTGTGTCAAGCTGTCGAAACCTGCTGCCGGCGTTGGATTCTCGAAACGAGGATAGTAGAAGTCGTCGCCGTTGTTGTCCACAAGCAGCGTCACGTTGCCAGTACCATCCCAGCCGCCAGTGACGGCGCAGTAGGTCGCACTGATGCTCGTGCCTGAAATCTGCAGAGGGTTCTCGCCTCTTACGTTACCCCATACAATGGTGTTGACCATGGAGCCATTGCCGCCGACGCCACCGCTGAGGTTTCTCACAATGTCGCAGCTTCTCACAGCGCAGTTGCTTGATGCGATATAGATACCTCCCACGCTCGCCCTGCCGCCGTTGTTATTGGCTATAAGACAGTTCTCAACAGTTGAATTGGTCGCCAAATAAACACCGCCTGTATAAATACCACGGTTATTGGTGATGACGCAGTTCTTCATTGTTGAATTAGACTGCACCTTGACACCTGCACTGTACTCATACCTATCACTATACCATGAATCATTATATGTTGATTTGTTGGAGTCAATGAGACAGTTAGTTATTGAGCCGTAAGTTCCTGCACTGACACCACCATTATAATTTGCCGTATTCTTCGTTATTGTACAACTGTCAATCGATGAGTAGTAATATACCAAGATACCGCCGCCATTTGAATTTGACTTGTTTTCTGTGGAGACGCATCTTTTCGCTGTGGAAGAATTTAGATAAAGACCTCCACCTGCACCCTGAATACTTTCGTTTTTAGTAAACGAGCAGTCTGTCACTGTTGAATTTTCCGCATACAATCCGCCACCTTGATAATAAGACTTGTTATTGCTGAAAGTGACACGTTTTACCGTGGTGTATCTACAAAACATACCGCCGCCGTGCATGTCGCTGGCATTAATAATATTGGTGTTGCCTGTTATCACGCAGTCTTCAACGACCGACCTGTAGTCTGAAGTCGCGTTGACGAACATACCGCCGCCATACATGGTACTTCCGCCAGAAATGGCATTGTTTTTAATGACACAATTCTTCACGTAACTCCTTCCTCTGAGATACATACCGCCGCCGTCATAGGCTCTTTTGCCATTCTGCACCACGAATCCGTCTAAATAGGTCGTATCGCTAAAGTTAAGGTCTTGATAAAGAATACGTTGCACCTTTTGTCCGTCGAGGAAAGTGCTGTCGGTTTCCAAATCCCTGTCCGCAAGGTTGAAACTCGGTGCCTCGTTGCCTTTGAAGCCGCCGTAGAGGCTCACGCCGTTATAGAAGTTGAACGCGTTATGGTCAGCGATACTGTCGCCCTTGTAAGTTCCAGCTGCAACCCATACCTTATGAATTCCCAATGTGCGCGCCACACTGATAGCGTAGTTCAGGTCGCCTGTGGCGTTAGACCATGAAGTGCCGGTCTTGTCGCCCGCTCCACCCTGTTTCACGTATACGATGCCGTCGTCGTAGGTAGGAATCGTTGTCATGGTGTAAGGCGATTCGAAGCATCCCATGTCTATCACGCTCTGCTGTATACGATCGTTGCCCGCGAGGTCTTTTTCAGGAATGTTCAAAGCAGCGGCTCCGCTACCTCTGTTAACGCAGACAGAGCCATCGGTGAGCTGATACGAGATGTTGGCGCTCACGGTGTCGACACCTGCATTTGTTGTAGGATTCTCAAATTTAGGATGGTAGTAGTCGCTTCCGGTATTATCAGCCGAAAGCATTATGTTGCCTGTACCATTGTAACCGCCTGTGACTCCAGTGTAAGTTACAGAACAATCACTATTGACAAACTGGTCACCGGTGCCGTTGCCCCATACGATGCTGTTCACCATATATCCGTTGCCGTTGACACCTGCCTTGGAGTTTTTCACGATGTCACAGCTTCTCACATTAGCAGAGTTTTCCATATAGATACCATATCCTTCGTTGTTGGAAATGAGGCAGTTGTCCATAATCGAGCTGCTTCCTGTAATATACACGCCACCTGTATAGTACCAGTCGTTTATGTTGTTTCTGATGACACAATTCTTAATCGTACTGCCATTAGCGTAAACACCAGACGAATAGCTTCCCTTGTTTTTCTCGATATTACAGTTCTCCATTGTTGAATTCTGCAAGTAAACACCACCTGCGTATTTCGGATAATGCGTCCACGATTGAGAGGTGTATTTGTATGTGCTGGTGTTGTTTCTTATGTCGCAGTTCCTCATCACCGAACTGTTTGTCAGGGTTACACCCGCTCCGCTCTCGCCACCGCTTCTGTTGTAGGCAATAGTACAGTTCTCAACTGTTGTGGAATAAGCCGCATAAATACCACCGCCACCATACCATGTGGTTTTATTACCAGTAACTTCGCAGTCCTTAATCGTTGAGTTTTCAGCATAAATACCACCGCCATAACCATAATGAGTGTTGTTTGTCACCGTGACACGTTTCACAGTGGTGTAATTGCAATACATGCCGCCACCATAATAATTGCTTTGGTATATTGTGCTGTTGCCAGTTATCACACAGTCCTCAACAACAGATTTCTTGTCAGAGCTTGCGTTGACGTACAAGCCGCCGCCACTATAATATGCCTTGTTGTTCTTGAAGACACAGTTGCTTACCTTGCTTTTGCCATAGAGATACATACCGCCACCGGAGCCACTGCTTTTTCCGTTCTGCACCACGAAGCCGTCGAAATATGTGGTGTCTGTGGGATTATCATTCTGGCAAACAACCCTCTGAACCTTCTGTCCGTCAAGGAAAGTGCTGTCAGTTGCCAAATCCCTATCCGCGAGGTTGAAGTCAGTCGCCTCGTTGCCTTTGAAACCACCGTACATGCTTATGCCGTCGTATAAAGTGAATGCGTTATGGTCAGCGATGCTGTCGCCGTAGTATTTTCCTGCTGCGACCCACACCTTATGCACTCCGTTGGTCACCGCGATACCTAATGCCTCGCTGAGATTTCCTGTGGCGTTCGCCCACGATGTTCCGTTCTTGTCGCCGGCACCGCCCTGTTTCACGTACACTATGTCGTCGGGATATGTAGGAATGACAACCGATGACATTTCATAAGGCGATTCATAGCATCCAAAATCAATAACGCCCTGCTGTGTTCTGGTGTTGCCAGCGAGGTCTTTTTCAGGGATGTTAAGACCGGCGTCGTTGCTGCCCCTGTTCACGCAGACAGAGCCGTCCTGGAGCTGCCACGAGATGTTCGCCGTAACGGTGTCGATGCCACATTTCGGTGAAGGGTTCTCAAACAAAGGATGTCCGAAACCCGTTCCGTCGTTGTCGCCCGAAAGCATTATGATGCCTGTGCCAGCATAACCGCTTTCAACACCGCTGTATGTTATACTGGCTCCTGTAGGAATCTGCTCCCCGCCGCTGTTGTTGCCCCACAACAGACAGTTCACGACGGTTGCCGCCGTGCCGCTAATACCAGAATAAGAGTTGCCTACAATGTCACAGCTCCTGATTCTTGCCGAGTATGCCGGCGTAACGCCGTATCCGTTGTTGTTGGAAATGAGACAGTTCTCCAAAAGCGAACTGCTTCCTGTGATGTAGACTCCTTTGCCAAAATTATTGGTGATAACGCAGTTTTTCACTGTGCCGCCTGTACAATAGACACCAGCAGTATATCCAGACTTGTTGAGTGAAATGGTGCAGTTTTCAACAGATGACGAGCTGCCGTTAACATAAACGCCACCAGTTGCCGCGTTAGAACTACTCCAGCTGCTATATGTGTTTTGATTACGGCTCACGGTGCTGTTTGTCAATGTTGAAGCGTTTGTAAGATAAACACCTGCCGTTCCGTCGTATGTATTGTATTTGTTGTATGTCACGGTACAGCTGTCGATTACGGAGGCTTCGGCATATAATCCTCCGTTGTTTCTTGTCACCGTACAGCTCTTCAGCGTTGAGTTTACTGCATGCAACGCACCGTACGAACCATTGTTGTGGTCGCTTACTGTAACACGTCTCAACGTGGTGTATTTGCAGTACAATCCGCCACCATCATTGCTGTTGCCGCTTACCATGGTGTTGTCCTTTATCTCGCAGTCCACCATCACCGACGGGTAGTCTGAAGTGGCTTCCACACAGACACCGCCACCTTTATATGAATCATAACCAGTCTTCTGGTTGTTTTTAACGACACAGTTTTTGACATGTATCTTGCCTTTCAGATACATACCTGGAGCCGCGCCGTTCGACACTTTTCCATTCTGCACGATGAAGCCGTCGAAGTATGTGACATTTCTGAAATTAGAATTCTGGTAGACGACACGTTGGATGTCCTGTCCGCTGAGTATTGTCGCGTTGGCTGTGAGATTTCTTCCAGCCATGTTGTAATTCGGAGCCTCATCGCCGTTCAGGCTTCCGTAAACGTTCACGCCGTCGTACAGTGTGAAGGCGTTGTTGCCCGAGACGCCGTCGCCAGTGTATGTTCCCTTTGCCACCCACACGTTTGCAATATTGTAAGCACGTGCTTTATATATAGCGGTGTTGATGTCGTCGCAGGCGTTAGACCACGAGGTGCCGGACTTGTCACCCGCTCCAGTTGTTGTGACGTAAACGATGTTGTCGGTCCATGGCAAGGTGATTGCTGTGAAAGCCGACTCGTAGCAGCCCATGTCAATAGCACCCTGCTGCGTTCTGTCGTTGCCTGCGAGGTCTTTTGCCGGAGGCGTGATGCCTTCCGATGTTCCCCTGTTCACGCAGTAGGAGCCGTCGGTGAGCTGCCACGACCATGTGCCAGGAGTTGCCTCCACACCCGCCGTCGTCGAAGGGTTTGCAAAACGCGGATGGTTATAGTCCGAACCTGTGTTGTCGTTTGAAAGCATTAAGCATCCGTTACCAGAATAGCCGCCCTGGATAGCGCAATTCGTTGCTGTAATGCTCTCGCCTTCAATATTGTAAACAGCGCTGTTTCTCTCGTTACCCCACACGATGGTGTTTTTTATCGAACCGGAGCCTTTCAAGCCGCCGCCAAGATTGCGCACCACGTCGCAGTTTATTACCGTAGCATTGTTAACCATATAAATACCACCGACATATCCCTCTCCAGTGTTGTTGGCAATGAGGCAGTTGTCGATAGTGGAGTTATCCAGTTCAACACCGCCCACAGAATAACCGCTGTTGTTTGTGATGACACACGATGAAATAACTGAACCCGAATAAACACTCATTGCACCACAATAGTCCGAACTGTTACCACTTGTATATGTGGTGTGGTTTCCTGTGAATATACAATTTTTAATGTAGTGTTGGTTCTAAACCATCCGCCGCCATCGCCATAATATCCGATGTTGTCGGTTATCTCACAATCTGTAATCGTCGACGCGGTGCCAAATATGCCGCCTCCAAAACGCCCAGTGTTGCCATGCATCGTACAGTTTGAAACCGTCGAATTCTCGA
The DNA here is from genome assembly GCA_017553625.1 of Bacteroidales bacterium. Classification (GTDB taxonomy): domain Bacteria; phylum Bacteroidota; class Bacteroidia; order Bacteroidales; family F082; genus Limimorpha. Next base: position 13,187 of record JAFZKP010000037.1, read on the forward strand.
CATACATTCCGCCTCCACCGGTACCGCCCTGACTATTATACGATTGCGTATTGCTATTCACAACACAGTTTGTAATTGTTGAGTTAATGGCATATATACCTCCACCACTCAGGCGCGAGGTGTTGCCAGTCACGGTGTTGTTTTTCAAGATGGCGTAATTGCAGTAAATACCACCACCATATTGATTATAGCTGGTACTTGTGCTGTTGCCGCTTATCTCGCAGTTTTCCACAACAGCGCGGCAGTCTTCGGCAGCGTCAATGTAGATACCGCCACCGTTACTATATGAGCAATAGTTGTTTTTCACGACACAATTGCGGACATAAACCTTACCTTTCAGGCTCATACCGCCACCAGTATACGGACTGTAAGCCGATGTCTTATATCCGTTTTGCACTGTGAAACCATCAAAATAGGTGGTGTCGGTGAAATGGCTCAACTGCTTCACCACACGTTGGCTGTTCTGTCCGTCGAGAATGGTCTCATTATTGGTGAAGTCACGCTGACTCAGGTCGTAGTTTCCTGGCTCATTGCCGGCAAAACCTCCATACATATTAACACCGTCAAGCAAAGTAACGACATCGTTTTGTGAGTTTCCAGAGCCGTAATATGTTCCGCCAGCAACCCAGACCGGTCTTTTCCCGTAATACTTTGTTAGCGCCATGGCGTTATCCAGATTATCGCTTGCGTTGTCCCACGAAAAGCCGCTCTTGTCACCCGAGCCGCCTTCTTTGACATAAATGTTGCCAATGGCTGAATCGGCATAATATATAATAGTATAAGGTGTATACTGGCTCTGTGTAGCTGTCACATCACCCAGTGAGTTGCTGTCATAGCCATAAACGCAAGGGTATTTGCCATTTATTATCGAACAATAGAAATTAGCGGAATTGTTGTTGTTTGTTGTCACGGTTTGCTCAAAACAGACCAGAAGGTTTCCTCCCTGATACTTGTATGGCGTCTCAAAGATAACCGTCATATATCTGTCTACAACACTCAATTCGCCCGTGTAAACTCTTGTAGTGGTGCTTACATCGGCAAAGTCACTCATTTCAGTATAATTCACTTCATCAAGATATACCGAGAAAGAACCGTTGGTCCATGTTCTGCTAGAACTTCCCGAATAAAAACTCAAGCTATAGATAAGTTTGCCGTCTATAGTTGTGAGGTTTTCGGCTGGTAGCACGAAATGGCATTTCTGATAGTTGTTCGCACGTTCCCCGCTAATCGGAATAGAATAGCTTGAATAGTCAGTGCTATTCACAGTGACAGATTGTTGCGAATGCAATGCAAATGGCATCGTCGCCAGAATCAGAAGTAATAGTGTTAGAAATCTTTTCATAATATAGTACCTTTGATTAATAATTCCTTTAATTCACCAGACCGGCATCGTAAGCGTATTTTATCAGGTCTGCCGTTGTCTTGAGGTTCAGTTTTTCGTAAATATGGCTTTTGTGCGCTTCCACGGTGCGGCGGCTCAGATACAGGCGGTCGGCAATCTGTTGTGCTGTCATGCCGTTGGCGCAAAGCCTGATAATCTCTATTTCGCGTGCCGAAAGGTCGGCTTTAGCGCTTATGCGATGTTGTTTGTCTTCATCAATAACATCGAGGCCGAACAGCACATTGAGTTTGGCTTTCAGCGTTTCCGAATCCACGTCCTTGCCCAAATATCCGTCCACAAGGTCCAGCGTGCGTGCCATGACTTCCGGATTATTGCTTTCGCCTGATAGCAGGACGATTTTGGCATTGGGGCTGAAAAGGCGCGCAAAATGAATCACCTCCACGCCGTTGCCGTCGGGAAAGAAATAGTCGAGAAGGATGAGGTCTATCTCGTCACCGTGCTGCTCGATGAATATCTTCGCCGACCTCACGTCCTCCGCCTCACCCACAACGACACTGCTGAAGTCAGAATAGGTGAGCGCCAAGCGGATGCCCATTCTATATAGCGGATGGTCTTCCACCAAAAGTATTCTTATAGGCTGACGTTCGTTCATTGTTCTCCTTTCCTTATGCTCATGGTCACAGTTGTTCCAACGCCTTCTTCGCTTTCTATTTCGATGATTCCGCCGTTGCGTTCAAGTATCTGCCTGCTGACGAAAAGCCCGATGCCGGTGCCCGACTCGCCGTCGACGCCTTCAGTCGACGAGGTCATGCGCTTCAGCAGCTTGCCTAATCTTTCCTTTTCGATGCCCTGCCCGTGGTCAATGACTTTGAGAAGATAGCGTTCACCGCCCTCCTCGGCTTCAAGTCTTATCTCGCCATTGGCAAAAGAATATTTCACCGCATTCGAGAGAAGATTCTGCAACACCATCTCCACAATCTGGATGTCGTCGTTGCCCATCCACTCCTCAGGGATTGCATTGGTGACAATCAGCGACTTCTGCCCTATCTCAAAGGCCTGGCTGTGTATCACCTTGTCAGCCATCCGGCTTAGGTTGAAAGGCTCCGTCTGGTTGACGGTGTCGCCAATCACTCCCTTGACCCAGCTGATGACGTTGATTATCTTGGCTTTCAACTCCTTTGTTGACGACTTCAGCGCAAACAGGTAGTCTTTCAGGTAATTGAGCGGTATGTCGTTGATGTGCTCGCAGATGATGTCGATGCTCTTCTCCTGCGCCAGCACCGGCGTCTTGATGTCGTGCGAGACAACCGTAAACAGCTGGTCTTTGGTGTGGTTGAGGCGTGCCAGTTTTTCGTTACGTTTCTTTCGTTGGATGGCGTTCCACACCAGCACCACGACAAGGATGAGGAGCAAGACCACGGCGAGCAGTGACAAGGAGAGCAAACGGCTGCTTTGGCGCGCTTTCTCCTGCTGCAGCTCCAGTTCATGTTCTTTCTCCGACATCTGGTATTTCACCTGATAGTCGCGAATCAAGGCCTGCTGGTCCTCGTTGTAGATGGAGTCCCTCATCTTTACGCTTTCCTCAAAATAGCCTATGGCACGTTCAGGATGTGAGGTCTTTGTGGCAAGATACGCACCTTGCAGACATTCCAGGTAAAACTGATTAAAATGGTTTTCTTTTGCTATGCGCAAAGCTGTAAGATAATGTTGTTCTGCTGTATTATAATCGCCGTTTTCGTAGGCAAATTGACCATAAAGCATGAAGATAGGCGTTTCAAAATAAATCTCTTTCTCGCGGCGTGCTATGGTAAGAGCGGCTTCAAGCTCGGCGTCAGATTCGTCGTGCCGTCCAGCCTCGTGATAAGCTTTAGCCAATGCGATGCGCCTGTTGATGATTTTCTCCTGCCAGTCGTTGTATCGTTGCGACAACGCCAATGCCTGTTCGGCGAAACTGACGGCGTCGGCAATCTCGCCTTTCATAAGCTTCACACCCGAAAGGTTCTGGTAATACGTCGCGAGGTCGCGGTTGGCAATCGTGTCAGTGCCGGTGTCACCTAACAATTCGATACATTTCAAGTACATCTCCTCCGACTGGTCGTATTCCTCCATGTCGAAGTATATCGAGGCGATGTTGTTCATGATATAACGTTTGTTGACAGCTGCTCTTTCACCTCCTATTTCGTCCATAATACCAGTGCAGATGTCATAGTTGCGAATCGCCTCGTCATATTGTCCCAGGCGCATGTAAGCTCCGGCGATGGTGTTGTAGCATCCCGCCACGTTGTATTTGTCGTCAGCCTGCTCATAAAGCTGAAGCGCTTGCTTGGTGTAGTCGATAACCTCTACGAACCTGCTCTCATTGAAACACTGTAAGATCTTAACTCTAAGGCTGTCAACATCTTGCGCTTTAAGACAAAAAGAAAGGCATAAAACAACAATTGCCAGGACAATATTTTTGTGGTTTTTCATAGCTATAAGTTAATAACCACGCAAAATTAAAAATTTCTGCTGAAATTCCTATAAGTAATATTACCTATTATTACAGAAATTTATCAACAATTCACATTGCCACAATATTGTCATACAACTAATTGATTATCAGTGGTTTACCCCCCCCCATTTATTCACAAGTTCATAAAAGTTATCAACAACAGAAAAAGTTGTCAACATTTTGATTTAGTGCAGCTTCTCGTTGTTTTTATGCCGTTCGGTGTCGCGGGTGGTCTTTTTCTCGAGGTTTTTGCGGAAAGCCTCGGTGAGGTCTACGCCGGTCTGGTTGGCGAGGCACAAAAGCACCCAGAGCACGTCAGCCATCTCGTCGGCGAGGTCGTGCTTCTTGTCGGATTCCTTGAACGACTGCTCACCGTAGGTGCGGGCGATGATGCGTGCCACCTCGCCCACTTCCTCGGTAAGAATCGCCATATTAGTAAGCTCGTTGAAATATCTCACGCCAACAGTCTTAATCCAGTTGTCGACGGTATCCTGAGCTTCCCTGATAGTCATTTCAGCATTCTGATGTTGCATTTTCCAGACGTTTCATCATTGAGAACATAAATATTGCAGAGACGACGCACAAAATGATAAGCACGCCCCAAATCATCACCAACGAGAGTCCCGTGTTCCATATTGAGCTGATGACAGAGGTGAGGTAGTTGCCGATGGCCGTGGCGCCGAACCACATGCCCATCATGAGACCTTTGAGCTTAGGAGGAGCCACTTTCGATACGAATGATATTCCCATCGGGCTGAGCAAAAGCTCGCCAAAAGTCAGCACTAAATAAGTGGAAATCAGCCAGTTAGGAGAAACAAGGACATTGCTAACGCCACCTGTGGCAGAGAGTTCTTTCGGTGAAGGGAGTCCTAACGAAGCTGCAGCCATAACGCAATAACCGAGTGCCGCCACGAGCATTCCCAAAGCGATCTTACGCGGCGCCGACGGCTCCTTGCCTTTCTTAGCCAGAAGACCGAACAACGCCATCGAGACTGGCGTCAAGGCGACCACGAAGAACGGGTTGAAATGCTGGAATATCTGCGGAAGCAAGTCCACCTGCTCAGAGACGTTTGCAGCCTTGTACCACACACCAGCGACACATGCCGCCAATAGCAGTCCCGACAATGTCTTGCCTTTCTTTGTCTCGCTTTGAAACACTCCAAACAACGCGTAAACGCCAACAGCTATCATCGCGAGGGTGAACACGTCGAATCCGATGCGCGTCCAGCCGGTGGCAACGGATGCCGTGTAGTCACGCGCAAAATATGTCAAGGTGAGTCCCGCCTGCTGGAACGCCATCCAGAAGAAGATGACGACAGCGAACACGAGGAACAAAGCGAGGACACGGTCTTTGGTCTGCTTCGGGGTCAGCTCGACGACGTTCTCTTCCGCTTCAGCTTTCTTGTCCTTGCGCACGTCGACGTGTTTGAACAAGCGTCTGAAGCCGAAATAAATCGCTATCGAGAGTATCAGCGAGATGCAGGCGATGCCGAATCCGTAGCTGTAAGCCACTGACAAAGAATCGATATAGTTGTTGCAGAAGGCTGTCATGTCGCCGCTGAAGCTACCTTGCGCCGACGCCAATGTCTCAAGTCGTGTCATGCCGTCGGCGGTTATCGTCCCGTCGAGGAACTGATGTGCGAGCGACGGGATGTTGGCGTCGTAGGTGTAGCCGCTTTTGCCAAGAAACAGGTTGGTGACAGCAGTCGCCGTGGTTGGTGCGAACATCGAGCCGATGTTGATTGCCATGTAAAACAGGCTGAATCCGCCGTCACGTTTCGCCGCGTATTTCGCATCGTCGTAAAGATTGCCCACCATCACCTGCAGGTTGCCCTTGAAGAGTCCCGTTCCAATCGCGATGCAGAGCAAGGCGATAATCATCATGGTGAACGCCATGCCGCCCGTCGCGTCCTTCTGCGTGAAGAGCAGCAGGTATCCAGCAAACATCACCAGGATTCCGGTGACGACGGTCTTGCCATAGCCCCAGAACTTGTCGGCGATGAAGCCGCCGAGGATCGGCATGAAATAAACAGCGGCAAGGAAGATGCCGTAAAACTGACCCGCCGCCTGTGCGGTGAGACCGAACTTGGCCTGCAAAAACAACACGAAGATTGCAAGCATGGTGTAATAGCCGAAACGCTCGCCGGTGTTGGCAAGAGCGAGGGCGTACAAACCTTTTGGATGACCTTTAAACATATTCTTATTATTTGATTATTAAATTTCAATTATTCAAATACTTTCTGATGATATAGCTTCTCTGCCGAGACCTCGTTGCTGTCGAACGGACGCAGGCGTACTGTGAATTCGTACACACCGTTCTTTATCAGATACTTGTCGAGCGCACCGGGACCGCATGTGGCAGTGCCGAGAGGCGCCTGCTTGTAGTCGATGTTGAGGGTCCAGGAGTCAGCTTCCTTGAGCTGGTTTATCCTCTCCGCCCTGGTAAGGTCGGCATCGGAATACTTGTAAATGCTGAAGTTCAGAAGCTCCTTGCCGCTGATGAAAAGCCCGTATCCGTCAGCGTCACTGACAGCGAGCCAACGCACCTCGTCGCGGTTGCCGCTTTCCTGCGGCTCCTCGTGCATCTCAAAGAAATCAGCGGCGTTTTTCTCGTACACCCCAACCATTCCTGACGCGTTCCTGTCGGGATAGTTCTCGGTGTCCTTGCCGAAATATCTCACGTTGTCAAACGTCAACGGCAGCTGCATCTGCAGACCGATTTTCGGGAACGTCACCACTTTTTCTGTAGGAATGACTTTTGTGGTGAGCACTATGTCTCCCAAGCCGTTAACCTTATACAACTGATTGGTTTTCAGCACCAATTCGCCTTTGTTATTCAAATAGTCAATGTCAACGGTAATATCAACATTTCCCGCATCTATCCTATTGACTTTCACTGACTTGACATTTCTTGTCAGGCTGTCGAGACCAGCCATCTTCCACAAACGTTTTCCGTTCCAATCAGCATCGTCGTTAAGTGTCGGAGCACGCCAGAAATTAGGCCTCAAAGTGCTGTCAATCAACGGTTCTCCCCTGAAATTAAACGTTGTCGGGATTCCTTCATGCTTGTCGATAATTATCGAAAAATCCAGATTGTACAACCAGACATAATCGGCGGTCTGCTGCAGACTCACGTCGGCGATTTCTTTCAAAGGCTCAGGTTTTACTACAGGAACGTCGAACTGAATCTGCTCGTAAGCCACCTCAAATCCTTCAGGCAGTATTTCGTTAGACTCTTTTTTCACTCTGAACGAGAAATTGATGAAAAACTCCTGATTCGGCACTTCCGTAAAGAACAGCGACTCAGGCAGCGGCACCATTATTTTCTGCGATTCACCAGGCTCGCAATCCAGTTTCACCTCGCCTTTCATCAGTGTCTTTTCATTGGAAAACACCTCGTAATAACAATCGAAATCGCTCAAATTGGTGAACGAATAATGATTCTCGACCGAAAAAATGCCGTTCACGGCTTCCACTGGTTTCACCCTGATGTTTTGGTAGCATTTCTTCACCTCGTCCATGTGACGGTGCGGAATCCTGTCGCTTGTCACCAGCCCGTTGACGCAGAAGCTGTCGTCGTTGCCGCAGTCCGGGATGCTTCCCAAGTCACCGCCGGCGGCGTACCATTTCTTGCCGTTTTCATCATATTTAATGATTGACTGGTCCACGAAGTCCCAGATGCAGCCGCCTTGAATCTGCGGATATTTCTCAAAAACGTCCATGTAATCCTGCAACCCGCCGCAGCTGTTGCCCATGGCGTGGCAGTACTCAACCATGATAAACGGGCGGTTCAGCGAGTCGAGATGCTTCTCGGCAAAAGCCGTGAGATAGTCGACACCCGCGTACATCAGCCCAATGTAATCGGTGTTGTAGTCGTAACCGGCGCGTTCACAGATGACGGGACGAGTGTCGCGCTGCTTCATCCAGTCGTAGCAATACTTGGTGCACACGCCGTTGCCGCATTCATTGCCCACCGACCAAACTATGACCGAAGGATGGTTCTTGTCGCGCTCGACCATGTTCTTGCAACGATACAAAAACGCCTCTTTCCATTCGTCTTTCTTGGCAAGACTGTTCTCACCATAGCCCTGCGGATGCGACTCGTTGTTAGCCTCGTCAATGACGTAAATGCCAAAAATATCGCAAAGTATATACCACCCCGCATCATCAGGATAATGGCAGGTTCGCACGCAGTTGATGTTGTTTTCAAGCATCAGCTGGATGTCGCGTACCATTGTCTCATAGTCGACGTATTGCCCGGTAACTCCGCAGTGTTCGTGGCGGTTCACGCCTTTAATCAAGACCGGCTTGCCATTCACCAAAAGCTGTCCGTCTTTCACTTCAGTTGTGCGGAATCCTATATTTGCTCCTTCAGAATCGATATAACTGCGATTCATGTCTCTTATTCCAATTGTAAACGCATAAAGATTAGGTTTCTCAGCAGACCATGGCATTACGCCATCAATTACCGTCTTTTCAAAATGCAAATCATAGAACCCTGTTTTTCTAAATTGTTTAAGGTCTTTTTTAGTTAGTTGTTTTTTTATAATCTCTTGCAAAACATGTCCATTTTCGTCCATTCCAAATACTAATAGTTCCACATAAAACTCTTTTGGAAGCTTATTGTATTCGAAATTTAAGGTAACGTCGACCTCCAATGTGCCTTTTTCATAATTCTCGTCAAGACCGGCTTTTACAAAGTAATCATAGATGTTAAACTTTGGTTTTGAATAAATTACCACATCGCGTGTGATGCCGCTCATGCGCCAGAAATCCTGAGCCTCGAGGTAAGAGCCGTCGCAGAAACGATACACTTCGAGTGCAAGTTTGTTGGTTGAGCCAAAATTAATATAAGGTGTGATGTCGAACTCTGCCGGTGTCTTGGAATCCTCGGAATAGCCTACGAACTTGCCGTTTATCCACAGATACATCGCCGATTTCACAGCCCCGATTTTGAGATAGATGTTTTGGTCTTTCCATGCCGAAGGAATCTCAAATTCATCAATATACTGCCCAACAGGGTTGTATTCCGTCGGCGCGTAAGGCGGATTAGATTTGAATTCGTTGGCGACGTTCACATAAACCGGATTGCCGTAGCCGTTGAGCTCCCAGTTGCCAGGCACCGGAATTGAGTCCCAACCACTTGCGTCGTAATCGAGCTTGTAGAAATCCACGACTCTGTCTTTCGGACTTTCGCAATAGGCGAATTTCCACTTACCATTAAGTATCTGAAACCGATAGCCATTTGTAATAACTCTCGGCGGCATTTTGTTGACCTGATACACCGACAAGTCGTTCCACCATTCCTCTATTTTGTCTTGAGCTTTTATTGAATTTGCAAGCAGCAGCAAACCCAATAATATAAGAATATTCCTTTTCATTTTTACATTTTTTAAAACAAATACAATCTACAAAGATATTACATTTTTTAATATCGGAACCAATTTTTTGAGGTAAAATTAATTTCAAAAACAAGTCCGAACTTATCAAAAAAAATTTTATCTTTGCGAGTTAAACACTTTTCAAATGAAAAAACTTTTAGGGATAATCCTGTTTCTGGCTGTTTCCGCAATGTTTTTCAGCTCTTGCGAGAGAAATTGCTACTGCAAGAACCTTGAGGACGGCACCGAAGGAATCATGTACGGCGCGTATTCGAAGCAGGAATGCCGGGAAACCGAGACTTTTTACAACAATCTTTATGACAAATACATTTACGAATGCACATATAAGTAATTGATTATGAAAGAGAAACTGCTATTTTTCAGCATCAGGCACCCGCTTTCGCTGATATTGCTGCTTGCAATTATTGTAAAGGTTTTGGCTGCGATATTCACTGACGGATGGCTGACAGAGAGCAATTTTAATTATTACACCATACCCAGCTCATGGTTGGAAAACCATTGGATTGTTTATATTTCGCGACTGCTTTTAGGAGCTTTCTCATTGTTAATCATTACCATAGCATATCGAATCACAAAAATCATAGCCGACAAGACGACGGCGTTGGAGATTGCCACTTTCGGCGCTCTATTGTGGGGCGTGCCATTCGTCACAGTGCATCCATTTGCAGCGGTTGTAGCTCTTCCTTTTATACTTTACGGCACCTTACTTATCATAAAACAGCACAACTTGTTGGACAACCATGAGATAGAGAAGTTTCACCGCACCAGTTTCATCATAGCGGGATTCTGTCTCGGACTCGGATTTGCCGTTTATTATCAAAGCCTGATTTATTATATAGGTATATTGGCGGCACTTTTCATCCTGAAAAATTGGAAAGGCGCTTTGATGACACTGATTGGCTACGTTGTGGCTGTCGGCATCACTCAAACGGTTGTCGATTTGGTGATATATCACAAGCCATTTGTGGCAATGATGAGATTTTTTGGCGATTTCGGCAGTTATTTCAGCGGTAATTCCACCGATTGTTTATATTATATTTTTGGCTTTGAGTTCAATATTCAATTAGTATTATTGTTTTTGCTTCTTGCACTCGTTCCGCCGATGTCATTTATGCTGTTTTTCGGCTTTTTCAGGGTGTTTAGGAAATATATACTGCTGGTTTTACCAACCATAATTACACTGGTCTACTCCATAATCGTTGTAGATGTGGATATTTTGTTGCTACCGGTGCCAACATACATTATCGCAGGATATGTCGGATGGAAGGAATTCCACAAAACCTCAGCATTTTGGACTAAAAACAAATGGTTGTTGTGGACCTGCTATGCGATTTTTGCGTTGTTGAACACAATCTTTATGATAATTACATTCGTTGAATAATTTTATGACTAAAGACGAGGCGAGAAAACGGATTGCGGAACTGAGCGAAGTTATTGACAATCACAACTATAAGTATTATGTCTTGGCGCAGCCGAGCATCAGCGACTACGATTTCGACATGCTGATGAACGAGCTTATTGCGTTGGAGAAAGAGTTTCCGGAGTTGGCGTTGCCGACCTCTCCCACTCAGCGTGTCGGCGGCGATTTGACGAAAGAGTTTCCGACCGTAAAGCACAGATACCCAATGCTTTCGCTGTCTAACTCCTATAACCGCGATGAGATTATCGAGTTCATAAAACGCATCGAGAAGACCATTGATGAACCCGTGGAGTTCGTCTGCGAGCTGAAATTCGACGGCGTTTCGATAAGTCTGACCTACGAGCATGGCGTTTTGGTTCGCGCCGTGACACGCGGCGACGGCACGCAAGGCGACGAGGTGACAAACAATATCAAGACGATACACACTATTCCGCTGAAGCTTCGTGGCGACTATCCAGATTTCCTCGAGATGCGCGGCGAGGTCATCATGCCGCACGAGAGCTTCAACAAAATCAACGCGGAGCGCGATGAGCTTGGACTCCCGATGTTCGCTAACCCGCGTAATGCGGCGGCAGGCACGATAAAGCTGTTCGACCCCAAAGAGACAGCACGCCGTCGTCTTGACAACTTCTGCTATTACATGATGATGGACGACCTACCGTACACCACTCATTATCAAAGTCTTATGGCAGCCAAAGAATGGGGGTTCAACATCTCGCCGTATATCAAAGTGTGCAAAAACATCGACGAAATCGAGGATTTCATCAACTATTGGGACGAGAAACGCAAGAACCTGCCGTTCGACATCGACGGAATCGTCATAAAAGTCAACAGCTTCGCGCAACACGACGAGCTCGGGATGACAGCGAAATCTCCTCGTTGGGCGATAGCGTACAAATTCAAGGCTGAACAAGTCAGCACCAAGCTCTTAAGCGTTGATTTCCAAGTGGGAAGACACGGAACGATAACGCCAGTCGCCAACCTTGAGCCAGTTCTTTTGGCAGGGACGACAGTGAAACGCGCCACCCTCAACAACGCCGACTTCATCAAGCAACTTGATTTGCATTACGATGATGTTGTAAAAGTTGAAAAAGGCGGCGAGATAATTCCTAAAATCGTCGGAATCGACCTCGAGAAGCGTAAAAACGACAGCAAACCTGTTGTGTTTATCAAAAAATGCCCGGAATGCGGTGCGGATTTAGTGCAGAAAGAAGGCGAAACGGCTTGGTACTGCCCCAACAGCATGGGGTGTCCACCGCAAATCAAAGGCAGAATCGAGCATTTCATCAGCAGAAAAGCCATGAACATCGAGAGCTTAGGCGAAGGGAAAGTCGAGGTGATTTTCGACAACCACTTGATTAACAACTATGCAGACCTCTATGACCTCAGATACGACCAGCTTTACGGACTCGAAAAAGTGGAGACGTTTGTCGATGAGTCGAGCCTGTTCCCGGAAACGGTGACGAGGAAAGTCTCGTTCAAGGAAAAAACCGTGAACAACATTTTGAATTCGCTGATAAAATCGAGAGAAGTGCCGTTTGCGAGAGTGCTTTACGCATTGGGAATCAAGGAAGTAGGCGAAACAACGGCGAAGACTATCGCCAACGAGATGGGCAATATCGACAACATCATCAACGCGTCGCTGGAAGAGCTGCAAAAGATAAAAGACGTCGGCGGCACCATAGCGCAAAGCATCAGAAACTTCTTCGACGACGAGCGTAACATCCAGATTATCAACAGATTGAAGGCATTCGGGCTGCAGTTCTCGCAAGAGAAAAAGAAAACGTCTGAAAACCAGGTGCTTGCAGGGAAAACCATTGTCGTGAGCGGCGTTTTCGCCAATTTCTCGCGTGACGGCATCAAGCAGAAAATTGAGGAATTGGGCGGCAAGAACTCGAGTTCCATCTCGTCGAAAACCGATTTCGTGGTCGCGGGCGACAAAATGGGGCCGGAAAAACGGAAAAAGGCGGAGGAGCTTGGGATTGAGATTTTAGATGAAGAAAAGTTTATTCAGTTAATCAGTTAGTCAGTTAGTCAGTTAATCAGTTAATCAGTTAGTCAGTTAATCAGTTAGTCAGTTAATCAGTTAATCAGTTAGTCAGTTAATCAGTTATGTTAAAAAAGATACGAGTTCTATTAGCAGCAGTCAGTTTCATATTGATAACGTTGCTTTTCCTGGATTTTTCAGGATTTTTTCACGCGTGGTTCGGATGGATGGCGAAGCTGCAGTTTGTGCCGGCGATGCTCGCTTCAAGCGTCGTCGTGCTCATTGGCATCGCCGTTGTGACCTTGCTCTTCGGACGCATCTACTGCTCCGTAATCTGTCCTCTCGGCGTGTATCAGGACTGCGTTTCTCATATTGCTGAAAAACGGAAAAAGAACCGTTATCGCTTCAAGACAGGCAAAAAATACCGTTATGGCATCGCGTTGACTTTCTTTATGCTCATTGCCCTCGGGTCGAGCCAGATAGCGATTTTCATTGCGCCGTACAGCATCTACGGACGCATCGCCTCAAACATTTTTGCGCCTGTTTATGAATTGATTAACAATGTGTTGGCATATTTCGCCGAGCGTTGGCACAGCTACGCTTTCTATCACGTCGACGTTTACATCAAGAGCCTCCCGATGTTTATCACAGCAATAGTTTACTTCTTGACAATCACCATATTAGCTCTTGTAAACGGACGCTGGTATTGCAGCAACATCTGCCCTGTCGGCACGATATTGGGCGTTTTTTCAAAATATTCGGTCTTCAAGCCGCATTTCGACACCGAAAAATGCAACAGCTGCGGTCTATGCGAGAGAAACTGCCGCTGCTCTGCCATCGACTCGAAAAACCATATCATCGACTATTCAAAATGTGTCACCTGCTTCAACTGCGTGAGCGGGTGTAAAAGAGAGGCGATGAAATATAGCGCAAAACCAAAGAATAATGCGCGTTTAGAGAGCTCAGAGCACTCTAATAACACAGATAACACTGGAAAAACAACCCGCAAAACAATTTTAGCAACCATCGCAACAATAACTGCCGCATCAGCTTTAAAAGCCCAGGAAAAAGTCGTTGACGGCGGATTGGCGACCATAGAGAAAAAGAAAGCCCCGAAACGCGAAACACCAATAAAACCTGCAGGTTCGATTAGCTTGGACAACTTCAGCTCACGATGCACCGGATGTCAGCTGTGCGTGCAGTCATGTCCCAACGACGTGCTTCGCGCCTCATCGAATCTTGACACTTTCATGCAGCCCGAGATGTCGTTCGAGCGCGGCTACTGCCGTGCGGAATGCACAAGATGCTCTGAGGTGTGCCCTGCGGGCGCAATTCGCAAGATAACGCGCGAAGAGAAGACAGCCATCCAGATCGGTCACGCCGTGTGGATTGGCAGGAACTGCATCCCTTTGCGCGACGGCGTGCCATGCGGCAACTGTGCAAAACATTGTCCTTCAGGCGCCATCACGATGATGCCTTACGACCCCGAAGACGCCAGTTCAGCGAAGATTCCGTCCATCAACACGGAACGCTGCATCGGATGCGGTGCGTGCGAGCATGTCTGTCCGGCAAGACCGTTCTCAGCAATATTTGTCGAGGGCAATTTAATTCACCATAATATTTAATGGGAAAAATGGAAAACAACAATATATCACGAAAAGAGTTTCTGACAATCGTTGGCGCGACGGCAGCGGTGTCAGCGGTGGCTTTATCTGGCTGCAAATCAGAGAATTATGAAAAAGAAACGACATATTCTGCAGGCGACATCCCTAAGGATAAGATGACCTTGCGGACCAACCACAACACTGGCGACAAGGTCTCGATTCTCGGATACGGCATGATGCGTCTGCCGTTCAAAGACGACGTCATCGACCAGGAGATGGTCAACAAGCTCGTCGACTATGCCATGGAACACGGCGTCAACTATTACGACACCTCGCCTGTGTATTGCCGCGGAAATTCCGAGGCATCAACGGGGATAGCGTTGAGCCGTCACCCGCGTGACAAGTATTTTCTCGCGACAAAACTGTCGAATTTCGCGCCACAGTTCTGGAGCCGCGAGGCGTCGATAAAGATGTACCACGACTCTTTCGAGAAGCTGCAGACCGACTATTTCGACTATTATCTGCTGCATTCCGTGGGCAACGGCAGCAAGGGAATGAGCGGCTGGGACACCTTCCAGAAACGTTACATCGAGAACGGCATCATCGACTTCGTGCAGGACGAGCGCAAGGCGGGACGTATCCGCAACCTCGGGTTCTCGTTCCACGGCGACCAGCGCGTCATAGAGTGGCTCTTGGACAACCACGACAAATACCACTGGGATTTCGTGCAAATCGAGATGAACTACGTCGACTGGGAGCACGCGCACGACCTCAGCGCCAGCAACGTCAATGCCGACTATCTCTACAAACGCCTGACAGATTTGAACATCCCCGTTGTCATTATGGAGCCGCTTCTCGGCGGACGTCTGTCGAAGCTCCCCGACATCCTTGCGAACACGCTCAAGCAGCATGCTCCGCAGAACAGCGTGGCGTCGTGGGCGTTCCGTTTCGTGGGCACCTACCCTAACGTCCTGACAGTATTGAGCGGCATGACATACATGGAGCATCTGCAAGACAACCTTCGCACCTATTGCCCGTTGCAGCCATGCACCGACGACGAGCTTAAGTTATTGATGGACATCGCCAACCAATATTTGAAATACCCGATAATCCCCTGCACGTCGTGCCAATACTGCATGCCATGCCCTTACGGCATCGACATCCCGACGAACTTCAGTTTTTACAACAAATGCGTCAACGAAGGCAGTATCGTCGACGACCCGCAGTCGAGGGACTTCAGGCGTGCCCGCCGCAGATTCCTCATCGAATACAACCGCCAGCTCGAAGCCGACCGTCAGGTGGAGCATTGCATCGGCTGCAACCAATGCGTCTCGCACTGCCCACAACACATCAACATCCCGGAGCAGCTTACAAGGATAAATAACATCGTGGAGAAATTGAGACTCTCATGAAGAAGAAACAGACAATTTTGATAGTCATCGCCGCAATCATAGCTTGTCTGGCATTGATTTATTTCTGCGTTCCAGCAGACGGTCCGATGCCGCTGTGGCTTTCGGTGCTGCCGCCTGTCATAGCCATCGCGATGGCGTTGTTATTAAAAGAGGTGATTTCGGCGCTGTTTCTCGGCGTGCTCTCAGGCACATTCCTCATGGCGTTGTACGGCGGTCAAGAGCCTGGAACGGCGTTGGGTAGCGGATTATTGAAGGTTGTGGACACCTACATCGTCGGCTCTCTCTTCGACTCCGACCATGTGACAATCATCGTCTTCACTCTAACAATCGGCGGGATGGTCAAGATTATCTCGGCAAACGGCGGCATGCAAGGCATTGTGAACTGGCTTCTGCGACGCGCCAAAGGACCACGTTCCGGACAGCTCATGACGTTCATAATGGACCTCTGCATCTTCTTCGACGACTACTCCAACACCTTGATGGTCGGTAACACCATGCGACCTGTCGCCGACAAGCTCAAGGTGTCGCGCGAGAAGCTCGCCTACATCGTAGATTCCACGTCAGCGCCAGTGGTTGCTATAGCTTTCGTCACCACATGGATTGGCGCGGAGTTGAGTTACATCCAAGAAGGCATCAACGTTATCGGCATCGACGCGTCGGCGTATTCAGTGTTCTTCCATTCGCTGAAATACAGCTTCTACCCTCTTCTCACGCTCGCTTTCGTGCTGATGATAATCTACAGCGGTCGCGACTTCGGACCGATGCTTAAAGCTGAAAAAGAAGCGCGTTCAAAAGTGGACTCATGTCCAGAAAAATCTGACAGTTCAGAGAAATCCGCCCACGGAATAGACGCATTGGTTCCATTGTTGACTTTGATTTTCGGAACAATCGCGGGGCTTTTCGTCACAGGTTACGACGCATCAGTTTGGCAAGACGCAAGCCTCGACACTTTTTCTAAACTGTCAGCAACCATTGGCAATGCCAACTCATACCTCGCATTACTTTGGTCGTCGCTCATCTCATTGCTATCTGCAGTTATCATGACTTTACTCCGTGGCTCGCTCGAGTTCGGGAAAATCATGGAAGAGATGATTGAAGGCTTCAAGCTGATGTTCAACGCCGTTCTGATTCTCACTATGGCGTGGTCTATCGCTTTGGTAACCAAAGACATGCATACAGCAGAGTTCGTCTCAGAGATTTTGCTGAAGCTGTCGTTGTCGCCGTTCATCGTCCCAGCTTTAACATTCATTTTAGCGGCTTTAATCGGCTTCTCGACTGGCACATCATGGGGCACGATGGCGATTCTTTATCCTTTGATTTTGCCAGCTTCATGGATGCTTTGCCAAGACCAAGGTTTGAGCGCAGCAACCACTATGCCGTTGTTTTACAACGTGGTAGCGTCAGTGATGGCAGGCGCTGTAATGGGAGACCACTGCTCGCCGATTTCCGACACCACCATCATGAGCTCGATGGCGTCGGGATGCAACCACTTGCAGCACGTGAAGACACAGATGCCTTACGCACTCACCGTCGGTGCGGTAGCGTTGTTTATCGGTGTTCTGCCGACAGCGTTAGGACTGCCGACGTTGGTGGCGTTTGCCTTAGCTATTGCTACATTAGCGGTTATTGTGAGGTTTGTGGGAAAGAAAGAATAAGTTTTCTGTTTTATAAAACTTTCACAAAACTTTCCGGCAAAGCGACATTCTCTAAATCCAAAGCGTTTTTAAACAAAGGTGCGATTTCTTCGTCAAGGAAACCGGCAATTCCGCAGCCAATCCGTGTGACATAAAAGAAAAGTTCCTTGTGTTGTTTGGCAAATTCGACGAATTCGGCAACGTATGGTTTAATGGTTTCGACGCCGCCTTGCATTGTCGGTATTGCATAACTCTGCCCTTGCAGTCCGACACCCTGTCCCCAGATGGCACCGAAATCTTCGACAGCGATACGGGCTGCGCCGCCACCATGAGCACCTGCGAGATTGCTGCCAAACACAAATATCTCATCGGGTTTCAGACTTTTGATTAAGTTTGGCGTAAAGTCTGGACGCTCAATGTTATTGTAAACTCTCATATCATCAATTTTTTATGCCACAAAATTACATGCACAAAAACGGAATGCAAGGAAAAAAGCAAAAAGTTATCAACAAAATCATTGCTAATCGTGGTATTACAGACAGCATTAGGTCTGCCGTCATGGTTGGCGCTTGTGATAGCGATAGCGACATTATAAGTTTTTGTGAGATTTGCCGGGAAAAAGATAATAGTTGAATTCAACTAAGTTTATTTCAAAAACGGGAGAATTTTTATTCACCATTAATATAGCTGTTCCATTTATTTTTGGACCTCTATTGCCAAAAAAGGAAACAATTGCCCAATAGTAATAATCTTTTGAAAAGCACATATTACCTTGGTAATCTAATTCATAAATATCTTTGTTTTCCTCCAATTTTTGAAAGAAAGTTGAATCAGGCATCTCAACAAATTCAAATTTTAATATATAACTGTTACAAATAGACGATCGTTCCTTTTTACATTCAGTCATTATATAAGTAGGAAAACAAATGCCAGTCATCTCCATTATAGCTTTGTTGCTTGTAAAACGATATTCATGCGTGTATTTTGACATCGCCCAATCGATTGATGCAAGAGCAATTAACAATAACAACAGCATAAATGGCGAAACAACAAACAATGTGATTTTCAACCATTTAGGCAACAAATTCCATTTCCTGTCAAGAATCAGCAGCAATGGTGAAATTGTCAGGTAAGATAAGAAAAGGAATATGTATTTGTGGACTTTCATTTGTTTGAATCATTCAACAATTCATTGTCTATTAGATTAATTACCAAAAAATCATATCGTTAACATATGTTATTTTATAATTAAAACTATTTTAAAACACCAACAATGATGGCACTAATTATTAATATGGTATTAACCACAGTAACAATCTTTAACATACGATTTTCCTTTATTAAAGTTTCTGCATTCTTTTCCGAGTTTTCTCCATTGGATTTTACGGAATCTGACAGAACAATTAATGCCGAATCAAGTGATTCTTTGTTATTATCAATTTTTGAAGACAGTTCATCAAATGATAGAGTGATTTTATCCAAAGAATCGCTTTGATTTTGAATATACTGCTGAATTGAGTTAGCTTTTCTATCTATATCGGATGATAGTGTTGTCAATGATGTTAGTTGTTCATATATTATTTTCAACAAATCATCTTGCGCTGATTGAGAGTCTATTAATTCCTTGGTCAATCCCTCAACATCGGTGTTTAGTTTGTTGATGGCATCAGTTGCCGAAGCTAAATCATTTTGTGTTTTCGATAGCTTTTCAATCTCACCATGCAGATTGTCAACTTCTGATTTAACAGAATTTACTGCCATTGTTGTCTTATTCTCAAATGAAGAGATAATCTCAGTACAAGACTTATTCAAAGACTCCAAAGACAATTTAAAATCAGCTAAATTGTTTGCGCCTTTTTCTTCTAAGGCATGCATAAACGATTCTACCTGCTTTGATAGATTGGCAACCTCGTTCACGAAAGATTGTACTTTATCTTGTAAATTAGAATGTGACTCAACAACAGATTCGACTTGTTCTCGAGCTGAATTTAGATTTTTTAAATTTTGTTCCAGCCGTTCTAAAGCGGCATTGATATCGTATGCCATATTTTATTTATTAATATATTTTTTTATAATTTGATTAACTTTTTCTTCATGTATTAAAAGAGTAATCAACTTTTTACCATTCTCTATCAGTTTGTCTCTGATGAAATCATCATTGTCTCGTACTTTTGAAGAGAGATGCTCATTGAATATGTCAATATACTCCCACACTTTAGAGTTAGCATTATTGTATAATGCCATGAAACCTTCAATATAGCTATTATAAGCATTCGTTTTTAAGGTTTCATTATTCCCTGCACCAAGAACTGATATGCAATATGTAAGTAAAAGCTGTAATGCTGCATTATCCGGATGCGCTCTTAAACATAATAATGTTGCGCCGTATAGGTGTTTAACATTGTCTATCTCACTTCCCGAATTATCATTTGCTGGATTGATGATTTCAATATATTTTTGGACAATATCAAAACCATCTTTACCACCGACATCAGTATCATCTTTCAATGAATATGGTTTACCATTTACTTGATAGCCTGTCCTTGCGTATTTTGAATTGAAATAGAGATGAATAAATTCTTTCAGCCATTCATCATCTCCATTAGCTTGCCGTTCAATTATGCTATCCTCACAGGCAATCCTCATATCCTCAATCGCACGATATCTCTTTTTTTCAAGATTGTCATAGACAAAGGCCGTTAGATAACCCAAACATTTATCTAAATAATTACGACCCTCCTTATTTTCTATATCATCGACTTTCTTTTGTGCCTGCTCCATTGAATAATACTTAAGGAAGAATTCAAGCATATATTCCTTAAACTCTTCATCTGTACGTTTATGGATTTTCAGCTCATAAGTCTGTGACAAATAATCAATCGTAACATCATCAACAAGACCAACACAACACAAACGATAGATAGCTTTGTCGGTATCATCCTTATCGCGCTTTTTGCAAAAAGCCATTCTCAATTTTCGATAAACATCCCTATTTGCATGATGCCTTAACCAGGATGTGTCTCCTGAACACTTTGAAATTTTAGCAACAAGTTGTTCAAAGTCTTCTATCTTCTTTAAATCCAGTTTGCCATATTTGTTTTCGTCAATGTCTGCCCAACCCTGTTTTTGGGATATTCCTGTAATTTCATCTTTAATCGACTTTTCAAAACCTTCCGGATCTTGCTTAATATTATTCTCCCATGATACAACAACACTGGCATTGCCATCTTCGTCAGCATTTGCCATTGCTTGATAAATACCTTCTGTAATATTATCCTCTCCTTCAAGCGGTCTAAGCAAGTACGCCGGTGTATATTCTGGATATGATCTGAGAATACCAATAAGCGAGTCTGATATATATGTACATAGACTATAATCAAAATTGGTATACTTGTAACTCGGAGTCAATGTGTCAAGAAATACATATCCATATTGTTTGCCACTATCCTCTTCTGAGAAAACAGTTATAGTCTTTTTCTGACTAGATACTTTTAGACAGACATCTTCATTACCTGTCATATCTCTCAGCTTTCCTTGCACCTCTGTCAAACGAGTTGGCTTGGCATTCATTATGCGGTCAGTAAATTCTAAAAGAATAACCTTTTCCTTAAACAATCCCCTGAATGAATTGTTATGGAACCACAAATTGATATCCTTATCAATATTTTCAAAAAATCTTTTTTTTCTAATAATATCAATTATCTTGTCTGTCTGCTCTTCTGTTGCTCCATTATGTTGGCATAAGTCTCGAATGTCATCCGCAAGAATAAACTTGTTGATATAACGTTCAAGCCAGATAGGATCATCTTGTCCCATCAAATAACGTATATCATTGATTTTGTCTATAGTCAATTCTATATATTCTGTTGGATCAAAAAGAACATAGGAAATAGAATGTTTCTTATCACGTCCTCCACGACCTGCCTCCTGAACATAGCTCTCGATGGACGACGGGTGATTTACATGAATAGTATAACGAATATTTGGTTTGTCTATACCCATGCCAAATGCTTTGGTGGCCACCATCACACTTTGTTCATTTTCGTTAAACAATTTCATGTCTCCAGATGGATGATCGCCTCCAACAAAAGTTCCGATGACCAAATCCTGCTCATTGGCTCGTAATTCTGTTGATATACCAGTTCGTGTTCCCCAAACATTATCTTCAACTCCAAATGTGCCATGAGCATGGGGGCAGAAAATAATTCCAGCATTGGAATAATGTCGTGTGTCATCAGGAGCGAAGAAACTATCTGACTCAAAATCAGGAATATGTGTCACCTGTGTTCTCTCTGTCTCATTCTGGTTTAGCCAAGCTATATCAGATGGTATCTCATGAAGAAGTGTATACATTCTGTTCTTCTTTTCATTAGCTACTACGTCCTTTAACTCCCAATCTGATTTAGCCTTCAGTACATATTGTTCTGCAGGTTCTCTCAATTCATTAAAATTTGACCGAACTTCCACAATACGATATGTAAGTTCTGGACGTGCATCTGATTCTGGTCTTACTATCGTCTCACTATCAATGGTTAGATTTCCTCCAAGAGTCAATTCGCGCTCAACATCAGCAAGTACATCAAATGAAGCAGTAGCTGTAAGTCCAATAATTGAAAGTGGACGTTGTGACTTAGTATGCATGAAGTTAATCATGTTTCTTCCAAGATGCAAATATGATGTACGGAAATCATGTCCCCATTCGGACACGCAATGAACCTCATCTATAATACCATATGAAAAATACACATGGTTTTTTTCTGTCATCGTCAGTAAACTCGAACGGAAGTTTTCCATCATGAATCGTTCTGGCGATAGCAACATAAACATAACCGAACCATTTTGTAGCAAATTCAGTTTCTTTGCTTTCTCTTTGGCATCCATTCCACTATTAACACAATCACAAGTATCAATTCGAACATCGCGCAAACCCCGTATCTGGTCAACCATAAGAGAAACCAGAGGGTCAACAATAATAGAAACACCTGGTTGTAAAATACAAGAAAGCTGATATGTCAAAGATTTACCTCCACCTGTAGGCAACAATCCTATGGTCGTCTTATCTGCCAATGCATGACTGAGTATTGGCAACTGCCCTGGTCGGAACGATGGCTTACGGAATATGTCACGAAGGAAATATGTTAGAACATCTTCACGCTCTTTGATATTTACATAGGAACCTGTCTCGTCTTTTTTTACAAATGGAGGGTATTGAATGTTCTCTGCAGTACAAATCGTTCGTTCCCGTTTCCTGTAATGCGAAGAACGAATAATATATACAATATCAGCATCAACATTTAAAGATAGAGCATCGATATTATCACGCAAAAGCATAGATATATCAACACACAAGTCAAAATGCTTCTTTGGCATATTTGTTGATACCGCATTACCCAAATGCAAAGGAGAATCTTTAAACTCTTCTGTCGAAACTATACATATATTAATCGGTGGTAATGTATCAGTGGAACCAGCCAATGAACAGATGTTCTCATATTTCTCTTTCAAGTCAGAAATAGCCAATGCAGCACATGGAACATCACGTTCAATAATGGCTATATTCCATCTTTTAGCATTTGTTTTTAGGTCTTCAGCCATCATAGCTTCAACTATCATTCTTTCTACACGAGCGATAGCAAGTGGACTTAGAACTATTTGCAGTGTATCACGCCATGAGCCAGACAATTTTTTCCCAAAGTTGTTTTTAAGAGTTGAGAGGTATTTCACAGAAGCAGCATCAGACTCCCAATTGTTCAAAAAAGCCATATTGTTAAGCTGTTCTATGCGATAAGTATCCCATCCTCCTTGCAACGCCATTTTATCTCGGCGTTCATCATTCAAACGAGAAAAAATATTAGAATGGTAGCGCCTGCCATCCATCTCAAAGATAAAGCCTGTTCGAGAATCCCCATAAGGAATTTCCAAAGCGAAATCAACTCTTTGGTCTTTACTGAATTGCTTGTCAGGAATATCAACTATACTAGACAATGGTCTTTGTGGTTCAAATAATTGTATGAGGTATTCACTTGGGGTTTCTTTGAGATAACGATCAATAAATCCTTTTTCAAAGGAGCTTTCAAGCATGTCGCCATTATAGGAATCCACATTAAAGCGTGGATCAATAACATGCAATGCTTCATTAATATCCTCAGCACTAAGCTTGTGGGTTGATTTATATTTAATCAGAGAATCATTTTCTGGTTTAGTAGAGATATGATATATGTCAGAAAAAATGTCTTCTACGAATATTGGTGCTTTTGTAGGCAATCCTCGAGAAATAATGTTGGCTAGAACTGCAAGTTTTGGACTGTTTTCTAAATTATAACCAAGAGGAACGTTCGATTTAACATCAAACATAGAAAGAGCATGATACAGTCCTTCTGTTGTTTTTGCCATATCTGACAAACTGTACTCCTCAGAAACAGCATCAAGAATATAACCTGCAAAGAACTGTTCTTTTTTATGTGAATCTTCTATACGTTTTCTGATATTTTCAACAGTTTCAATATTGTCAAAGTGCTTAAAGAAGATGCGCATGGAAATAGTCCACTCTCCTTGCCATGAGCCACGATCTTTATTGAGCGCAGCAAATATGACATCAGGTGCTATAGCAGCGACAAATTCATCAACACGCTTGTTGTTACTATAATAAGGACCAACACAAACAAAATAGTTGTCACTTTCAAATAATTGCTGGAATAAGTGAATGAATTTTGCAAGATCAAAAACTTCAACATCAAGAATATTACTAAACAGATGTATTTTTCTTGTATTTGTTCTTTTGAAATCACCAATTTCCAAGCTATCGAAATCTTTTACAATACAACTAACACTATATGAAGGATTAAAGCATTTTATTACCTCCGAAGCTCTTTTCAATGCTGCAGAAGATGGATCCACCAAATTTATTTGTTTTATGTTTGGTGATATATGTTTTTCTATCAGAAAATCAAACAAACAAATTGTGGCAGTTCCTTGTCCACATCCCCAATCGAAAACTTCTATTTCTTCAGCAAAAATATTAACACAAGAAATGCTGTTGAATGCCATGTCCAACTTTGCTTTATGCATTTTGCCAAAGCTATGCAAATACATATTAAGGTGATCATCGTCATCCAATATTCCCTTACCGCGTTCCAAGTCATCATAAAGCTTATTACGTCTAGTTCTGTCTGTTGGAAGCAACGATATAGCTGTATCTCTCATTCCAACAAAAGAGATATTGCCACTTTCTTTGAATTTCTTTATGAAGTTTGACATTCTTACTTTCCAGTAATCGTTTCTGACATCCAATTAGTTTCTTTTGCTTGACGCCAATTTTTTACTGCTGTTTCCTTGCTTGTATTTGCATAACAGTATTCGCAAAGATGAGGACATGTGTTGTATTCGCCAATATCTTTGCTGACCATGCAACCACAGAACTCACGTTGGCCTTTGTCGCGATTGTCTTTTTTCTTAATGGCATATCGTGTGTCGCTAAGCATAATGGCATTAGCCGGAATCTGTTCGGCTCCAAACAATGATGATTCAATGGTTTTGATTTCTACACCAAGGAAACCCATCAATGCTTTATCATGATGAGCAAAGCGAATCATCAAATCATCATCAACGCAGCGATTGTGATGAATGCCATACTTGTCTATATCAATTTTTTCGCCGCATGTGGCCAGCTGATAGTTCCACTTCTTATTAAGCTCTGAAAGATTCTTTGCAAACTCATCCATCTGAGGAATGTCCCATTCACGATAATTGACATTATTCTTCTCAAGATTGGATTTTACCTTTTTGTATAAAGCTATATCGGCGTAGCTGAAAACTAATTTCTCATTGTAACCATAAAGCTGGTCGCCAATGTTTTCAATCTTTTCCAGCAAATCACCGGCATTGATTTTGTCTGTAAGAATCAGAGGATCAAAACGCCAAATCACTCTACCCTTTCCCAATCTCTCAACTAAACGTTTAAAGGTGTATATACGCTCATCAAGAGATGGAACACCTTTCTCTAAGCCTTCCTTAACATAGTCATTCAGCGTATATTGAATATAGCACCCAATGTTTCGTTCTTTAAGTTCATCGAGATGCTCAAGTAATGGTTTAGGATTCTTTGACCAAAATACGATAAAGCGGCAATTCTTATATGAGATGAAACTTTTTACTCCGTTAAATGGGTTTGTCCAAGCAGAATAGCCAACCTTTAAACGATGGAAAAACCAATCGGCATAAAAAGCTGGTATATCTGTGCTTCTGCTGGCAGAAACAATTACCGGAGCCTGAGCTTCGACGATTTCTCCATTATCTCGTATTATCGTTGTTTTCTGCCATTGAGCCATAATGCTGAAATTCATTAAGTTGACTTTGCAAAGGTAGGTAAAGGAAAACAAAAATCAAAATTAATTGTTGCAAAGTTTTCAACAATTCCCCAATAACAAAAGATTTACTAAGCAACGGCTATTGACTCTAAAGTAATAACTTTACTCCCAAAGCCACAACAACAGCAATTGTAAAACTCATCAAAGTCCCTAGCAGAACATATTCAGTTCGTTTTATTTCATTTTTGTCTTTTAATTCACCAAATCGGAATATCGACTTCGCAGCCATTAAAAACCCGATTGCCTCATAGCTTCCAAGCAATATAAAAGTCATAACCAAAATTCTTTCGAAATACCCAATCCAACGACCTGCCATAGGCAAAGACATATCATCTGCCACAAAATTCCATTTCTTGCAAAACAAAGAAATCAGAATAGATGTGGGCTTTAACAATATCATATATCCTGAAACAATTATCCAGATTGGAAATCTTTCACTACTAATAACCTGATTTTCAACAATATAATAACTTAATAACGAGACAACCATCAAATGCAAAAGTTGGTCTATAACAAACACCATCACAGAATCCGGTCGTTTCACAACTGATTTCAAGAAATCTATGACAAAATGTGAACAGAAGACCACAACTATAACCCACCACAACGACCATTTTGCTATAAAAACATAGGCCACCATAGCGTGCAACAGCGCATGCATCAACTGAAACCATATACCCTTGGCATTTATTTGATTTTTTTGCTCACAAAACGCATCAGTCTGTAACACAAAATCGCAAATCAAATGTGCAGCGAGCAGTTTCACAAGCACTATTTTAATAAGACTTATCATATATCAATTTTTCAAATCTTTTTACATAATTGATTATCAAACCGACTTTTCCCGCTTTCAACACTTTGCTGACATTTTGAGGTGTCATGCCTCTCTTTTTTGCAATTTGTCCTTGTGTCACCTCATACAACAGATAATCGTAAATAACACCAGCCTGAATACGAGTCCATTGAGAAATTATATCATCAGCAAAAGGTGTTGACACAGCAAACTCATCATTTATCATCTCCCAGTGTGTGATTATTGCAAGTCGTTCATATTCCATCCTATCTAATGTCCTTCCAGAATAGACAAAAGCATCGCCATTTGATTTAGCCAAAGAATTTGCACGATATAGTAATCCTCCAACACCAATTGCTATTCTCGCATCCCATACAAACGAATTATTTCTTGGGGTTTTTTTACATAATATAGCCCTTAATAAAATAGCAACCAACAGCGCTTTCTGCGGATTTTCAACCATTATTTGAAAAGCATCACCTCTGAAAAACTCCAACTGTAAAGGAATGTCAAGTTCTCGTTGTATCTCTTCAACTGAACTTTCGATTACATCTAACATCGCCCTTCTTTGACTGTCGTTTCCTAAAGACGAGCCAACAATGTCACCAGTAAGAACACTAACTATTTTCATATCTTTATTATTTCGGCTACAAAAATAAATAAAATTTTAATACGTAAATAAAAAAAGGTTGATTATTTAAAATCAACCAAAATCAGTTAAGTATTTTGTTTTAATGTGCATATCTAATTTGTCACAACACCAGCCTCTTCAGCGCCTCAACAAAGTTATTTATGTCGTCTTCAGTTGTGTCGAACGAGCACATCCAGCGAACAACGTCTTTATCGATATCCCAGTCGTAGAAGAAATATTGTTTCTGCAGTTCCGTCCAAACTTTACGAGGAAGCTGAACGAAGACACCGTTAACTTGCACAGGATAAACGACTTTCACCTGCGGAATGTCTTTCACCTTATTGTATAAGAGCTGCGCCATTCGGTTGGAATGCTCAGCGTTTCTGCGCCAAAGCTCGTCTTTGAAATATGCCTCGAACTGCACTGCAAGGAAGCGCATCTTCGAGCAGAGCTGGAGACCTTGCTTGCGGCGGTATTTGTAGTCTTTCGCCAATTCAGGATTCAGAAACACCACCGACTCCCCTATCATCAGTCCGTTCTTGGTGCCGCCGAACGAAACTACATCGACACCAGCGTCGGTGGTCATCTCTTTGAAGGAGCAATTCAAAGCCACAGCAGCATTTGCGAGACGCGCGCCATCCATGTGAAGATACATGTCATGCTCATGAGCCAATTTCGCCAATGCCTTGATTTCATTGATGGTGTAAAGCGTTCCAAGCTCCGTCGATTGTGTTATCGTGATAGCTTTCGGCTGCGAATGATGCTCAAAACCGAAACCGTGCATACGAGTCATCACCAACTCTGGTGTGAGCTTGCCATCGGGAGTGTCTACGGTCAGGAGACGGCAGCCGACGATACGCTGTGGCGCACCACACTCATCCACGTTGACGTGAGCTGTCTCAGCACAAATCACCGCTTCATGCGAACGCACCATCGCATCGATAGCCATGGTATTTGCGCCGGTTCCGTTAAAAACAAACGACACAACTGCCTGATTACCAAAGTATTGTTTAAACAATTGTTCAACTCGTGCGCAATATTCATCGTCGCCATAAGCCAAAGCATGTTCAACATTGGCGTCAGCTATCGCCTTCAAAACCTCTGGGCTGATGCCCGAATGGTTGTCACTTCCGAATCCTCTTTTCATTTTTTATAACCTATTAAACAACATAAAATTGAGCCGAGCAACCCCACGTAGATTGAATCGACAGGCAAAGATACAAATTCCGCGATAATCAGGCAAGCCGTTCCGAAAATAATTGAGACAAAAACCCATTTCGGCTTGAATCTTCCCGGGAAAAACATCGCCAACGTCAGCGGCACGAAGGTCGCCGTGGTACGCAATCCCATCGACAAGAACCCCAAGTCATTGATGTAACTTCCTGAAAATGAAGCAGCTACGACAACAGCCATCAGCTGCAACCCGACGATGATGTAACGCGATACTTTAAGGCTGTTTTTAGGCTTGACAACGTCTTTCACCAAAATCGTAGAGATGCCCAAAGTGAGCCCCGAGCCGCCGATGATGATGGTTATCAACAAGGTGCCAAGCACTAATCCGCCAATGAATTTTGGCATGTGGTTTGTCACAAACATCGGGAAAGCCTGCGCCGAACTCGTCATGACACCCAGACCTTCTGGAATCTCTTTCCCAATGACACTCAACGCGTTAAGCTCATCAACAGTGATATAATGCGAGCGCATGTACATGCCCACCATCACGCAGGCGAAGCCGATTGGGATGGAAATCAAGGCTGAAATCATGGCGCCTTTGCGAGCGATGCTGTCGCTCCTTCCCGACCATATCGCCTGAGCGTAAGTCTGCGTCGAAAGCACGCCGAGGATGACCGAGAGACACGAACCCACGTCTTTTGAGATGCCTCGCGCAAATGGATATTGGTATCTCAGATTCACGTCCCTGACCGTCTCAAATCCGCTAACAGACTGAATGTCAGTATTTAACAAGACATTTTTAACAGAATCAATCAAGCCGGTGTAACCTTTTGAAAGCACCAACACTATCACGCCTGCAGCCAATGCCGACAGGCACAAAAGTATGATTTTCACCACGCCGCCGATGCCCGCGCTCCACAACCCGCCGAAGACGACGTATAGCGTCATTATTATCGCGGAAAGAATTGCGCACGCCCAGAACGGGATGCTGAACAGCGTCATGAGCAATGCAGACGCCGACAACACTTGCGCAATAATGCTGATGAACATTCCGAACGAGCATAAAACCGAGCCCGTCATCTCAGCCTTGCGGCCGTATTGCTTACGCACGATTTCGAGCAGCGTGGTGCTTCCGCTATGCCTTAACGGCACCACGTAGCCTATCGCGAGCGCCACACATCCGAGCGCCATGCCCATCGTGAACCACCATGCCGAGATGCCGAAGCTGAACGCGAGCTGCGCCGTGCCCACCGTCGACTGTCCGCCCACCAAAGTGCCGATGATGGCACCAGTCACCACCCAAGTGCCCGCGCGACCGCCACTGGTATGGAAGTCGTTGGCGTTCTTGACTTTCTTAACTGAAAGAATACCAACCACTTCAATGAGAGCGACCGCTAATATCAAGCCCAGAATATGATAAAATGATATAGACATTTTCGATTTTAAAAACGCTGCAAAAATAGTAAAAATAACAATTAGTTTTTTATCCATCAAGATTATTGATACCATTTTCGAATTGCTCTCAGTACCCTGTGATAAATCGCAATTATGAGAATAATTCTTAAAAACTTTTAATGTTATTCGCAGAATTACGACTTTCTACCAAGAACTGAGAGTAATTCGAGAATGACATTAAAAATTTTTCTTATCTTTGCAAAAATTTTAATCATGAAAAAGCTATTACTAACCCTTATCGCGGCGACGCTGATATTAAGTGGCTGCTGCAACAAATCGAACGAATCAAACGAAACAGTTATGAATACTACAATGGAAGACCTGCTGACACGACGCAGCGTGCGCAGCTACACCGACGAAGTGCCTCCGACTGAGGTCATCGAAGAAATCTGCAAGGCCGGGACATACGCCCCGACAGGCATGAACAAACAATCGCCAATAATCATCGCCGTCACAAACCGCGAGGTGCGCGACAGACTGAGCAAACTCAACGCAGGCGTCTTCGGCCGCGACAACGACATGGACCCGTTCTACGGCGCTCCAGTTGTCTTGGTTGTACTCGCTGACACCACAGCGGCATTCACATGGAAGGAAGACGGCTCTCTCGTCATGGGCAATCTCCTCAACGCCGCACACGCCAAAGGACTCGGCTCATGCTGGATCCACCGCGCCAAAGAGGTGTTCGAGACCGAAGAAGGCAAAGCCATCCTCCGCGACCTCGGCATCGACGACACGAAATACGTCGGAATCGGCAACTGCATCCTCGGCTATGTGAAAGGCGACTACCCTGTCGCAAGACCAAGAAAAGACAATTATATTTATTGGATAAAGTAATGGACATGATAGACAAAGCCTTGTCAGACATCACAAAACAACGTTGATTATCAATATTATATAAATTTTATCGATAGACAAAGCTTGTTTTGGCCTTGACAATTTGATTTTTATAAAAAAATTTGCTATATCTTTGCATCGTCAACGAATAAAAATTGACAATGCGACCATTTAAAAGATATATCACAATTGCGCTCCTCGTTATGATGACGGTTTTTGTCTCGTGCAGACAAGAATCGCGTTATGACGAGGCGCTTGCTTTATATAATAAAGGTGTGGAGCATCGAGAGGCGAAACAAAACAAAGACGCCGCAAAATGTTTCAGCGACGCTCTTGTAACGCTCAACCTCTGCGATGAAGAAAACGATGCTGTCAAAGCGCTGAAAGCCGCCACCGAGGACCGCCTCGGTGAGATTTACTGGCTACAAAGTCTTTTCGACGATGCTCTGGCACTTCATCTCGACGCCTCTGCCCTTTTCGATGAGCTTCATGACTCATCATCTTTGATGAAATCGCTGAGAAACGCCGGTCGCGCCGAAGCCTCGTTGAAGCATCTTCAAGAAGCCGAAAACCATTATTATGAATCCATCGAAATCGCGAAATCATTGAACGACAAAGACTTCACAAACGCCACAAGTCTCGACCTGGCACGTGACATCTACATGGAGACAGAAGATTTTGGAAAGATGATTTCCGTTGTGAGCCACGCTCTTGAAAACGGTGCAGAGCCTTACCAATGCCACTTGCTACTTGGTCTGGCTTATTATTATCTTGAAAACGATGACGAAGCTATAATGCATCTCAACGAGGCAGCTAAAAGCGACAAAGCAGGAATGAAGATGTCGGCGTATCAGACGTTGTATTTCATTTACCAACTGCGTGACGATTATGCCAAAGCCCTTGAATATCATGAGCTTTACAACGAAAACATGATTGCCGCCGACAACCAGCACCGTGGCGAGGAGATGCAGCGCATCAAAGGCGAACAAGATTTAAAGATGCAGGAAAACGCCTTGAAAGCCAAGCAGAAAACAAGAACATTGTATCTGTGCGGAGTCCTCGCGGTGCTCGTAATTGCTTTAATAATAACTATTATTCTGCTGCGTCAGAGAACACTGAGAAACCGCCTCGAAGCTGAGAAAGCCAAGAATCAGTTTGAGCTCGCTTTGAAGAAAAACAAAGTTTACGTCACCGCCCTCGCGTTGTCGGAGCAGATTACGAAAAGCACCCTCGATTTCAACATCAGCGAAGAGGACTGGAACGACTTTGTGAGTCTCACCAACAACGTTTACGGCAACTTCACGAAGAAACTGCTTGACAGATACCCTACCCTGACAAAGAGTGATCTGCAGATTTGCTGCCTCACGCGACAAGGTTTCAGCAACCAGGTGATTTCGGTGCTGTTCAACCAGCAGACGAACTCCTACGCACGACGCAAATCGAGGATTAAGCAGGAAAAGATGAACGGAAGCGAGGATACACGGAGTCTTGAGGAAATATTGGAATCAGTATGAGGTTCCTCGCCCCTACGGGGCTTGGAATGACAGCGGTTTCATAAATAGCAACGTTGTCATTCCGAACCCGCAAGGGTGAGGAAACTCAAAAAATAAAACGCAAACAAATAAAAATTTATACTATGAAAAAATTATTTTTAACAACATTGTTTTTGACATTTGTCATTTCGAGCTTACACGCCCAGACATTCACTGCTGGCGACCTGAATTATTCTGTTAACGATGACGGTGTTTCTGTAACAGTTATCAATTCAGCCGGATATATGTTGGGTGATTTGATTATTCCGGATACAGTAACCGACAACGGCAACACATATGCGGTTACAGCAATTGGAGATTATGCATTTTCGTTTTCAGCTTATGAAATGCTAATACTTCCAAACACTCTTGTTTCAATTGGCAATGAAGCCTTTTATTGCGGTGTGTTTAATTGTACGTTGAGAATTCCAAACTCGGTTGAGAATATTGGGTACAATGCATTTTTAAATTGCAGGAATCTGACAGGTCATTTGACAATTCCAAACTCTGTAACAAATATTGGCTTTTGTGCTTTTATGAATTGTGGATTCACAGGATTAACACTTCCCGAGTCGCTTAGTTCTATTAGTTCCAGTGCCTTTGCCGAGTGCAATCAGATGTCGGGGACATTGATACTGCCAAGTTCAATAACAAGTATTGAAGAATACGCTTTTACCGGTTGTAGTTTTACAAGCATAGTCTCATACGCACTAACACCTCCTGAATTAGGCGAGGATGCGTTTACTGATTTCGGCTGTTCAACTTTGACTGTTCCGAGCGGATGTTTGCAAGAATATCAAAACTCTGATTGGGCTCAATATTTCGATACATTTATTCCATGTTGGGACGGCACCGTCGCTGAATCATACGCAGGAGGCACCGGTTCGGCATCCGATCCATTTCAGATTGCTACGCCAGAGCAGCTTGCACTTCTTGCCCAGCAGACAAATTCGGGCCTTGTCGGAATATATCATTATGTTTTAACAAACGATATTTGTTTGAGTGGCTCTAATATGTTACAATGGATTCCGATAGGAAAAAATAATAACACATCTCAAAAGTATTTCATCGGTGTTTTCGACGGTAACGGTCACACTATTTCAGACATGTATGTTACAGAACGCCCAGACAGCTATTGTGTCGGTCTGTTTGGCTATACAGCTTCCGCTACTATAAAAAACCTTAATGTCCAAAATTCAACAATAAATTATCATGCTGTTGTGCCAAATACTGTTGATTGTGCCGGCTTAATCGCGGGATTGGCGGAAAATTCACATTTCATAAACTGCACAGTTGATGGAAGTATTGCTTATGAAGGTGATACCGGTTATAGTTTGGGCGGTTTAGTAGGTAGGCTCCCGATTTATTACTCTAATGCAAGCACAATAAGTGTCACCGACTGTATAAATTATGCCACAATTCAGGCTAACTGCCCTGGTGTTATCATCGGTGGTGGAGAAAACGGCGGAATTATTGGACATACGTTTGTATCACTCGGTAATATAACTGAATTGAATATAGAAAATTGTTATAATTACGGTGATATTATCGCTGGCGGCAGATTGGGTGGCATTGTTGGAAGGTTTACTATATCTAACAACAATAAAGGTAATGTAAGAAACTGTGAAAATTATGGAACAATAACGGCTACCAACGGTTATTCCGGAGGAATTGCGGCAGAAGCGGAAGGTGTTTATTTAGAAAACTGCGTTAATAATTTCGCAGGTAGTATTTATGGACAGTGTGTTGGAGGAATATTAAGCACCACAAATCGCTATGCAACGGTAATATCCAAATGTGTGAATCACGCGGCGATATTCGGCGATTTTTCAGCAGGCGGTATTGTGGGTATTGGATGCCGTGTTTCTAACTGTTACAATACAGGCGATATTTCATTCATTTCGAATGGTAACGGGATATCCAATTCAAGCATAGGCGGCATTGCAGGTGAAATCGCAAAATCGGTATGCCGAAATGTTTATAATACAGGTAATGTCGCCTCATCAAGAGGCACGACACGTGCCGGCATTGTTATTGGTTCACTCGGTGCTGATGCCCAATGCCGTAATCTGTATTGGCTTGGTGATTACGACATTCCAGCCTGCGGAGATTCTTTAGTCCCTGAAAATTCATGCGCTTTCCGTCAGGGTACGACACCGACGACTTGGGTTCTCGATGAGCCACAATACGGCACCACCGACTTAATTGAGGCATTAAACCGCGGCTCAAATTACGAATGCCTATGGCTTGAAGATGAAGATGTCATCAACCATAGACTTCCAATTTTTATTGATTACCCGCAAAACTATCCACTAATCGGCGCTGAATGGTATTACGAAATCACAAACGACAACGGCAGCGTCACTTACCAGTATCTCGAATGCGCTGCTGACACCACCATCGGCACTACCAGACCGAAAGTCGTTGTAAAGAGCAACACGTTGTATGACAAAGACTTACACACAAAAATCACGCATGAATATGTTTACTCTGAAAATGGAATTGTTTATTGGTGGGACAAGCAGTCGCAGAGCTACACCACTTTGTATAATTTCAACGCCATTGTCGGTGAGCAGTGGACAATTCATGTTGGAACTCATAATATTACAATGCGTGTAGACGAGGTTAACAACATTGAATATGGCGGACAAACCTATCGTGTCCTGACTGTCAGCGATGCCGACGACATCTTCAGCGGCGACATCATCTGCGGCATAGGTCACACCACGAGCTTCTTCCCTGAGAATCTGCTCAACAACCGCGATTTCGACGTTGATGGCATCCGCTGCTACTGGCATTTCGGCGAGGAGCTGCTGCAATTCGGTGAAGTCGATTGCGATGAGATTTACAACCAATATAATGATGTCGCTGAAAATGAGGAAATGGGGCTTGAGGTTTATCCGAATCCGACAAATGGTGTTATCACTATCAATTTAACCGCTGTAGAGACGTGCCATGGCGTGTCTCTACCACAGGCGATGGAATACACAATTACAAATATCTGCGGGCAGATTATGATGAAAGGAATGATTTCAGGTGACAATCAACAGATTGACGTTGAAAATCTTGAAAGCGGAGTATATTTCATAAAAATCGGCAATTATTCTATGAAATTTGTAAAAATGTGAGGCTGTGCCTAATGGTTGCTTCGCAAAATGTGAGGCTGTGCCTAATGTGTTGCTTCGCAAAATGTGAGGCTGTGCCTAATGTGTTGCTTCGCAAAATGTGATGGCTTCGCCAAATGTGACCGTAGGGAACCACATTATGGCGAAGCCATCACATTAGGCCGTTAGGCCGTCACATTCAGCCGAAGGCTGCACATTATTTAATGCGTCTTATCCGGCCACTCCGGCACCGCCGGTGCCTCCGGCCATCCCTTCATCTGCTCCAAAATCACCTCGATAGCTTTATCCAGCTGTGCGTCAATGCCATTGAACTCGTCGTACGGGTTGTTGTCGATGACGATGTCAGGGTCAACGCCGTGACCTTCGATAATCCAGTTGCCGCTCTGGTCGAACGGAGCGAACTCTGGACGGTTCAAAGTGCCGCCGTCGATGAACGGCAAGCTTCCTCTGATACCCACAACACCACCCCATGAGCGTGTTCCAATGGTGGTGCCAAGCTTGTAGTGCTTGAACTGCCACGGGAACAAATCGCCGTCGGATGCCGAGTATTTGTTGAACAGCAAAACCTTTGGTCCGTTCATCATCTGATTCGGTTTTATTTCTGCCTGAGTTCCGTTACGTGTAATGGTCCACATAGCCGCCTCACGGCGCAGACGCTCGATAATCATCGGAGAGACGTTGCCGCCGCCATTGCCACGGTCGTCGATAATCAAAGCCTTCTTCGTGAGTTGTGGATAGAAATATTTCACAAACTCGTTCAAACCCTCAGGTCCCATGTCAGGAATGTGGACGTAGCCCACCTGCCCGTTTGTCGCCTTGCTGACCTTCTCGATATTGGTCTGCACCATATTGTAGTAATAGAGCGAGTTCTCGCTTGCTATCGGCTTTACCACCACGTCACGGGCACCGTTTTCCGACGCCTTGCCGTTCAATGACAACAAAACAGCCTTTCCCGCCTTGTCAATCAACGCCTCGTAGATGTTGACCATGTCTTTTGTCGACACGCCGTCGATTGCCACGATGAAGTCGCCTTCCTTGGCATTCACGCCTATTTCAGCCAATGGTGAGATAGTCGCCTCGTTCCAGCTCTCCCCTTTTAAAATCTTGTTGATTTTGTAATATCCGCTGCCGTCGCGCTCGAGTTCGGCGCCAAGAAGACCTGTTGTGAGACGTCTCACTGGATTACGGTCGCCGCCGCCAGTGTATGCATGCCCGATGTTGAGCTCGCCAATCATCTCGCCGATGAGGTAGTTCACATCGTTTCTGTCGCCACAAAATGGTATCAAAACCGAGTATTTGTCGTGGATTGCAGGCCAGTCGTTGCCGTGCATGTTCGGCGCATAGAAGAAATCGCGCATCTGACGCCACGCCTCGGTGTAAATCTGAGCCCATTCCTCGTGCAGGTTAACCCATTTCTTCATGTTTGACAAGTCTATCGGCTTCTCTATGCCCTTCACCTCACGTTTCGGTGCGTCGATAACCGTCATATCCCAACGTTTACTTACAACCATCTTCTTGCCGTCAGGAGTCAGGTCGTAACCGCTGAAATCACCTATTTTTGTCGCTTCCTTGTCTTCCAAATTGTATAAATACAGTCCACGGCTATCACCCCAAACCATGTAATAAAGACCGTTTTCCACTGCCTGGAGGTCATAATAATATGCTGTATTGAGATCCGGCAACGGGATGATTCTACTCGTAATGCCTTCAAAATCAATCTTTATTGATTTGTCATCTTCTTTCTTGGAATCCTTTTTCTTATCCTTGCCTTTGCTTGATTTCTCAGGTTTTTCGTCTTTTGCCTCGCCTTTTTCTATCGAGACTTCATCATTTTTTGCCAAGAATGGCGATGGGGTGTCCTTCTGCAAAGTAACCATGTAGATTCGGCTCATCTCGCGATAGGCGTAGTTCCATTCCACATTGCTGTATGTCGGATTGAAATCGCGTGCCGAGACAAAATACAGATACTTGCCGTTCTTGTCGAATGTTGGATTCTCAGAATTAAACCAAGTGTCGGTGACAGCCTCACTCTTCTGAGTATCAACGTTATAGATAAAAATCTGACTGAATTCCGACATCTTTGCATTACTGTAGGCAATCCATTTGCTGTCTGGCGACCATACATAATCGTCAATTTCGCCAGCCTCACTCCTTGCTATTTCAGTCACTTTTTTCGATGCCACGTCAATCATCATGAGGCGGTTCATCTTGTCGTACCATGTGATTTTCTTGCTGTCTGGCGACCATGATGGCTGGTATTTGTATGTCTCCGAAACCTTTTGAGGATCAGTGAGTTGTATCGCTTCTTCCTTGCCGTCCTGTTTCTGGATGTAAAGCTCGTCGTTGCCGGTTCTGTCGGAGATGTAAGCGATGTATTCGCCATCCGGCGACCAAGCGACGTTTCTGTCATGCACGCCGTCTGATTTCGTCAGATTCCTTGTGATTCCTGACTCTACAGGCAATGTCCACACGTCGCCGCGAGCACCCAAAACGATTCGTCTGCCGTCAGGAGAAACGCTTCCGGAGGTGATGTTTTTCGATGCATCGACATATTTTGTTCTTGTTGAGATGCCGTCACCAATAATCTTCACCTTGATTTTATTGATTGAATTGTCTTTCAAACTCAAACGATAAAGCTCTCCGCCGTTTTCATAAACGATGTCGTTGTCACCCAACGAAGGGTATTTCACATCGTAATAAGTATAGTTTGTTACCTTTGTAAGTTCCTTATTATCAAGGTTATAACAGAAGATATTCATCGTTCTGTCACGGTCCGAGCAGAAATAAATCTTGTTTCCGACCCACATCGGGAAGATGTCCTGCGCATCGTTGTTGGTGATGTTTGTCAACTCTTTTGTGTTAAAATCGAAAATCCACACGTCGTCAGCCATGCCGCCCCTGTAGTATTTCCAGGTGCGGAACTCGCGCATCACGCGGTTGAACGCAATCTTCTGACCGTCAGGCGAATAGCTGATCCAGCCGCCTTCTGAAAACGGCAGCTGCTCGCCAAGACCGCCGTTGATGTTTGCCACAAAAAGCTGTCCCACGAAATCGTCCCAAGTGATTCTGCGTGAACGGTAAACGATGTTTTCGTTGTCCTTCCACGTCATCACGATGTTGTTCGGTCCCATGCGGTCAGACAAATCATCGCGCCCAAGGGTCGCAGTGTACGTAACACGCTGTGGCTCACCGCCTTCGGCTGGCATCACGTAAACCTCTGTGTTTCCGTCATACTGACCGGTGAATGCGAGGTTTTTCCCGTCAGGCGAGAATCTTGCGAAGATTTCGAACCCGTCAGGGTCGTTGGTCAACTGCCGCGCCATCCCGTCGCCGTTGACGTCAACGGTGTAAAGGTCGCCGGCATAGCTGAAGACAACCTGGTTTCCGTGAATAGCCGGAAAACGCAGCATCTTCGCCTCGTCCTGTGCTTGCAACGACAACGCGCC
This sequence comes from Bacteroidales bacterium, assembly GCA_017553625.1. GTDB lineage: Bacteria > Bacteroidota > Bacteroidia > Bacteroidales > F082 > Limimorpha. Next base: position 51,834 of record JAFZKP010000037.1, read on the forward strand.
GAAAGCAAGCATCATACTGATAATCAATAAGTTCTTTTTCATAGTATAAATTTAAAACAGTCTGTCCATTTTCACCTCAACCACTTCGACATCATCACCAATATAAACGAGATAAGCCTTGATTTGCTGCATGGGATTCATCTGAATTATCGCACCCATGTAGTCGCGCAGCTGGTTGTAATACTCCTCGTGCGCCTTGCCAGTCTTGTAGTCAATCAAAATCGTGCCGTTTTTCGTCTCCGCATACCTGTCAGGACGGATGATTCTGCCGTCGTATGTGTGAATATCCATCTCGTTTTTCACGATTGCATCAGCGGCAAAGGCGGGCTTAAGTTGCGGAATATCAGCCACTTTGCGGAATGTCTCAAGCAGTTTGGCGGCTTGTTCCCCGTCGATGGTGCCGTCGTTGACGTATGGTCTCAACGCCATCTCAGCGTCGTCAATCGTCTTGATTTTCGACAAGATCTGGTGTACCAGCGAGCCCCATTCCTCGGGCATGAACGAGCCCTTCTCCGCCCAAATCATGGTCGGGTCCGGGTCGACTTTCAGCTTCTCAAACCAATTCAACGTTTTAGGAGCCGTCTCGCCTTCCTTCAACTCCAAAATCTTAACCTCATCATTATTTGCGGCTTTCTCCTTGACTTTCAATATTGTAGAATCAATATCGCCATAATTGTATGAAGTATGCTCCTCGCCTTCCACAATGTCAAATTCATCGTTTTTCACGAAATAATCGTTGAAATCAGAATCGTCATTTTCATTTTTAATATGTTGAAAATCATGATTTTCCGCAAAGAAATCTGTAAAGAGGTTATAGCTGTTTCCCGATTTCTCTGACGGCTTTTTGTCGTTGGTGTAAACAAAAAGCATGCTTTTCGCCCTCGTCATCGCCACATAAATGATGTCCAGCACATCGAGCATCGTCTTGTTTTCCTCTTTTTCCAAAAGATGCTCAAACACAGTCCCTGCCAGTTTCTCTTTCAACAGCTTCAGCAGAAACGCGTCAAGATACGGAATATCCTTAGTGTCCTCATTATCAGCGCATTGTATCCACATCTCACTTTGTGTGAAGCCAAGAGACGAACGCAGGTTCGTGTCGGCGTATGGATACATAACCACATTGAATTCCAATCCTTTAGCCTTATGGATGGTCATAATGTTGACGCAATCGAGGTCACCTGTTATCTGCACTGCGAGCTTGTCTTTCTTCTTTTCCCAAAATTCCAGAAAATCGCCGATTCCCGCACTGTGACGGCACTGCCATTCATAAACCATGTTCATGAAATATTGAAGGAAGACGTCGGTAACGATGTTGAAATTGTAATTCTCGCAAATCCTGGCAATAACATCGTATAATCCCCCGGTAAAGACGCGATTCATCGCGTCTCCACAATGCATCGATTGGCAATTTGTTTTATTTGAAAAATAATCCACCGCCATCTGCGTCACCGGATTATCCGCATCGACCATCAATTTCAAGGTGTTTATAATCAGCTGGACCTTGTCGGAGGTCTGCAACAACACCGATTCCGCCGACAACACCTCGATGTCGTTTGCAACCAGAAAATCGGCTATGTCAGTGCCATCGTTATTAGAACGCACCAATATTGTAATATCCTTGTAATCAATTCCTTGTTTATGCAAATCTATAATTTGCTTTAACATCAAGGATTTGACCTTTTCCTTGTATTCGGAAGTCTTCATCTCGCCATGAAACACCTCCACAGACACGAAACCGCCTTGGTTTTGCGGTGCGTAAACCTGTTCTGCGTCATGGTAAACATCGTCGGTGATTTTGGTTCCGGCATATCTGAAAAACGTGTTGTTGAATATCACCACGTTTTCCGACGAGCGGTAATTCGTACCCAGCGTCATTTTCTGCGCCGAATTGATGAACTGCGCCTCACAACGCTCCCCGAACTCGCCCTCCGGACGCTTGTAAATCCTCGGCAAACTGATGATTTGCTCCACCTCGCCGCTCCTGAACCTGTAAATCGACTGCTTCGCGTCACCGACAATCATGTTCATGTTGCCAAACGACAGGCTGTTTTCCATCAAAGGCAGGAAATTCTGCCACTGCAGCACCGACGTGTCCTGAAACTCGTCGATGAAATAATGCTTGTACCTCTCGCCTATCCTCTCGTAAATGAACGGCACCGAACAGTCGCCCAAAATGTCTGAAATGCGTTTGTTGAACTCCGAGATATGCACCTGCGACGTCTCAGCAATATATTCCTTGATAAGCTTGAAAATATGATTCCTCAGGACATACAAATACAGGTCTTTTTCAATGGTTCCAAAAATCAACTTCTTGGAATACAACGATTTATATTTTTCAATCGCATTTCTATAAACCCCAACAATCGTCTCGCCAGAAATCCTGCTTTTCGCGTCATTCCAGTTTTTCTCACCGCTCAAAATCTTCTCGATTGTCGCCGTCGTCACGCTGCTCTTGCCCTCGCTCATCTTCTTTTTCACCGAAGGCAACCCCGTTTTCGCCTTTCCGTTGTAATCCTGCTCCGTTATTCCAAGCCTCGCTTCTTCATATTCTATATCACTGACAATCAACGACAAAGCATCGTTTATCTTCTCATTTTCAGAATGAACGTATTTCTTTATCGTCTTGTATTTCTCCTTATCTAATTCATTGAAATTCTTATAGTTGCCTTTGCGATAAGCATCTTCTGAAAGCAGCTTCCCGATGTACTCACCAATAAGCTTTTTCACATTCCAAGACGTCTCTTCCGAAAGGTTATACTCAACAAAATTCGACAAGATAGTGGTTATGAAGTCGTCTTTGCCAATCTCGTCGGAAAGCCGCTGAATTATCTCGTCAATCAAATCATCGTTGTCCAGAATCACGGAATACTGCCCCGGAAGCTCCAACTCCCTCGCAAAACTGCGTGAGAGACGCTGCACGAAGCTGTCAATGGTGCAGACCGCCACATCGCTGTAGTTGTGCAACATCCTGACATACAATTGCTTGGCTCGAAAAACAAGGACATTCTCCTCTATCTCCAAAGTTGAAACAAGATAATCGCGCATCTGCTTGATGTCGCCGCTATCGGAGCCTTCGCTGATACCGAGAAGAAAACGTAGAATCTTGGCTTTCATCTCGTTAGCCGCTTTATTGGTAAACGTTACGGCAAGAATCTCGCGGTAAGCGTCAGCATTGTCACCAAGACACAAAGTCAGATACTCCCGCACAATCGTGAATGTCTTTCCCGAACCTGCGGAAGCCTTGTAAATCTTGAAAGGCTTGCTATTCTGTCTTTGGCTTTTCATCTAACTTCAATTTTGTTTTGTTCGCCTTGTTTTTCTTGTTAAAAGTGAAAATCTCCCTGATATTGTCGAAGCTTTGCGAGAATGAAATACCGACCCCCTGAGTGAAATCAGAATAGTTTTCAAACGAATAGTAATAGTAGTTATTCTTTACGTTTGTGTGATTATATGCCTTGAAACTCAATCGCTTGGTGATTTTGAGTGTCAAATCCACATCACCCACGATGTTGTTGGCCTGCGAGGCGTCGCTCTTGTTGCCCCTGATAACGCCGAAGTTGCCTTCGATTGTCAGACGGTCGTCGAAGAGCTGCGTCGACAAAGCCACCTCCAGCTCCTCGTTGGTGAGCTGGTCGTTAGGCGTGTAATTGATACCGATGTCAAAGTCTTTTGAAATCTGCGACAGCCAGTTACTCAGTTGGTTGGTTATTACGCTGTAGCCTGCCGTGGTGCCGAATCTCGCGATGTTGCTTCCCGCAGTATACGAGAACGAGCCGAGCACCATCAATGAGAACACCTGCTGTGCCATCACCGCCTGATTGGTGGTGTCGATAATCGAAAACACCAGGTTTTTCGTATCTTCCTTAGCATTCGGAAGCTCCAGCCCAAATGTAATCGTAGGGTTCATCAGCTTGTCGGAAAGCCTGATAATGCAGTCCACGTTGATGTTGTTGGTCAACGCGGTGGAGTCCACCAACGACGAGCCTAACGATGTCAGCGACGATTTAGTCCTGTACACACCAACGATGTTGATATCCGCATCGGCAGGGTCTCCGGTCCATCGCAACGTGCCGCCCTCACGCAAAGTGAACGTCCTCTTCACCATCTGAAGCGTGAAGTTGAACACTCCGCTGTTTATCACATAATCGCCCCTGAGGGCGAAATCGTCGTCGTCAAGGTCAATTTTTATGTTTCCAGCTCCCCTCGCACTGATGTTTCCCATATTCTGAGGCAGGAAAATATTCACGGCAGCGTCAGGATTGACATCAGCCATGAGATCCATAGTGAAACTACCTTTTTCTTTTGAAACCTCAGGGACGTATGTCTCAACCAAAGTGTCAGATTCGGCTTCTCTTCGCACAAAAACAATGAAATCATTGTTCATCGTGCTCGTCCCCGACAACGGGATGTCAATCACAGTGCCTTTCTTCGTGACGGCTTCGATATTCATGACGATGTTGTCAATCGGACCGCTAATCAGCACTGTGCCGTCCGCAACAGCAGAGCCGTAAAAGCCCTCCGCCTGCTCAACAGGAATGTTAAGTGCAAGAAAATCATTGCATTTCAAACTCAAATCGAAATCAAAGTCTCTCAGATAATTGTGTCTTATCATGCCGTTCAGCGAAGCCGTGTTACCAAGAGTGTCGTTAATTATCATATTATCAATGACAATCTTATCTTTTTGAATATCAATGTCATTGCTGAAAGTGTAATACGTATTCAGATAGTTTATCTTGCAACCGGCGTCGATAATGCTGACCTTTCCCATAAACTCCGGCTCGCTGAATGAGCCTCTGATTCTTGCGTTTCCGCTCGCATATCCGTTCATCCTGTTGACAACCTTGCTGATAAACGGCGACACGGTTTCCAGTTTGAATTTGTCGAATTTCAAATTGAAATTCAGATTGTTACTACGCCTCATCGGTGAATAATAACCGTTCAGCCTGACCGATTCATGCTGCTCATTTTCAAAAAGGCTGTTGTAAATCTCGGAATTTATGTAAATCGACTTGCTCTCGTCAACCCATTTCGTATTTACAAAAACATCCCCCACTTCCTGTTTGTTCAGATAAAACTCCTTCAACTCAAGAATCGAGGAAAACGCCAACTGCTCATCCAGACCCGAGAAACCGACAAATCCGGTCACAATTCCATCAAAATCAAGGTCGTTGCCAACTGTAATGAAGTCAAAATCAGAGACATCCACATTCTTCAGCGTCACCATGAGCGTGTCCTGATTCCTCTTCGGATAAACGCCGTTCACCTTCATCGACTGGGCATTGGTATACAGCTCAAAATCGTTGATAAAAGTCTTTGTTTTCTGAAAATCAATTACACAATTCGGATTCAATGCCCAAAGAGTGTCGTTCACAACAATCTCATCCGACTTTATCGTCAGCAATCCGCCAGATTTCGGATGCGGCACAAACATCGATTTGATATGCGCCTTGTTTCTGTCCTCTTCAATGTCGTCATCCCATTGTAAATCAATAAGAATCGTGTCATTGGCGAATTTTGTCTGAACCACCACATTTTCAAGGCTTATCGGATCAGGATTCGTACTCGTCGTGTCCCGGATTATTATATCATCAAATGTGATATCCGACAAAAATTCATCGAATTTTCCAGTGTTTCTTATCTCTAAATTCTTGAATTTCAGATTGTTATACCAAACTTCAGGCGATTCAATCGTGGAGCCGTGATACGCATATCCGTCAGTATATGTGGCGGTGACAGTCGTTCCCCTGCTCACATAAAGTTCAGGTATAAACAGCTTCGAAAGCTGCCGTGTGTCTTTCAAATTCAACGAAAGCGAGAATTCCTGTTTGTTGGTGTCAGGAATCGTGTTTCCAAACCACGCCGGAATATTCACATAACGTTTTGCCGTGTTTTTCATGGCGTTGGCAAATGTCTTGAAATTGATGATTCCAGAGCTGTAAAAATCAAAGAAATCACAGTTTATCTCAATGTCTTTGATGCCGCTGAACTCCGTCACACTCGCCGAGAAATCCTTCATCGTATACTCGTCGCCGTTGTAAAACTTAGTATTTTCAATGTCCAACTTTCCAGTGATATTGTCGATGTCATCACCGGTAAACTGAAGGTCTATCAACGATGAAACAACCATAACAGTATCATTATCAATGAGTTTAAGCTTGACAAGGTCTGCATCTTTAATATCAGCTTTTATGTTGTACGACGGCATTTCTCCATTTAGGTCAATCATCGCCGACAAATCCAAGCCCACGTGAGGATGCTCAAGCTTCGTCATAGCTATAAGCCGTTGATTCTCAAAGTCTCCATGAACAGTGAAATCATTGAATTCATTGCCGTAAAGCACCAACGAGTTAAACTTCACATCCGCCTCAAAGTCGGTGTCCTTCACCTCGAGACCTTTTCCGTTCAAACTAAGCTCCATCGACACTTCAGCGGCATCTTCAAAACCAACCAATTCCTTGAAATTCAACCTATTAGTGACGATATTAAACGAATATTCAGTATTCTCTGTCGTGTTTAGATACACGTAAGCGTCGACATCGCCCATATCGGAGATGAGATTGGCTTTCGCGGAAAAATCGTTGGCGTAACCGCTGTAAGTTCCTGAAAACGAGCACATTCCCATCGGCTTCAGGGCATCAGGCAGCGGCACTGTCACCGATTCCGATGGTATCGCTGTGTTTTTCATGTCGTCGTAAGAAGTCACAAGCTTCTTGATTCCGACGTCCATGTATGTCGTCTCAAAATCAGGCAAGCCTGTCATCGTAACGTCGGCTTCAAGATGCGTGCTGTTGGCGTAATACAAGTCAACGTCGGATACCGTGAAATCACTCACAGTTCCGTCATATTGAGCCGTAAACACAAATTTGTCGGGCATCTTCGACAGAACCCACGCGAAATATTTCAGGTCGCTCAGAAGCAGCGTCGACTGCCTGATGTTTCCAATAATTCTTACAGAATCCTCAAATTCGTAATATGCGCTTGAACTTTCATATTCGAAACGGAGGTCAAGGTCAACATGCGACTCGTTTGTCACAAGAATCAGATTGTCGATGTTGAGGCATTTCTCGCAGAAAAGTACATCTCCCCTCGCATCGTCAAGCACGAGACCGCATCTGTCCTTGCCTTTCAGCGCATGCACGTTACCCAGAACGGAGTCGTTGCGAATCTCAAGATTGCTGAAAATACCGTAAATGCTGTCAATATCGATATGCGCATAATCCATGCTCAGCCTCTCTGGATCGTCCTTATGCTGGTTCCAGAAAATCACATGACCGTTGTCAAGCCGCATATTATCAATCTTCAAATGGAAGCCGGAGCCTTCGTCTTCTTCGGTTTTCTTGCCTTTTCCGCCTCCAAATTGTGCAATGATATCATTGATGTTAAGCAATTCATTTTCCTCATATTTCACAATCCTTCCCATGACATTTTCAAAATAGACATCTTTTACGCGTATGTCATCAAATGTCATAAGAGGCGCGAATCTGGCGTTAATCTTGCCTATCTCGAACATCGGATAGCCTTCCAAGTCGTTGACTTGAACGTCTTCAATGCAAAGATACAGGTTCGTCGTGATGTAAAACGTCTTGATTTTGACTTCCGTGTTGAGCTTTCTCGACAGCTCTCCCGCCACCGAACGCGCTATCATACTCTGCACGGTGATGTCACGGAAAGCCGCGATGAGGCTCGCCATGAGAGCAAAAATTATCACAAAGATAATTAATATGCCGTGTATAATCTTCTTTTTTGTACCTTTGCGCATTCTTTTATAGCTATGAACGAATACATTTTAGCCATCGAATCATCATGTGATGACACTTCTGCAGCGGTCCTCAGAGGCACGACAGTACTGTCGAATGTCATTGCTAATCAAGAGGTTCACCGCCAATACGGAGGTGTCATACCTGAGCTCGCCTCGCGCGCGCACCAACAGAATATCATACCTGTTGTCGACGCCGCAATTAAGCAAGCAAATATACAAAAAAATCAAATAAGTGCAATATCTTTTACACGCGGTCCGGGACTTTTAGGTTCTTTGCTCGTAGGTACTTCATTTTCAAAGGCTTTCGCCCTCGCAATGGACATCCCGATGATTGAAATTAATCACACGAACGGCCATGTTCTGGCACTTTTTGCACAGGAGCCTGACAATCCTACGCCAGTTCCGCAGTTTCCGTTCCTCTGCCTGACAGTGTCGGGCGGTCACACCCAAATCATGAAAGTCAACGACTATTTCGACATGGAGATTCTGGGCAAGACCATCGACGACGCCGCCGGAGAGGCTTTCGACAAGACAGCCAAAATCATGGGACTCGGCTACCCTGGCGGTCCGATAATCAACAAGTTGGCTAAAGAAGGCAACCCCGACGCGTTCCAGTTCAGCAAACCGCACATCCCCGGCTACGACTACAGCTTCAGCGGACTGAAAACGAGCTTTTTGTATTTCTTGAGAGACAAACTCAAGGAAAACGAGAATTTCATCGAGGAAAACAAGGCGGATTTGTGCGCCTCCATTCAGAAAGACATCATCGACACCCTGATGAAAAAGCTCATCAAAGCAGCGAAGGACACTGGCATAAGACAGGTCGCCATAGCGGGCGGAGTGTCAGCAAACACTGGTCTTCAGGATGCCATGCGCGCCGCCGGCAAGAAATATCACTGGGATGTGTTCATCCCGAAATTCAAGTTCAGCACCGACAACGCCGCCATGATAGGCGTGGCAGGATACCTCAAATACCAACGCGGCGAATTCGGATCACAGGACATGACACCATATGCCCGCACTGCTACGCAGTGATTAGTTAATCAGTTAATCAGTTAGTCAGTTAGTCAGTTAAAACCGACAACTGATTAACTGAACAACTGATTAACTGAACAACTGAATAACTGAACAACTGAACAACTGAATAACTGAATAACTGTAAATAAATGAATTGGGAACAACTTTTATCAGCAAAGCGTGAGGCTCGCGCACAAAGCGTCGCCGACATCAGAAACGAGTTTCAGAGAGATTACGACCGTATAATCTTCTCGAACATCTTCCACCGTCTGCAGAACAAGACGCAGGTGTTCGCACTTCCTGGCAGCAAACTCGTGCATAACCGTATGACACACAGCCTCGAAGTGGCAAGCGTAGGTCGTTCGATAGCGCGCAAGGTGTCGAAGTTCCTCATCGACAAATACGGTCCCGGTTTCCATGACGTCATCTACGACATCGACACCATCGTCTCGACCGCATGCCTCGCCCACGACCTCGGCAACCCTCCTTTCGGACATTCCGGCGAGGAGACGATGAGCAGCTATTTCAAATTCGGCGAAGGCAAGTCGTTACAGAGCCAAATCCCTGAAAACCAATGGTCTGACCTCATCTCTTTTGAAGGCAACGCCAACGCTTTCCGCCAGCTGACACACCAGTTTGCCGGTCGTCGTGAAGGCGGTCTCTCGCTGACATACGCCTCCTTGGCAACGCTGATAAAATACCCATACCCGTCTTTCGACAAAGGCGACCGCAAGAAATACAACGTCTTCAACAGCGAAATCGAGCAGTTTGAGAAAGTGATGGAAGGCTGCGGGATACCGCGTCTTGACAGCACAAAGCCGATTTACGCGCGTCATCCGCTCTCCTACATGATGGAGGCCGCCGACGACATCTGCTACCTCATCCTCGACATGGAGGACGCCCACAAGCGCGGCATCATCCAAACCGTTGACATCGACAAGCATTTCATGGCGTTTTTCAACCCCGACGACAAGTCTGAGGAATGGTTCTTTGAACGCCGCGAGCACATCTTCAAAACCGTCACCGACGCCAACGAGCGCATGGCTTTCCTGCGTGCCACCGTCATCAACAAGCTCGTCGACTGCGCATCGAAAGTGTTCATCGAGAACTACAACGACATCATGGCTGGGACGTTCCAGAAGAGCCTCATCTCGCACCTTCCAGAAAACATTAAAGACGCCCTCGAAGGATGCAGAAGCTTCTCTGTTCCAAACATTTACAAACATCCGTCGGTGGTTAAAATCGAAGTCAAAGGCTACAACATCATCGGCAGCCTGATGAAAGAGTTCATGGACGCGGTATTGCAACCCGACAGCGGCTATCACAAACGCCTGATGTCCATCATCCCCGACCAGTTCAAGACAGAAAAAGACGACCTGTATTCGAAAATCCAAGTCGTCCTCGACTACATATCCAACATGACCGACCTCTACGCCGTTCAGCTTTACAAGGACTTGCGCGGGATAGAGTGATTATTTGACATTTCCAACCAGCACCCCACTCACCATCCAGTGGGAGAAACTGCCACCTTCGTCGGCACCTTGCGGAATGGCGACAGTGATGGTGTGATGCCCTGGTTTTAAATCACTTAGGGAGAAATAAACAGGATTCGTCGCCGTGCCGGGACACCATCCCGAACGCGACAAATCGGATGAAGAAACACCATTCCAGAAATTGCCTGAAACAGGATTGTATTCTCTGTAAGTCGCACAGTCACAACGCCATGGAGTGTATTTGAACACCTTTTCGCCATCGATAATGATGGTGTTCTCTTTCGGGTTGAACTCATCGCCTCCACCCCAGCCCCCATGACCTGTTGTGATATATCTAAGTTTCAGATTCTCAACGCCTTCAGGAATAACAAATTCAACAGTAAGACTGTCGGTCTGGAACAAACGCCCGTAATTCTGTCCCGACATCTCCATCACATTGCAGGTGTTGAACAACGGCAGACTCCAACGGTTGTTTCCTGAAACATCACCGCTATATTCGTTTGGATAAGCCACCAAATCGAGTGAGACCTTATGTCCGCCACCATCGTAATTGCCTATAAAAGCACCAATCAAGACATCGCCAGAAAGACGGTCAGAAAGCTCTGAAACCTCCATCTTGTAATACGCCTCATCCTCCCATTCCAAGCCGTCAATTTGCACCTTGTCATTGAAATGGTCCACGCCAAAAGGAGTGAAAAACCTCATCAGCTCCACAACAGGCATGTAGTCGTCAGTGAGGCTAATTCCTTGATATTTTTTGCCGTTTTTATCATATTGATACGGAACAACTTGAATACTGTCAATTAAAGCGTTACTTAAAGATAATTTTCTATCCAATGGAATGACAAAAACTGAGCCAGAACGGTCGTAAGCGTCGCCATTTGAACGCTGGTGCAGCTCCGCAAAAAGCTGATAATGCTCCGGCAAAACGGGCAGGTTCACACGTTTCAAAATGATGGTCCCCCACGAGAAATGAAGCACCGTGTCGAACGGAATCTCGCCCTTGAATTTCTCGATTTTCGCGAAATGAATCTGCTCGTCTTCGAAAATCTTGGTGCGCACAATCAGCTTGTCCCTGTTTATCCGGTTCAGCTCCTTCCCCGTCTTCCTAACTCCAAGATTATCAGGAACTAAAGCCTTTTTAAGTTTCTTGTCTTTCTTAATCGACTTCAAATCCATGATGCGGTTGCCGTTTATCGCCTGGCGCACCATCACGCCTTTCAGATACCCGCGCGAAGTGACCGGAGACGCGTCATAGCCAAGGCTTTCGGTCATCCAAACCTCAATGGTGTTTGAGTTTATCGAGGTTTTGTATTTCTTGCAATCATAGCCCAAAATCTTCTCATCGCCTTTTTCCTCAAATGTCAAGTCATTGTTTTTCAATGGATAAGAATAAAAATACGATTCTCCATCCTGATAACTCATCTGATAATAGGCTGAATCGGCATCATAATCGACGAAAGTGACGTTTGTCGACAATCCCTGAATCAGCTTCCCGCTAAATTCCTGGATGTCGTTGATTTTCAACTGGTTTTTAAAACGCAGAACCTCACGATAAGTCGTGTCGCCGCTGTCAGAGCCAAGCATATACGATTGATAGACAAGACGTTGCTGCGCCGATGCCGTAATCATGGCAAAGATTAATCCTAATACTAATAATGTACGCTTCATTTTAAAATTTTTTGCAAAGTTAAAAAACATTCTGTATATTTGCAAACCAAAATGCAAACACATTCTGCTTAGCAGCACATTTTAACACATTCTGCGTAGCAGCATATTATAACACATTCTGCGAAGCAGCATATTATAACACATTCTGCGAAGCAGCATATTTAAAAGATTTTGCGAAGCAACAAATTAAATTTTATATCATGAAAAAGTTATTACTTCCCATTGCATTGATACTGTTAATGTTACAGTCATGCGGCGACGCTTCGAAGCCAAAAGCTCCGGTGCGCGAGAAAATCAAACTCACATCCGACATCCAGACTCCTGAAGTGCTTTGGAGCATGGGACGAATCGGCGAATTCTCCGTTTCAGCCGACGGAAAGCAAATCGTTTACAACGTCACCGATTACTATGTCGATGAAAACAAAGGATTCTCAAGGATTTACATCATGGACACCGACGGCAAGAACGTGAAATGCCTCACCAACGGCAAATTCAGCGAGTACAGCCCTGTTTGGACACCATCAGGCAACATCGCATTCATGACAGCGGCATCTGGCGACATGCAGCTCTGGGAAATGGACGCAAAAGGCAAGAGCCGCAAGCAAATCACTGATATTCAAGACGGTATAACAGGTTTCAAATACAGCAACGACGGCAAACAGCTCGTCTACTCCGCCGAAGTGAAAATGAAAGAGACCGTCGCCGACATCTACCCTGACCTTCAGATGTCGTCTGGACGAATCAACCACGACCTCATGTACCGCCATTGGGACCAGTGGGTCGACACCTACAGTCATCTTTTCGTGGCTTCGTTGTCTAACGGATTGATTAAGAACGGCAAAGACATCCTTCAAGGAGAGCCGTGGGAGTCGCCGGTAAGACCTTGGGGCGGCATGGAACAAGTGGCATTCAGCGAAGACAACAGCAAAGTGCTTTACTGCTGCCGCAAAAAAGAAGGCAAAGACTATGCAACATCAACAAACACTGACATTTACAGCTACGACATAGCGTCAGGACAGACCGCCAACCTCACTGAAGGAATGATGGGCTACGACCTCAATATTTCAATGGCTCCAAAAGGCAATATGATGGCTTGGGAAAGCATGGAGCGCGACGGCTATGAGGCTGACAAACAACGCCTTTTCGTCATGAATATGACAACAGGCGAGAAAACCGACTACAGCCTTGGCTTCGACCAGAACTCCACATCCCTCACCTGGTCTGACGACGCCACAAAGATTTATTTCATCAGCGACATCAACGCCACCGACCAGATTTACGAGCTGAGTCTCGCCTCTGGCAGTATCCGCAAGATAACAAACGGTAAACACAACTTCGTGTCTCTGGCTGTCGTCGGCGACAAACTCATTGGCGGACAACAATCGATGAGCCACCCGACAGAGCTTTACAGCATCGACCCGCAAAACGGCAAGTTTGAGCAGATTACGCACATCAACGATAACATTTTCAAGCAGTTGACAACAGCTGAAGTCGAAGAGAGATGGATTAAGACCACCGACAACAAGATGATGCTGACATGGGTCATCTATCCGCCTCACTTCGACAAGAACAAGAAATATCCTACCCTTTTGTACTGCGAAGGCGGTCCTCAGAGCACAGTGAGCCAGTTCTGGTCATACCGCTGGAACTTCCAGCAGATGGCTGCCAACGGATATATCGTAGTGGCTCCAAACAGACGCGGATTGCCAGGCTTCGGTCAGGAATGGAATGAGGAAATCAGCGGCGACTACGGCGGACAGTGCATGAGAGACTATCTCTCTGCCATCGACGCTGTGGCTAAAGAGCCGTTTGTCGACAACGAGAAACTCGGTGCCGTTGGTGCCAGTTTCGGCGGCTTCTCCGTGTTCTGGCTCGCCGGACATCACGAGGGACGTTTCAAGGCACTCATCGCCCACGACGGCATGTTTAACCTTGACGCTCAATATCTTGAGACAGAAGAGATGTGGTTCGTCAACTGGGACCTCGGCGGTCCTTACTGGGACACCACCAACCCTGTCGTGAAATGGTCTTATTCCAACTCCCCTCACCTCTTCGTCGACAGATGGACAGCGCCAATCATGGTCATCCACGGCGGTCTCGACTACCGCATCTGCTTCACACAAGGCATGCAGGCGTACAATGCGGCGGTTTTGCGCGGCATCCCTGCCGAGTTCCTCTACTTCCCTGATGAAAACCACTGGGTCTTGAAGCCACAGAACGGGATATTGTGGCAGAGAAGATTCAAGAACTGGCTTGATACTTATTTGAAATAGTGTAGAGTTTAGAGTGTAGAGTTAAAAGAAAAGAGTTGAGAATCCTCAACTCTTTTCTTTTAACAACTACTAACTGATAGAATTACCAGCTTCCAGAGTAACCGCCGCCACCTGACGAGCCTCCTGATGAGCCGCCATCGCCACCTGACGAACTGCCACCTTTTGACGTTGCCATAAATAACACGCCAATAGACTGAATTAGAAGAATTCCTATTACGGCTAATACACATCTGCCCAAGAATACAAAGATATCCAAAAAGCCAAATTTTCCTTTCTCTTTGGCTTTATCGTAAGGCCATCTAAACAGACTATATGTAGAACCATTATAGAACATTTTTTTCTTCTCTTCTTTGTTCGCCAACAAAAAAGCGATAAGATCAAAGAACCATTTTACGCAGCACAAGAACAACAAACAACAACCTATGATGTAGAACCAATTAATATCATCATCATAAGGTTCAGTATCCTCTATCTCGGCACCCAATTTATTAGCAATCTTTGTGACACCAACATACATTCCCTTGTCATAATCCTCCTCTTTAAAATAAGGCTTCATAAATTGATTATAGATTGCAAAACAGTCCACATCTGTTAGAACTCCTTCCAATCCATAACCTGTTTCAAATTCCATCTTGTGCTGGTCTTTCACGAAAAGCATGAGAAGTCCGTTGTCTTTCTCCGCATCGCCAATCTTCCAATAGTTGAACAATTGGTTTCTAAATTCCTGTGTGTCTTCGTCACCAATACTGTTTACAAGTACAATGACGACATCCGCTTTATTGACTATTGAATGCAATGTTCTATTTATAAACTGGCTGGTGCTGTCCGCCAATATATTTTCAGGATCTGAAACATGGATAAAATAGTTGTTTTTGTGTGGGTTTGGGATGTTTTTCAGAGTCCACACTTTCTGGGCGGAGGCGACTTGAAGTGAAAGCAGTGCCGCGATGACAAGAAGTAGAAGTTTTTTCATGGGTTAATTTTTTAATAATACAAAAAAATCGGCTGTTGACCGATTCTGTTTCTTGTGCCCATGAGAAGACTCGAACTTCCAAGAGCGTCCGCTCACTACACCCTGAATGTAGCGTGTTTACCAATTTCACCACATGGGCTCTGGGTGGAATTCTTGGATTCCTTTTGGTGCCCAGGACAAGAGTCGAACTTGCACGACGCATTCGTCACTACCCCCTCAAAGTAGCGTGTCTACCAATTTCACCACCTGGGCAAGGGTCTGCTTTTCTTATCTGGAAAAGCGTTGCAAAAATACGCCATTTTTTAATACAAACCACATTTTTTTTAAAAATTTTTTAATTTTTCATAACATGCTGATTATCATTAAATTAAATCCAAACAACAGATATTTTGACGACACCTTATATTAATATAAATGAATTTTTAGTAATTTTGCAGCGTAAAATCCACAAAATGAGAATAGACATTATCACGATATTTCCAGAGATGTTCGAGGGTCCTTTCACGGAATCCATTGTGAAACGCGCCATCAACAAAGGGCTTGTTGAGATTCATCTCCACAACCTGCGCGACTACAGCAACGACAAGCACCGCCGCGTCGACGACTACCCTTTCTCGGCGGGCGCCGGCATGGTGATGATGATAGAGCCCGTTGACAACTGCATCACGAAGCTTAAATCGGAAAGAGACTACGAGGAGGTCATCTACATGAGCCCCGACGGAGAATTATTGACACAACCTGTTGTGAATCAGTTGTCTCTAAACAAAAACCTCATAATGCTTTGCGGTCATTACAAAGGCATCGACGAGAGAATCAGGGAACATCTCATCACAAGAGAGATTTCAATCGGCGACTATGTCTTGTCGGGTGGAGAGCTTGCCGCGGCAGTTTTGACCGACAGCCTCGTAAGGCTGATTCCGGGAGCTTTGAGTGATGAAACCTCCGCACTTTCCGACTCATTTCAGGACGGAATGGTGTCTCCGCCAGTGTACACGAGACCTCGAGAATACAAAGGATGGGCGGTTCCTGAGGTGCTTCTTTCCGGAAACGACCAGGTGATAAATGACTGGAAATACCAGCAGGCATTAGAAAGAACGAGGATTCGCAGACCTGAGATGTACGAAAAAATAAAAAAAATAAAATAAATGTTGTTGGTATTCAAAAATTTTGTATTTTTGCGTGCTTTTTTAGAGGATAAAAATAAGATAAAAAAATACAACAGAAATGAAAAACGCGTTAATCCAATTTGTTGAAGATCAAGTACAAGTGAAAGATTTTCCACAGTTCAAATCAGGTGACACCATCACCGTAACTTATAAAATTGTCGAGGGAAACAAGGAACGTTTGCAGAAATTCCAGGGTGTCGTGTTACAGCGCGCTGGTCAGGGCAAGGCTGCTACATTCACAGTTAGAAAGATCTCCAACAACATCGGTGTTGAAAGAATCTTCCCTATCGCCGACCCAATGATCGAGAGCATCGAGCTCAACAAGGAAGGCGCTGTCCGCAGAGCGAGAATCTACTACCTCAGAGGTCTCCGCGGCAAGAAAGCACGTATCAAAGAAGTTCTTAAGAAGAAAGAAAACTAATTGGTACTTGAAAATCAAAAAAAATAACGTCGCGCTGCAGCACGACGTTATTTTTTTGTTTTCATGAAACGAATTCTCATCCGTCTCTACACCAATCTTTGACGGACAACCTCAAACGTCACAATTCCAGTCGCCACACTGACATTCAACGAATCGATGTCGCCGGGCATCGGGATGACGAGGTGGTCGTCGACACGTTTTAGGTACGCCTCGCTGATGCCGTCCTCCTCCGACCCCATCATGATGGCGATAGGTCCGGTGAGGTCGGCCTGCCAGATGGTTTGCTTGCCTTTCTCAGAAAACGCTATCACTTTCAAGCCGCTCGCCTTCAAAAAATCGATGGTGTCTTTGACATTTTCCACACGACACACATTAATTAATGAAAGAGCGCCGGCTGAAGTCTTCATGGCATCGCCGTTAATCAAAGCGCTGCCGCGCGAAGGGATAACGATGGCATCGACACCCGCAGCATAGCAAGTACGGGCGATGGCACCGAAATTGCCCACATCGGTGACACGGTCAAGGATGACGACGAACGGCATGCGACCTTCGTCGTACACCATCGGGACGACGTTTTCTATTGTCTGATACGAAATCGGGCACACGAACGCCACTATGCCCTGGTGATTCTTGCGCGTGAGACGGTTCAGCTTCTCAATCGGGACGAACTGCACCGGCACCTCATGTTCACGGGCGTATTTCACGATGTCGGAAATCTGTGTCGAGCGCAGCCCCGACTGCACAAAAACCTTCTCAAGCTCCTTCCCCGCTTTTATCAGCTCCTCGACGGGATGGACGCCGAAGACCATGTTGGAAACATCTTTTTTTGTTGTATTATTCTTCATTATTTATTCCTGTTAATTTGAATGAGATTCCTCACCCTAAACGGGTTCGGAATGACAAAACAAAAATACATTTTTTTTGCATATCATTTAAAAAAATTGTAAATTTGCGGTGCAATATTGAAAACAAATCATAACAAACCATGAAGATTATTAGATTAACATCTGTTTTTATCATATTGATAATCAGTTTTTTAGGACTGAATCTTAATGCCCAGACCAAAGCGCCTGAACCGAAATCAGGATTCTCGCTGACGAAAAAAATCCTCCAAAACCATCTGAATTATCCAAAAGACGCGCTCGAACAGAAAAAAGGCGGCAAAATCACCGTTTATTATGACGTCGACGATGCCGGAAACGCCACAAATTACAGGGTCGAGAACGCTTTTGACGAGCAATGCGCCGAGGAAGCCATCAGGCTTGTCAAGATGATTGAATGGAAGCCAGCGATAAAAGACGGGAAACCAGTGGCTTACAACGACTATTACACAGTGGAGTTCTCTGCTAAAAGCTATAAAAAAGCCGAAGACAAGAACCCTCGTCCGATGCTGCCACAACAGGAATATCCTGCACAGAAATCGAACAAAGTGTTCAACAACAAGGAGTTGCACCAGTCACCAATGCCATATTTCGAGAACAAGAATATGAACATGGCTACGTATCTCCGTTTGAACCTGCGTTTTCCCGACCAGGCGAAACAGTTTGAGATTCAAGGCACTGTTAAGCTCAGTTTCATAATTGAGACCGACGGCAGGGCTTCAAACATTTTGGTTGAAAACAGTGTGGGCGGCGGTTGCGACAACGAGGCTATCAGGCTGGTACAGAATCTGTTATGGACTCCTGGCGTGAAAAACGACAGCCTTGTGAGGACACGGATGACGCAGGATATCACGTTCCAGATTGGAGAGAGGAATTATTATGACGGGAACAGCTATTAAGCAGTTAGTCAGTTAGTCAGTTAGTCAGTTAGTCAGTTAGTCAGTTAATCAGTTAGTCAGTTAATCAGTTAGTCAGTTAGTCAGTTAGAAGTTAGTCAGTTAATCAGTTGAATTATAAACTAAATTTTATAGTATGAAAAAGTTATTTTTACCTTTGATTGCATTGCTGCTTTCGGCGAATGTGGCATTTGCGCAGGATGCTCCGGCATCACCTTGGACACACGGCGGTAACGTTGGTTTCAACATGGCTCAGAGCCATTTCGACAACTGGGCGCCAGGCGGACAGGACAACATCAACTTCCTCGGCCTTGCCAAGTATGACATCAACTACAAGAACGGCAACCACAAATGGGACAACAACATTGATTTACAGCTCGGTTACAGCTATTATGACCTCGACAAGAAGCCAATCAAGACCGATGACCGCATTTTCTTAAGTTCACTTTACGGTTATAACCTCTCGAACAACAAACTGTTCGCGACAGCAAACTTCACATTCCAGAGCCAGTTCACCAACGGTTACAACTACGCTGCAGACAGCACGAACCGCATTTCAGGCTTCATGGCTCCTGGCTACTTCACGTTAGGTCTTGGTGCCCAATGGGTTCCGAACGAGCACTTCAAAGTCAACTTCGCCCCTCTCACAGCAAAGATGACTTATGTCAACGACCAGAATCTCGCTGATGAAGGCGCATTTGGCGTTAAGCATGCTGAATATGAGGCAGTGGAAGAAATTATTGGAGCAGACACAATTACTTATTTAGTTAAAACAAAAGACGGTGAGAAGATTCGTTGGGAACTCGGTGCCCAGCTTACTGCTGAGTTCAACTATGAGATTGCAAAGAACGTGACATTCAGTTCAAAACTCATTGCTTTCTACAACTACCTCGGAGGCAATGAAAACGCCCTTGGCGAGAAATACACCTGCCCTGTCGACTTCGATTGGGACAACGCCTTGATTATGAAGGTCAACGACTGGTTGAGCTGCAACATCACAGCACGTTTGGTCTATGATGAGGACATCGCTCCATTGAGCCACGTTGAAGGCACCACATTCCGTCAGTTCAAGGAAGTGATGAGCATCGGCATCTCCTACAAGATTCCGTGATAAATGAAGAAGATAGGATTATTGTCGGACACACACGGATGGCTTAATCCTGCGGTCTTTGAGTTTTTCAAGGACTGCGACGAGATATGGCATGTCGGCGACATCGGTGGAACCGATGTCGCCGACGCTTTATCAGCCTTCAAGCCGCTGAGGGCTGTTTACGGCCACA
>JAFZKP010000006.1 GCA_017553625.1 Bacteroidales bacterium
ACCGAACATCTCGCTTTCAAAAAGAGTCTCGGTAATGGCACCGATGTCAACGCTAACCATCTGTTTTCCAGAGCGTTGCGACAGCCTGTGAATCTCGTTGGCAAGCACGTCTTTTCCTGTTCCGTTCTCGCCTGTGATAAGCACAGAAGCCTCGGTAGGCGCAATCTTCTCAACCATGTGACGGAGGTTCTGCATCGCTTCGCTGGTACCCCAAATCATTGTGGGTTCAGATGATTGATTTTTGGACGGGCAAATGTGATTTGCCCCTACGGTGCGATGTTTTTCGACGGCGGATTCCAGGGTTGCAATCAATTTTGCGTTATCCCACGGTTTCACAATGAAATCGAATGCGCCGCGTTTCATGCCTTCCACGGCAAGTGCTATATCGGCGTAGGCGGTGAAAAGCACAACTTCCACATCCTGAAAGCGTTTCTTCAGCTCAGCAAGCCAAAACAGTCCCTCATTGCCGGTATTGATGTCTGTCTCGAAGTTCATGTCGAGCAGCACCACGTCTGGCTTAAACGTCTGCATAGTGCTGATGAGCGCCTTAGGCGACGCAATGAGCTCCACATCCGAAAACCTCGTCGGCAGTAGAATCTTCAACGCCGAACGGATTCCGGCATTGTCGTCAACAACTAATATTTTTGATTTGAGTTTGGGCATAATCTATACATTTTTCCTGTCAAGCCATAAGTTAAATAATGGGTCGGAAATGGAATAGATCTTCTCTTTACGAGTAATCATGTCGTATTCCAGCAACTTTATAGAAGCCGATTGCGTTGAACTCGGTGAGCGAAGACGATATTTTTTGTTGAATTCAGAAGATGTTATGCTTTGCGCATGTTGCTCTGCATGAATCGCATAGAGAAGCTCTTTCTGTGACTCGGTGATAAAAGATAGTTGTTCACGAAAGCGTGAGTCGTTCTCATCAATATAATCTTCAATGAGTTGTTTTACCATATTGATATCACATGTAGCACCAACACTAGTTTCCGCAAAAGCGTCCTTCATAATTCGTTGTATATAGAAAGTAACAGCCCAAAACGTATTATAAACGTGTGTAAAAGCTTCAGGTGTAATGTGTTTGCCAGATTTCTCGAAATTATTTGTCGCAAAATCGAGATAGATATCATGATCAATCGGCTCAAGCCTTAAAGCTTTTGCACTTTGGTAAAACGGCCGTTTCGATGAAAAGAATATTTCTTCCATCATACGGCGACGGCTTCCTGAAAAGACAAAGTTTGCGTTCGACAATTTCTGAATATGTGTGCGAAGTATGGCTTCTACATTTTTTTCAGGATAATATACAATCTGCTGAAATTCATCAATTACGACAAGGCATCGTTTATTAACTGATTCAAGATAATGGAAAATCTCAGCAAGTGTAAATTCCGGATTTTGAACATCACCCAATCTCACGTCAAATGTCGGAACGTTCAAAATAGGGTCGTATCCAAAACTTGCGCTAAGCGATTTTAGTATTGTAACAAATTGTTTACGAAGTCTTACGCTGCGTGTCGCCACGCTTTCGAAAACCGCGGTGCCCAATGTCAGAATAAACTCACGGAATGAGGTTGTATGAAGAATATCCACCGAAATTGTGATATAATTATCGCGGATTTCCGGCTTGTCGAAGACAAAATCTACCAATGCTGTTTTCCCGATACGGCGCGACGATGTCAGCACCACATTCAGTTGATTGCGGAGCGATTTTTCCAATTGCGCCGCTTCTTCAACTCTGTCGCAAAAATATTCCTGCGGAATTTTGCCCGATACAACGAACGGATTTAAACTATCTACCATAATAATCAATATTTTTGCGCAAAGATAAGAAAAATATTTTTTACCAAAATAAAATTACCTAAAAAAAATAATTTAAAAATAAATAAATCAACCTTTTTGAATTCGTGTCTTAAATCTCCTCCCTTCAACATCCCTTATAAGCAGCATATAAACGCTTTGCGGCAATCCTTCTACATCAATCTCATTCGTCCCATGCACCGTCTTTACCAGCTGACCAAGTGCATTATAAATCTGCACTTCGAAGAGTTCAATGCCTCCAATTCGCACGAAATCCTTAGCAGGATTGGGATAAACCTTTAATTTGGAACTATTATTATAGTCCTCTTCAATTCCGTCATAAACCTTGAAATAAGCCACAAGTTGCATATCCTCAGCCACATTAATACCAAAAATCTCTTCGGTCGAAACAATAACACCGTCCAACTTCCAGCAATCAAACTCAAAACCTGGTCTTGGGTATGCCCTGACCCATGCCCTAATGTTACAACAATCCGGCTCTTGGGTGACATAGGCGTACCCCATCTGCTCATTGGCACTCTCTACTGTTATCTGATATGGAAAAATGGCCGTGATGTTTGTATAATTAGCCCAATATTGATTGGATGATTGAATGGAGAGATAATCGCAAAGTGACGCACATGGCACATGAATAGTGGTTGTATAATAGCCAAAGGTATGCCCGCCGATAAGTGGTGGCACCGTCGCTTCAATGACAACCGATTGTAAATCAAAACTCATAAACGCCTGTGAATCTAATAAACTGACACAAGGTCCAATATGTACCGATGTGAAATTGTTACCATAGAAAGCAGCATAGCCGACAACCTCAAGGGAATCCGGGAGTTCCAACTTGCCCTCAATATTACAATCGAAAAACGCGCTTTCTTGTATAGTTTTCAGGCCGGTTCCCAATGTGAGGCTTGTTAGATAATGGGCATTGTAAAACGCCCACGCTCCAATGTCAACGATGCCATCTCCAATAACCACAGACGTAATATTGGCATCAAAAAAAGCCTGTTCTCCTATGCTAATCACAGAATTCGGAATGACAACATCGCAAGCAAGTCTGTCAAAACAATAAAATAACTTTGCTGGAATATATTCCACATTTTCACCAATAGTGAGTGTATTGATATTCCTTCCAGAACCAATGGCTACCGAAGTCAAGTCATTGCAATTGGTTGCATTGTAATGTATAATTTCCATATTACTGCAATCGAAAGCCCGATATCCCATGTTTTGCACGGATTTTCCTATAGTAAGTTCATGTACGGAAACACTATAAAAAGCTTGGTCGCCTACAGAAACCACAGCATCGGGAATTACGAGATGATGTCCATATCCGTTCGTGTTTGTGCCATGGAATGCATGTGCGCCTATTTCAATCAGCGTGTTCGGTAGAGTGACTGCCCCTAGAGTGTAGCAACTTTTAAACGCATTAGGACCTATTGCTGTAACAGCATACATGTTATTTTGGTATGCAACGCTATCGGGAATCGTCAAATCACCTTGGGGCATTTCATAACCGGAATAATAGCTGTATTGCCCGTCATAGCATGGATAGGTAACCGTTACGGAAATGCCATCGGTATTGATGTTATAGTAAAGCGTCTGCCCAGTTGAACAAACCGCCTCAAAATCGTATGCAGAAGCTGTGGCGCATATCATCAATAGAAGTGCAAGTAGGATATATATTCTTTTTGCCATAACAATTTGACTTTCAATGCGCAAAGATAACAATTTTACACTTTTCCAAGATTTCTACAACTCCTGCAGCACGTCCTCAACAATCTTTCCATCAAACAAATTGATGATTCTGTCGGCATAGCCGGCATCGCGCTGCGAGTGGGTCACCATCACTATGGTGGTTCCTTCTTTGTGGAGGTCGGTCAGGAGTTCCATCACCTCTTTGCCGTTCTTCGAGTCTAGGTTACCTGTTGGCTCGTCGGCGAGGATGAGTTTCGGATTGGCGACCACGGCGCGGGCTATTGCCACTCGCTGCTGCTGACCGCCCGACAGCTGCTGCGGAAAATGCTGTGCGCGGTGCGAAATCGCCATGCGTTTCATGATGGCCGTCACACGTTCCTTGCGCTCGGTGGCGCCGATGTTCATGTAGCGCAGCGGCAGCTCGATGTTCTCATACACGTTCAGCTCGTCAATGAGGTTGAAGCTCTGAAATACGAAGCCGATGTTGCCTTTGCGGAACTTGGTGCGGTCTTTCTCCTTGAGGTCGCCCACCTGCTGTCCGAGCAGCTCGTATTTGCCCTCCGAAGGGTTATCGAGCAAGCCCAAAATGTTGAGCAAGGTCGATTTGCCGCAGCCCGAAGGCCCCATGATGGCTACAAACTCGCCGTCGTTGATTTCAAATGACACTCCATTCAGCGCCAGGGTTTCAATCTCTTCCGTACGGAAGATTTTTGTAAGGTTTTCTACTTTAATCATAGTTGTAATTATTTAAAGATTTAACATTCAAAATTTAAAATTATTTTCTTTTCCCCTTTTATTTTTACGGGATAACGTTATACGTACTAACGGGATAATTATTCTTTTTTCAACGCATATGCTGGATTTACTTTTGACACCGACACGATATGCCAGATGACCGAGCCGATGGCGATGACGAACGAGAGGACTGCAGCCACAGCGAAAATCCACCAATAGGTTGGAATGCGATAGGCGAAGTCTTCAAGATAACGGCCACAAAGCCAGATGGCAACTGGTATTGCTATCACGTTGGCTATCAATATCATGACAATGTATTCCTTTAGATTGCGACGGATTTCGCTTTCCATAGTGCCACCGAAAACTTTTCTAACAGCAATACTTTTTTCATGTTCTGATGCGAAATGGGTGCTCATGGCCACCAAGCCCAAGAGCGACAGCAGCACCGAAATGCCCATGATCAGCTCGATAAGGCGCATCTGACGCTTCGTCTTATCATAGTTTTTCGCGATGACATCCTCCACAAAATCGTCACAATCGGGTTCCAGATAGGCACCGAAGACCGCCATACAATGTTTCTCATACAGCGCATCGATGGCTTTTTTGGCCTCCTTGTGATTGCCCACGATTTCCATCAGGGGGTTCACCACTTGTGAATTTACGAGATCCATGATACTGAGTTTGCCTCCAAACACAATGGCATAGTCCTCGTCGGTAGCGTGCAAGGCATCATACATATTGAAATCCTTGATAAT
>JAFZKP010000038.1 GCA_017553625.1 Bacteroidales bacterium
ACGTTGTATGGAAGCCTCGCCGCCACTGGCAAGGGGCACTTCACGGACGTAGCCATCATCGAGGTGATGCAGCCTCACGCTCCAGTGAACATCGTATGGCAGCCGAAAATATTCCTGCCGTATCATCCTAACGGAATGACATTCAAAGCTTTGGATAAAGAAAACAAAGTCATCGACGAGTGGACGGTCTACAGCGTGGGCGGCGGTGCCCTCGAAGAGGAAGGCAAGCCGTCTATTCTACCCGACCTCTACACCATGACCACCATGACGGAAATCATGCGCTGGTGCGAGAAAAACGGCAAGACCTATTGGGAATATGTGCTCGACAGCGAGAACGACAAAGGTCTGACTGAGCATCTCAAAAACGTGTGGAATACCATGAAAGATGCCGTGGAGCGCGGGCTTCGCACCGAAGGGCGTCTGCCGGGACCGTTGAACCTGCCTCGCAAAGCCGCTCAATACAACATCAAGGCGATGGGCTATCAGCATACGCTTCGCAGCCGCGGACTCGTGTTCTCGTATGCCCTCGCCGTCGCTGAGGAAAACGCCTCTGGCGGACTCATCGTCACTGCCCCGACATGCGGTTCTTGCGGCGTGCTGCCTGCGGTTTTATATCATCTTTGGAAGAGTTATAACTTCGACGAGGTGCGCATCATACGTGCCTTGATAACTGCTGGATTGATTGGCAATATTGTGAAAACCAACGCCTCCATCTCTGGCGCCGAGGTCGGATGTCAGGGCGAGGTCGGTGTGGCGTGCGCGATGGCGGCTGGCGCGGCTTGTCAGCTCTTCGGCGGCAGCGTGGCACAGATAGAATACGCATGCGAGATGGCTCTCGAACACCATCTTGGCATGACTTGCGACCCTGTCTGCGGTCTCGTACAGATTCCGTGCATCGAACGAAACGCCTTCGCAGCGGCACGCGCCATGGATGCCAACATCTATTCGACATTCACCGACGGTCGCCACCGTGTCTCGTTCGACAAAGTCGTCGCAACAATGAACAAAACCGGTCGCGACATCCCTTATCTCTACAGAGAAACGTCAGAAGGAGGTCTCGCCGAGGATTATCAACAGATGTAAAATTTAAGTTAGTCAGTTAGTCAGTTGATCAGTTAGTCAGTTAAACTGGATGGCTAAACAACTGACTAACTGATTAACTGAACAACTGATTAACTGATGAAACGTCTTTTTTTAGCAATTCCTATAGAAACCGAAAACAACGGCTTTAAACCGCTGCTTGAAGGTTTGCGTCGTAGCTTATCGCACGAAAAACTGATAAACTGGGTGCGGCCGACCAACATTCATTTGACACTCAAGTTCATAGGCGAGACTCCTCCACAGGATGAGCCGAAAATCATAGAAGCGGTCACGAAAGTCATTGAAAATCATCATGGTTTTACGATGGACTTCAACAGAACCGGCATCTTCGGCAGCCGTTACGCTCCTCGTGTGCTTTGGCTCGGCATGCAGCAGACACCCGAAGAGCTTCTCAACCTCGAAGAAGATGTTTTGACAGCATTCGATAACATTGGTTATCAACGCGATAGACAGAATTTTGTGCCGCATCTCACTTTGGGAAGAATCAAAGACCTCTGCGAAAAACAGTACTTCCAAAAAGTGGTGCAGGCAATTGAACAGAAGACATACATCCGCCAGGAAGTCAATGAAGTCATTCTGTTTCAAAGCATTTTAAGACCAGACGGTGCAGTTTACAAAGTGGTTAAAAAATGGACTTTGTAAATTAAATGTGTTTAAATTTGATTTATTAAGTTTTTTTTATATCTTTGCCCCATAAATTGTTATGGTATGAAAAGATTTTTATTTTTGTGTTTTTCGCTATTCCTAATATTTACTGGATTTTCTCAGGAAAATACATCGCCTTTGGTGGTTAATGAGTTTGTTCTTAAGACAAACGGCATTATGGACATTGAACAGGTGCCGAAAAACGCCCGTACTGACTATGATAGCAATCCGGTTTGTATGATTCAGGTTAAAGCTGTTGGCTTTGATGAGAATCTGATGCAGAAGTTCATTTTTGCGTCAAACGGAATTGATATTATGCATAAAAATATCAAGGATGGTATGGTGTTGTTGTATGTCTCTTCCAACAAAATTGGCGATATCATCATAAAACACATGGGCGATTGTACCTTTACGCTTCCTTATAAACTTGAAAAAAACAAGATTTATGTGATGACTTTAGGAATGGAGTCAGCCACGTTGATAATTCGTGCCGTGCCAAACACTGCGGAGATTTATATTGATAATGAGAAAGTTGGCACAGGTTATGCGAGCAAGGCGGTCTCGATAAGGGCAGAGCATCCCTACAAAGTGCAATGCGATGGCTATTGGCCGGTGGAAGATGTGGCTTATTTTGAAAAAAGAGACAAAAAAGAGCTTGATATCAAGCTTGTGCCCAATTTCAGCTACATCACAATAAAAACTGACCCTGCAGGAGCTGATGTCACTATAGATGGTGAAAAAGTTGGCATCACTCCATATATGTCGGAGAGAATTCCTTTCGGGCAGCATCGTATTGAACTTAATAAAGAAGGCTATGAGAAATTTGTGGAAGTGTTGGAGATAAAGCCTGATGAGCTTGAAAACACACAGCTTGCTAATGTGAAACTCACAAAAATTTACGTTCCACAACAGCAGACAACCACCACTACTCAAACCCCTGTCAGACACCCCGTGACAACACCGAGCAAACCTGTCGTCAAGACTTACACTGTGGGCGGCGTCTCTTTCGATATGATAGCTGTGAAAGGCGGCACATTCACCATGGGTGGAACATCGGAACAGGTGGGCGCTGATGATGACGAGAAGCCGACTCATAGCGTCACTTTAAGCGATTACTACATCGGGAAATACGAAGTGACACAGGCTCTTTGGAAGGCGGTGATGGGTAACAGACCGTCGACGTGGAAGGGCGAAAACCTGCCCGTTGAAAGCGTGAGCTGGAAAGATGTGCAGACTTTTATCAAAAAACTGAATCAGAAAACAGGAGAGAATTTCAGACTGCCTACCGAAGCCGAATGGGAGTACGCCGCACGTGGCGGAAACAAGAGCAAAGGTTATCGATTCAGCGGAAGTGATGTCATCGGAGATGTCGCATGGCAAGAAGATAACAGTGACGGTAAGACTCATCCTGTCGGAATGAAGTCGCCAAATGAACTTGGGATTTACGATATGAGCGGAAATGTTTGGGAATGGTGCGAGGACAAGTATGGAAAATACAGCAGCGAAAGCCAGACAAATCCTACTGGTTCAACAAAAGGCTCTCAACATGTGCTTCGCGGCGGCAGTTGGTCTAAATATGCTAAAAGTTGTCGCGTTTCAAATAGAGGCAAAGACAGCGCAGGCGAGAAGTTCGGTGACTATGGTTTTCGTCTCGTCATAGTTCTTTAAGATTCGTGCAATGTTACTCACAGCTGTCATAATCACAAAAAACGAAGAGTTCAACATCAGCCGATGCCTGCAGTCATTGAAAGATGTCGCAGACGAGATTGTTGTGGTCGACTCGTTTTCGACCGACAGCACTGAAGAGATTTGTAAGTCGTTCAATGTCAGGTTTGTACAGCAGGAATGGCTTGGATATTCTGAGCAGAAGAACTTCGCCAACAGTCTCGCGTCCAACGACTGGATTTTCAGCATCGACGCTGATGAGGTGCTTTCAGATGAGCTGAAGAAATCAATTTTGGAACTTAAAAACAAAAACATTTCCGATGATAACGTGTTCAGTATGAACCGCTTGACAAACTATTGCGGCCACTGGATACGTCATTGTGGCTGGTATCCCGACAGAAAGATACGCATCTGGAACCGAAAAGTGGGAAAATGGCAGGGCGAGATTCATGAAACGATACAGTTTTCAACGGAAATAAAAGAGAATCTGCTTGACGGCGACCTGCTTCATTATTCGTTTGCAACGGTGCAAGCCTTTGAGCATCAGATGTTTAAATTTGCCGAGATGCGCGGAAAACATTATTTTGAAAAAGGGAAGAAGCACGCCTCGTTTTATATGGTCGTGTCGCCGGTTTTCGCTTTCGTGCAACATTATCTTTTCCAACTCGGTTTCCTCGACGGTGCCGACGGATTACATATCTGCCACATCACCGCAAAAGCTACAAAATACAAATATCAAACACTTAAAAATTTGATAGACAATAAGTTATGATAAGTTTTGAGAGATATAGACGTGCCCCGAAAAAGGATTACTGCTTCACTTTCATTATCCCGACGTGGAATAATCTCAAATATCTTGAGCTTTGTGTGAACAGCATCCGCAAAAACTCGGCTTACGAACATCAGATTATCATCGCTATCAATGAAGGTGTGGATGGAACACTGCAATGGGTTGAAAATCAAGAGCTTGATTATATCTATGCAAAGGAAAACATTGGCATCTGCTACGCCTTGAACGCTTGCCGAAGTCTCATCGACACAAAGTTTGTGTTTTACGCCAACGATGACATGTATTTTCTGCCAAATTGGGATGTCCCGATTCTTGAACGTATCAATCAACTAACTGATAATCAAAAAGATACGCATAAGTATTTCATGATTTCCAGCACTCTCATCGAGCCGACTGGAAACAATCCGTGCGTGGTTCATAAAGACTTCGGAACCGATATAGAGACTTTCCGTGAGGCTGATTTGTTAAAGGAAAAAGACAGTCTTTGCCGCAACGACTGGCGCGGAAGCACTTGGCCGCCCAATGTCATGCCTCTCGACTGCTGGGATCTCGTTGGCGGAATGAGCGTCGAATTCCATCCTGGCTGGTACTCCGACCCTGACATCTCGCGCAAGCTCTGGCATGCGGGAGTGCGTGATTTTATTGGTGTCGGCAATAGTCTCGTATATCATTTCGGAAGCAAATCCACGAAAAGGATGCGCAAAAACCCCGGAAAGAAGATGTTCCAACTGAAATGGGGCATAAGCCCAGGCACTTTTACCCAGAAATATCTTCGCCGCGGCGATACTGATTTCACGGAAGTGGAAGAGGAAAAACTGCCTAAGCCAAACAGTATCAAACAGTTGATAAAAAGAATTTTCGCTTGTTTTGGAAACTAAATTATTTATAAACATAAAAATTTAACATTATGACAAACATCGATCAAGTTAATTTCTCTGGCAAACGCGTCATCGTTCGCGTTGATTTCAATGTGCCATTAGATGAAAACTTCAACATCACCGACGACACCCGTATGCGTGCTGCAATGCCGACATTGCGTAAAGTGATGAACGACAATGGTATTCTTATCATCATGTCGCACCTCGGCCGTCCGAAAAAGAACCCAGATCCGAAGAATTCTCTCAAACCGATAGTGAATCATCTTGAAGAACTCATCGGCAAAAAAGTCATCTTCGCTGACGACTGCATGAAGGCTGCTGACGCTATCAAAGCAATGAAACCAGGCGAGGTGATGCTTCTTGAAAACCTCCGTTTCTACGCTGAGGAAGAAGGAAAACCACGTGGTGTGGAAAAAGGCGAGCCTGGCTACGACGAAGCAAAGAAAGAGGTGAAAGCTGCGCAGAAAGAGTTCACCAAAACCCTCGCTTCATACGCCGAATATTATATCAACGACGCTTTCGGAACTGCCCACCGCGCTCATGCCTCGACAGCCCTCATCGCTGACTATTTCGATGCAGAACACAAGATGTACGGCTATCTCATGGGCAAGGAAGTGGCTGCTGTCGACAAGGTTATGAACGACATCAAACATCCTTTCACCGCTATCATGGGCGGCTCGAAAGTGTCAACAAAGATTGAAATCATCGAGAATCTGCTCACAAAGGTCGACAACCTCATCCTCTGCGGCGGCATGACATACACCTTCAAGAAGGCTCTCGGCGGCAAAATCGGCAACTCAATCTGTGAAGACGACAAACTCGACCTCGCTCTCGAAATCATCGCTAAAGCTAAAGAGAAAGGCGTCAACCTCGTTCTTTCAATTGATACTTTGGCTGGTAATAAATTCTCAAACGACGCTGATACTCAAGTGGTTGACCCGATGAATATTCCAGAAGGCTGGGAAGGCATGGATATCGGTCCTAAGACTCGCGAGCTCTTCGCCAATGTCATAAAAGGCTCGAAGACTATCCTTTGGAACGGTCCTAGCGGCGTGTTTGAGTTTGACACATTCGCTCAAGGTTCAAAAGCTATCGCTCTTGCAATCGTAGAGGCAACCAAGAACGGCGCATTCTCGCTCATCGGCGGAGGCGACTCGGTGGCTTGCATCAACAAATTCAACCTCGCCGACCAGGTGTCATACGTGTCAACAGGTGGCGGCGCTTTGCTCGAAGCCATCGAAGGTAAAGAATTACCAGGTATCGCAGCAATTAAGAAATAATGTGTTGCTTCGCAAAATGTGTTGAAATTTGTTAAAATGTGTTTTATGAAAAAAATAGTTTTAACAATAGCGTTAATCGCCGGACTAGTTTCGGCGATTAATGCTCAATGGGTTAGCCCTGGCGACGGCAACACTTACACCTTGCCCGACCTCGTGGCTGCAACGGACGGAGTGGTGACAAATGTTGGCACTACATTCACCATCCATGCCGATTTGACGATTGCGCATAACGACGTGCTTCTGATTGACAACCAGGTGATGCGAATCGATGCTCCTGGCGTGCTCATAACCATCAATGGCTCAATGAATTGCGTCCAAACAGGTGATAGAGTAAAACTCTATGGCACTCAGCAGAACCAATTCAGCATGCGCTTTGAAAACGCCACTAACTGCCTTGTGAAAAAGATGTATTTCTCCGACGGCGCAGGCATCAAGGTCATTGAATCGGATGTGACTTTCGATGATGTGAAATTCGTTTATTTTACAAGGGATTACAGCAATTCGGTCATCAATATTTTAAACTGTGATCCGACTATTAAGGACTGCTACTTCATGCTGAATGAAGGCTCTGCCATCGGTTCACCGATTAATGGACAAGCTTCACCTCAAATTTTGAACTGTGACTTTGATACCAATGTCAACGGCATAAATGCTCCGCAGATTAACCTTGGACCTGGCGCAGAAGACACTATTCGCATCGTCGGCAATGAGATTTACACTATCATGGCTCAATGGTATGTTGGCGGTATCTCAATAGCCGACCTGATGGGGATGGAGTTTACAAAAGTGCTCCTGAAAGACAACATTATCCGTGAAGGTCGTTACGGCTATAACCAACAAGGAGAGAGAATCTCGTCGGTTATCATTGGTAATCAGTTTATTAACAATAATCACGAGGAAAACCCGATGAACGGCGGCAGCGGTATCTCGATTTACGGCTCTTCGATTACCAATAAGGCAATTTTACGTAACAATGTGATTACCGGCAATTTATGGGGCATTACAGCTATTGATTTACATGATATTGACCTCGGAACCGAAGATGACTGGGGTTACAACGAGATTCACGACAACGGCAACGGCGGCGTGATTTATGACTTGTACAACAACTCTGCCTGCAATATCATGGCAGTCGGCAACGACTGGGGCACGGTTGAAGAGGATGTTATTGAAAGCCATATCGTTCACCAAAATGATGACCCGAGTCTCGGTCTCGTCACCTACATCCCATACGTCGGCGGTGACGATGCTGTCGGCGAGGTTTTTGAGAACAATTCATTGAAAGACAACCTCATCTACACCGTTGAAGGACGTTGTCTGGGAACAGAATTACCTGAAAATTATCGGGGCGTTTATATCCGAAACGGGAGGAAATTTGTAAAATAATTTGCCGCTTCGCGGAATGTGTTGAAATGTGCCGCTTTTGCGAAGCAACACATTAGCCGAAGGCTACACATTGTCGCGTAGCGACCACATTATTCTGAATAGATAACTTTCATCACCACATTCCCCACCATCTGCAAGGTTTTTACGTCGATTTGTTCGATGTTGTCCTGCATAGTGTGCCAATAAGGGTAGAAACATGATGTGCGGTCTTCTTCGCCGTTGAGGTGTATCATGTCGATTGTCGGGATGCCGGCGTAATGAATCATGTAAATGTGGTCGTCGTTGATAGGGTCGCCGATTTCGTTGAGGAAACAATCGTCATATCCCATGTCGCGTGCGGTGCGCCACACCTTGTTGAGCACCCATGCCGCGTCACGCTGCGAATAATATTCCTTCGGAAAACGTGGGTTTGATGCTCCGACCATGTCGAGCAGGATGCCGTAATATGCCGAATAATTGCTGACGTGAGGTTTCTTCGACCAATATTGTGAACCGAGACCCCAGGCGAGGTCGTTATGAAGGTTCTCGTCCGCCCATTTCGGTGCTCCGTAGTCTTCCAAGTCGAAGAAAATCAAATCGATACCGATGTTGTCGGCGATGCGATGTGTTTTCATCACACGTGCCATCTCCATCATGATACCACAGCCGGAAGCGCCGTCGTTGGCACCGTCGATAGGCGTTTTCCAGTTTTTCTCATCAGGGTCGTTGTCGGCGTAAGGTCTTGAGTCCCAATGTGCTGCGATGATGATGCGTTTTCTGGCGTTGGGGTTGAATGATGCTATTATGTTTTTGCCGTCGAACGCTTTCCCGTCGTAGACGCGTGTCTTGAAATCCTGAATGAAGACGGTGTCGGCATATCCTTTGAGCGTCTTCACCATCCATTCGGCGCACTGCTGATGCGCTTTTGAACCGGGGACACGCGGACCGAAATCACATTGCATTTTCACAAAATAATATGCGGAATCGCCGTTGAAAGCAGGCACAATAACGGTTTTCTTCTCGACTTTCTGCGCGGTTTGTGTTGGCTTATTGCTGTTTTCACAAGCCACAAACGTAATAATAATCCCTAATATTAAAAATATTTTTTTCATAAACACATTTAACATATTTCAACACATTCTGCCGAAGGCAGCAAATTATTTCCCGCCTCCCATGTTCATTTCGCCTCCAGCGTCCTCGCCGCCCTCGCGCGCGCGTCTCTCGAGCTCCATCTTTCCGAAACGGAATGTCACGCCTGCACTGATGGAACGGCTGTTGAACTTATACGAGCTGTATGAAATGTAATACGGGTTGTATGTGTTGTTATCCCATTTGTTCCAGTTGAAGATGTCGTTCACGTTCAAATGCACCGACATTTTCTTGTCGAAGAAATCGGCACGCAGACCGCAATTTATTGAATATGAAGGTCTTCTCTCCGCATAAAGTGACTGTGTGGCTGAGCGGTAATGTCCTGATGCATGCACCTCGAGCTTGTTCCAAAGCTTCGCCCAGACATTCAGTCTGAAGCTGTACGACCACATATCGCTCGACACTTTCTGACCGTTGAACATTGTCGAATAGTACGAGTCATACACGTTGGCGTAAAGTCGCATGTTGAAAAATCCTGTCGGGCGGTACATCACATTGGCTTCAAAGCCGAGATTGTAGCTGTTATCGACGTTGTAAGGCTTGGTGGCACGCACCCAACGATTGAAGAACACGCTGTCGAAAACGTTTTCCGTCACGCTGTTGATGCTGCCGTTAGAGTCTCTATAATATGTTGATAATCCGACACTTCCGAATTTGTTGAAATATTTTGTCCACCCGGCTTCAAGTGAATTGGTGTAAACGGATTTCAGGTTCATGTTGCCGAGGTCAAGGCTTTCCTGTTCATATTCGATGAAGTTGGTGAGATAACGCGCGTCAGGGTTGCTGATGCGTCTCGAATAGTTGAACTTGAAATTGTGCATCGACTTCGTTCTGTATGACATGTGTATTGAAGGACGCCAGTTCAGGTAAGATTTCGATTGATGGTCAACCATGTAGCCGTCCATATTGCAATGCACGTCTTCGTATTCCATTCTGATACCTGGTTTCACCACGAAATTGCCGAATTTATGCTGAATGGTGAGATAGGCGTCGAAGCCGTCGCTCCAGCTAACGCGGTCAAGGGTGCGAAGATGGTCGTTGGTGTAGTTCGTCGCGTCAATCAAGGTGTCGTAAACAATGTGATATGTGTCGGGATTGTGCGAGTACGACACGCCCAGACCGATTTCGCCGTTTTTGATATACGGGAGGTTGTAGTCGATGTTGGCGTCGTAGTTAAAATCGCCATAATTGTATTTGTTGCGGTATCCGGTGAGTCTTTGAATGCTGTCGTTCGGGAAATAATACGTTCTCGAGTTGGTGCTGTTGTTGCCGCCTCCCCAGTAGCCTCCGTTGAGGCTGAAGGTGATGTTATGTCCTTCGTTGTTAAAGAGATGCTGGTATTCCGCTCCTCCGTTTAATCCGGCGAAGTTGCCAGAGGCGTCGGTGTCGGTGTAGTAGTGGTTTCGTTCGATGCCGTTGTCGCGGTATTCGTTGCGGTAATAGTCCTGCCAGCTTGTGCTGTTGCTCCAGTTAGGCCAGCCGCCCATCCACACTGAAACATTGTTCATGGTGTCGATGTTATATTGGAAATTCATGAAGAAACCGCCACCGTAGCTGTTGTCGTCGCCCTTGCCCACATATCGTGTGGTGGTCGTGGTGTCGAGAATGCCGGGATTCTCACTGTCCCTGAAAGAGTAGCTGTAGCCGTTCTGGTCATTTTTGTTGTGTCTGTAATTGCCGTTGAGATAAAGGTTGAACGAAATCTTATCGTTAGCGTATACGTACGACACCCACGGTGAAATGTCAGGTCGTGACGAGCCTCTCGCGCCGAAGCTGATGAACTGGTTTTTCTGCACCTTGGCGTTTGTAACGATGTTGATGATGCCACCGTCGCTCTTCGAGGCGTAGCGCGCACTCGGGTTGGTGATGACCTCGATGGTCTTGATGGCGTTTGCAGGCAGCTGCTGAATGTAAGTTTTCAGGTTCTCCTCGTTGAGATGCGATGGCTTTCCGTTGATCCAGATTTCTACCGACGACACGCCGCGTAGCGTGATGTTGCCTTCCACGTCGACTTCCACGCCGGGGGCGTTCTGCAAGGCGTCGGATGCCGTTCCGGTCTGAATCGACGGGTCTTCACTCACGTTGTAAAGCGTCTTTTCGCCCTCGTTCGCGAAAAGCGGTTTTTTCTCTGTTATCACCACCTCGTCAAGTCTAACTGAGCCTTCGTACATCCTGATGACGCCCAAATCGATGTCGTCAGCAACGTCAAGGATGTTTTTGTAATTCTCATATCCGATGGCTGTGACTTGCAGTATATACTGGCCGTTTCGCACGTTCTCGAACTTGAAGAAGCCTTTGTCGTCGGATGCCGTTCCACTGATGTAAACGGTGTCGGTGGCA
Organism: Bacteroidales bacterium; assembly: GCA_017553625.1. Taxonomy (GTDB): domain Bacteria; phylum Bacteroidota; class Bacteroidia; order Bacteroidales; family F082; genus Limimorpha. The sequence goes on from JAFZKP010000038.1 coordinate 11,214, forward strand.
CGAATCAGACCAATGTTGGCGAATAACAGATTTTCGTTGGTCTTGTCGTCGACCAATGTTCCGGAGATGGTGTTTTGTGCAAATAAAGCACTGATATTCAATAGAATAATGGTTAATAATAATGCTGCTCGCTTCATTGTTTAATGTTATTGTACCAGTCATTTCGAGCGAAACGCAGTGAAGTCGAGAAATCTAAATTTCTCCGTTTCGCTTCGCTCCAGTCGAAATGACGAAAATTTATAATGTTGCAAAAATAATAAAAAAATTATGCCGAATACCGAAATCCGGCATAAAAATTCAAAGTATGAAAAAAAGATTATTTGTTTTTACAAATGTCGACGTCGCCGTATTTCACCGTGATGTCAAGCAAACCGCGTTCTCCGTCGCCGTAATGCCCTCTGCCTTCAATGCTTTTCTTGTCGAAGAAGCCCTTGAATTTGATGTCGCCGTATGACGAATCGAGCTTGTAGTCGAACGAGGCGTTCTCGTCAAGGTGCAACACCACGTCGGAATAAGCCCCATCGATTTCGACGCTTGGAGTCAACGATGTCACTGTGGCACTCAAATCGGAATATTTCATGTTGACTGATAACCTGTTTGTGACGTTTCTCACTTTCACGTCGGAATAGGCGGTGTTGACAAATAAGACTTTGTTTGCCTTCTCGATTCTTGCATCTGAATATTTGAGTTCCAACATGCAATGATTCATATCAGTGACGAAAACTTTGCTGTATTTCAGTGTTCCGTCGATGTAGTCGCAGGTGTTTATCTTTGCGTCGCCGTATTCCAGCCATAACGCCATCTGGTTGACATTGTCGATGTTGATGTTACCGTATTTCACCTCGATGGCGTTGTTTTTGATGTCGTCAATCAGGATGTTGTCGGCTTTGAAGTCACCATATTTCAATTCGACTTTCAGCTTCTCGCGCACCTGGTCGAGTGTGATGTCGCCGTATTTTGTCTGCAAATTCATCAGTACGTCCTGCGGTACCTGCACGTAATACTTTATCGACACTGAGGCATTGAAAGACCTGTTTGTCTTGGTGTTGAAAATGGTCTTTGCCGTTACGGTGTTGCAGTTCTCGCCAAGTTCAACGTCAATGATGTCGATGAGGCTTCTCACTGCGCTTTCTTTGTCGCTTTTCACCGTGATTTTCACCTTGAAATCAATCTTCTGCTGGTCCCATGTGGTGATGATGAAATCGCTGTAGATACCGTCCATCACGAGGTTTGGCAGGGCTTCCACGTCGAAGGTCTTCTCGACGGTTTTTTCCATCTCATATTTGTAATGGTAATTGCGGTCTCCGTTGTTGAATGCGGCGGCGAACAAGGCCGTCATGCTTAAAACTGTTAAAATCAAAAACTTTTTCATAATATTACTTGTTTAATTTGTCGGTTAATAATTCCAATGTTCTCAAATTGTTGTCGTAAATCTGTTCTGCGATAGCCATCTGGCGCTCTTCGGGCATCGGTGCCAGTTCTGCGAAGACATCGCCCATGTCGAGCAGTCCGTCGATCACCGCGTTGATTTGCATTTTTGTCGAATCGTCGACGTTTTTCATCACTTCTTCGAGGTTGTATATGGCTTCGTCGACTCTCTCGTCATAAACACGACGCATCTCAACTAATTTATTGTCAGCCGTTTGCGGCACCTGTGTCGTGATGTCATTGTAATGGTTCAACCCAAACACCATGATGAAAACCGCCACTGCCGCTGCCGCCATTGTTGTCCATGTTAACCACAAACGTCTGTCATTCCGAGCGCCGAAGGCGCGAGGAACCTCATTATGCTTTGCGGTAACCTTTCCAAGCCTCGCCTCGAACCTCTCGCGGCTTCCCTCCGGCATCTTCACGTCATCGAATGACGCGGCGTTGTTTCTTATTTTTTGTTCTATATTCATATTTATTTGTTTGTTACGTTTTATTTGTTTGAGTTTCCTCGCTCCGCTCGGAATGACAACGTTTCTTTTTATGATACCGCTGTCATTCCGAACCCCGTTAGGGGTGAGGAACCTCATTGTATTGCGCAGTGACGTTGGAGCGAAGTTTCTCCAGCCCCCTCGCATACTGCGACCTCACACTCGATTCCTTAATTCCCATCCTCTCTGCTATCTCCGAAAACTCCAGCCCGTCAATCAGGCGCAGCGTTATCGTCAGGCGGTAGCCGTCAGGCAGGTTGTTCAAGGCCTCTTTTATTTTCTCTATCGGGAAATCTTCAAAATCAGTGTCGTCTTCAATCTGGTCGGCGGTGTTGTCGATTTCCTCGTAAAACGGTTCCTTGGAATGCTTCCTGAACATGTCGATGCTCTTGTTGATGGCGACGGTCTTCACAAAGGCGACGAAATCGCGTTCGGAACCGCTGAAACTGTCAAGGTTTTCAAATGTTTTCAGGAATGCGTCTTGCGTTATCTCTTCCGCGTCCTGTGCGTTCATCACTATCCTGTACGAGGCGTTGAAGACTGTGTCGCAGCAGAGGTCGTAAAGCCTCATCAGCGACTGCTCGTTGCCTTTTCTTGCCCTTTCCAAAACAATGTTGAATCCTAACATTTCGTCCGTTTTACATCTTCTTAACGAATGAAAGGTGGTTTTGCTGCATCAAAAATGAAAAATTATTCGTTTTCCATCACAAAAAGTGCTGAGCGGTTCAAAAACGAGTTGAAATCGTAGCACGAACGGAACTCCTCAACGACCCATTCCGCAAGGTTTTTTGAAAAAAGCTGGTCGTTTGTGATGGTTTGATAAAGACAGAAGTCCTTTAATTTAAGGTATTCGGCGTAAGGATGGTCTGCCGGATACTCTTTCGGCACTTTTTTCAGCTTGGAAGAGAAATCAATACTGAAATTCTTGGCTTTTTTCAGTGCTTTTTCAAATTCATCGCCTTTGGTGCTGATGTCTTCGCGCACACTTTTCGTGATTCGCGGCTCGCACATATACATGCCCGGATACAGCCCGTGATGCCCGAGATATTCAGCTCCTTCGCCTTCTATGTGGAAATAATAGCCTGCCAAGCCCGATTTTTTGCCGTTGGGGCAGATGAACAAGCCGAAATGACGCTTGTAAGGGCTCTTGTCTGGCGAAAACCTTGTGTCGCGGTAGAAACGGTAGGTGCAGTCTTTCAAGGTCAGTCCGCGGGTGAGCGGGTCGAATTTCTGCACACCTATTAATATCTGTTCCGCAATGGCGTTGAATTTATTTTGCGCGTTGATATACAAATCCTTATGCTGCTGAAACCACGGGCGGTTGTTGTTTTCAACTATGAGGTTCAAAAAGCTGATGATGTCTTCCATAAAAGTTTTTTAATAGACTTTGCAAAATTAATTATTTTTTTAATAATTTTTATTATCTTTGCGCAATTCTTGTAAACTATAATAAAATATGGAGAAAAGAGAGCTTTCTAAAGAAGAGATTATCAGCTTGATAGGTGAATTCAAGTCTGAAGTTAGAAAATGCCTCGCTAAGATTGACATTTACAATCAGAAGATTGAGGAATTTACAAAACTTTTAGGTAATGGTATTGACAATCAACCGATTATAAGGAAAAAAGAAAAAACTCGAAAACCATATCCGCTGTCGAAATGGGATAATATCATTCTTGATATTATCAAGGAAAACGGCAGACCGACTACAAGCAAGGATATATATGAAAAGGCGATTGCGCGTGCCGAAAAAGCAGGCATAGCCATGGGCGAAAACAAGATGAAAGCTAAAATCAACCAGTGTCTGGTGAAGCTTTCAGGTCATCGCAACGACCTCATGAAGGTGAAATATGGCGGAAGAGGCTTCGCCTACAGCTTTCCTGAATGGATAGCGAAGAGGTAGAGACGCGCCATGGCACGTCTCTACAAGATGGTTAATCCTTCACGATTCTTTCGGTGTATTCCTTGCCGTCGGTTGTTTTCACCTTTAAAATATAGATGCCAGGGGTGAGGTTTGAGATGTCGATTGTTTCAACTCCTTGATTGCCTTTAACTTCCATTTCTATCTTTTTAACCCCAAGCACATTCGTTATAGCCATGGTCGCTTTCGTGGTGTTGTCTGGTAGTTTATATTCAACAGAGACAAATGTGGTGGCTGGAATTGGAGTTACACTGACTTTAAAGCCGTCATTTTCTTCACAACTGTAGTCCGTATTGCTATTTTCTCCTCTGGAATTCCATCCTGGCAGTTCGGGACATATGTATGGCTCAACAAACCTGTCGGAAACCTCCATCATTATGGCTCTTGCCATCAGTCTCGAAGTGCCCAATCCATACTCGGCGATACTATTTACAACAACCAGTTCTTCTTTGGTCATTTCATGAACCGTGCGATTCGAATTGTACAATGTCTGATAAAGAGCGAGAAGCTTCATGTAGTCGTTGTGATCCGACAAATCATCGTCTTTTAAGCTGTAAACATCTGGAAATGAGTTAGCCAAGACGAGCGCGTTTTTGAAGTCGCCTTCATGCATATAAGATGCAACAGCCATTCTGTCGGCAGCGATGTCGTGCATCTTGCCGAGCCACTGGCGCAGTTCCGTAGGATTGGCGACGCTGTCGTTTAAATCGCTGCGTACAATGTCACCGACTGCCATATTCCTTTCATGGGCGTATTGGTAAATCTGAGCTATGAGTTCTGTTTTGGGTGTTATGCCTGCCGCTATCTGGCTGTCGTACATTTCAACAAGCTGGTTGTATGCGTCATCCGCAAGTTTGTATGCATCCGCAAGTGCGGCTTTCTCTTCTGGAGATTTAGACACACTTCCACCACCGTAATGCGATGCACAACTGTTGTTGTAGGTTGTGGAATAAGTATTCACTCCAAATAGTTTCGAAGTGTTCGGTATCTCATAAGAACTATTAGCGTTGTAATAATAGTTGACAGGGTAACTGCCGTCGTTGTAGAAATGATACTGGTTGCCGCCGAATGTGTTGCCTGCAGGTGACGATGCCGAGCCCTGCAATGAGCCAATGCCTTCGCTTCCGATGTCTTTCAGCACACAGAAATCTATGGCGTTGTCCGTGTTGTCATTGCATGAATATGTCAGACCGAATACAATCGCCGGAGGTCTCCCGCTCAAATCCGCCGTATGGTTTATTCCATACGCCAGATTGCCACAGGTGAGATTCTCGAATGTGTTCAGGTATATATCGTTAACGCTTCTGGAGTTGAATACTCCTATTCCAAATGTTGAGGCTTGCATCTCAGAGGTTGGTCTGAAATTGTTTTCCTCGATGCAGAACCCCGTTATACCATCAGCATACGCCCCATATCCACAATTTAATCCGCCGTCAACAATGAACTCATTTCTCAGTATGGTGGCAAAGCCTGTGTTTTGGGCATATATGCCACGATTGTTGTTGGTGAAAACAGCGTCTTTTACAGAGAAAGCACATGCATTTGTGCCATCATTAACAGATAGTATTCCATTATTGAAACCAGTGAAAGTGCTGCGTATTATGCTGTTTTCAGGGCACGGATCATTATAGATGTCATCACAGTAGGATTCCACTGCAAATCCTGCACTATAGGATTCGATACCAATGCACGATGAAGATACACCATAAATACCTGGAAGAACAGAAAAGTCACAACCCTTGAAGCTTATACCCTTAACATGCCCCATATCAACATGTTTGTTGAATGTCTCGGTTCCCAAATATTTCTCGTCAATAACAAAGGTGCATTGTCTAAACCAACTGTTATACGTTATCTCAGCCCCGGTAATAGGATTGTGATTGGTATAATATGCGGCATGGATAGATTTGGCGTTGTTTCGGAACACGGCATTTGAGGCATGTATGATACCGCCTGAAGTGTTACCGTAGTTAGGACGACATAATTCCACAGCACATACTGCATTCTCTATCGTCGCGCCGTTTTTCATCTCGAGATAGCCTTGAAGATACTCGCCGTTCACGAGACATTGGTGCTCATTGCTATTTCCCCAGACTTGAATTCCTGGCCATTGTATTTCATCCAATGAAGTAAGACAACCTCCGTCAATCACCAATTTTCCACCAGTATGAACTATTATAGGACTATGTTTGGATAACTTAACATTTGAACTTATTGTGAGACATGCACCTTGCATAATTTCAACACCACAAACGACAATGGTGTCAGTGTTCCAGATTTCGTTATTTGATACAATTCCTGTGGAACAATTATTTGCCATAGCGATGGCATGATAAACATTTATACGACCAGCTCCAAGCATTCCAGGATATAAACTCTCATCACGAACAGAATCGGCTGTGGATTTTATAAAATATTCTATCTCACCTGGAGTGAAATCCTTGTTTATTGATTTTAACAAAGCACATGATCCTGCTACTATTGGCGCTGCGAATGACGTACCTGTTAAACTTCCATAATATGGCCAATCAGGGTTGTTTGCAATAAGACTATGGACTGCTCCCATAACATTATACCCTGGAGCACAAATGTCAATAGTTGGAAAATGACTGTGTGTGTGATCAACACCCTCTCTAATATAACGATGATAATCAGCGGTATCTGTACTTGTCACAACAATAACCCTTTCATCATATGAGGAATTAAATGGATAATGTTCTGTAGCTTGGTTCTCATCACCACAATATGATCTGTTTTGGGAATGGAATCCATTACCCGCTGGCATTACTATTACAGTACCATTATTCAATATTTCTTTCATGACAAGTTCTTCTCCTGTATTTGGTTCTGGATAGCAACCAATAGCACCTCCTGCACATGAGACAATAACATCGGCACCAGCAACTGTAGAACTATGTAAAGCTTTCTGTAAAAAATCATTTCTTGATGTTGATATACGATATGGTATAATTTTTGTGTCAAAACCAACGGAAGCGAGGTCGCCATTGGGCACTTCTCCTTGTTTTGTGGTTTCAGCAGATACAAAAGACGCAACAGATGTACCATGATTAGAATAAATTGAAGCATTCATCAATAATATCAATGTGTCACAATTGGGCGGTTGTTGATAAGGATAATTAGATGGTCTTATTTCTGTTATCAAATCAGGATGTTCTTCATCTATAACAAAATCCAAAACGGCTGTTTTACAGCTGTATCTCCTTGTGTAATATTCCAGGCAAGGTCGGCTTGGATTTTTTTAAGATGCCAAAGCCATGTGTTGGCATGATCTACCCACATCTGATCAACAGGGTCGTAATCCATGAAATATTCGTTTGTTATTTCTATCTTTGAAAAATTGTAAAATGTGTTATCGAATCTGTTTTCCAAACAGTTTATGACAGTGTCAATATTTGCACCAGTAGCACAACGGATTTCATGTATTTTTAACAAATCTGGAGTTTTTGCATATGGATATGCTTGCTCATAATAACTGACATTTTTTTGTATAAACAATGAGTTAAGATCACTTATATCAGAAAACCTGTCTCCTTCAATAGCATAGTATTGAGGATCATTGACCCAAACCCAACATATTGTATCATAGTATTCCTGTCCTTTAACTTGTGAAAACATTATGAAACAAAATAATACAACTAAATAAAATCTGTATTTCATAATTCTAAATCTATTATATAATTAGTAATTTTTTGTACAATTCTTTATCTTTTGTTATAACATTTATAAAATAAGCACCCGCATTCAGGTCATTGATGGGTATGATTGTTTTTTCACCAATTCCTGAAACTGTTTTTAGTAAAGAACCATTGATATTGAATATATTAATGGTTTTCTGTTCTTCTGAATTGTTATTAAAATTTATGATTACTTCTGTTTGTGCCGGATTTGGATACACTTCAATCTTCTGAATCTCATCTGAATATTCGTTTACAGCATCAGTCACATATTCACAATCCGAGAAATGCGTATTTGCTGTTGAATAAGCCAGATCTTGTTCGTCAAACTTGCACGATTGATAAGACTGGTCGTAATCGTCATACTGAAAATACCCCATGATATTTCTTCCCATTCCTTCTATAAACATGAAGGGTTCTCCAAACCATTTAAAAGATGTCCTGTTAAATATTATTGTTTTACGTCCGTTTTCAAATTTTACTTCATTGACTATTGCAGATACATTGTTCCATTCATCAAAGACAAATTCATCGCCGACTTCAAGATTCATGTCCATAAGCAGAGTTTCATTGTCGGGATCTTCACAATATGTTATCCATAAGCGACCATCCTCTTCCCGTAATGTGCCAATGAGATACGATTCAGTCAAAAAGTCAACACCACAAATATAATACAAATAATTCACATCGTTAATGTTTTTTACATAGGCTAAGTCTTTCATAATGCCTTCAAGTTCTCTATGATATGTAATCCATGCAGTGGAATCAGCTTTTAACACTTTTTCATAGTTTTGGGAGTGCAAATCCAATGATCCTATTGTTTCAAATAGCATCATAAACAGAATTAGGCTGTTTTTAAGAGTGTTTTTCATATTTCGAATGATTTAGTTATTAATTAGTAAAGCATTTGAGTTATTATTATATGAATTTTTTGAATTTACTTTCATAAAACATTATTCACTCACTTCAAAATCCCCCCGATATTCGTCGCCGTCCTCCAACGCTATGAGCAATGTGTAGCGGCCTTCCAACGGGATGTAATACTGGTATCCTGATGGAGTCTCTATATAAGACAACTCCAACATGGTATAGCTCTCGTCCAGAATCTTTATGGTTACCGAACCGAGGTCGGCAAGAAACGCCACATTTAAATAATGTCCGTTGATGTGGGCGGAAATTGAGGCTGACCTGTCATTTCCGCATCCATTATTTGCAAGTATTGTAATCTCATCATTAATAACAAGATTGTCAGCGAAAATCGTGCCCGTGACACCGAACATAAAAACAAGAAGAATGATTTTTCTTAACATACATTAGATTTTAAATTGTGAGCAAAATTAGACTCGCAAAACAATTATGTCAAGAAAATTATGGTGGGAAATGGTGGGAAAACGATTTAATTATCTGTAATTCAATTTGTTATGATTATATACTTGCAAGATTATAAAGCGTTTCGGTAAGATCCC
>JAFZKP010000039.1 GCA_017553625.1 Bacteroidales bacterium
CCTCCCACTCGGTGGTGGTAAAGGTGGTGCTGATTTCGACCCAACAGGAAAATCAGACGCTGAAATCATGCGTTTCTGCCAGGCTTTCATGTATGAGCTTTGGAGAAACATCGGTGCTGACCAGGATTCACCAGCTGGTGACGTCGGCGTCGGCGGCCGTGAAATCGGTTACCTCTATGGTGCTTACAAGAAACTCGCTCGCGAGCACAGCACAGGCGCTCTTACAGGCAAGAGCTACGGCTGGGGTGGTTCATTGATCCGTCCAGAAGCTACAGGTTTCGGTGCAATGTACTATGTCGACCGCATGGTTCACCAGAAGGGTGAGACAATGCAGGGCAAGAAAGTCGCTCTCTCAGGCTTCGGTAACGTGGCATGGGGTGCAGCTATCAAAGCTACAGAACTCGGCGCTAAGGTCGTCGCTATCTCTGGCCCAGACGGCGTTTGCGAAATCGCTGACGGTATCACCAAAGAAATGATCGACTACATGCTCGATATGCGTGCTTCTAACCGTAACAAGGTTCAGGATATGGCCGACAAATTCCCAGGCAAAGCTAAATTCACCGCTGGTAAGAAAGCTTGGACAGTGAAATGCGATATCGCATGCCCATGCGCATTCCAGAATGAAATGGCAGAAGAGGATGCTAAAGAATTGATCAAGAACGGCGTACAGTATGTCGCTGAAGTTTCTAACATGGGTTGCCAACCAGGCGCAATCGAGGCTATCCAGAAAGCTGGTATCCCATTCGCTCCAGGTAAGGCTGTCAACGCAGGTGGTGTTGCTACATCAGGTCTCGAGATCTGCCAGAACGCAGCTCACATCAACTGGACAGCTCCAGAAGTTGACCAGAAACTCCACAAGATCATGAACGACATTTATGACATGTGCGTTGAGTATGGTAAACAGGCTGACGGTACTATCAACTACGTGAAGGGCGCCAACATCGCCGGCTTCATGCGCGTTGCAAAAGCTATGTTAGCTCAGGGTATCATCTAATCTTGTAAAAAGGTTAAAATCGTAGAGACGTCACATTGTGGCGTCTCTTTTTTTATTAATTTTTATAAAATAATAAAATTTTTAAGTATTTTTGTGTCGTCTGATACACAAAAAAAATCCAAGCCATGAAAAACATAGTCACAATATTTATAGCGACGATGCTGGTTTTAGGAATGAGCCAGTGCAGGAAAAAGACCGAGACAATCGAATCCGTCGGCGGTGGCAAAGTCGTGCATATCACCCTGAGAGTAGGCGACACCAAGCATATTGTGTATCCTACCACAGGCTCGGTTGTCTATGGCGACGGCGATGTGATTTATGTGGGCAACAACGGTCATTACGTGGGCTCGCTGACATATTCGGATGGGACATTCAGCGGCGATATCACCGACCCGAGAACAGAAGACTATCTGCATTTCTATTTCATTGGCGGACTCGCTCCAAACGCGGCGCCGTCGGCAGGAACGACGACATCGTTCACTGTGAATATCTCCGACCAGACGAGCGTGCTGCCTGTCCTTTCATACGGCAGGTCGGATATAAAGTTTGTGGAAGGCACAGCCACGTACTCTTGTACTCTGCAGAACAAATGCGGACTGGTGAAGTTCGTGCCTTCTGTGGTTACCGGCAAACAGGTGCTTGTTTTCGGCATGAAGAATGTCGCCACAGTAGATTTTGAGACACCTGGAATCGTGCCGACAGGAGAGACAGGCTTCATAAGTCTTTATTCGTACAGCCCCGTGTCGAAATGGGCGATAATGCTCCCTCAGGCTGAAGTAGAAACCCCCAAGGTGAAGGTTGAAGGCTATGATTGTTCAACAGCCAGCATCCCTGCCGTGACAAACAATATGTATTACACAGAAGGTGTCGGCGTATCTATGACGGCGACAGAACTGCCTTTAATAAATGCTGAATACTCTGTGGCTGATGGCGTTACGGTGAAATTTTCCAAAGGGAACCTGCAATACAACAAAAACACGGGTTATTTCAGCTTTATGGAAAAACAATACGATTTGGTTGAGCGTCCGAGCCAGAATGTCGGAGATAATTACTCTAACCAAAACATGATAAGCCTGTTCGGGTGGGGCACAAGCGGCTGTAACCTTCTCGGCACTGAGACAAACTATTATTACAAGCCATATAATACAGACAATTCAAACGCCGCATATTACGGTCCGAATGGCTTGTACAACCTGACAGATGAATATATCAACGGCGACTGGGGTATGTTTAACAATTGTTCCAACCAGAATAAGATAGAGGACAGCGGCAACATCGAGTGGCATCTCATGACAAAGGATGAGTGGCTTTATATGTTGAATTCAAGAAGCACTACCGCCACTGTCAACAGCACTGCCAACGCTCGTTATACTGAAGCCACAGTGAACACCGACGGAACTTCCGTGAACGGTGTCATTCTTTTCCCTGACGAATATTCTGGCGGCACACCTGCCGGAGTCACTTGGGGAGCCATCAACGACACCAGTGCGTGGGAAACCAAATGCACAATGGCAGGGTGGAGGGCGTTGGAGTCGGCGGGATGCGTTTTCCTGCCTGCCGCCGGGTATCGTAATGGTGTCAATGTTCAAAGCAATGTCGGCACATACGGCAACTACTGGTCGAGCTCTTACAGCAACAGCGAAAACGCCTACAGTTTCGATTTCAAATCCGGTTATGTGAATGTTCTGTATAACAGCAAGCGTTTCTACGGTCAGTCGGTGCGGTTGGTTTATTAGAAAAATCTTCATTTGAGACATTTCATTTGCAAAATTTTTGTACCTTTGCAAATTTAAAACAAACAGGTTGTCTTGTTAAAGATTTGTATTGGTAAACAATTGATTTTCAATATCATGAAGAGAATAATGATGCTGCTGGCAGTGGTGCTGTTTTCGTGTTCTGCGATAGCTCAGAGCATCATCGTTTTCGATTTCAAGACAACGGACAGCGTGCCTGAGGCTTTTTCCGACAGCGTGAAATCGGTTTTTATGTCAAATTTCCATCCGAAAGGATATGTTTTTGTTGATAGTATTATAGTTAATGAAAGTATTGTAAATCAAGGTTTTGACAAGAAAAATTTAAATAAACAACAATATATTGAGACGGGAAAAATCCTGAATGTCCAGAAAATTGTCATCGGTGAGATCAATCATGTGGAGGAGAATTTTGTCGTCACTGCGAGTCTGATAAATGTTGGGACGGCGGCTACAGAGACTACGCTCAAAGCCACGATTTCTGACGTTTCAGTTTATAAGAATAAAATCACTGCTTTGGCTCAGAAAATAGGGGAGAATTTTGATAAACCGGAAGACGATGAACGCAATCGCACGCGTCCCCGCGCATTTACAGTCAACGGAGTGAGATTCATTGTGCAGTATGTTAAAGGCGGCACTTTCATGATGGGTGCGACACCTGAGCAGGAAAAAAGCGCGTACAACGTGGAAAAGCCTGCCCATGAAGTGACTTTGAATGATTTTTACATTGGGAAATATGAGGTGACTCAGGACTTGTGGATTGCTGTCATGGGTGAGGATCCTGAAATAATAAGGGCGTGGAACAGGTACGGAAGAGGTGACAACTATCCGGCTTATATGGTGAGTTGGGACGATTGCAAGGTTTTTATTGAAAAACTTAATAAAATCACCGGTGCTAAATTCCGTCTGCCTACAGAAGCGGAATGGGAATACGCCGCAAGAGGCGGGGTGAAAAGCAAGAAATACAAGTTTAGCGGAAGCAATAATGTTAATGACGTGGCATGGTATAACAGGACAATTGTGGGCTACGGACCTATGCCTGTGGGTATGAAGCTCCCGAATGAACTCGGCATTTATGACATGAGCGGCAATGTGTGGGAATGGTGCGAAGACTGGTTTGGCAAATATAGTGAGGAGCATCAAAAAAATCCGAAAGGAAAACCTTCAGGCGTGAACCATGTGTTGCGTGGCGGCAGCTGGAGCCGCAGCTCGCGTCTTAGCCGCATCTCAAACCGCGGATATAACAGGGCTGACGCTCGATATAATTACAACGGATTCCGTTTGGTTGTGGAGCCAAAGACAAAATGATGGACGCAATAAAAGACATACTGCAAAAGCCAGAATTAAGCAGAGATGACATCAAGGCTCTTCTTGCCTCGGAAGGCGAGGAGATGTCACGTCTTTTCGACAAGGCGCTGAAAACCAAGCTAAAATATCTCGACAATTACGTCCATCTTCGCGGCTTGATTGAATACAGCAACCGCTGTGCGAAATATTGCCTCTACTGCGGAGTGAGAAGCAAAAACACCAAGGTGGAGCGTTACACTTTGAGCGACGACGAAGTGTTGGAATGTGCACATCTGGCTCATAAACTCGGTTACGGCTCCGTTGCCATCCAGAGCGGCGAGCGCGACGATAAGGAATTCGTCGATAAAATAGAATATCTCGTCAAGGAAATCAAGAAAATCGACAACGGAAGTCTCGGAATCACGCTTTCATTGGGCGAGCAGACCGAAGAAACCTACCGCCGCTGGTTTGAAGCCGGCGCCCACCGTTATCTGCTTCGAATTGAAGCATCCGATGAGGAACTTTATTATAAGATTCATCCAAAAGATAAAAAACACGATTTCCAGAAGAGACTAGAATGTATAGATAATCTAATTAGTTTAGGCTATCAAACTGGCACTGGCGTCATGGTTGGCCTTCCGTTCCAAACTTTGGATAATTTGGTAGATGACTTGCTTTTCTTCAAGAAAAAAGACGTCGCAATGGTTGGAATGGGTCCGTTTATCCCGCATCCTGATACACCTCTTTATCAATATAAAGACCAGATTCCATCGGCAAAAGACCGCATGAACCTCACTTTGAAGATGATAGCCGTTTTACGCCTCATGATGCCAGAAATCAACATGGTGGCGGCCACTGCCAACCAGACCGTCGACCCGCTCGGTCGCGAGAAAGCCATCATGGTGGGCGCTAACGTCATCATGCCGAACCTTACGCCGAACGAGTTTCGCGAGAATTACCTCATCTATCCCGACAAGGCCTGTGTGAAAGACAAACCCGACCAATGCCAAACCTGCCTCGACCTCCGCATGGAATCGATAGGGCATAAGGTGTTATATAATGCTTGGGGCGATTCGAAGGCGTTTACAAGCCAGCATTAAAATTTTTTAAAAACCTCTTGACAAACAACAAATATTGTTGTATCTTTGCAACATGAATCGGAACTGAAATTTTGTTCGATTTAAATGTTGTTTTAATTTTTAAAAAGAATCCAATGACTAAAAAAGAATCTTTAAAAATTTTTGAGGAGAAAAAAGTCCGCACGGTGTGGGACGATGAAGAGGAAAAGTGGTATTTTTCTATTGTTGATGTGGTTGGGGTATTAACAGATAGTCCAAGCCCAAGAAATTATTGGAAAGTGTTGAAACACAGGTTGGTAGCAGAAGGAAATGAAACGGTTACAAATTGTAACCAGTTGAAATTACTTGCTGAAGATGGCAAAAGACGTCTTACTGATGTGGCTGATACTCAACAACTTTTCAGGTTGATTCAGTCTATTCCATCACCTAAAGCAGAGCCTTTTAAAACTTGGATGGCACAAGTTGCAAGCCAGAGAATCGACCAGATGCAAGACCCGGAGATGTCAATTAATCAGGCAATCGCTGATTATCGTCGTCTTGGTTATTCAGAATCTTGGATAAACCAGCGCATCAAATCTATTGATGTAAGGAAAAATCTGACTGACGAATGGCAACGTTCAGGTGTTGAGGCAGGGCAGCAATATGCAGCGTTGACTGATATTATATATCAGCAGTGGAGCGGTTTTACTGCAAAAGAATACAAGAAATTTAAAGGATTGAAGAAGGAGAATTTGCGTGATAACATGACTGACCTTGAAATTGCTATCAATATGCTTGCTGAGGCCACCACAACAGAGTTGTCAAGGCAAATAAATCCAAAAGGCTTTTCTGAAAGTGCCAATGTGGCACATCGTGGAGGTAAGGCAGCCAAAGGTGCTCGCAACGTCATAGAAAAGGAACTTGGACGTTCAATCGTTTCGCCGGATAATGCAAAGACTCTTACGGTGAATGAACCTATAATAGAAATCTCGGCATCTGATGAAGAGGAGAAGTAATAAGTCGTTTGTTAATAATAATACAAAATCATGTAAAAATGATAAAAATATTGTTTTATAAATATAAAGTTTATATCTTTGCATCGTTAAAAATAAATATTTTAAAAAGAAACAGAAAAAGTTAAAACTATTTAAAGACATATAAAAAGGCGTTTTCGCTTTTCTTTGAAAACTCGAAACCTAGGAAATTTCGTTAGTAACATCAGAAGAAAGTTGAAACGCTCGCGGACAATTACCGTGAGCTTTCTTGTTGATGTTACAGGTACTCCTAGGACCTCGAGTTTAACAAAAAGTTCGCGGTTTTTTATTGTCAAAAATTTAGGAATGTTTAATTATAAATTTATAACAAAATGAAGAAAGTTTTTATACTTATCGTGGGTTTGATGCTGACAATCACGTCATTTGCCCAAAAGACTGTGGCAGTTTATGTCACAGCAAGCGAAGGAGTTTCAAATGAAACCAAGAGGGTTTTAGGTAGCGAACTTGTGGCAGCTATTACCAAAACAGCTGATTATATTGCCGTTGAACGAACTGCCGACTTTATGGCGCAGGTGGCAAAAGAACAAGGCAACTATGAAATTACTGACGCAGCCCTGTATGACTTAGGTCGTAAATTCGGAGCAAGCAACGTTTGCGTGGCGGATGTGACCAAATTTGGCGATGAATATTATATCGTTGCACGACTTTTGGACATTAAAACATCAAAAGTTTGGAAAACAGCTAAAAAGTATTCAACTCTGAAATCACTAAGAGAACTCGTTGAGATCTCAGAAGCATTGGCTAATGAGCTTTTCGGAAGCACAAAGGAATTCTCAACTTATGCTTATGGTGACAATGTTGACAATAACAGCTTTATAACCAAGATTGAAAATAGAGGTAATTTCACGAAAGTTACGCTGAAATATGTTTCCGTAAACTCTAAGCAAACTTTAGGCATTGCAAGAAATACTTACATTGAGGATATGTCAACCCGCCAGAAATACAATCTGACAGATGCCGCAAACATCAACATTTTTGACCAAAACAGCAATTCCGGCAAGCTAATAGGCAGTGGGATTTGGGAATATCATTTGTTTTTCGATAGGATTTCAGAAGATGTTCAAAACATTGCAATTGTTGAGCCTAACGGAAGGAAATACAATGACATAGTTTTGAGACCGTACGGCGATGAAAACACTTTTGTGTTTGAAGACCATACACAAAACGTTTATAACAACATGTTAGCGAACGCAAATGAAATGATTCGTGAGAAAGGAAATCTGACTATACATAAAATAGGAAGTTCTTATTATTTGGGAGACAGATTGCTGACTAAAGATGAATACAAAGGTTTCATTGAAGACTGTCCAGAAGCTTGGAATAAATACAAAAATGGTCAAATATGGAATATTGTTGGTTTAGGTGCAGCTGCTGGAGGTATTACATTGTTAGTATTTGCGATTCCACTCATAGATATTCAAAAAGGAGCAGCCGCATTTACTATTGTGGGATCTGGTGTAACAGCACTATCTATACCGGCATTTTTCAAGGGTAGGAATAATAAACGAGAAGCATACAAAGAATACAACAAACATTGTGCCAAACCAGCTACATTAAGCATGGGATTAACAGGCAATGGCGTTGGTGTTGTTTTGAATTTCTAAAAAATAATTATAATAATTCAAGTTTGAAGGCATCAGCAATGGTGCCTTTTTTTGTTTAAATAAAAAAAAGTGACCGTTATTCACGGCCACCCAAACATCATTCATTATATAATCCAAATTGAAGTAAAATCTTCTTTACAAGTTGTTCAGTTGATCAGTTGTTCAGTTAGTCAGTTTTTAGTCGTCCAAATAACTGACTAACTGACTAACTGAACAACTGATCAACTGAATAACTAGAAATACAAGTCTCTTTCCCCTTGCTTAATCCTCTCGATTCTCTTCTTGAGCTCCTCAAGGAATTGCGGGTCGACGTTCTTGAAGTTGTTTTCGATGGTTTTCCAGCCTTTTGCGGCGACTTCAGGTGTTGCGTAGTCAACCAGGTATTCCGTCAAGGTGAGGATTGCATTCGGTGTGCAATAGCGCTTGATGAAGCCCGGAACGCTGAACTCCATGAAATGCTCGCCGGTTCTGCCCAAACGATAGCATGCGGTGCAGAAGCTCGGGATGAAGTCGTGGTCCAGAAGCTCGTCGATGATGTCGCCCAAGGTGCGGTCGTCACCAATCTTGAACTGCTCGCGGTGCAGGTTTTGGTTTTCCTGCTTGTCGCTGTTCTTTTCCTCTTCCTCGTGATGATATTTATAGTCGCCTATCTGCAGGTTGGTGCCGCCGTCAATCTGTGAGATGCCGTATTCAATGGCTTTTGCGCGGAAAGCGGCATCCTCACGGGCGGTCAGGATCATGCCTGTGTAAGGCACTGCAAGGCGGAAGATGGCGATGATCTTTTCAAATGTGTCGTCGTCAACGAAATATTTCTTGTCGATGCTCAATCCTGATGCGTCTTTGATGCGCGGGAACGAGATGGTGTGCGGTCCCACGTTGAAGCAAGCCTCGAGGTGGTTGGTGTGACGAATCATTGCCAAAACCTCGTAACGCCAGTCGTATAAGCCGAAGAGGATACCCAGACCGTTGTCGTCGATGCCTGCCTGCTGAGCGCGGTCCATGGCGGTGAGACGGTAGTTGTAGTCGCCCTTCTTGGTGTTGATAGGGTGGTATTCGTTGTAGATTTCAGGGCAATAAGTCTCCTGGAAGATCTGATATGTTCCGATACCAGCCTCTTTCACTGTGCGGAAACCTTCAACATCCAAAGGAGCTGCGTTGATGTTAACACGACGAATTGAGCCTTTGCCTTTCTTGGTGTTATATGTCACTTTCACAGTGTGGGCGATGTATTCCGGCGAATATTTCGGTGACTCGCCATAAACCAGGATGAGACGTTTCTGACCGTCTTCCTCCAAAGCCTCGACGTTGCGGACGAGCTCTTCGTCGGTGAGGGTGGTACGAATCTGCTCCTTGTTTGATGAGCGGAAGCCGCAGTAGCTGCAGTTGTTTACGCAATAGTTGCCCACGTAGAGAGGGGCGAAGAGCACGATACGGTTGCCGTAGATGCGGCGTTTCAGCTCGCGTGCGCCTTCCTTGATCTCTTCGACCAGTTTTGGATCTGTTGTGTTGACCAAAACCGCTGTCTCTTCCATTGTGAGACGGTTCTTGTTCAGTGATTTCTCAATTATTTCGTGCACGCGCTCGGGTGTGCTCTTTGTGTTGTTGATGTAGTCCCAAATCTCGTTTGAGTCGATAAACGGGCGGTTAGACTCGTCTGGGATGCGACATTTTTCCGGATGAAATTGCATATTTTTAGCTTTTTATTTGTTATTTTTCCTTTTAAAACAACAAAATTCAGCTGAGAAATGAGAAGTTTCAATTCCCTTGCTGTCGGATTTTCAAATCTTCCAGCTCTGACTTTTTATCTGTAAAGCCCTTAGTCTCAATAACTTATCTCGACTTTAGGTTATCTACAAACTATTGTTGGTTGGTCTTGCAAATATATATAATTTTCTAAAATGTTCAACTTTTTCAGAACATTTTTGTCACTCTTTCAAAAATCCCGTTCACATACGCAATCGCCATGCCATAATTGCTGATCGGGATACCGTTTTCGACTGCCATGTTCGTGCGGTTGATGAGCTGTTTGCGTGTCGCCATGCAGCCGCCGCATTGTATCGCCATCGCGTATTGCTTGATGTTTTCGATGGGTGTGAGGCCTGAGAGATAAGTGAATTCGATGTTCTTTCCCGTGAATTTCCTGATAAGATTAGGCAGTTTCACTCGTCCGATGTCGCCGCAGCTGATTTCATGAGTGCACGATTCGAGCATCAGGATTTTGTCGCCGTCTTTCAAATCGGATAGGTGAGGAGTGCCTTTCAGATAATTCTCGAAATCGCCTCTCAAACGGGCCAAGATAATGCTGAAACTCGTGAGCATCACATCTTTTAGCACAATCTCATTGACGAATTTAAACGCTTGAGAATCAGTGACTACAAGATTTGGGCGTGGCATTCCGGATTCGAAATATTGTTTCAGATTCGTTTCTTTAAGCACCACGCAGATGCAGTCGTTGTCGAGCACGTCGCGGATAGCCATCACCTGCGGAAGAATCATTCTGCCTTCTGGAGCTTCGGCATCTATAGGCGTTACTAAAAGTACCAATTCACCTGGTTTTATTATGCCTCCGAGCAACGATGCTTTCTTATAAGCACTTTCAGGAATTGCTTTTTTCAGTGCTTCTTGTAAAATTTTTGCATCATCTTTTAAGGCGCTGAATTCCAAAACTTTAACAGAAAACTCGGCTTCGATTTTTTTTCGGAGTTCCTCTGAGAGCTCCGCGATCTCCGATTTATTATGCACAATCAAAAGTGGCACATCGTGCTTCTTAAACTCCTTAATAATCTCTCTCTCTGGCTCTCCAAACACCTCTCCAACAATCACCAAAATTGCGCAATCAATCTCCTTCAGCACCTGATAAGTCTTCTCAACGCGCTGCTTTCCGAGTTCGCTCATATCGTCTATGCCGGCTGTATCAATCAAAACCACTGGTCCGATACCGAAAATCTCGATAGATTTCTTCACAGGGTCGGTTGTCGTTCCTGCCTGCTCCGACACGATTGCCATCGGCTGTCCTGTTAACTTGTTGATTATCGAGCTTTTACCATTATTCATTCGCCCGAAAATCCCGATATGAGGTTTTAAATCTTTAGCCATAGATTGAAAAATTGATTTGCAAAAATAAGAAAAATTTTGGGTGTTATACCCTGAAGGACTGTTTTTTCTTGTTCTTTTGCTTGACCAAAAGAACCAAAAGTCAAGCGAAAAAATAAGCTCTGACCGCATTTTTTCGCAGCCCACTGCACCGCGAAGCGACGTGGGGGCGAAGCCCTGATGTCTTTCCGAACCCCAAAGGGGTGAGGAATCTCATAAATTTTTTCATTATTCTTTTTTTTAATCATATTTTTTGTAGCTTTGCATCCGCATCGTTAATGACAATAATTGTAGCATGTCCTTACTTAATAAAATATTAAGTGTTTTTAGTTCTCAAAACGAAAAGTCTTTAGACGTTATTCCTGAAATATCCTCACTTATAGATTTCAGGAAACAATTGTCTTTGTTGGATGAAACTGACTGTTATATAGCAAAGTCTGATTACGCAAGTATGCGTGACAAATATGCTACAACTTATACTTTTTTTGATAATCTTCTAAGAAGTAATACTCTTGAGTATTATTGTAATAATCACGCTATCGCTAAATGTGATGTAACGTGTTTTCTCACAGAATATAAAGATTTGTTTTTTAATAAAGAATCTGTTGTTATTGCGCAACACAACGAGGAATATGTAACACGTCATTTAAAAGAAGACAAAGATTATTTTGACAAAATTCTTCTGTCTGTTGATTCAAAAATCAGATTGGATGACGAACAGCGTCGTGTAGTTTTATCAGATGAGGATTACACGCTGGTAATTGCAGGCGCAGGTGCCGGGAAAACGACAACTGTTTCGGCAAAAGTAAAGTATCTTGTAGAGAAAAAAAGCATAGCCCCCGAACAAATTCTGGTCATATCATTCACTAATAAAGCTGTTGGCGAACTTCGTGAAAAGATAAATAAACAATTGGGAATTAATTGTCCAGTAACAACATTCCATAAAACGGGATACGCAATTCTTTGTCGGCAGGATGCCAACCTTAAAACCATTGTTGATCAAGGCTTTATGTATAGTGTCATCAATAACTATCTTAAAGGAAATATTCTTGAAAATCCTGAGCTGGTTGATAAATTGATACTTTTCTTTGGTAGTTATTTTGACGCTCCATATGAGGGTGACGATTTAAATGATTTCTTCAATTATATCAGTAAAGCAGATTTTTCTACAATTAAAGGAAATATTGATGAATATACCGAAAAAATTATAAACGAGCGAACTGGGAAATGTATATCGATAGCAAGAGAAACATTGCGTTCTGCCCAAGAAGTTCGTATTGCCAATTTCTTATATCTTAATGGCTTAGAATATTCATACGAAAAGCCTTATCCTTTTAACATTTTACGTTCTCACAAACCATACACTCCTGATTTCTCAATTACACAAGGCAATAAAGTGGTTTATTTGGAACATTTTGGCATTACGCAAGACGGCAAGAATAATCGATATAAAAAAGAGCAATTACAACAGTATAAGCAGGAAGTCAATGATAAAGTTAAGCTTCACAAAGACCATGGAACTGATTTGATTTATACTTTCTCTGGATATAACGACAATCGTGATTTGTTGGAGCATTTGAAAGAAGAGCTTGTAAAACATGGTTTGATTCTCAATCCAAGTCCATCACAAGAAGTGTTTCAAAAAATAATAAACACTGAAGAAAATCGATATATTTCACGTTTGGTAAGTTTAATCTGCACATTTATTCAGAATTTTAAGACAAACGGACATACAGCAGATGACTTCTCGCGTTTCAGATCTTCTTCTAATAACGAGCGTACAAAGTTGTTTCTAACAATTTGCGAACAATGTTATCATGAATATACGAAATGCCTCAAAGAAAAACAAGCAATTGACTTTGAGGATATGATAAATGACTCTGCACGTATCATACAGGAAGAGGAGCAAAAAGGTGATAAATTGAATTTTAGATATATTATCGTTGATGAATATCAAGACATATCAAGACAGAGATTCAATTTAACTAAAGAACTCGGTAAATTATGTGATGCAAAAATAATTGCAGTCGGAGATGATTGGCAATCGATTTACGCTTATGCAGGTTCAGACATTACATTATTTACGCATTTTAAGGAAACATTTGGATATGGTCAAGAGTTAAGAATTACCAAAACATATCGTAATGCGCAAGAAATAATCGATATTGCAGGTGGTTTTATTCAGAAAAACACTTGTCAAATACAAAAAGCACTGATTTCCCCAAAACACATAACGAATCCAGTTATTATTCAGACATATACAGAGGAAGTTGATAGAACAAAGACGGAAGGTAAAGGTGGCAAGTATTATCTTGTTGGTGAAACTGTAGAAAAAATAATGAAAGAAATACTTGCCGAGAATCCGGAATCGTCAATTCTATTGCTTGGTAGATATGGATTTGACGGGTATAATCTTACTAAATCGTCAGATTTTGTATATTGGGAAAAGACTGGCAATGTTACTTCTAAGACTTTTGCCGACATAGAAATGGAGTTCATGACAGTACATAGAGCCAAAGGATTGGGATATGATAATGTAATCATAATCAATGCGATGGATTCAATATATGGTTTCCCTTCAAAAATTCAAGATGATCCTGTCCTAAAATATGTCGTCAAAACCGACCATTCCATAGAATACGCTGAAGAACGACGTCTGTTTTATGTGGCATTGACTCGCACTAAGAACCGTGTTTATATAGTTACACCTCAGCAACGTCCTTCTGAATTTGTACGAGAATTGCTTGCTGACTATCCTAACGTGGTATTAAGAGGTCAATTAGACAAACAACAAGATAACAAAGCAAATATTAAGCATTGTCCAGTGTGTGGCTATCCATTGCAGCAACGCTATAAAAGGGCTTATGGACTAAAACTTTGGATTTGTTCAAATGAGCCTGAGATTTGTGATTTTATGACGAACGACCTCAATGGTGATGACATGTCAATTATAAAGTGCGACCAATGCCGTGATGGTTATCTGATAGTTAAAGTGGGTAAAGATGTGAATACTGGAAAAAACGTTGCATTCTTGGGATGTACTAATTATACAGATGACAAGAAGGGATGCAATCGTACAATGAGTTATAAAGAATATAAACAACTCATGTAAATCAGATAGCTTGGCTTCGCTCCCACGTTGCTTCGCGGTGCGGTGGCCCGCGCCATACGGCGGTTCGAGCTTCGGATGGCGCTTGATCTTTTGGTTACTTTTCCATCAAGGGAAAAGTGACAAGAAACCGCCATGTAATGGCAAAAACTGTTAACACTTTTTAACACAAAATTCTTTCTTCCGCAATTTAAGTTAATTCTTATTAACAATTGATTTTCTTCGAAAAATTTGTTATAATTTTGCAATAAAAAAACATTTTTCTTGCATATATAACAAAAATGTTATATCTTTGCGGCGTTATGAAAAAAGTTATCGCATTAATCGAAAAAGGAGAGGATGGGCTGTTCGGAGTACACGCTCCGGAACTTGAAAACGTCATCATCGGAAGTGGCGAAACCGTTGACGAAGCCAAAGAGGATTTCCTTGAAGGTTATCATGAAATGGTTGAAACATATATCGACGACGGCAAACCGGTTCCTGAGGAGTTGAAAGATGTTGAATTTGAATACAGATACGACATCTCGGCATTTTACAATGCGCATCCTTACTTGAATGTCAGCAAATTGGCCAAACGTCTCAACATCAACTCGTCACTGATGCGCCAATACAAGCAGGGACAATACATATCGGAGGAGCAGGTGCTTCGTATTCAAGACGGCATCAGGTCGGTTGGTCAGGAATTGTCGGCAGTAACATTAGTTAAGTAAAAACCGATGAGTTTCCTCTATCCAAATATGCTCTGGTGTTTGTTTGCGTTGGCGATCCCAATTATCATTCACCTTTTTAACTTCAGAAGGCATAAAATCGTCTATTTCAGCAACACTGCGACGCTGAAGACGATAGAGCAGGAGAACGCCAAGACGAAGAAGCTGAAATACATTATCGCATTGATAATGAGGATGTTATTCATTGCTGGACTAGTCTTTGCTTTCGCGTATCCTTACAATCCTGAACAGAAACTCAAGACTGACGATGCTGACAATCTGGTGGCGGTTTATATCGATAACTCGATGTCGATGCACAGCCAATCGTCGGAGATTTCGCTTATCGAAGATGCAAGAGCTTTGGCACGCGCTTTGGTCAGCAATATCAGTCCTTCGCAGAGGTTTGTGCTGCTTACCAACAGCCGTCAGCTTGATAACGAATACCCGATGAACCAGGATGAGATGCTGATGAGCATCGACGCTATGCAAACCGAGGCTTCTCCAATGATGTTCAATAATTTATACGAGAATCTGCAGATGATAATGAAGCGCAATGGCTTCAAATCGGCATCATTGTTCATGTATTCCGACTTCCAAGATAATATGATGAACATGGAAGGCGTGGCGGCAGATTCTGCGATTCAAATCGTCGCGATGCCTTTAAAGTCTGATTATCAACAGAATATCTATATTGACACGGTGTGGCTGTCGTCGCCGATTCTGCAAAAAGATCTTGCAAATGAGATTAATGTGCGTGTCGTAAACGAGAGCGTGAAGGAGATAAAAGGACTTCCCGTGAATTTTGAAATTGACGGTAAGGCTGTGGCATTCAACACAATAGATGTCCCTGCAAATGGCAAAAACGAAGTCGCGATGCAATTCGTGCTGAACGAATCCGGTGAAAAAACTGCCACCGTTTCAATCAACGATTACCCAATTACATTCGATGATACGTACAATTTCGTGCTGAATGTACGCCCAATTATCAAAATCGTGGAATTATCAACAAACAATGGCGATGCGGCAATAAAAACATTGTTTTCGAACGATTCTTTATTCGAATATCATGCCGTTGATTCTCGTCGCATCGACCAACAATATCTCGCTGATTGTCAAATGGTTATCGCTGATGGTGATGCTGAAATCAACGAGACAATGTGGCAAAACATCATCGATTTCGCTAAAGACGGTGGGAGTGTTGTCGTGTTTCCTTCAGAACGCTCTGAGAGCTCAAATAACACTGAATTCTTTAATGACACTTTATCAATCAGTCACATCGCTTCCAACCACGATTTCTTTAATGACATCTTCGTTTCCATTCCTCACAACGCTGACCTTCCATGGGTTTACAAGCATGTTCAAATTGATAAAAGACAATTTTCCAATACATTGTCACTCATTTCTTTACAGAATGGTACTTCATTCTTTACTTTAAGTAAAATTGGAGGAGGAAATATCTTCAGTTTCGCATCTCAACTTGGCAAAGATTGGACAAATTTCACCGAAAATTCGCTGTTTGTTCCGATCATGTACAAGATTGCTATGCTGGGCGGTAAGGTGGATAGGTTGTCTTATACCATTGGCATTGATAATGAATTGTTAATCAATGATTTGTCGGTGTTTTCAGAGGGCAATGTCCGCATCAGAGACATTGAAAATACTTCCGAGATGATTCCGATTGTTGAGTTGCGCAACAACAGAGCGCTGATAAGGCTTTACGACGAGCTTCCTGGAGCCGGATTCTACACCATTAACCGTGGCGATGATGTCATAGAAACAACTGCATGGAATGACAGCCGTAAAGAATCAAAAATGAAGTTTTTCGACAGGGAAGAGGTTGATAAAATATTGAAAGACAACGGATTAAATGTTCTTGCCGTGATGAAGGCTGACGAAATCCATTCCAACGACGTTATGGAGATTATGGTGCGTCGCTCGATGCTATGGAAATCTTTCATTATTTTATCGTTGATAACTATGTTGATAGAAATTTTGGTTTTACGTTTCTGGAAATAAAAAAAATTGTATTTTTGTAAATTGACTTTGAATTTTTGGAAATGGCAGATTTTGATGACGAAAATATTGAAAATCAGGAACTTGAAGAGATAAATGAGATTGGTGACGATGTCACGCAGGTGCTTGACGGCTTCGATCCGACGGCGGAAGAGGAGTCGGGAATGCTTGTGCAGTCGGGCGACGGCTATCGTGTGGTGCCGTTGAAAGGTATGTTCGAGAACTGGTTTCTCGACTATTCATCGTATGTTATCCTCGACCGTGCCGTGCCTGAGATTGACGATGGTTTGAAACCTGTTCAGCGCCGCATTCTCCATTCCATGAAGGAAATCGATGACGGCCGCTACAACAAGGTGGCGAATATCGTGGGAAACACCATGAAATATCACCCTCACGGAGACGCTTCCATCGGCGATGCGCTTGTGAATCTGGGACAGAAAGACCTTCTCATCGACTGCCAGGGTAACTGGGGCAATATCCTCACCGGCGACGGCGCGGCTGCTCCGCGTTACATCGAGGCACGACTCTCGAAATTCGCTCTCGACGTGGTTTTCAACCCGAAAACGACAGATTGGACGTTCTCTTACGATGGCCGTAACAAAGAGCCTATCTCCTTGCCAATCAAGTTCCCGTTGCTGCTTTTCCAAGGAGCCATGGGTATCGCGGTGGGTCTGAAATCTGAGATTCTGCCTCATAACTTCAACGAACTCATCGACGCGTCAATTTCTTACCTCAAAGACGAGCCTTTCGAACTCTATCCTGACTTCCAGACAGGCGGTTTAATCGATGTCAGAGGCTATAATGACGGCGGTCGCGGCTCAAGGGTGCAGGTGAGGGCGAGAATCTCGCAACTTGACAAAAAGACATTGGTAATCACTGAGATACCATACGGAACTACAACTGAAACTTTAATACAATCGATAACACAGGCAGGCGAAAAAGGCAAGATTAAGATTCGCCGCGTTGATGACAACACTTCGAAAACGGCTGAGATTGTTATTCATCTTGCGCAGGGTGTCTCGCCCGACCAGACCATCGACGCTCTTTACGCTTTCACGAAGTGCCAGGTCAAGCTGAACAGCCTCTGCACATGTGTCATCCATAACGATAAGCCTGAATTTACTACAATTTCGGCGATTTTGAAGCATAACACCGACCATACAGTGGATTTGTTGAGTTGGGAGCTTCAAAACACCCTCGAAGAGCTTGAAGGCCAGTGGCATTGGATTTCTCTCGAGAAGATTTTCTTTGAGAAACGAATTTATAAGATTTTGGAAAAAGACGCGGAAAGCTATGATGCTCAGATAGATGCGATTGAAAAAGCTTTCGACCCGTATCGTCCGAAACTGAAACGCGACATCACCCGTGACGACGTGCTTAAGCTTTGCGAGAAGCCGGTTCGCAAAATCTCAAAATTCGACATCAAAAGGGCCGAGGAACAGCTGGAAGTCATTGAGAAACAGATAGAACAGGTGAAATACGACCTCGACCATATCGTGGATTACACCATCCATTATTTCGAGGAAATCAAGAGAAAATACGGCAAGGGACGTGAGCGTAAGACCGAGATTCGCAATTTCGACAATATCTCGGCGGTGGCGGTGGCGGCTAACAATGAGAAGCTGTACGTCAACAAGGAGGAAGGCTTCATCTGCACTGGCGCGGGTCTTAAAAAAGAGCAAAACAAGGACGCTTACGGCTTTGTGTGCGACTGCTCCGATATTGATGACGTCATCGTTTTCCGTGAAAACGGAACGTTCTCGGTTGTCAAGCTGCAGCCGAAGCTGTTTGTGGGACCAGAGAAGATTATTTACGCTAACATCTACCATAAAGGCGACAAACGCACGATTTACAACATGGCGTATCGCAATGGAAAGCCAGGAAATCCTTACTATGTCAAACGTTTCTACGTCGACGGCATCACTCACGACAGGATTTACGACCTGACGATGGGAGAGGCTGGCTCAAAAGTGGTGTATTTCTCAGCAAATCCTAACGGAGAGGCGGAGGTTATCAAGGTGATGCTACGTCCGTCGCCGAAGCTTAAAAAGACTTCTTTGGACTATGATTTTGCCACTTTGGACATCAAAGGACGTGCAAGTCGCGGTAACAAGCTCACAAATCACCCCGTAAACCGCATTTTTAAGCGCGAGGAGGGCGTTTCGACACTTTCGGCACGTGAGATATGGTACGATGACACTGTGAAGCGTCTGAACGCCGATGGACGCGGAATTTCGATTGGCAGATATTCGGGCAACGACAGAATCATGCAGATTCACGCCAACGGCGAGTTCCGTCTCACGAATTTCGACCTCTCGACGCATTTCGACGACGACATGACGATGATTTTCAAGTTCGAGCCTGAAACGATATTCACCGTTTTGTACATCGAAGCTGAGACTAAGTTGATGTATATCAAGAGGTTCACCGTTGAAGAAGATACGCCTCTTAACAAACGAATCTCGTTCATCGGAGAAGGCGAGGACGCGAAACTAATCGCCGTCAACATGGATGTCTTGCCGAGACTGTTGCTGAAATTCAACGACGGTGTGAGTGGCAAACACTTTGAGGATGAGGAGGTTAACGTTGACGAATACATCGGTGTGAAGAGCTACAAGGCGAAGGGAAAACGTCTCTCGGTGCATGATGTGAACTATTATGAGTTTTTGGAGCCGTTTGAGGTTCCGGAAGCTCCAGTTGAAGAAGAGCCGGAGTCTGCAGAGGAAAATTCTGAAAACTCAGAGATATCTGAGATTTCTGATAATACAGAAGAAAAGGAAATTTCTGAGAATACCGAGAACTCAGAACCTGAAGAAACTGACAATAAAGACGGCCAATTGACGTTATTCTGATAATGAAAAGAAATGTTTTGATATTGGTTTTGGGTGCGATTTTACTGCTTGTATCTTGTTCCGAGCAGCACAAAATCGCGCGTCGTTTTGTGAAGAATAACAACAAGACCCAAGTGGCGTTGTATATGCCTGAAAGGGTGTTTAAGAGAAACCTTCGCAACGACTCCATTCCTGAAAACCTCGTCGATTCGTCGCTTCAAAAGCAGATTTCATATCTTGAAAAACAAGTTAAAGTGATAGATAAAGTAAATGATGATAATTTATTGGATGTCATTTATTTATCAATGAAAGAAACTTTGAAAGATTATGGCTTGACGGTGCAATATTGGGAGGACGAGACTTCACATCCTGACTCCACGCATTGGGTGATAGAGGTGCCGCGGATTGAGGTTACGGAGGTGTGCGAACCGCAGCAGTTTTGCGGTTGGATAGACTACAACAAATACTGCATGGATGTGCCAATCGATTTGGTGAATGTCGCGGCTTGGTTCAATCTCGCCAATGACACGACTTTCAATATGACGTTTACCGAGCAAAATTACTTTAATGACACGGACGTTGACTTTGATTATCAAGGGAATAAGGTCGTTGCGAGAATAGCTTGCGATACAATAAACATCGACGGGTTTTATCGGTTTGCAAAGATTTTGGGCAAGCTCTATGCTGGTTACTGCTACGATTTCATGATGAACAAATATATTGATAATCATCAGGTTGAATCAATCGACACTATCAATCGCTATCGTTATGACCCATACGAGCGTTATTTTTACAGAACTGATAGAGATTATTTGATTGAAATAAAATAACTGACCAACTGACTAATTGATTAACTGACTAACTGATTAACTGTCAACTACAGTTTCTTTCTTCCCTGTATCTCCTTGATTTTCGCCTTCATCTCGCTTGGTTTCACGTCGTAGACTTTGCCGTCGAAGACGATGCGGATGCTTCCTGTTTCTTCGGAGACGACCAAAACGATGCAGTCGTGAGTCTCTGAAACACCTATTCCAGCACGGTGACGGAGACCGTAACTGCCTGGTAATCTTGTCTGTTGCGTGATGGGAAGGATGCAGCGTGCAGCCACGATTTTGTTGTTGGATATGACCATAGCGCCATCGTGGAGTGGGCTGTTTTTGAAGAAGATATTTTCAAGCAAAGGCTTGCTGATTATGGCGTCTATAACCACGCCAGTATCGATAATGTCTTGTAAATCATTCTCTTGCGTAAGAAGTATCAATGCTCCGACTTTGTCGTTGCCCATTGAGATGCAGGCTTCGCAGATTGGGTCGAGGTCGGTATCGTCGGCTTCCTTGTATTTCACGCCGAAACGTGAGAAAAACTTGCGGAAACCCACAGCAAATTTTGACGTTCCGATGCTTAACAGAAATCGTCGGATTTCAGGTTGGAAGATGATAATCAATGCGATAAAGCCGACGTTGACGAAGGCGCCGAGGATGTAGGTGAGTAGCTCCATGTGAAGCAATGTCACGATTTTGAGTCCGATAATCACCGCCACGATGCCGATGAAGATGTTGATTGCAGTGCTTCCTTTCACCAGTGAATAAAGGAAATACAGCAATAATCCCACCAGAATTATGTCTAAAATATCCAGAAAACGAATCTGAATGAAAGCGCTTATCATCAAGTCAACCATAACGTTTGAATTAACTCACAAAAATACAAATATTTTTTAATTGTCAATTATTTTTTCGTCATTGCGACTAACTTCACAGCCTCTACTGCCTCTTTCACATCGTGGACGCGTAAGATGTCGGCACCGTTAAGTAATGCAATGGTGTTGAGCACTGTTGTGCCGTTTAACGCTTCTTGTGGTGTAATGTTTAAAGTCTTAAATATCAATGATTTATGAGAAATTCCGATTAAAACTGGCAAAGAATTAATACGATACTTGTCAACGTCTTTCAGAAGTCCGAAGTTGCATTCGATGGTTTTGTTGAAGCCGATTCCCGGGTCGAGAATGATTTGCTGCTCGCCGTATTCTAAAAGCTTATTAGTCTGATTTTCAAAGAATTGACGCACTTTTTGATGAACATTTTCGCTAATGATTTCCTCGTGGTGCATGCCTTCTAGAGTTCCTGTGATATGCATCAGAATATAAGGAATATGGTTTTTGCCGATGTAAGGAATCATCTCCTCGTCGAAGAGTCCGCCCGAGATGTCGTTGATGATGTCGGCACCTTCTTCAATACATTGAGCAGCAACACTTTGACGAAATGTGTCAATGGAAATTAGAATGTTTGGAAACTCTTTCCTGATGGCTTTCAGAGCCGGAATCATCCTTTCTTTTTCCTCCTTGACGGAAATGCGCTCGCTGCCCGGTCTGGTGGAGAAGGCTCCGATATCAATGATGTCGGCACCATCTGAAACCATCTTCTGGCAATGTTCCAAAACCGATGCAAGTCCTTGATACTTACCGCCGTCGAAGAAAGAATCGGGTGTGACATTCATGATTCCCATCACGACGGGACGGTCAAACGAAAAAATTTGTCCTCTTGTAGCTATTCGTAACATAAAAATGTGTAATTTTACAAACGCAAAATTATAAAAAATTTTTTAATGAAGAGAGATACGACAGCAGAATATCAGCAAGTTGTGGCGCAGTGCCGCGATATTTTCGACAAAAAGATGCAGGATTACGGCGCGGCGTGGCGAATCATGCGCACCGAGTCGCTTACCGACCAGATTTTCATCAAGGCAAACAGAATCAGGAGCTTGCAGAGAAAGAAGGAACACCTTGTAAATGAAGGCATTGAGCCAGAATTCATCGGCATAATCAACTATTCGGCAATGGCGATTATACAGCTGCAGCTTGGTGTCGTGGAGCAGCCTGATTTGGACTTCGAGAGAGCTTCAGAACTTTACAAAAAAGTTCTCGACGAGGCTTTCGACCTGATGTCGAAGAAAAACCACGACTATGATGAAGCTTGGCGCAGCATGAGAATCTCATCAATGACCGACTTGATTCTGATGAAGATATTGAGAGTCAAGGAGATAGAGGATAATAACGGAAAGACTTTGATTTCGGAAGGTCTTGACGCGAACTATTACGACATGATAAATTATGCTGTCTTTTGCATGATTCTGATTAACGAAAGCAAGGAAAAATAATGGCTTTTTCGGCAAAGAAAACGGTGGTTGCGGTATGCAGGATACTTGTCGGATTGCTGTTTATTTTCAGCAGTTTCACGAAAGGTGTCGATCCGCTTGGCACGAAGTACAAGATGCTTGAATACTTCGCCGCTTACGGCATCGAGTGGATGAATGACGCTGCTTTAGTGCTTGCTGTAATCATGATTTTGGCGGAGTTTATTGTCGGTATCTGCTTGTTATCCAACGTCTTACCGCGCCTCGCTACGCTCGGCGCGACCCTCCTTATGCTCTTTTTCACTGCCACTACTTTCTTCGATGCTTTATACAACCTCGTTCCTGATTGCGGCTGCTTCGGTACGGCGATAAAACTCACAAACTGGCAGACGTTTGGCAAAAATATCGTTATTGATGCAGTGCTTTTGCCAGTTATTATCAATAATAAATCGATGAAAAACAAGCGTTTGACAATTTTGGGACAGTGGATACTTGCAGCCATTTTCATGGGTTTATTTGTCGGTTTTGAAGTTTACAACATCCGCCATCTGCCAGTTATCGACTTCATGGACTGGAAAGTGGGGAAGGATATGACCCCGCAAGGTTACGACGCAGGCAAGATTTTCGTGACGTACGAGAACAACGAAACCGGTGAGACTCAAGAGTTTGAGTCGCCAAACTACCCTTGGAACGACAGCGTGTGGATGAGCCAGTGGACCTTTGTTTCGCAACGTTCTGAAGGCGGTTCCAACGCTCTCGGATTCGCCATTTTGGACGCGGAAGGCGAGGACTTTACACATATTTTGTTCGAGACAGAGAACCTTTACGTCTTTGTGGCTCCATATCTTGAAGAGATGACCGAAAAAGATTTCGAGAACTGTATCAAGATGACGGAAGTTGCTTATAATCAAGGATTTGACTATATTTGGTTAACAGCTGCATCGCCTGAATATGTTGAAAAACTGAACGAAGAATATTTGATTTTCAACGATGTTTATTATGGCGACGAGCTCGAATTGAAAACCATGGTGCGCTCGAATCCTGGACTGATGCTGATTGATAACGGAGTCATTAAGAATAAGTGGTCTAAAATTGACTTTCCGCTTGTGAAATAATATGTTTGCGTACATTGTGAGAAAGATACTCTACGGAATCCTCGTCCTCTGGGGCGTGGCGACGCTGGTGTTTTTCCTTTTCACAATCGTTCCCGGCGACCCGGTTCGCATGATGCTCGGTCAGCGTGCCGATGAGAGCGACGTGCAAGCAATTCGCCACGAGTTCGGTCTCGACCAAGGCATTGGAAAACAATACGTTGACTACTTGAACGACCTTTCTTTTATCTCGTTTTACAACGAAAATAAAGATTTGTCGAAATATGAGCCGTATGCCCGAATCGCGACTGTCGGCAGCACGAAAATCATCTTTAAAACACCGTATTTGCGCTATTCGTATCAAAGCAAAAGGTCTGTGGGGACAGTACTTTCCGAGGCTTTCCCGAACACTTTGATACTTGCTTTCGTGTCGATTTTGTTTGCCTTTGTGATAGGTGTTTTACTTGGCGTTCTTACTGCCATCGTAAACAGCAACTTTTTGAATCGTTTTACGTTGTTTATCACCACGATAGGGATGTCGCTGCCGTCATTTTTTGCTGCAATCCTCATCGCGTGGCTTTTCGGCTTCGTTTTGGAGTCTGTAACTGGTCTCAGCATGACCGGAAGCCTTTTCTCCGTTGACGAATACGGCAATGGAGCTTATCTCGACTTGAAAAACCTTATTTTGCCAGCATTGACGTTGGGATTGAGACCTTTGGCTGTTATTACTGAACTAACAAGAACGACCTTGCTCGAGGTGATGTCAATGGATTACATCCGCACTGCGAAAGCCAAAGGTTTGAAGAAATGGCGTGTCATTGGCGTCCATGCTCTCCGAAACGCAATGACGCCAGTGGTTACAGCAGTTTCCGGATGGTTTGCAAGCCTCCTCGCAGGTGCCGTTTTCGTGGAATATGTCTTCGACTGGAAAGGAATAGGCGTGGTCATCGTCGATGCGCTCGACAAATTCGACTTCCCTGTCGTCATGGGCGCGGTATTATTAATAGGAGTGATGCTGATTATTATAAATATTGTTGTTGATATCATCTACGGAATTTTGGATCCACGTGTAAGGATAAAATAAAAAGTGTGCTGAATGCACACCATCCTATTAGCCCCAGGCAACGCCTGGGGTAAAATGTAAAATGAAAATATTAATATTTAAATGGTGTGGCGCGCCTCAGGCGCGCCACACCATTTTTTATAAAAAATAAAAATCAAACAATAATACCACAATAAACCCGA
>JAFZKP010000040.1 GCA_017553625.1 Bacteroidales bacterium
CCATATCCTGAACCTTGTTACGGTTAGAAGCACGCATATCGAGCATGTAGTCGATCATTTCTTTGGTGATACCGTCAGCGATTTCGCAAACGCCGTCTGGGCCAGAAATAGCGACGACTTTAGCGCCGAGTTCTGTAGCTTTGATAGCTGCACCCCATGCCACGTTACCGAAGCCTGAGAGAGCAACTTTCTTGCCCTGCATTGTTTCACCCTTCTGGTGAACCATGCGGTCGACATAGTACATTGCACCGAAACCTGTAGCTTCTGGACGGATCAAAGAACCACCCCAGCCATAGCTCTTACCTGTAAGAGCGCCTGTGCTGTGCTCGCGAGCGAGTTTCTTGTAAGCACCATAGAGGTAACCGATTTCACGGCCGCCAACACCGACGTCACCAGCTGGTGAATCCTGGTCAGCACCGATGTTTCTCCAAAGCTCATACATGAAAGCCTGGCAGAAACGCATGATTTCAGCGTCTGATTTTCCTGTTGGGTCGAAATCAGCACCACCTTTACCACCACCGAGTGGGAGGTTTGTCAATGAGTTCTTGAAGATCTGCTCGAAGCCCAAGAACTTAAGCATTGAAACGTTGACAGCTGGGTGGAAACGGAGACCGCCTTTGTATGCGCCGAGAGCGGCGTTGTACTGTACACGGTAACCTAAGTTAACCTGCACCTGACCTTTGTCGTCAACCCATGTCACGCGGAATGTGAAGATACGATCTGGTTCAACTAAACGCTCAACGATCTTAGCTGCTTCAAATTCTGGATGTTTGTTGTAAACTTCTTCGATTGATTCGAGCACTTCGCGAACTGCCTGCAAATACTCTTTTTCGCCTGGATGTTTCTTTTCCAGGTTTTCCATGATAGTTTGTACTTTCATTACTTTTGTATTTAAAGTTAATTAATACGTTTATGAATTTTCCTTTAAAATTTTCTGCAAAATTATAACTTTATTTTATAATTAACAATATTTTTCAAAAATATTTTACAATTCCGAAATTATTTCGAAACTGATTCATTCCCAACATATTGCCCTTTTTCCCAGAGTATGATTTCCTGCACGCTGCCGTCGATATTGTACCGAATCTCCCTGCCGTGCTTGAGATTATCCTTGTATTGTATCTTCGCATTCTGATACAAGCCACCTTCGCTGAAGCCGTTCTGGACACCCGTGCCCCTGTCGTAGACCGCGTTGCTGCCAATGCTTCCGTCGGCATAATACATAATCCAGCCGCCATGCATCATACCGTCGAGATACTCGCCTTCAATGAATGGCTTCCCATTTTCATAAAACTGGAAATACGGTCCGTTCAAGACCCCGTCCTTGTATGTCGCCTTCTTTGTCAAAACGCCAAAAACGTTGTACTCCTCCACCACCCCGTCATACTTGTTATCCTTGTAAAAAGCCTTTTCCTCGACATTGCCGTTCTCATACCATCTCGTAGCCTCGCCGTTCAGCACATTCATGGTGTAAACAGCCTCCATTTCTGGCATTCCGTTGCTGTAATACCACTTGCATACGCCGTCGAGCTTGCCGTCGGTATACCTCAACTCAGACTTCACCTTCCCGTCATCCCAATATGAAACAACAGCATCGTCTTTTTCTCCGCAAGAAAGGAAAAATGTATTGATTATTAACAGAATAGCTATAAACAACCTAATTCTCATCGTCTGTTTTCAGAATAACTTTGTTATATCCTTTAAACTGATAGACATTCCAGAAATTGTTTTCCAGCCCAGAATTCTCATCTCTTCTCTGGAAATCAAAATCAGTGTGAAGCAATGGGATTCTATACCCTGGCAGGCGTTCAACCATCTCCTTGCCGAACAAATCAAGGGCGTTGAGGAAATACCATCCGATGTCGAAGCCGTCGAAGGCATAGTCGGTGGGCTCCGCGTTGTATCTTGTCCTGAATTTGCAGATAAAACTCTCGACTTTTATGTTGCCATAGTCGATATAATTCTCGTCAAAATAGATGGCTTTCATCTTCATGAGATTGTCGTTGAAAAGCCCGCTGAACTTGCTCCAATCGGGCAGCATAATGACCGTAACCGGATAATTTTCAGTGAGTTTTGTCACCTTATTCACAATCTCGTTGGCAAAAACCTTGTCGTTTCCATAAACAATGAAAAGGTTGTTTCTCAAAGTCGAGGCAATACCAGGGACGAGATTCAGGCTGTCGTACTCATAATTGATATTGACAACCCTGTTCAACAAAACCGTAGTGTCATCGATACTCTTTTTTAATACACTGATGTCAAAGCTCATGCTGTCGGTGCGGTAATCAGATTCATCAAAATCCAATTTCATTATTTTGCATCTTTTGTGATATTTTTTGATGACATCCACAATCTGTCTGTTAGTGATCATTGTGCATGAATCGATGTTTCTTTCGGCTATCTCAGTTATTTTTGAGATCAAATCATAATCGACTTTCCAGTTCTCCTTGATAATGAACACATTGTTGTCATGATAATAATGCTTCATGAGGCTGTCGAGAGGCGCGAGCTGCCCTTCAGGCGAAGGCTTCACTTTTATCACGTTGCAGCAGCTGTCGACGATGCTTGAACGAAGCGTTATCGGGTTCACAATCGCGATATCGTGCCAGTAAGCGAACTGTTTTACAACCTCAAAAGACTTCAGATAGAACGGTCCGACAATCATGTCGGCTGTCTCCAGCCACGGGTCTGCCACCGCCGAATCAGCCTTTTTCACATCGTTGTCAACATCATAAACCTTTAGGTCGAGAATCATGCCGCGGCTGCTTGTCATAGAGTCGGCTGCAATCATAAAACCTTCGTAGAAATGCAGGAACGAGAACGGCTTGGTCAGAAGCGTCTTGTTGGAAGGCTCGGCGTCATAAAACTCCTGATTGACCTGCTCGAGATATAAAGGAACCATGAGCGCGACGCGGCAAGTGTCGTGTTGCGCCCTGGCTTCAAACGTTGCCAGAAAAATCAGGCAAAATGCAATATTTCTTAATGTTTTAACCATTATTTATCGTTATGCGGGAGCGGCACGAAGCCGTTGCCCATGACTTCTGCACTCTCAATCACGTTGACGAACGCATTAGGGTCGATGCTGCGCAAGCTCAGTTTCAGCTTCACCAAGTCGGCGCGGTCGAGGTTGGTGTAAATCATCTTACGTTCCTGCCCTTTGAACAAACCTGAACCGACGAAGCATGTTCCACCTCTATCCAAATCGTTGATAATGAACAATCTGACATCTTCAATCTTGTCGGTGATGATGAATGCCGTCTTGTAGCTCTTGACACCGTCGACGACAAGGTCGATAATTTTGCTTTCTATCACAATCAGGAGGATTGAGTAGATTGGCAGACGGAAGTTGCCCAGCATGAGTGATGTCAAAGTGATTATCGAGTCAACTATCATAACTAACGTTCCGAGAGAGATTTTAGTGTATTTGTGCAGAATCATTGAGATGATGTCGCTGCCGCCTGATGTGGCTCCCGACTTGAACACGAAGCCGATGGCGAGACCGTAGATGCCGCCAGAAACGACAGTGTTGAGGAAGTAGTCGGGCTTGAAATATGTGTTTGTGCCAAGGATATTCAACCATGTGTCATCCAATTGGACATCCATCTTATGTTCAAAAATCACCGGAGCGTAGCCCCATGTCGATTCGAGAATGTATGTGCATCCGAAGATGAGGAACGTCGAGAGGATTGTCTTGAATCCGAATTTCGGTCCGAGAATCCACGTTCCGATGATAAGCAGCGGGATGTCCATGCAGATAGCGTAAAGTGACACTTTCCACGGGTACATCGCGTTGAGGACGTTGGAGAGACCGTATGTGCCGCCTGGCGCGAGGTTGTAAGGGTTAACGAACATCACGTCGCCGATGGCGAACAGTGCGCTTCCGAAGAGGAGGAAGGCGTAGGAGATTATTTCCTGTTTCCAATTGATTTGTTTTGTCATTTTGTTTTATTTTTTATCGCCTTCGGCGAGAAATTTAACAAATTTTATCAAAAATTCTTCAAAATCTTTGTCCCAAAAGATTAGTTAGCCAGCGAACTGATCTCTCATTATTAAGGATAAAAATCGGGTGCAAAATTAGGGAATTTTTTGGAATGTTGCACAATAATTTCACAACAATCCTGAAAGAAAATCCTGATAGTTGTTTGGGGTAACCACAGTAAAAGTGTGATTTGGGTAATTACGCGCAAAAGTCTCCGAAAGTCGG
This sequence comes from Bacteroidales bacterium, assembly GCA_017553625.1. Lineage (GTDB taxonomy): Bacteria > Bacteroidota > Bacteroidia > Bacteroidales > F082 > Limimorpha. The sequence goes on from JAFZKP010000040.1 coordinate 4,205, forward strand.
GGCTGGCGGGTTGTATTCCACTTAAACTCGTAAGCATGAAGTGTCCCATCTACATCCTCAATATAATCAATCTCTTGTTGTTGTATAGTTCGCCAAAAATAGCTTTTGCCATAAAACATATTATATGCATTATGTTTCAAACGCTCGCTGATAATATAGTTTTCCCAAAGAGCACCGTTGTCTTGTCGTAAATCCAAAGGCTTGAAATCGCCGAGGATCGCATTACGCACACCATTGTCATAAAAATAAAACTTACGGCTTTTCTTTAACTCAGAGCGCACATTTCTGCTATAGGAACGCAAATGGAAAATGATATACGACTTTTCCATAAGGTCGATATAACGTTGAACTGTAAGCGAATTCAAACCGACTAATTTCCCCAATTCATTAAACGACACCTCACCCCCAATCTGTAAAGCGAGTGCCTGCAATAGCTGCTCAATAATTTCCGGTTTGCGAACATCCTGAAATGAAAAAATGTCTTTGTACAAGTAACTGCCGACTATATTGGTAAGAATCTCTTTTTCATCCCCCTCATTTGTAATCACCTCAGGATACGAGCCATATATCATCCGACGCTCAAGCAATCGTCGCTCAACTTGTGCGCCATGATTATCAATAAGCTCTTCCGCCGAGATAGGAAACATGACATATTCATATTTTCTCCCGGTCAATGGTTCATTGATAGAATTCGACAATTCAAGAGCCGACGAGCCTGCAACCACTATCTGTTTGTCTGGGAAGTTGTCTGTCAGAAGTTTTAAAGTAATGCCGATATTTTGTACTCTTTGCGCCTCATCGATAAAAATAATGTCGGCATTGGCCGTTTCTGCACCAAGTTGTGTTGATGTCGGTTCTGTCAGTTTTTGTCGTATATCCGGCTCATCGCAATTCCAGTTAAGGACTCTACGGTCTGATTTATCAGCCAACATCTTCAATAATGTGGTTTTTCCCACTTGTCGTGAACCGACAATGATTATGGCTTTCTTTCTAAACAAACGTGACTCCACGATTTTTACAAGTTGTCTTTGTATCATAATTTCCATCATTTAGCGACTACAAATATATAACTTTTTTCGATTATAATAAAAAATTATTATAAGTTTTTTTTTGATTATGATGGAAAATTATTATGAAAACAGGTATTCAAAGGATTGTTGGAGTCTAAGACAAAAAGCTTATAAAACAAGTGCGGAAACATTGGTTTTTATACCACTTTCCGCACCTGAGTTTGAAAATAAGGTTGGTGACTTCGCAGAAAATATTACCGAAAACAGCTGGTTTTTCAGCTCAAATCGTCATTTTTCAATTGTTCGACTTCCCAGTGTCCAGCTTTGGCCGACCCGACCCATTCAATACGGAATGAAGGACGCAAACTATCAATGTCTCTTCTGACGGTTTTATAAGAAACATTCAGTTTCTCCCCTATTTCTTCAGTCGAAATACGCTTATTTCCAATGATAAGTTCAAGAATTGCACGAACCCTTTCCTGTCGCCTTTTTTGGGGGACATTTTGAGGGACATTTTGAGGGACAATTTTCACAACCACCTGATTGTCATTACTTTTAGAAATACTTTGGGGGACATTTTTTCTTCTTATAACAATGCGAAAATCCTCGTCTTGTATAAACTCCGGATCAGACAGACCAACTCTACGGCATGAGTCAACCATATCGGTGGTACCCGTCCCTGCGCGTTCGATATAACCAGCCAAATATACTGGCACTGCTAATATGGGATTTACCGGGATAGAGCTATGTAATTGCTTCAACTTTTCAGGAGTCATTCCGTAAGGTAAAGTTCCAGGATTCCATATCTCCAATCTGTCCTTAAACAACATAACCTGAACGGAGCCATTACTTTCGTATGAACGATGTACACAAGCGTTTACTATTGCTTCAGTAACAACTTCCATCGGTATTTCGTATGTAATGTTAACCGACGCTGAAGATAAGCGAGTCCCAACTGTAGCATCTATGTGTTGCATCACAAAGCTCTTGGCTTGATCAATAAGTTCAAAAAGACTACCTCCGTAAACCTGATATGACAGTATAGGTTTTGTCATCAATTCGGTAGGAAACACCATGCACTTCACTTCGCTTGAAACAAAAAACTTTTGAGGATTTTTAGCAAAAAGCAGTAAAGCTGAGTTTGTAAGCCTTTCATCCTCCGACATTAGATTCAAATGAGTGAGAATTTGCCTCGTATTATCGTTAGTATAAGACAATTTGAATCCACGTTTTTCGCGTGCAAGCTGTACGAAGGTGGCAACTTTATCTTTATCGATGTCATCTAATGTGGCTGTTTGATGAAAAGTGGCATCCCAAGGCAAAAGGCGAAGTATCTCTTTTTCTTCCATAAAGCGCACCAAAGCCTCATAAACGCAACTCCTCAAAACATCGTATGATGAAAACGAACGTCTTACGACCTGCTGCTCAACTTTATGAATAAAAGCAGATTCTTTAGGATGACGGTTTTCACAATCTTTAAGAAAAACAAGTCGGTGCTTCTTGGTTTTAGTTGCCAAATCATATTCTCTTTCTGTCGGTGAAATGCCCTCGGAATCTTCAAATCCGTATAATTGACCGAAAAGACCAATATATATGTCACATTGCTGGACTTCAGTAAGATATGCATCCTGTGCTGATAAGTTACTGGCAGGTAATTCCTCAAATATAAACGGCTCAAAAAACTTACCCAAAAGGGCATCCTGACGAATGTAATCACAAAGCTGTTTTCGCTCGTCCTTAAACTCACTTTGCACACTGCTTATAAAAATCCTCTTTTTGTTCATCTGCTATTTGTATTTTATAAGCTTTATTATCGACCGTTTATACTCTCTTTTAATTTTTTATTCCCATTCAATTGTCGCTGGCGGTTTCGACGAGATGTCGTAGCATACTCGGTTCACGCCTTTGACCTTATTAATAATATCGTTCGACACCTTTGCCATGAACTCGTAAGGCAGATGGACCCAGTCGGCGGTCATGCCGTCGGTGGATATGACGGCGCGGAGTGCGATGGTGTATTCGTAGCTGCGCTCATCCCCCATCACGCCGACGCTCTTCACAGGAAGGAGCATAGTGCCGGCTTGCCAGATGCTGTCGTAGAGGTTGTCGGCCATCTCGTTTGGATACGAAGCGCTCGGCAATTCACATTTCCATTCTCTTAAACCTTTGATAAAAATATCATCGGCATCGCGAAGGATGCGGAGCTTCTCTTCCGTCACTTCACCTAAAATCCTGATTCCAAGGCTCGGTCCAGGGAATGGATGACGACCCACGAGCTCGCGTTTGATGCCGAGAGCGCGTCCAACACGACGGACCTCGTCCTTGAACAACGAGCGAAGCGGTTCAACAATCTTCAAATTCATCTTCTCAGGCAACCCGCCCACGTTGTGGTGCGACTTGATTTTGCAGCTCGGCCCGTTGACGCTCACACTCTCGATGACATCAGGATAGATGGTGCCTTGAGCAAGCCATTTCGCGCCTTCAATCTTCTTGGCTTCAGCTTCAAATACATCAATAAATGTCGAGCCGATAGCCTTACGTTTAGCTTCAGGGTCGGTAACGCCTGCAAGTTTGCCAAGGAACAAATTGCCAGCATGAACGCCTATCACGTTGAGACCGAGGTCTTTATATGAATCGAGAACGTCTTCAAACTCGTTTTTGCGGAGAAGTCCGTTATCAACGAAGATACAGGTCAGATTCTTACCGATAGCTTTGTTGAGCAAAACAGCCGCAACAGTGCTGTCGACGCCGCCCGAAAGTCCGAGAATCACCTTGTCGTCGCCGAGTTTGGCGCGCATCGCCTCGACTGTTGTGTCGATGAACGAGTCAGGAGTCCAGTTGCCGTGGCAGCCGCAGATGTTCATCGCGAAATTCTCGAGCATCTTCGGTCCCTCCTTGCTATGGAACACCTCCGGATGGAACTGCACCGCCCATGTGTCCTCGCCGTCGATTTTGTAAGCCGCGTTCTCCACGTCATCAGTCTTGGCGATGACGTGAGCGTTTTTCGGCAGACGTGCGATGGTGTCACCATGCGACATCCACACCTGCGAGGTCTTCGAGACGCCTTTGAACAGCGGGTTGTCTTCCTCGACGACAGTCAGCATCGCGCGACCGTATTCACGAGCCAGCGACGAGTTCACCTCGCCCCCGAAATGATGCGCCATGAACTGCGCCCCGTAGCAGATTCCGAGCAATGGCAGCTTGCCTTTTATGTTCGACAAATCAGCAAAAGGAGCCTTATCGTCGCGCACCGACGACGGGCTTCCACTAAGAATCACTCCTTTGATTTCGTCTGTGATTACTGGTATTTTGTTGTATGGATGAATCTCACAATAGACGTTCAGCTCGCGCAGACGGCGACCGATGAGTTGTGTCACCTGCGAGCCGAAATCCAAAATCAGAATTGTTTCCTGCATATTCGTTAAATTTCGGTGCAAAAATAAGAAAATTATAGACAGGATTTTTAATGACAATGAAATTTTTATTATCTTTGCAACGTTAGACAGGATAAACAAGATTAACAGGATTTTTATGGCAAAAAAAGCGAAAAAACCGATAAGCAAACCAAAGAAAAAAGGTTCTTCAAAGAAGAAAAAAAGCAATAATATCATCACTAAAATTCTGGTGATAATCTTCATTTTGATATTTGTCGCCTTCTTCGTTTTTAAATTCACAAGACCTTCAAACGAAAAAGTTGCAAACAAGGACAAGGTCTCACAAGTTGTTGAAAAACAAGACAAAAAAGAAGACGTAAAGCCTGAGGAAAAGCCTAAAGTTGAGGAGAAGTCAAAGCCTGAGGAGAAAAAAGCGAAGACGCCGAAGACCAAAAAAGAGGAGAAAAAGGCGGAGAAGAAAGCCGTTGAGACAAAAGCTGTCGAGAGGAGCATCCAAGGCACATGGTTGAGCACGACAGGCGGCGCGGTTTTGACGATGAAAGACAACGAATACCAGCTCGATTTCATGGGCGTCGACAGCGATAAGCAAATCATCGGAACTTACAGCGTGGACGGCGATTTGATTACATTTATAAACAAAAAAGACCCTTGCAAGGATGCTAAAGGTCTTTATGAGGTAAAGTTCAACAAACATGAAATCGGCTTCAAGTGCAAGAGTGACGAGTGCACCAAGCGCCGCGCCACCCTCCCCACCGAGTGGGAATGGCTTGACACCGAGGAATAATCACCTGAACCACTGCTTCTTCTTGAAAAACGTGGTGTAACAGAACATCAGCACCGTCATGAAAACGAGTCCTACGCGCGAGGCTTTGTAGTCGCTTGCCATGTCGTAGACAACGAAATCGTAAACGACAAAACACACAAGTCCCAACGAAACCAAAAGATACACAACATTTAACACATTGACAACCCTGCGTCGGCGTTCAACGTCATAGATTCTTTTAGCGACAGCGGGCATCCCGAAATAGAACACCACCACAGCCGTTATCAAACCAAGTTCAATAATTCTTTCAATATCCATAATTACATTCTTTTATTTTTCTTAAGTGCTTCTGTTATAATCCACTGCAGCTGTCCGTTGACGGAACGGAACTCGTCCGCCGCCCACTTCTCGACAGCCTCCATTGTCTTGGCATCGAGACGCAGGACGAAATTCTTTGTATTTTCCTTATCTTTAGCCATATAGTTACTTTTGTAAAATGTTAAAATTTATTAACAATTCTTAAAATCTATTAACATATAGCATTCAAATCATCCAGTTATAATTCTATCTTTTTCGACATGATGCCGTCTTCAGAAATGAATTTGTCATAAACGAAAAGAATCAGCGTCACCGCCGCCATCGTGATGATTCCAGAGAGACCCGCGACACCGTTAACGAGGTCGCCACCGCCACTGATGAAAAGCATAGTGGCACCAGCCAACGCGTTGATTGTGCCGTGGAAAATGGCAGCCGGATAAACCGACTTCGCTTTCAAAACGAAATATAGCTCAATTGGAGTCATCATAAGGCACATCAAAACCATCATGAAGACGCCAGCTGTGCGGTGAACGAAGTAGTTATGTCCCATGAGGATAATCGGGAAATGCCAGAATCCCCAGACGACTCCGATGAAGAGGCACGCCACCCAGAATTTCTTGCCTTTCAATGCACTAACGAGATAATTGCGCCAGCCGTACTCCTCTCCGAACGCCGCAACAGCGTTGATAGTGAGGCCTGCGAGAAGTCCGGAAATGAGAGTTGTTAGAATCACAACTTTAGGATTCTGCATCGCCATGATTTTTTCCTGATCTTCAGGAGAAAGGTTTTCCAAACCAGGGATTGCCGGCATATGGAAACCAAGTTCGCAACCTTCAAACAGCGAGTTGATTATAATGCTAACCGCGACAATGACCAATGGCAGCAGCCATGCGATAAACCATGAGCCTTTAATTTTAAACTTCAGCAAGCCAGTGCTGCCGAGTTTCTCTTTGTTAATTATCTGAATAATTATTGCGCAAATCAGCGGAAAGAACATGTAAATCGACGCGCAAAGCGAATACAGTTTCAGATTATCAGTCGTGTTATGGATTCCCATGCCGAACCACATAAAAGCGGCGAAAATCCAGCTTGCGAGGCAAACAATTATTGAAAATTTTACAGCTTTTTTCATGACTAAAACAGCAATGGAAGTAATAAAATAGGAATCATTAAAACTAAGACAAAAACAACGACTATCACGATGCTTCTCTTTTGCGAAAGCTTAGGTAAATCATTCAGTCTCGACTCATCGACGAGCTTCAATGTTGAGCTCATCTCATCATAAAGCTGCTGTGTTTGCTCAACATTTTTAAAGTTGATGTAATACACATCGTTAGCCGTCTTTATCTCGATAAAAGGACCTTTAAAGTGATTCTCTACATACAAAACTCCACGTCTAATATCTTTAAGTCTATAAAAACCCTTCCAAGTCCTTAAACCGCCGTAGCCATTGATTCTCATTGCAACACCAGGCATTTTATAAACCAAATTTATCGATTTTATCGCATCGTTCGGAATAAATGCAGGATACATGAAATCATCGATGAGAACACCGTCGCTGAAGACCTGTATTTTCGACATTTTGCCTGCTAAAACCAGCAATACTGCAGTGATGGCAAATGTCCAAACCCATATAAACCACATCATAATCATGATTGTTGATTATTGATACAAAGTGCCAGTGTTTACTACAGGTTGCGCAGCATCGTCAGCGCAAAGGACCACCATCAGGTTGCTAACCATAGCTGCTTTCTTGTCGTCGTCGAGTTCAACGACTTCCTCGTCCTTGAGCTTGTCGAGAGCCATCTTAACCATCGAGACAGCACCTTCGACAATCTTTTCACGTGCTGCGATGATAGCTGCCGCCTGTTGACGACGAAGCATAACCGCCGCAATCTCAGGAGAATAAGCAAGATAGTTGATACGAGCCTCTATCACCTCGAGACCAGACATCGCGAGACGGTCGTTGAGCTTGCCAAGAAGAATATCGTTGATTTCGGAACCGCCTGCGCGCAAAGTCAAATCCCCTTTGTTGATGTCGCCGTTCTCGTCATACGCGAACATACCAGCCACCTCACGCAAGGCGGCATCGCTCTGCACTCTGACGAAGCTCTCGAAGGCGCGCATGCGGCTTGTCACCTGAACGCCAGCACCCACCGCGCTACCGGCAGCCGCCATAGTCTGCGAGTCGATTTCAAACATCGCTTTGTAGGTGTCTTTCAGTTTCCAAACCAAAATCTGACCAATCATGATCGGGTTGCCGGTCTTGTCGTTCACCTTAATCGGGTCGACGTTGAGGTTACGCGCGCGAAGAGAGACTTTTTTCGAAGAATAGAAAGGATTTACCCAGTGGAAGCCGACTTTCGTCAAAGTGCCACAGTATTTTCCGAAGAAAACCATCACCATCGCCTCATTCGGCTCGAGCTTGCGGAAGCCAACGCATAAAACGATGTCAATCAAGATGATAGCGATGCAGCCAAATGTTATCCAAAGAGGATAAGCATCAGTCGTTGTTGTGAAGCCGAAAATCGCGAAAGCGAGGATGGCAAAAATCACAAAAAGTGCAAAGAAACCATTGAGTTTCAGTCCATTAAATTCAAATTCCTTGTTTTCCATAGTTGTATTTTTTTAAACGATTATTTAATTTTTTATAATATCATTTTAATATCATTTTCACATCGCAAAAATACAACATTTTTTTAATATGCAAGCTTTTTTTTATTTTTTTTCTGGCTTGTGTGCCGAAGGCACACTATTCTATTTACCCCGCACAAGCGTAGCGCAGTGTGGGGGCCTCGCAGAGCAAAGCTGTACGGGGTAAATAAAATAGCGTGCTTCCAGCACGCTTAAGACAACAAAAAACTGTAATCTTGTTAATCCTGTATAACAATTACTTGGCAAAACCCATCTCCAAGAGTTTCGTGAAGGCAATCTTGAACCAAGCGGTATAATTTTGTGGATTTTCGGCAATATCTTTTTTGATATTTTCAACCGTTTCGTATTTGTACGACTCCACTTCTTCCCTATTAATAATAGGTGTCGCGTCCGTGATGCCAATGAAAACGTGGTCGAACTCATGCTCGGTGAGACCTTGCATCACGTCGGCCTTGTAGATAAAGCTGAACGCCTCTTTGAGCTCGCACTCCATCCCCATCTCCTCCATCAGACGGCGTTTTGTGGCATCTTGCAACGACTCGCCGTCACGCGGATGACTACAGCAGGTGTTGGTCCACAAGCCAGGAGTGTGGTATTTTGTGAGCGCGCGTTGCTGGAGCAGCATCCCCCCTTTGCTGTTGAAGATGAAAATCGAGAAGGCACGGTGCAGCGTCGGGTTGACGTGAGCGGCCTGCTTCTCCATCAAACCGATTTTATTATCTTGATTATCAACGAGAACGACGTATTCGGGCATAATTATTGTTTTCGTTATTTTTTTCGTTTGTAGAGACGCACCATGGCACGTCTCTACCGGGAGATGCGATGTATCGCATCTCTACGGGGTATTAAACGTTGAATCTGATATTGATGATGTCACCGTCTTTCACCACGTAATTCTTTCCTTCGACGGCGAATTTTCCGGCTTCTTTCACAGCCTGTTCCGAACCGTAGTGCAGGAAATCGTCGCAACTCATCACCTCGGCGCGGATGAAGCCACGCTGGAGGTCGCTGTGGATGACGCCGGCAGCCTCAGGAGCGGTGTCACCAATATGAATTGTCCATGCACGAGTCTCGTCAGGACCGGTGGTGAAGAACGACTGCAGTTTCAAGGTGCTGTATGCGAGGCGCACGAGCTTGTTCACGCCAGGTTCAGTCAAACCTGCATCTTCCATAAACAGGGCGCGGTCGGCCTCGTCGAGTTCGGCAATCTCCGACTCGAGTTTTCCGGCAAGGATAATCATATCTTCGCCATGAAGAGCGGCCTTCACAGCCTCGGTATATTTGTTTCCGGTAAGCGCCGAAGCGTCGTCAACGTTGCAGACGTACATTATCGGCTTGACCGTAAGTAATTGAATGTCTTGGATATACTTCTTATCTTCCTCAGGCACATTGGCGGTACGGGCGTTCTGCATGTTCTCAAGCACCTCCTTGTAAATAGTGAGCACCTCGAAAGCACGTTTGTTGTCTTTGTCGCCGTTTTTCAGCAGTTTCTCGACGCGTTGCAGCTTACGTGTCACGAGGTCGAGGTCGCGCACCTGAAGCTCAAGGTCAACGAGTTCCATATCGCGCACCGGATCGATACTGCCCTCGCTATGCGGAACGTTAGGATCGTCGAAGCAGCGCAAAACGTGAATCAGCGCATCGACGGTCTGCACCTCGGCGAGGAGTTTGTTACCAACGCCTTGTCCGCCCTTGCTCAGACCTGGAAGGTCCACTATTTCGACGGTAGCAGGCACGATACGCTTCGAATGCGAGATGTTGTCGATAAGTTTGAGGCGTTCGTCGCGCACCTCGCACATTCCGATATTCGATTTCGTGGCGAAGCCAATTTCCGCCTTAGTATTTGATATACAATTAAATATAGTTGTTTTTCCAGTGTTGGAAAGTCCGATAATTCCGCAGTTTAGTGCCATGATTTGAAATTTTTGGCAAAGATAGTAAAAAATGTTTATTGGTTATAGGTTATTGTTTATTGATTTTTTAAAGAAATTTACAATTTGCTAAAATTCGTCATAAATTGATAGGTTTTGCCCTAACGGGCGGTTTTTTGTCACTTTTCCCTTGATGGAAAAGTAACCAAAAGATCAAGCGCCAGCCGAAGCTCTAACCGCCGTCTGGCGCGGGCCAGTGCTGTAAACCCTGTGGGGGCGTAGCCACAACAGAATATTTAAACCGCAACTAAAATGGACAATCTGAAAATAAGTCGTCTTCATGTCGCGGAAAATCAATGAAATCATCTTCGTTTAGTTCCAATTCAATAAGGCGTTTTACGGCTTCTTTATTTCCTTGTTTGGCGGCTTTAGCGTACCATTCTTTTGCTTTTTTAAGATTTCTTTCTACACCATCACCTTTTTCATAACAATCTCCCATAATGAATTGAGCTTTTTCTGAACCTAAATCAGCTGATTTGCTACACCATTCTATAGCTTTGAAGTTGTTTTGCTTGACTCCAATTCCAAATTTATAGAATGTGCATAGATTGAATTGTGCTTCTTCTATATCTTGATTTGCCGCTTTAATGTACCATTTAGCAGCTTTAGCGAAATCTTGTTCAACGCCTTCACCGCATTCATAACATACACCAACATAAAACTGAGACAATGCATCACCTTGTTTAGCACCTTTTAAAAACAATTCGAATGCTTTTGTGTGATTTTGTAATACTCCTTTACCGTTTCTATAACATTTTGCAAGATGAAATTGAGCAGTAATATTGCCTTGTTCTGCGGCTTTGGTATATAACTCTACTGCCTTTTCAAGATTTTTAACAACACCATGTCCTAACTCATAACATATTCCAAGACGATCCTGTGCAATGTCTGCACCTTGCTCTGCAGCTTTGGTATACAATTCAAAAGCTTTTTTGTAATTCTTTCTGACACCATTCCCATAAAAGTAGCATGCACCCAGATTAGTTTGAGCCCATAGATTGCCTTGCGATGCTGCTTTTTTATACCATTCGATAGCTTTTTTAGTATCTTGTTTTACACCTTCGCCATCCATATAGAATTGTGCCAAATTAAATTGGGCTGTTGCATATCCTTGATTAGCAGATTTGGTAATCCACTCGATAGCTTTGTATAAGTCTTTTTCAACTCCATATCCATTTAAATAACATATTCCGATATCGTTTTGTGCACATGGATCATTTTGTTCTGCAGCCTTGAAAAACCATTCCAATGCTTTTTTATAGTCTTGTTTAACGCCATATCCCATATAATAGCATGCTCCAAGATTGAATTGAGCATTCATATATCCTTGCTTTGCTGATTCAGCAAACCATTTTACAGCTTTTTTATAATCTTGTTCTACACCTTTGCCAGTTTTATAACGATAACCGAGTTTGCATTGTGCTTTTGCATCACCTTGTTCGGCTAAAGCTATCAATTCGTCGATGGTTATTTTTTTCATAGTGATTTGTGTTTTTGTGATTAAATTAATGTGGATGTCATTGCTTGAACCATTACTTCAGGTTCCCATTCATCTCACCAATACTCTGCTGATTCTTCTTCTATTCTTTTATAATATGGAGTTTTGAGATAACTCAGAGCTCTATTTTTATATCCTTCTAATGTCGAGATGTTCCATGATATACAGTTGAGGGCACCGCCACGACGGACTGCTTCCAAAGCAGGGATGCTTATTATTTCACAATCCGGTAGGGCTTCTTTGATTTGCTCCAGTGCTTGCCGGTCTTCTTCAAGTCCTAATTGTGGCACCAGCACGATATTTCCGATTTGAAGGAAGTTTATGTAAGCCCAGCTGCGAGCGTGAAGCCTTTGGGCTTTGTATTTAAGCGGTATGACTTCAAATTTCTTTTCCAAAAGCTTCAGATAACGATAGTAATAATACCTTGAAAAATCTTTATAGTTCGTGATCAGAATTCTATTGTTTCCGGCATAATGAACAATGCCATCGCTGTGGCCGCACATGTCACCGTCCCACGGAAGGAACAGGATCTCACTTTGAAAAGCATCTTTCAAGATACGCTCAACCTCTGCAGGAGTTTTGTCTTTGTTTTCTACAAACACCTTATCTGTCATCACAACAACATCATCACATTTAACAACATTGCCGCCATCGAGAACAATATCTATTGTGCTACTTTGTGGCAGCACTTTTTTCAAATTGTTGGATTCATTTTGAAATACGTCTTCAGGGTTTGTCTGAATCTTTAGGCCAACTTTGTCTTGAAGATAATCTGGTGTATATTTGAAGAAAACGAAACGCTCAGCGTTAACCTGAATTGGCATGAAATCGCGGCACCAGATGTCTTTTGTTCCAGACAGATAAGCATATGGAATGTTATGTTTCAGCAACGCATCAATGAGATGAGCGTTGAGAATAGGACATTTCCCTGGCAGGAGGCTCGAGAAATAAACGGTGTTGGTGAGGCGGTCAGTGAGCATGATTATTTATTTCCAAGGTGATGCTTTTTTGTACTTTGGATCAATTGTAAGATTTAATCCTTTTACATAGAATCTATAATCGCCATTTTCTCTTGGGGTTTTACCAGTAATATAGCGTTGTGTTGTCGCCATTGTTCCTGAAAACCTAGTATTATTATCATTCATGACAATAAGTGGAGCAAAGTTTTGTCCCAATGCTGATGTATAGAATAGTTGCCAACAGCAGTTTTTGGGGCCAAAGAAAAGTTTTTGCTCACTTTGACTATCATCAATAAGTGACATCATACTTCTTATTAATATACCTCCATAATAATTATCATCATCATTTTTATTAGTATCATCACTTTTAAAAGACAAATCGACGCCATAATCATGCAACCACCACATTCCTTCGTCCTCTTTACGCTTTATAGTTACCTTATCATTATGGTTTTGGTTTTTGAAATAAAACTCTATTTCTAACAATCGAAAGTTGCCGTGCTCTGTCTTGATATAACTCTTAAACAAAAGGATATCAGCAATTTCTGAGAATGTTGTTTTAATAGTTTCAACTGGTGAATCAGCCTTTAATTCGGACAATAATTGTTTTAACTTTTCCATGACTTTTAAAATTTGTTGTTTAACTTTCTGAGGCAAAGATAAAAGGAAAATTTTGAGCGACCAAATTTTTTTGTTAAATTTTGGGGCTAATTTGTTAAATTTTCGAAAATAATTATTTAATATTTTTATAGTTATTTTATTGATTTTTAAATATTTAAAAATATGGTTAAAGATTTCTCCACTCCGCTATCGCTTCAGTTGAAATGACGTAAGGGCTTCGCCCCCACGTCGCTTCGCGGTGCGGTGGCCCGCGCCAGACGGCGGTCCGAGCTTCGGCTGGCGCTTGATCTTTTCGGTTCATTTTCCATCAAGGGAAAAGGAACAAAATTGCTTGTTTTTAAATGGATTTCGGACCATCAATCTCCTTCACATGCGAGAACTTCTGCTCAAAATAATACATTTTTATCGTCAGTCCGTCCTCTACTGAATATTCGTCGTTATCTTCGCTATATACCAGATAATGCTGGTAGTTCAGCAAGTTGTTCAAAGTTTCATCATCAAGTTTTTGCCATTTAATTCTTGGATGTTCATCGGCATAAAGACCTCCAGCGATGAAAGCGTTCACAATGTCATCCCAATCGTATTCCGCTTCGGAATGCTCAAAAATATAATGGTTATCGGGCTTACAGGCTTTGAAGAATTCGTTTTTTCGGGACATAATAATATTAGTTTTTTTAAACTGGTGACGATTTGTCACCGCTTCACCTTGTTTTGTATCAATTTCATTCGCTCTTCCAATTGCTCTTGCGATGGCAGAACATCTTTTATACGAATATTGTTGTAAGTGGCAACGCCTATTGGTGTATTTATGCCTTTAAAAGACCATTGAACTTCTGTTTTGTTGGTGTTTGAACAAATCAACAAGCCAATGGTTGGATTGTCATCCTCTGTTTTCATCAATTCATCAACGGCATTAACGTAAAAATTCAACTTTCCTGCAAACTCCGGCTCAAACTGTTTGGCTTTCAACTCACAAACTATATAACAACGTAAACGGATGTGATAAAACAACAAATCTATTTTGCGCATTCGTCCGCCAACAACCAATTGTCTTTGTCTTCCTAAGAAAGCGAAACCCGTTCCCATTTCCAATAGCATATCTGTGATATTCTTTGACAAAGCTTCTTCAAGTTCTTCTTCGTCGTATAGTTCGTTTGACACAGTTGCAAAGCTAAAATTATAGTTTTCTTTCAGCACTTCCTGAACGAGTTTACTCTGCACCGCCGGCAAATTATTATCGAAATTATTGATAACCTTACCTTGATGCTCGTAAAGATTTGCTTTGATACAATTAATTAATGCATCTCTGCTCAATCCTTGTTCAATTGTTTTATTGATATAGAATATAGCTTCATCTATACTTTTACATTTTGATATTATTTCCACATGATGTCTCCATGGAACAAACGATAACAGTGTTGGAAATTCTCCAACGAGTCGTTGGAGTTTTTGCTCACCAAATTCTCCACCAAGCTGGTGGAGTTTTTCATCCGTCAATTCTGCACCAAGCTGGTGCAGTTTTTTAACATTTTGATTTTCAATTCTTTGTAATTCTGCAACGAGTCGTTGCAGTTTTTCAGAATCATTTTCACCATCATAAAACAGATACCATTTCTTCATGTACCAAAGATTGGTGGTAGAAAAACCATTGTCGTTTGGAAATTCCCTTTTCAAATCCAAGCTCAATTGTTCCACAACGCCAGCACCCCATCGCTCTTCAGCTTTTTTCTGGACCAAATCACGACCAAGTTGCCAATTGAAAAGCAATTTCTCGGTATTAACCTTTACAGCAGCCTTTACCTGAGCCGAGCGATAGCGATGTTTTAATTCGGCTATCCATCTAACATATTCATCATCAATGTGCACATCGTGTGATTTAACGATGTATGCCTGATCCAATTTTTGTAAGTCTTTATTCTTTTTCATAATAATGGTTGTTGATTATTATTTGATTGCAAAAATATACAAAATTTTCCAAAAAACAGCCTCATTTTTCAAAAAGTTATCAACAATTATCATCGCGATTTTTCATTTATATTTACCTAGTTAAAAATATTTCAAAAAACATCTTATTTCTATTAAAAAAATGTGTATCTTTGCAGTCCATTTTCGAGCCTTATTCCGAAATTGGTTTTTGTAATTGAAAATCAATGACTTGAAATGGAAAATTAAAGTTTAACAATCCTCGATTGCCTAATTCGGAAGAGCCGTCGGGTACAATTTTTACAAAAAAAATAATGAGCGAATTAGAAAACACCGAAAAAATCCAGAAAGTGAAACCGGTTCCATCAGAAGACTTCGACTGGAGCAGCGACGCTAAGAAACACGACAGCTACAAAGCTGAAGACCGCGCACGCATGGAAGAAATGTACGAGAAGACCATGAGTCAGATCGGCGACCACGAAGTTATCGAAGGAACAGTTGTCGCAAAGACTTCACGCGAAGTCGTCGTCAACATCGGATTCAAGTCAGATGGTGTTATTCCGATTTCAGAATTCCGTCACAACCCAGACCTTAAGGTGGGTGACAAAATCGAAGTTTACGTGGAGAACCAGGAAGGCATCAACGGCCAGCTCGTCCTTTCACACAAGAAGGCTCGCCTTCTCAAGTCATGGGATCGCGTCAACGAGGCCTACGACAGCCAGGAGATCGTCCGCGGCTTCGTCAAGAGCCGTACAAAAGGCGGCTTGATCGTCGACGTGTTCGGCATCGAGGCATTCTTGCCAGGTTCACAGATCGATGTCAAACCTATCCGCGATTACGACGTATTCGTCAACAGCACAATGGAATTCAAGGTTGTTAAGATCAACCAGGAGTACAAGAACGTGGTCGTTTCACACAAAGCCCTCATCGAAGACGAAATCGAGCAGCAGAAGAGCGAAATCATCAGCAAGCTTGAAAAAGGTCAGGTTCTCGAAGGCGTTGTCAAGAACATCACCAACTACGGCGTGTTCATCGACCTCGGCGGTGTTGACGGTCTTATCCACATCACCGACCTTTCATGGGGCCGCATCAACGATCCTAAGGAAATCGTCCAACTCGACCAGCAGATCAAGGTCGTTATCCTCGACTTCGACGACAGCAAGAAACGCATCGCCCTCGGTCTCAAGCAGCTCACCCCACATCCATGGGATGCTCTCGACCCGAACCTCAAAGTTGGTGACGTCGTTAAGGGTAAAGTCGTTGTCTTGGC
>JAFZKP010000041.1 GCA_017553625.1 Bacteroidales bacterium
AGGATCAAACTCTTCATTGTATATTGCTGTACTTTCATGTTTTCTGTTCTACCTGGCGGATTCACCTGTTCTTTAGTCTCTTGGAATTGAAAGGTTCCTTACCTTTCAGACTACTTTTTTGTTGGCTCATTGCTTTCAAAGAACTTTCCAATCTTTTTGATTGATTGGGACTGCAAAGATACAGCGAATTTTATTTCTGTCAAGAAAAATGTGAAAAAATTTTTAATATTTTTTTGATAGTTGATTGTCAACGGATTATGGACATAATTTTCCCGAACAAGGCGGAAATCAGACTGCGAAACGAGCTTCTAAGGTACTCTTTCCCGCCTTGTCAGGGGAAAATTTTACGCCAAATCGGATGAAATGAAAAAAATCTTTTTGTCGGTCATCTCCATTTTGACCATTCCAATGACGATGAAATTTACCAAAATTCTTTCGGCGGCTTTCTTTTTTAAGTGCGAAATTTCCAAAAATTCCTCAAAACTGATTCTTCCGTGCTCGTTCAAATAGCGCAGAAGCAGCATTTCCTCGTCGGTAAACGTTATTTGGATGATATTTTTGTCCTTTTCGTGCTTCCACACCTTTATTAATATAGGATTGGCAACGATATTCTCATCTTTGACCCGCACATACACCTTATATATATTATTATGGTCGGGAGCTTTGTGCTTGTGATGCCTGCTTTTGGGTATAATCACTTCCAAAACGGTTTTCCCGTTGATGTTCCATTCTTTTGCGGTGTATTCGACTTCAGGGCGGCAGTACATCTGTGCGGCAGTCTGTATCATGTGCTTTTCCTCGTCGGATCTGATCCCGGAAATGGAGCCGTTGTCTTTCACACCTATTAATAATCGTCCGCCATCGGTGTTTGCAAACGCCACAAGAGAGCGGGCGATTTTTTTACTGTCAGACACTTCGAATTTGAAATCAAGCATCTGGTGTTCGCCCTCGGCAATCAGTTTTTGAATATGACCGACCATCTCGTGATTATTTTTGCAAAAATACGCAAATTTTGTAAATCAGCAATCTTAAGACGTAAAAATAGAATAGGATAGGGCGGAGGGCGAAAAAATCGTTTTTAGGCGTTTTAAGCGCATCAAATTTTTAGGGTATACAAAAGTGTTTTTGGAGCAGAAAAGTGGTTTATATCGAAAATACAAAAATGTAAATGACGAAAATGTAAAAGATTTTTAAAATTTACAAAAATAAAACACGAATCATAAATGATTGAATATCATTGCTTTTAAAATTTGTAACCTCAAATATTACAATTGTAAACAAATCGATAATACTTTACATGAATAAATTCGGCAAAATGTTAAATATATTTAGGATAAAACATTGTTTATCATTAAAATATACATATAAAATAGATAAATAACTTTAATAAATAGTGATTTTTTTGTATTTTTGATACTATATTAAGAAAACATTATAAATAATTGTAATAAAATGATTTAAATAGAATAGCAGAAGCATTTATTGAAGAAAATCAAGGGTGGGCTTAGGTTTACAAAAATAAAATCAATAAATTTAACTTTTGTATTGTTTTTATTTTTACTTTTGTAACCTCAAATGTTTTTAAAAATGAATTTTTAGGGAGGAACATGATATGGAATTAATCAAAGATCGACTGGCTCACATATTGAGAGCGAAAAATCTTACGGCTACACAGTTCGCTGAAAAGATGGAAATCCAGCCTTCAAATGTGTCTCATTTGCTAAATGGAAGAAACAAACCGAGTTTGGATTTTCTGATAAAATTGAAAGAGATTTTTCCGGAATATAGCTTTGATTGGATAATTTTGGGAAAGAAACCAATCACAATAAACGATTCAAATCCTGTCATTTCTGGAGAAGACGAGTTGAAATTTGAAGATGCAATTGATGATAGGGTTGTTGAGTTTGATAATATTGATGATGAATATGGGGAAGTGAACGAAATCGTTGAAAAAAGCATTGATAATCAGTTGGAAAGAAAGAATAAGCAAGATGTTAAGAAGCTTATTGTTGTTTATTCTGACAACACTTTTGAAGTTCTCACTCCACGATAATTATAATTAGGTGTAATAAAATTGCAAAAATTCAGTTTAGACATTTATATGTTAATAAAAATTAGTATTTTTGTTTAATAAAAATACAAATTATCAAGATGTCTAAAGAATTGTTTCTCAATAACTTCCGAGAATTTATATCACAATATAAACGTGTGGTCGTTGTTTCGCATGTCAATCCTGACGGTGACGCCATCGGCTCTTCATTGGCTTTTTATTATTTTTTGCTGAAATTCGGAATTGATGTAAAAGTTATCATTCCCAATGATTTTCCATCTTTTTTGTCATGGATGCCTGGAATTTCTGATATTTTGATTTTTGACAAGAATCAGGAGAAGGGAGTTGAGTATCTTAATGCTGCTGAATTGATTTGTTATCTTGATTTTAATCATCCGTCGCGTACTGGGTTGGTACACAATGATTTATGCCATTGTAAAAAGACTCCGAGACTATTGATTGACCATCATAGGGATGCTGATTTTTCACAGTTCGCAGCATATTTGTCAGACGTGGAGACATCGAGCACATCGGAATTGGTGGCGGAAGTCATTAAATACCATGGATTTGACAAATATCTTGATGACAATATCGCCACATGTCTGCTTGTGGGCATTATGACGGACACAGGCTCTTTTTCACATTCGATTTATCATCCCGAAACATTTGAGATTTGCGGCGAGTTGATTTCTCCAACTGTTGATTATCAATTGATTCACAGTAATATATACAATACATTTTCCGAAAACAGAATGCGTCTTCTCGGCTTCTGCATAAACAACAGAATGACTGTCCTAAACGATTATCATGCAGCGTATATCTATTTGACAAAGGAAGATTTGGATGCGTTTGATTATCAAATCGGCGATACGGAAGGTGTTGTGAACCATCCACTGATGATTGATAATGTAAAATTGTCTGTGCTAATCACTGAGCGTCAGGGAGTTATAAGATTTTCATTCAGGTCTAAAGGTGATTTTTCGGTACATGAATTGTCAAAAGAGCATTTCAATGGAGGTGGTCATACAAATGCTGCCGGTGGAACGCTTAACTGCACTATTGACGAGGCTGTAGACAAGTTTTTGCGTGTATTGCCTCAATATAAAGAGATGTTAAACAAGTAATGTTAAAAAAATTTAATAAAATATTATTTGCAATCGCTGTTTTATGCGTTTTTCCTTTATTGATGTCTTGTACTGATGAAGAAGATACGCAGAGACCGTCTGTAGACAAAACACAAAAAAAAGAGAGCCTTGAAAAAGCCAACAGATACTTGTTTTTAAAGGAGAAAGAAGATATTGATGATTACGTTGCCAGACATGAGATAAAAGTGGTTGAAACCGGCACGGGATTGCGCTATCGCATTATAAAACAAGGAGAAGGCGAATTGATAAAGCAAGGAGATAATATAGTGATAGATTATGAAGTGAGGCTTCTGAATGGTAAACTCATATATAGCTCTAAAGAAGACGGATTGAAAACAATGAAAGTGGGCAGAGGAGGAGTCGAGACTGGTCTTGAAGAAGCCTTTCTCCATCTTCACAAGGGTGATGTGGCAGAAATTATTATCCCGTCACATCTTGCTCACGGTTTGATTGGTGACGGTAACAGAATCCCGCCACGGCAACCAATTGTGTATAAATTGAAAATAATTGATAATCAAATAAATAAGTAAAATAAATTAACAAAAAATCATGAAAAAATCATTTTTAATGGTGACAGCATTAAGTTTAATGCTTTCAATGTTGGCAAGTTGCGGCAATGGCGACGCGCCGAAGGGTTATAAAACAACCCAAAACGGACTTTATTATAAATTCCATCAAGAAAACAGCGGGGAACTTCCAAGTATCGGTTATTTGGTTGATTTGACATTGTCCTGCGCAATAAACGATACAAATACAATTATTCCGCCTACAAAGAATATCATACAGTTGTCAGAACCAACTTTTTACTCTGATTTCATGGAAGGTATTGGAATGATGCATATCGGCGACTCTGCTTCATTCATAGTGAATATTGACACAACGTTTATGTATTTGTTCAGAGTTCAGGAATTGCCTGAGGAGTTCAAAAGTACAGACATTATGAGATTTGACGTCAAAATCAATGATTTTTATCCGGAAAGTGAATATATGAAAAAAATGATTGAAGCTATCAAGAAGAATTATCCAGAGGAAACTGCGGGAGCAGCAGCCGAGATGCAAGATTATTTTACAGAGAACAATATCGTCGCAAAGCCAACAGAATCAGGGCTTTACTATGTTATGACCCAAGAAGGCAACGGTGAAATGCCGTCAAAAGGTGACAATGTGAAAGTTCATTACACAGGTAAATTGTTGAATGGAAAAGTGTTCGATTCGTCAATTGAACGCGGCGAACCTATTGAAGTTCCTATCGGAATGCGTTATGTCATCCCTGGCTGGGACGAAGGAATCATGATGATGTCGAAAGGCGAGAAAGGCGTTCTATACATTCCATTTTATCTGGGATATGGTGACAGAGGTGCAGGACAGGACATTCCTCCATTCTCAAATTTGATTTTTGAAGTTGAACTTATTGATTTTTAATAAATTATGAGAAGACTGCCATCATATCTATGGTGCTTGATAGGTTGCGTGATTCTTTTATCATGTGAAAAATCAGTTTACAGAGGCTTTGACAAAACCGACAATGGGACATATATGCAGTTCCATGATATTAACAAACAGGGAATTATGCCTAAAGTTGGCGACCATGTGTTTGTGAATCTTCGTCAAAGCATTGGCGACTCGCTTATTTTTTCTACGGAAGAGATAGGTGAGGATGCTTTTGAAATTGAGATTACGGAGCCTACATTCGTCGGTGATATGATGGCAGGTCTTCTGAATATGCATGTTGATGACTCGGCGACGGTGGTTTACCTCGTGGATTCCATTTGTATCAAAACTTTGGGAATGGATGCCGTTCCCGATTATCTCGTTTCTGGAATGCCTGTTTATGTTGACATTCGGTTGAAAGACATCAAGACAGCAGAAGTTATTGCCAATGAGCGAAAACAGGAGCTGTTGTTGGTGAAGCAAAATGATGAGGACCGACTGGCTATGTATTATTCCGATGTGAATAACAAAATAACGGAAAACGGACTTATCATTATGAAAGTCGATGGGAAAGGAAGAGGTCCCAAGAGCGGTGAGATTTTGAAAGTCAATTTCAACATGATAACTCTCGAGGGGGACACTTTGCTTGACTTGTTTGAAAGGGAGCCTGTGGCTGTGAGATTTGGCGACATGGAGCTTGGAACTGGTTTCGCCGAAGCCATGAGATATGTTCCTGAAGGCGGTGAAGGGCATTTCGTGATTCCTTCATCTTTGGCGTTCGACAGCGCCGGTCTTGACAACATAATCCCGCCTTATACCTCTTTTATATTGAATGTCAAAAACAATGAAATCCTTACCGTTGAGGAGTTTGAAGCAGAGGAGAAGAGGCTTCAGGAGGTAAAAGAGGCGGAAAATCAGAAGCGTTTGGAAGAAGAACCGGAAAGAATAGCAAAATTTGTGAAAGAGCATAATGTTAATGTGGCTCCAAGTGAGACCGGGGTTTACTATCTTGAAATAAGAAAAGGCACAGGCGCTTTTGTGGAGGATGGCGATATGGTGTCGATACATTATAATCTTTATAACCTTGATAATAAACTCATTGAGTCGAGCTTTGAATATGAGCCGTTGCAGTTTGTTTTTGGCGCAGGCGACATGGTGCCTGGCATTGAAGAAGCATTGACAAAGATGAGGGTGGGAGGCAGGTGCACAATTATTGTCCCGTCAGCGATGGGATTTGGCAATGTGGCGATTGACGAGGAACTGCCAGCCAATTCAACGGTTATTTTCGATATAGAACTTATTGACGTTCAGAAAGTTCGTTAGTTTCATAGAAATCAGTCTTGTCGGCATGATAGCAGTCGATGGCTGCGATTATTGCCATGCAGCTCCATACCGGCACAGCGAGTTTGTCGGTGTCGAGGAAGTTGTTTAATGTTCCGTGCACGAAATAGCCGAGCAGTGCGAGAGTGGCACCGAGGACAAGCACTTTTGATTCCTTGTTTTTCGCTCTTCTGTACGTCATAAGACCGCAGTACATGAACGCGACGACCAATGCAACCACTATCAATGAGCCTGCGACGCCTTGTTCGGCAAGTGCGCCGATGAATTCACTGTGTGCGTTGCCCATATCGCCGGAATTGGTGCTGATGATGGTTTTATTTTTTGATTCCTGGAACGGGGCATAGACGAACTGGTAGGTGCCTGGACCCCAACCGACAACAGGTCTTTCCTCAAACATCCTAAATGCGGAGTTCCAACGGTTTATACGTTCAAGGTTGGATGCGTCGGTGGAAATGTTTGTCATGGATTTTATGTTTTCAACGACGTTTCCTGAGGCGTCTTGGTCGTTTTTGGCAAGTGTGTCGAAAATCTGCTGTTGGAACACAAAGAACAATCCGATTAAAACAGCAGCGACAACCGCGATGTATTTGAATTTGATTTTGAGAAGGACGCAAACCAAAACTCCGATTGCAGCAATCAGGCTTATCCATGAGGCGCGGCAGAATGAAAGGATTATGGCCGCGATGAGGATGCAAAACACTATCACAACGCCTAAACGTCTGTATCTCTTCATGTTAGGCATAAACAGATATGCGGCGCACAAGACTATGCAGATTGCGAGAATGGCACCGTAAGCGGTATGGTCGTTATAGAAAGGTGTCATGACCCAGTGGGCGGTGTCGCCGTCAAATCCGTGCTTGGCGTGGTTTATTATGGTGTAAAACACCACGATGACGAGACCTGCGATGTGAAGCCAGATGAATCTGTTGATATTCTTCGGGTCTTTAAACAGAACGGCGCACATGAAATAGGCGGGAATAATAAACCAGAGACGGGAAACGACGAATTTAACGGAAACGAGAGGCATCTCGCTCGTTATGGTAGTGAGAATCATCCAGATAAACATTATGTAAATCACAATGGATATTGGATAACTCGCTATTTTCACGTCAAATTTGCGCTCGTACAGGTATTTTGCCATGAAAATGACAAGTAATCCGGCGAGTAGTGGCTCAGCGGGCAAAGATAACGCCAACCGCACATTAAGAGATTGGATATTTATTGACAAAGGTGTGATAAATGCCACCAGGAGCAGCACTTTGTCGAGAGAAAACACGTACAACAGCAGGATTCCTATTACAATAGGAAGGGCAAAGGCAAGATATGTGTCTTTTTTGACAACAAAATACAATCCAATGGCGACAAAAATCGCCACGATAATATATAATGCTGCTGTCTTTACGTATTTTTGCATTATTTTACGATTTGTTTCTTGCTTTCAATAACGTAAATCGCCAGAATTGACATGAAACATGCGCACAAGCCGCACAATGCCACGACAACCCAGCGGATAGGGTAGGCTTTTTTGTCGGAAACGATTGGCGCTGAGACGATATTGCCGTAAGAGAAATTATTCACGCAATAGCGCTTCTCGCGTTCAAAGTCGTATTTTGTCTTGTGGTAGTTTTCGTAGGCATAATCAATCAAAGTGTTGATTTGGTTGACTTCAGGACCATATTTTCCAAGGTTTTCCCTGATTTCGTCAAGTTTTTTGCTGCTGCCATTGTTGAGGTATGCTCTTGTGATTTCCCTCGACTGGCTTGCAACGTCAACGATGCCGTATTCTGTGCCGATTTCAGCGAGTCTGTTTTTCAAGGAATCAATAAACACTTCATTATCTTTAAGTGTTGACTCGAAGAAGTCAGCCTGTTCCTTTCTCTGTGCGTTTAATATGATTTTGAGCATTTTGCTGTATTGGTTGAAAATCTCATAAATCATTTCGTAAGCAACCTCAGGGTCGCTGTCGTAGACTTTTATTGTCACAGCGTCGTAAGGAGTTCTTGCGATGCTGACATTGCTGCGATATTCACCGATAAGGGCTGTTCTCCAATACTTGTAGCTTTTGTCAATCTTGTAATGCTTTAACAAATCGAATTTCTCGACCACTGAATCCATAATTTCCTGCGACTGCATGATTTGCAGCATTTGCTCGGTTATTGTCTCATCCGAATAGGATTCAATGTGGGTGGGGTAGATTGTGGCTTCTGATTTGTACAAAGGTGTAATGAATCTCGAACCGGAGAAAACGGCACCTAAAATTGCGGCAACCAGAGTTACTATGACAATGTGCCATTTCCATTTGTAAATCACCTGAACCATAGGTGTGTTGTCAAAATAATTATTCATCTTGCTTTTTATTTTTATTTTCTTTGTATTCAAATGTAGCTAAAACAAAGACCACACAAACGAATGTCGCAAAAAATGTGACCAAAACGATGACCCATCTGATAGGATAAGCGGGTTTGTCGGATGCGTAAGCGCTCGTTATGACAAACTTGTGAGGAATCGTTTCGGTGGCGTTTATTCTCGCGTCGTCATATTTTGTCTTTAACAGTGATAAATATGATGTCTTTGTTTCGATTTCGTTTTTAATCTCATTTAACAATTGACCGTTTTCCGAAATTTTGCCGATTTCTTTTTCAAGATTCTTTGCGCCTTTGTCATTCCCTTTTGCAATCTCGACAGCAAGTTGTTGGTAAATCGCATTCAATTGAATATCAGTGTTATATATGCCGTTATTGGAAAAATATTTTAATGAGTCTTCGAGTGCTTTTATTTCGTTTTTAGTGTTGTTGTATTCATTTTCGATAATAGCCAACGCCTTTGCGGATATTTCTATCTGCATGTTGTTCATGGTCTCGTCAAAAAGGATGGCGATGTCGTTTGCGATGTCTGCTGCAATTTGCGGGTCGGTGTCAAATACAATGATTTTAACCGAATTATACTCGGTTCTTCTGATTTTTATCTTGTTTTCGTAAGCGTTTATCAACTTGCTCAGCTTGTATTTTGAATCTTCTTTAATGCCGTAGTGGTTTATCAAATCGTATCTCTCAATGATTTTGTCCCTTATGGCACTTGAGTGAAGTATTTGAATCATCTGTTCCGTTTGTGCTTCTTCTCCAATTTCCAACGGGTCGACATAAATCAGGTTGTTGGTGTTCATGATGGCTTTTGAAACAGAGTAAGTCGTTGTAGGATAAAGAATTACGGTCGATTTATATAAAGGTTTGATAAAAATCTTTGATGAAAAGAAAATTGAACATAGAATTGCCAGTGCAAGGATTATGGTTATGTTCAGTTTGTTTTTAAATATTATGTTGACAATACACTTCGAGTCCATTTCAAAATACAATTTGGATGCATTCAAAAATTTTTCAAAAATACTGAAAATTTTTCAAATGTAGAGCATTTTTGCCAATTATTTCTTGATGTTTTTTATGGATGAACACATGAGGTCTTTTATCTCATTGTAATTCAACATCTTAGTGATAAAAGCAATGAGAATGCAGACGGCTGTGGCGATTCCGAATGATGTGTACCATTTTAATGTCAAAGTCGTTGATAAATAAGTCGTTAGACTTATCAAGACGAGAAACGCCAACAGGCGGAGCCAGAACAGTGTGCCGAGTTTGAGGTTGAATAACTTTTTCGCGATAAAGAATTGGATGACGCAGGTCACAAATTGCACGCAAAGGCTTGTGAATGCCGCTCCAATTGCTTGAAAATGAGGGATGAACAAGAAGTTTAGGGTGATGTTTATCACCACTCCGCACGAAGCAACGATGTTAAGATGTTTCAGGTTGCCGTTGGCGGTAAGCAGCGTTCCGAAGATGTAAGTGACTGACACTGAGACGAAACTGCCCATCAAAATCTTCAAAATGGTGGATGGCTCGTCGTTGTTTTGTCCAGGGTACATGATTTCCATGAAGTCGTGGCTGTAGAAGATGCATAGCACACCGATGATGCAGGTCATGGAAAGCATTATGCTAAAAGATTGTTTCACAAGGCCTTGCAAGTCTTCTTTCTCTTTGATGATAGCAGCAAACAAAGGCAGAAGAATCACAGAGAACAGGTAGGAAATGTTGTTTCCGGCATCGAAAAGTCGCCAGGCGCGTGCATAGATTCCGGCTTGTGAAGCGGCGATGTCTTCAGGAAGCAATCTTTCAATCAAAACAGGCTCAAGACGGTTGTAGAAGCTCATCAGAAGCACCAAAAGAGCATACGGAAGGCTCTTCTTGATAATCATTATCACAAACGGAATGTTGATTCTGATTGTCAGTTTTCCCGTGTGTTTCAACACGATAGCTATCGCGATGACGAGCGTTATGACGTAAGAGACCGTTTGAGAATAGATATAGCTGTAAATGTTGAAGTTTTCTTTTGGAATAAATCCCGACCACAAAAAGAAGCTGCAAATCAGAATCATGAGAATCCTGTCGAGGACGGAAAGCATGGAGTCGGTCTTGAAAAGGAGCAGGGCAGAAATGTTTGACCTCACGTAGAGAATAAACGAGAGCAAAACCTGGTTAAATCCAACAATAGCAAGCAGTTTCAGCTGTTCGCCCCTGTATCCGATAATCCATCCAATTATGAAAATCACAATAAAATAAAGTATCGTGAGAAAGATTTTAGCTTGTGAAATGCCGACGAAATGCTTTGAAAGCAATTGGTTGTTTTGCGCGATGTTTCTGTTGTTGAAATTGGTTAGACCGAGGTCGAGGATTATGTAAAACAGGTATGAAAACTGCGAAATCGCCAGATAAAGGCCGTAAGACGAGTCGCCCACAAGGTTTTGTACCGCAACGTCAATACCGAGAATCCAAAACGGCTTTATCAACAGGTTGACGAAGAGCAGAAAAATAATATTTTTTAAAAACTTGTTATTCATTACCTCAAGCGGATAATTTTAATTGAAAAATTACGTTACAAAAATAGTACATTTTGATTTATTTTCGTAAATTTGCAGAGTAAAAATTTTAGAATTGAAAAATTATTCGGAACAGGAAATACTGGCAATTGAGAAATCGTATGACGAGCTGATTCAGCTTGTGGGTGAGACGATGACGTTGGAAGAGGTTGGTTTTATTGGTAAAGCCTACGATTTGTGCTGCGTGAAATACGATGGGATGAGGATGCGTTCTGGTCGCCCGATGATGCTTCATGTGCTTGAAGTTGCCAAGATTTGCTATTCTGAGATGGGAATGCACAGTAAGACCATCGTTTGTGCGTTGCTTCATAATATCACCAAGGTTTCAGATGTCACTTTTGATGAGATAAAAGAGAAGTTTGGAGAGAGAGTCGCATTGATACTCAACGGTTTGATTAAGGTGATGTCACTGAACATGTCGCAGATTTCAACGCAATCCGACACTTTCAGGAAGCTTTTCCTGTCGATGATAGACGACATCAGGGTGGTGATGCTGATTATCGCGCATTGTCTTTCAAATTGCCGCAATCAGGGTGATATTGACGCTTCTGTCGACAAATTCTTTGAGATTACAAAATATCTTGTGATTCCTATTGTTCATCGTCTCGGCCTCTACAATATCAAAAAGGACATGGAAGAGGCAGTTATGATTCATGAGAATCCCAAGGAATACAATGAAATCAAGGAGAAAATCACGATGTCGCATGTGGTTCAGGAGGAGAAGATGGCGAATTTCCTTCTTCCTATTCGTCGTGGTTTGAGCGAGGAAGGCATCGATTACACGATAAAATGGCGCACGAAGTCGATTCCGTCGATTTTTGCCAAGATGAAAGCCCAAAATGTACCATTTGAGCAGGTTTACGACCTTTTTGCTGTCAGAATCATCATAAACAATTCCAAAATAAAGGAAGAAAAAGCCGATTGCTGGAAGGTTTATTCTGTTGTTACAAATCTGTATCAGCCTAATCCTCAACGTCTTAGGGATTGGATTACAAAGCCGAAGGCATCGGGATACGAGTCGTTGCACACTACGGTGAAGAATGGTGTCGACTGGGTGGAAGTGCAAATACGCACATCGCGAATGGATGAGATAGCAGAGAAAGGCAACGCCTCGCATTGGTCGTACAAGAGCCATAACGACAAACATCAGACACCAGATGAGTGGCTGAATCAGATCAGGAGCATTCTTGAGGACACTGACCAATTGGATTTCAATCCGTTAGATGACAAACGCGCAGCTAAAGGCAAGTCGGATAAGATGTATATCATCACGCCGCAAGGAGAGGTGAAACAGCTTCCTTTGGGCTCCACGATTCTTGATTTCGCTTTTGAGGTGCATTCTCAGGTGGGAAGCCACTGCATTGGGGCGCGTGTGAATGGGAAAATGCAGCCGATACGCTATGTGTTGAGTAACGGCGATCGCGTTGAGATTCAGATAAATAAGCGACAAACACCGAAAGCCGACTGGCTTAATTACGTCAATACTGAGAAGGCGAAATCGAAAATCCGCAGGTTTTTGAAGGACGAGGAGATGAAGGAGGCGGAACTCGGCAGCTCTATTTTCCATAGGAAACTCAAAAACTGGAAAATCACGTTTAATGATAAGATTTTCAGTGACTTGCTGAAGAATTACGATTGTAGCTCGGGAATCGAGTTGTATCATAAAATCGCCACAAATCAGATTGACATGGTTGATTTGAAGGCGTTTATCTTGTCGCAGACAGAGGACAAGGAGATTCATCAGGATAGGGTGGATGAGGAGCTTAAAAAAGACAAACCTGTTGAAAATGAGAGCGATGCAATGAGTATTGGCTCAAACATCAACGGTTTTGCGTTCAAGATGGCGAAGTGCTGCAACCCGATTCCTGGCGATAACGTGTGCGGTTTCGTAAACGTTGGAGGTGGCATCACGATTCACCGCGTCAACTGCAAGAACGCCATCGCGATGAAGAAACGCTATCCTTACCGTCTTGTGGATGTGAAATGGCAGGGTGATGTGCCTTCGAGAGCGACGATTAAAGTGGTGGCGAAAGACAGTTTCGGTGTCCTCAGCGACATTACAGAGGTGATGAAACAAATGGAAATCAATATCATAGATGCGTCAATGGGTACGAGAAACGGCCAATATGAAGGTCGTTTTGTGGTGCATGTGACGAGCGTGAATTACCTCGAACAGCTTATCCGCAAGCTGCGTTCTTTGAATAACGTTATTGAAGTTCAGAGAATTGACTGATAATCATTTATTTAGTCATAATGTCGATAATCTCGGTGTCGGTTTCTTTCATGCCGATGCTGCCGACCAGACCTACGTTGTTAATGGTGTCTTCGATATCGCTTCCCACTATGCCGTCGCCGGCTTCAAACTGCTTCCCGTTTTTATACATGTAATAGCCTAAAATGCCGGCGTCTACTGATGCTGCGATCTTTGCGGCGCATGATGCTTTAGCTCCGTCACAGATGATTCCGGAAACGGTGACAACGGCATTTGTCAAAGTATGTTCAATTACGTCAAGGCTTTCGTCGAGAAGGTAGGCGATGCCGCATGCCGCCGCGCAGCCTGCGCTGACGGCTCCGCAATAGGCCGACAAACGTCCGATTCGTGTTTTCTGGTGTATTGCGGTGAGGTTCGACACCACAAGGGCGCGATAGAGGCGGTCTTCGCTTATGTTGTACTCCTCAGCGTATGTTATGACTGGCATTGATACCGTAAGTCCTTGATTTCCACTGCCTGAATTGATGATTACTGGCAATTCGCATCCGTTCATCCTGGCATCTGAGCCTGCCGCCGCTCTTGCTTTCGCCTTGACTTTGATGTCGTCGCCGTAGTATTTCAGCAAAGTGCTGCCGATATTGGCGCCCCAGCTGTTTTTCAAACCTTCGTCGGAAATGGCTTTGTTGTATTGGATCTGTCTACCGATAATCTCTTTAATGTCTTGGATATCAACGCTATCGGCGAAGTCGACGATGCCAGCGACGCTTAAACAGCTTCTGTCAGTGAGTTTTTTCGTGGGCTTGCTGATAGTTTCGCTTTGGAACAAGACCTCGTTATCCTTTTGAATATGAACGATATTGGTGTGAAATCCCGAAATCCTAACGTCGGCATGATGCTCGTTCTTGTAGACTATTATCGTGACATCAAGTTGTTCCTGGCAGAAGATATGTTTGACGGAAATAGGGGTGGAGGCTAAGAATCTTTCGGTTTCTGCTTTCTGTTTCGGTGTCACGTTAGCGATGACTTCAAGGGCTTTGTCAGGGTTTCCGGCAATAATTCCCACAGCCGCCGCCGCCTTTATGCCCTTCATTCCGTTGGTGTTAGGCACGAT
This sequence comes from Bacteroidales bacterium, assembly GCA_017553625.1. Lineage (GTDB taxonomy): Bacteria > Bacteroidota > Bacteroidia > Bacteroidales > F082 > Limimorpha. The sequence continues at coordinate 14,218 of JAFZKP010000041.1, forward strand.
GACGCTTTTCACATTCTTGATAATGTTGCCGCTGGCGAGAACTTCGACGCGGTCTGGCATCTCACCGAGAACCTGGCGCGCTTTTGCCGCAGCGTAAGCGAGACATATCGGTTCGGTACACCCCATGGCAGGGACGAGCTCTTCTTCTAAGATGTTGATATACAACTGATAACGTGAATCGTTCTTATCCATTTCCAGTCAAAGATTTAATTTTTCAAGCTGCAAAATTACACAATTATTGTGAAAAACAAAAGATTTAGTTTTCTTATGTGTTTGGCGTTACTTTTTTTGCTTTGGATTATTGAGAATCTCATTGATGCGTTCAATCATCCCGGAAGCGTATGAATCGTCAGGAATTAAAGACAAAGCTGATTGATATGCGGTTTTTGCCTCATGGTAGGAGCGGTTCTCGTAGTAAGTGTCAGCCTCTTTGATTCTCGCATCATATTGATCGTAGATGTTTTTCTTGTTTTTCAAGTCCTTTATTTTGGCGGAAAGCTCTGTCTCTTCCGGAAAAACCTTTAGTGCTTGTTCGAAATAACTGATGGCTTCTGAATATTTTTTCCTTAAAGCAAATTCTTCACCTTTTAATTTAAGTCTTTCAAATTCAGATGATTTGGTGTCGTATGCTTCTTTCTTGTTTTTGGCATCCTGAAGCTTGGTCTGGACGTTTTTGTTGTTTGGATAAAGTTTTAATGCTGATTCGTATTGCATCACTGCTTCAGCAAATCTTTCGCTTTTCAGAAGCCTGTCACCTGTGGTAATCATCTCGTTAAACGAGTCGATTTTCTCTTTTTCAGCTTTCAATGTGGCGGTTATCTCTTCTTTTTTGCCATTGGCATATTCGTCTTTCGGGCGTATTTTAAGGGCTTTGTTGTATTCTGCCAATGCTTTATCCAACTCACCCGCGTTGTAAAACTCGTCGGCATTGTCAATATAACCGAAAAATTGCTCTTCTTTCTTGTTTTCCTCACGAATACGCTGAAGGGTGTTGTCGAGCTTGCTCTTTGCCGTGGCGTCGTTTGGCTTCAAACGCAGAGCCTCTTGATAATATGTCTTGGCCTTGATATACTCCTTGTTAGCATATTCCTTGTCGCCTGATGAAACAAGAGACTGAAACGTCGGAGCTTTATCTTGCGCTATTGCGTAATTTGTTGAAAAACAAATAAATCCAAATGTTAATATAAAGAAAAACTTTAATGTGTTTCGCATTGTCATTTACTATTTTTATTCATAAATTTTAACGAGTCTGACGGTCATTTATTGCTTTCAATTATACCGTCTTTGATTGTCAGGGTCCTGTCTGCCATCTCGGCTAATGTGGGGTTGTGGGTGACAATCACAAAGGTCTGACCGGTTTGTTCTCTGAGTTTGAAGAACAATTCATGTAACTCTTTGGCGTTCTGTGAGTCAAGGTTTCCTGAAGGCTCGTCGGCGAGGATTACTGACGGTTTGTTGATGAGTGCTCTTGCCACTGCGACGCGTTGTTGCTCGCCACCTGAAAGCATTGACGGCTTATGGTCGGCTCTTTCTCTGATATTTAGATAATCAAGTAGTTGTAAAGCTCGTCCGGTGGCTTCTTTTTTTGAAACTCCTGCTATATAGGCTGGAATGCAAATGTTTTCGATAGCTGTAAATTCTGGCAAAAGATGATGGAATTGGAACACAAAACCGATATTCTTATTTCTGAATGCTGCCAATGTCTTCTGATTCATCTTGCTAACATTTTGATTATCAATGATGACATCGCCTTTGTCCGCTTTTTCCAAAGTTCCAATTATTTGAAGCAAGGTCGTCTTGCCGGCACCTGAAGCCCCGACGATAGTTACGATTTCTCCTCTATCTATTTGAAGGTCAATGCCTTTTATCACGTCAACATTGCCGAAAGATTTGTATATTCCAATAGTTTTAATCATTCTTCGTCGTCTTTTTTGCCGTTTAACTGGAGTTTCGCTCTTGTGAAAGGTTTGTTTCTGTCGAAGAGATACCTATATGTAATATGTGTCTTGTAATGCTGTGCGCCGGCTCTTTCAGCGATTTTCAGCATTGGAGGGTTGAAGTCACCTATCCAGTTGAGCTGCAATTCTTTATATTTGAATTTCTTCTTAATTGCCTGGGCTTCGAGGGAGCATACAAGACCTGATTCAAGACCTTTTTTGCGGTGTTCGGGAACAATTCCGAAGACAAGTGATATGGCTCTGTCGCAAATTCTTGATATTTTAACTCTCCAAAAAACACGTAAAGCGTTGAAACCCTTGTCGTTGCCGTTCAATCCTTTGTAAATCTGGTTCAAGTCAATCATCATGAGGAAGAATCCGACGGGTTCACCTTTATAATATGCGAAGTGCATCAGGCGCGGGTCGATAATCGGTTTGAGGCTGTTAAGCAGCGCCAGAGCGTGCTGGCGTGTGAGTTTTGCTGTTCCTGGTATCGAACCCCAGGATTTGTTGTATATCGTGAGAAAATCGTCGGCGTAGCGGTCGATTTTGCGTTTGTCGAGGATTTCAAAAGAGTAGTCTGGGTTGCCGTAAATACGGTTCGCTTTCTCATGCAAAATCGGGTCGAAGCCGCCAGGAGTGAGGCTGCGACGGAATGTAAACTGCTTGAAATAATCCTTAAAGCCGTAATTTTCAAATAGTTGGCTGTAGTAAGGATAGTTGTAAGGCATGTTGTAGATTGGGTCGGTGAAACCTTCCACGAGGCAGCCCCAGAAATAGTCGCGGTCGCCGAAGTTGACGGGACCATCCATCGCTTCGAATCCGCGTTCCTCGAGCCATTTTTTCGCAGCGTCAAAGAGTGTGTCGGCGGCTTTCTGGTCGTTGATGCAGTCGAAGAAGCCGCATCCGCCTGTTTTTTGTCCGTTTTCCTCGTTTTCGTACACTTTTGACGTCTTCTCGTCATAGAAAACGGCAATTCTGCCGACAATATCGCCTTTGTTGTCGGTGATGTAATATCTTGTGGCGTCGCCGTGACGGAAAAGCTTGTTCTGATCCTTGTCGAAAACCTTTTCCACTTCGCGGTCGAGTGGCCTGACGTAATGCTCGTCTTTCTTATATAATTTTGACGGAAATGCAAGCCATTGCTTGATTTCACGATTAGTCAATACTTCGTGCAGTGTGTAATCTGACATTTATTTCATCATAATAATTTGCAAAAATAATAAAAATTCAATAATTTTGTTGTTTTAATTTAAAAAAATGAAAAGAGTTGATATTCAATCGAAATATGATGCTTTTGTCGAGTATTTTGACGAACACATGCCTGTCGCGGAGTCGGAATTGAAGTTTTTGAACCCATATCAGCTTGTCGTTGCCGTGATGCTTTCGGCTCAGTGTACCGACAAACGTGTGAACATGACTACACCGGCTCTCTTTGAGCGCTTTTCTGACCCGAAATCGTTGGCTGAGGCTTCCCAAGACGATGTTTATCAATTGATTAAGTCGATTTCTTATCCAAACAACAAAGCTAAGAATCTGGTGAAGATGGCGCAGGTTCTGATGTCCGACTATAATGGAATTGTTCCAGATGATTTGGATGAACTGCAGAAGCTTCCTGGAGTTGGAAGAAAAACGGCTAATGTGGTGATGGCGGTGGCTTTCAACAAGCCTGCGATGCCTGTCGATACTCATGTTTTCCGTGTCTCGGCAAGGATTGGACTGACAAAAGGGGCGAAGACGCCTCTTGAAACGGAGAAGCAACTCGTGGCACATATTCCGCAAAATGTGCTTTCCAAGGCCCATCACTGGCTGATTCTTCACGGAAGATATGTATGCAACGCACGCAAACCCAAGTGCGATGAATGCGGGATAACCGATATTTGCGATTTTTATCAAAAAAAAGGCAAATAATTTTGGTGTTACAAAAAAAATGTTTATCTTTGTAACGTTGCAGTTTGATTAAAAACTCGTCAAAATCAGGCTGCGACGTTTTGTGGTTTTATTAAAATGATTTATTAACTAATTGATTTAAAATAACTTGTATTATGGCAAATAAAAATATCGAGGAAGATGTCGAGAAAGTGAGACTGGAGAAAATGAAGGCTTTGGAAGCCACATTGGGAAATATCGAGAAGTCGTTTGGCAAGGGCAGCATCATGCGCCTCGGTGACAACAAACAGGAAAAAATAGATTCAATATCAACGGGTTCGATAGGTTTGGACTATGCTCTTGGCATCGGTGGCATGCCTCGCGGCAGGATTATCGAGGTGTTCGGACCGGAGAGCTCTGGCAAGACGACGCTGGCGTTGCATGTCATCGCTGAAGCTCAGAAACAGGGCGGAATAGGAGCGTTTATCGACGCTGAGCACGCTTTTGACAGATTTTATGCAAAGAAACTTGGCGTTGACATTGATAACCTGCTCGTTTCGCAGCCTGACAATGGTGAACAGGCTCTTGAAATAGCCGAAAACCTTATCCGTTCTGGTGCAATCGACGTTATCGTGATTGACTCCGTGGCCGCCTTGACTCCGAAAAGCGAGATTGAGGGTGAGATGGGCGACAGCAAAATGGGCTTGCAGGCGCGCCTTATGTCGCAGGCGATGCGAAAACTGACGGCGACAATCAGCAAGACTTCGACGGTGTGCATTTTCATCAACCAGCTGCGTGAGAAAATCGGCGTAATGTTTGGCAATCCTGAGACGACAACAGGCGGTAACGCTTTGAAATTCTATAGCTCCGTGCGTCTTGACATCCGTAAGGTGAGCCAGATTAAAGACGGCGAGAACATCATGGGCAACCGCGTGAAAGTCAAAGTTGTGAAGAACAAAGTGGCTCCTCCGTTCAAGAAGGCCGAGTTTGATATCCTTTATGGTGAAGGCATTTCGCGAATCGGTGAGATTATAGACATAGGTGTTGAGCTTGGCGTTATCAAAAAGAGCGGCTCGTGGTTCAGCTACAATGAGACGAAACTCGGACAGGGTAGGGATGCCTTGAAAAAACTCCTTGACGAGAATCCGGAGTTGTGCGATGAGCTTACACAAAAGATAACAGACGCATTGAAAGAGACAGATCAGGACCTTTAACATATTGATAAACAAATGCTGATGAAAAAAGTTTTTCTGGCTTTGGCTTGCATCGTCATGCTTGCCGGATGTACTGGCAACGACTCAAAGGATAATATTAAGACTGAAGACAAAACACAGGAAAAAGTGGCTAAAAACGAACAAGTCACTGATTCTCTTGATGTTAACGGATATATAGCAAGGGCAAGGTTTTATCTTGCAAACCAGCAGGTTGGCAATGCCATCCGTGACATCAATAGTGCGCTGTCGCTGGATGGGAAGAATGTTGACGCTCTACTTGTTCTTTCCGATATTTATTATGCTTTGGGAGACCAGGACAATATCCTTCTGACGTTGAACAAAGCGACGGAACTTGCGCCGTTGGATTCTCGTCCTGTGATAAAACTGGCAGAGTTGAGTTTCCTTCAGGGAAATGTCAACATGGCGAATGCGTATCTTGATAAGGCATTGGAACTCAACAGTATAAATCCTCAGGCATACTATATGAAGGGGATTATATGTATGTCGAAAAACGACACCGTTCAGGCCTTGAAACAGTTTATGAAGTCGAGAAACCAGGATGATTCGTTTATCGACCCGGTTCTTCAGATTGCCGGCATTTATGCGGCACAGCGTAATCCTATGGCGAGAGATTATTACAATCTTGCCATTGAGATTGAACCATACAACTATGGTACATATTACGACCTCGCCTTGTATCTACAAGACAACGGCAATCCTGAGAAGGCACTGGAGATTTATGACACATTGGAAAGACGTCTGCCGGGAAACTATCAGATTTTGTTTAACAAGGGATATGTTAATCTTGTGTATCTGCTTAACTATGACAAGGCTATCGAGAATTTCGACCTGGCTTTGGAAATGAATCCGAAATATGTGGACGCATTATTAAATAAAGGTGTCGCCTACGAACAGAAGGGTAATTTCAAGCAGGCAAAAAGCATCTATCTCCAGATTTTAAAGGACAATCCAAATTATCAGCTGGCGATAGATGCTTTGAAAAGGTTAGGCGAGTGATTCGTCGTTAGTGTTTTCTTCTTTTTTCGGTTCGGAGAACAGCTTGGCGAGTTCGTCAAGATTCTCCTTGATTTCCTGTTCAACACCGCTGAGCTCGTTGAGGTTGTCAAGAGGCTCGTTCATGCTGAAGTAGAACTTGATCTTAGGCTCTGTGCCTGAAGGTCTGATACTGACTTTGATGCCGTCTTCCGTGAAGAACTGCAGGACATCTGATTTCGGCAGGTTGATAATCGTCTCGATGCCGAATGTCAAATCCTTGCTCACACCAAGTTTGTAGTCTCTAATTTCAATGACTCTTGAACCGAGAAGGCTCTTTGGCGGGTTCTTTCTGAGTTCGAGCATCATCTCCTGGATTTCCTTGATGCCGCTGATGCCTTTCTTTGTCAAAGAAACGAGTTTCTCTTTGTAAACGCCAAATTCTTTGTAAATGTCTTTGAGAATCTGGTACAGAGTCTTGCCTTGTTCGGCAGCCCAGGAAGTGGCTTCGGCGAGCATGAAGCAGGTGATGATGGCGTCTTTGTCGCGTACAAAGTCACCGACGAGGAAGCCGTAGCTTTCTTCACCGCCGCAAACGAACGTCTCTTCCGGTTTGTGCAAAATCTTGTCGGCTATATATTTGAAGCCAGTCAGGACATCGTATGTCTTGACGTTGAATTTCTGGGCGATATTTGAGATCAAGTCGCTGGTGACTATAGTCTTGACGATAAACTCCTTGCCTGTGAGCTTGCCAAGTTCCTCCCAACGTGTCAATATATAATAGGTGAGGATGCTTGCTGTCTGGTTGCCGTTGAGCAGCATAAAGTTGCCCTCGTCGTCTCTAACAGCCACACCAACGCGGTCGGCGTCAGGGTCGGTGGCGAGAACCACGTCGGCTTTCATCGCCTTGGCTTTTTCAATTGCCATGTTCATTGCGGCAGGTTCTTCCGGATTCGGTGACACTACAGTCGGGAAGTTGCCGTCTGTAACCATTTGTTCCTCAACAGGGTAGAAGTTCTTAAAACCTGCTTTTGCAAAAAGTGTAGGCATGAGCTGTCCACCGGTTCCGTGAATAGGAGTGTAGACAAAAGCCAGATTCTTATGTTTCTTTATCAATTTTGGTGACAAAGAGAGTTTCATCACGTTGCTGAGATAAATCTCGTCGAATTTCTCGTCAAGCATTTCGATGAGTTTTGCGTTTCTTTTACGCTTAACCATTGAAATATCTGTAATTTTCTCGACTTCTGCAATGATGTTTTTGTCGTGTGGTGACACGACCTGTCCGCCGTCTTCCCAATAGACCTTGTATCCGTTGTATTCTTTGGGATTGTGTGACGCTGTGACAACAATACCTGACTGGCATTTCAGTTCACGAATGGCGAAAGAAAGTTCTGGAGTAGGACGTAATGCGCTGAATAAAAACACTTTGATGCCATTTGCTGTCATCACGTCAGCGGAGATTTGGGCGAATTCCTTACTGTTGTTGCGGCAGTCGTAGGCGATGGCGACCTGAGGATGCTTCATGTCGGCAAACATTTTCTTGATGTAGTTTGCCAAGCCTTGTGTTGCCATTGCCACTGTGTAGATGTTCATGCGGTTGGTTCCGACACCCATGATGCCTCTTAATCCACCGGTTCCGAACTCGAGGATGCGGTAGAAACTCTCGGTCAGTTCGTTGGGGTCATTGTCGATTAGGTTTTGAACCTGTTTTCTTGTCTCTTCATCGTATTGGTCTGATAACCAAGACTTTGCCTTTTCAAGTAATTCAGGTGTAACGTTTTCCATAAGATATATTTTTAGTTATTTGTAATTATTTTTTATTTCCTTTTAAAAATCATGTTGCAAATTTATATAAAAAAGTAATACCAAGCGACTCTTTAAATTGAAGAATTGGTTTTTGTTTGTCGTCAATTGTGAATTTCACGTTGTCATCGTATATCATGTGGATGTTGATAATCGTTGATATTCTTTTGTTTATGGAGAATTTTATACCAGTTTCCCAGTCGACGTCAATATTCCATCTGTTGGCTCTGTTGGAATCCATATAATTGTTGTAAAGGTTCAAATTTGAGAAAATGCTGATATTGTCTTTGAATGTCTGCTTGTATTTTATAAGCACATTGAAACCGAGCTCGCCGAGGAATTTCTTGCCTGGAATCCAGATGCTGTCGCCATTGATGATGTTCCAATACGCCGCTTCGACACCGAAAGAGCCGTTGTCAGCCAAAGTCTGGTCGTTGACAAAAGTGAGCTTTCCTGCGGCTGGACTCGCAAAAACGCTAAGAATGTCAGGGATGATGGTGTATGTGTAACCGATTGATACAGTGAGGTATGCGGGTGCGAAGAACTTTGAAATCGGCACTGAGTCATTAGGGTAGGAATAACCGTTTGAAAACTGTGTCTTCAGCGTGGTTATGGATGTGAAAGTAAGATGTTTGTTGTTGTTATGGGTCATCGTAGTGGACAATTCCAGACGGTCTTCGGTTTTCTCGACGCGTTTCTGCTTTGGATAGCTCTGAATGCCATAAACGAACAGTCCGCTTGTCACATAATTGAAAAGACTTCTGTTGTATGTGTATTTGAAATCTGCCGCTATTTTTCCGCTGCCGTTGCTTTCACCACCAGCCGCCCAATGCGTTATTGCCAACTGGTTCAATGTCATGCCGATGCTGCCTTCAAATTTGTGCCATATCGCTTCTTTCCTCTGCTCCTTGGATGATTTTTCGGCAATAGTGTCCTGCGACATGCCTCTGTTTGGATTTGCCATTACCAACAAAACCAAAATAATGCATGTCACAAAAACATTGATATGCTTCAAACCTCCTTTTAATACTGGCATTTTAACAAAAATGAATAAAACTCGTTTTTCATTTGCAAAATTATAAATTATAACTTAAATTTGCAAAAAAAATTATATGAATTCCATTAAAATAAATTTAAAAAATACAGATGAGGATCTTTTCATGAGGAGCAAGTGGTGGGGAAACCCTGATTTGCCTGTAGGATTTGACGTTCCTGATGATTTGACTTTCATTTGCCAGATAAAATGTGACGAACTCGCCGCGTTTGATGAGGATAACCTGTTGCCGCACAAGGGAATGCTTTATTTTTTTGCTGCAATAGATTATTATTTTGGAAATTTCGATTCGTATAATCCGACCGATTTTTATTGGGGAAGCGAAGATGTCAAGGTTTTTTATGTTGAAGATATTGAGAATCAGACATTTGAGCAGATTGTTTTTGTCGATGACGATGACAAACCTGTCGCAATGAAAGAGCTTGCGATAGAGTTTTCGTCAGATGACGCTTTGTGTTATGGCAACAAAATGCTTGGCGAGCCATATAATCGCGAATGGGAGGACTGGGATAGTCCGTACAACGGCTGGACTGAGCTTCTGCAAGTGGATTCGGACGATTACGACGAATGCACACTCAACTTCATGGATTGGGGTATGCTTCATTTTATATTAAATCCTAATGATTTGAAAAACAATGATTTCACTAAAGTTACAGCAGTAATTTGTTCAACATAAAAAGATATGAAAAAAACATTTTATGACGAGTATGAAGAACGGGATTTTGAAGTTGAAATCCCTGATGAATTGTATAAAAAGGCGTATGAAGACAATGATTACGATGCCTTGTATGAGATTGGGATAATTTTGCAGACTGAGACGGAAATCTCGTTAGCTGTCGTTGCCGACATCATGGAGGAGGCGTACGCCGACGGCGAAGGCAGTGAAGACGCCTACGATTGGCTGTTGGATTACCATCAGCCTGATGGCAGGTATGATGCTTGGTCTTAACTGAGTTTTTTCGCCAAAATTGAAGCAGTGTAGCTGTCCTTGCATTTTGTCAGGTCTTCCGGAGTGCCTGCAAACACTAAATGTCCGCCAGCTTCACCGCCTTCTGGTCCGAGGTCGATGACCCAGTCGGCGGTTTTTATGACATCGGGGTCGTGTTCGATGACGACAAGCGAGTGTCCGTTGTTAATCAATGCCTCAAAGGCTTTCAGAAGTTTGTTAACATCGTGGAAATGCAGTCCTGTCGTGGGTTCGTCAAAGATGAACAAAGTCGGTTTCTCATTAGTACCATTGACCAAAAACGAAGCAAGTTTTATTCTCTGCGCCTCGCCTCCCGAAAGGGTGGATGAGGGCTGTCCCATCTTTAGGTATCCGAGACCGACATCCTGCAAAGGCTTGAGTCTTGAGACGATACGGTCGGTGATATTCTTGTTTTCGTTTGGCAGGCTGAAGAAAGTAATGGCTTCATCAATGCTCATTTCAAGGATGTCGAAGATGTTTTTGTCGAGGAATTTTATCTCGAGAGCCTCTTCTTTATAACGTTTTCCGTGACAGACGTCGCACTCCAGAAACACATCGGCCATGAACTGCATCTCGACTTTCAAAATCCCTTCGCCTTCGCAGTTGTCGCAGCGGCCGCCAGGGACGTTGAACGAGAAATATCCAGCTTTGTTGCCACGCATTTTCGCAAGTTTCTGTTCAGCGAAGAGGTTTCTTATCTCATCGAAAGCCTTGACGTAAGTCACTGGGTTTGAACGTGTTGACTTGCCGATAGGATTCTGGTCAATCATCTCTACGGACTGTAGTGCCTGTATGCTTCCGCGCATCGTGCCGAAAGAGCCTGTTTTTTCGGTGGTGCCTCCGAAGTGCTTTTTCAGTGAGGTGTAAATGATGTTGTTGACGAGTGACGACTTTCCGGAGCCGCTCACGCCAGTCACCACTGTTAATACGTTCAACGGTATTATTACGTTGATATTCTTGAGGTTATGTTCGAGGCAGCCGACAAACTCGATGGAGTTGTTCCATTTGCGTCGATGCGATGGAACAGGAATCTCCATTTTGCCTGTGATATATTGTGCGGTCAGCGAGCCGCCGTTTTTCTCCATTTCTTTGATGTCGCCTTGGAACACGAGTTCGCCGCCGAAGCGTCCGGCGTAAGGTCCGATGTCGATAATCTGGTCGGCGGCACGGATGATTTCCTCGTCATGTTCAACTACAATCACGGTGTTGCCGATGTCGCGAAGATGCTTTAAAACTTTTATAAGTTGTTGTGTGTCACGTGAATGCAGTCCGATGCTCGGCTCGTCGAGGATGTATGTGGAACCGACGAGGCTGCTGCCCAATGATGTCGCAAGGTTTATTCGTTGTGACTCGCCGCCAGACAACGTGTTGGATGCGCGGTTCAAAGTGAGATAGCCGAGACCGACCTCGCAGAGGAAGTCGATGCGGTTTCTAATCTCAATGAGAATCCTTTCAACAATGGAAAGCTCTGATTCTGTGAGTTTTATGTTATCGAAAAACGTTTTTAGCGTGCTGATAGGCATGGTGACGAGGTCGGTGATGCTTTTGCCGTCTATTTTCACGTAACCGGCTTCGGCGCGCAGACGTTTTCCGTGGCAGTCGGGGCATGTGGTCTTGCCGCGATAGCGGGATAGCATGACACGATATTGAATCTTATAAGATTGATTCTCAACGTCTTTGAAGAAATCGTCGAGGCCCATGAAATATTTGTTGCCTTTCCATAGCGTTTCTTTTTGCTCGTCGGAAAGCTCGAAATACGGCTTGTGGACGGGGAAGTCAAAATGATGAGCGTTGCGCACCAGCTCGTCGCGATAATAGCTCATTTTGTCGCCGCGCCAGCAGGCGATGGCGTTGTCGTAGATGGACAGCGACTTGTCGGGAACGACAAGGTTTTCGTCGATGCCGATTATTGTGCCGAAGCCCTCGCATGTCTTGCAGGCTCCGTAAGGGTTGTTGAACGCGAAGAGATGCGATGTGGGCGGCTCGAAAACGATGCCGTCAGCCTCGAAACGCGATGAGAAAACGTGTTCTGTCTTATTTCCTTGATTGTCAACGAGAATTATGCAGTCGCCCTTGCCTTCGTAAAAAGCGGTCTGGACGGAATCGGAGAGTTGCCCGATGAGTTCGGTCGAGCTCTCACTGACTTTCAGGCGGTCGACCATCACGCGGATGTCCTTGGGCTTGTCTTTTGGTTTTTCTTTGATATAATCCTCTATTCTTGTTATGTTATCATTGACAATCAATCTGTTGAAGCCCTGCTGAAGCAGGATGTTGAGATGTTCTGGCAGCGTTCTTTCTTCTGGAATGATGATTGGGGCAAGGATGTAAACCGCTTTTCCTTTCTGTGTCAGGATGAAATCAACCACGTCGCTCACCTGATGGCGTTTAACCTCTTTTCCGGAAACGGGTGAGAATGTGCGGCCGATCCTTGCGAACATAAGTTTAAGATACTCATATATTTCGGTGGATGTGCCGACAGTGGAGCGCGGGTTGCTCGTCATGGTGCGCTGTTGGATTGCGATGGCGGGTGAGAGGCCTGTTATCAAATCGACGTCAGGCTTGCTCAAACGTCCCATAAACTGGCGTGCGTAGGCGCTCAGACTTTCGACGTAGCGGCGTTGACCTTCAGCATAGATGGTGTCGAAAGCCAGAGAAGACTTGCCGGAGCCAGACAGTCCGGTTATCACGACAAGTTTGTTCTTCGGAATGCTTAAGTTAATGTTTTTCAAGTTGTTAACTCTCGCACCATGTATTTCTATGTTGTCTAATCTTTTCATTTCAACTTGCTTATCTCAAAAAAATTGCACGAAATTACAAAAAAATATTGCACGGTATTTAAAAATGTTTTATATTTGCAAAAAATTTAGAATACTATTGTTCAACCAATTAATATAGGAGAGACACTATCGAATAATATTTACCCTTTTTAACATGTAAAACCTTAAAAAAGGGGGACTTATGTCTGATATATTAAATGATAAAGAACTGGTGCTGCGTTACCAAAATGGCGATGTGGCAAGTTTTAAATTGTTGGTTGACCGTTACCAGAATAAGATTTTTTCGTACGTGTTGATGCTTGTCAAGGATAAGCAGCTGGCTGATGACATATTCCAGGACACATTTTTGAAGATTATCCGCACGATAAAGGCGGGAGCTTATAAAGAGGAAGGCAAATTCATCCAGTTTGCCATGCGTATTGCGCATAATCTCATCATTGATCATTTCCGCAAGGCGAAGCGTCTGCCTATGGTCGACCCGACCAAGGAAGACTACGACATGCTTGACAACGCGAGGATTTCCGACCCGTCGATAGAGGAGCAGATCATCACCGAGCAGGTGTACGATGACATCAGAAAGATGATTGATTATCTTCCTGAAGAGCAGCGTGAGGTTTTGGTTATGAGGATGTACGACGACATGTCGTTCAAGGAGATAGCCGATGCCACGAATGTCAGCATAAACACGGCGTTAGGTCGTATGCGCTATGCTCTTATAAACCTTCGCAAGATGGCAAAGCAGAAGAACGTGGCGCTAATTGTTGCGTAATGTTAAATATTATTAACAAAAAATTTCACAGTTGTAAAATAAAACGATAATATCGGGCGTTAAGGTTTCAAAATAACGAAATCGAGTGCCTATGGTATTAAATTCTACACTGTCATTTGAAGATGTGGTTAAAAATGTGTTGCACGACATGTGCGCCGAAATGCAGCCGAGTCGCAAAACATTGGATTCAATTCTTCACTATGCCGCTACTTGCGAGTGTGCTGAGGCTTAACAGATGAGTAGGGGTTTTATAAAAGAGGGCGACCAGGAAGAGATTCCGATGGTGCCGCCGAGGGCGTATCTGCCAAAAGGTATGCCGAACTATGTCACAAAAGAGGGTCTAGCCGCGTTGAATGACGAGCTGAAAAGTCTTGAAAATGAACGTGTTGGGGCAAGTGGCAATTATATCATGAGCAATTTCATCGACGCTAAGATGAAGTTGCTCATTGAGCGTATTAATACCGCTGTAGAAGTGGATATGACCAAAGCCAATAAAGGAACCGTGAGTTTCGGGGCGTATGTGAAATACAATGGAAAAACCGTGAGAATCGTCGGCGTCGACGAGGCGGATTTCTCTAAAGGGCTGTTGTCGTTTATCTCGCCTGTCGCGAAGGCGTTAGTCGGGAAAAAAGTAGGAGACAGGTTTGAAATAAAGATTCCGAAAGGGATGGAAACGATTGAGATTCAGGGGATTTGGTATGAGGCAGTGCCACTGACGGAGACTGGAGTAGGGACGGATGAAAATCCGTCTCATCATTCAAATGAAACGAACGCTGTTTTTCAGAAGAAAAATCGCACGCAGATATTGCAGAAATTACAGAATTCAGATGACGTTGTAGAGACGGACGGTCGTCTGTCTCAGGAGACGGATTGTCATCCGTCTCTACAACAAAACGCCCAAAATATTTTCACCCCAGAGGAAAATATCATGGAATTCCTGCCTGTTGTTAACGACCGTGGCATTATCGTAGGTCGGGCGTTGTTTATGGAATTGCATAAGGGCAATAAAATCTTGCATCCAGTGATTCATCTGCATGTCATTAATAATAAAGGTGAGGCCGCCAGGCGATATTGGTGGCATGTTTCATTTGGTGACACGCCCGAGAAAACGCTGAAGCGGAATCTGACGGAAACATTAGGAATATCTGGCGTTAAGCCGAGATTGAAGAAACAATATATCCGTGAGACAAAGAACGAGAAAGAGCTCGTTTACGTCTACATTTTAAATTCTGACGAAAATTTATTGAAAACTCCCGAGAGTAAAGAATATTTTGATATTTTTGCAAAAGATTAGGATTTGTAAAAATATTGAAAATGGTTTTTTCTCCGAAACTCTTTAGCTGCCTGAAAAACTACAACAAGACGCAGTTTACGGCAGATGCAATGGCGGGACTTATTGTGGGAATTGTGGCGTTGCCTTTGGCAATCGCATTCGGTATCGCGTCGGGTGTGGGCCCGACTGAAGGACTTGTGACTGCTATCATAGCGGGATTCATCATCTCGTTTCTGGGCGGCAGCAAGGTGCAGATTGGCGGTCCGACCGGAGCATTCATTGTAATCATTTACGGCATTATCCAGCAGCATGGCTTGGGCGGTCTGATGATAGCCACCATCATGGCGGGCGTAATACTGATTTTGATTGGAGTTTTCAAGCTTGGCAATGTCATTAAATTTGTGCCATACCCAGTGATTGTTGGCTTTACTGGCGGTATCGCACTGACGATTTTCTCGACCCAGATGAACGATTTGTTCGGCTTTGGAATCGAGAAAGTGCCTGCCAATTTCATCGAAAAATGGATTTGTTATTTCCAGAATGTCACCCATATCAACTGGTGGGCGTTTGGTGTTGGAATCGTCAGTTTGCTGATAATAATTTACAGTCCGAAGATTTCGAAAAAGATACCGGGCTCATTGGTGGCGATAGTGCTTGTGACGCTGATTGTGTGGATTTTGGAGCGTTTTTGCGGTGTCACTGGCATCACGAAGATTGGCGATTTGTATGAGTTGCCGACGACCATTCCGGCGCCGAAGCTGCCGAGTCTGGGCGTGAGTGACGGAAAATCGTTGATTCAGCTGATGACGGAGTTGGCCCCTTCGGCGTTTACTATCGCGATGTTGGGCGCTATCGAGTCGCTGCTTTCGGCGATGGTTGCCGACGGTGTGATTGGCGACAAGCATAATTCCAATACAGAGCTTATTGCGCAAGGCATCGCTAACATAGCGAGCCCGTTGTTCGGCGGCATCCCTGCCACTGGAGCCATTGCAAGAACGATGACAAATATCAACAATGGAGGCAAGACACCTGTTGCAGGTCTGATTCATGCTGTGGTACTGCTTCTGGTGCTTCTTTTGCTTGGACGTTTGGTTGGTCTGATTCCGATGCCGTGTCTCGCTGCGGTGCTTATCATGGTGGCATATAACATGAGCGGCTGGCGCACTTTCAGGATGCTTGCCAAGAACCCGAAGTCTGACTTTGCGGTGCTTATCATGACGTTCCTTCTGACGGTGATTTTCGACCTTACAATAGCGATAGAACTTGGTCTTGTCGCATCAATTGCATTGTTCCTTAAGCGCACCAACGAGGCGACAGTCATTCGTTCATTCTCAAATGAAATCGATCCTGGCGACAATACCGATGTGGCGATAAGCAGCGAAGAGAAACTGCATATTCCTGAAGGCGTTGAAGTGTATGAGATCGACGGACCTTATTTCTTCGGAATCGCCAATAAATTCGATGAGATTGACAAGTCGGTGATGGGTAAGGAGAACAAGGTGCGAATCATCAGGATGAGAAAGGTCTCGTTTATTGACAGCACCGGAATCCATAATTTGGAGCTGCTGTGTGACACTTGCAAGCAGCGCGGAATGATTGTGGTTTTGTCGGGTGTCAACGTGCATGTGAGGGCTACGTTGGAGAAGGCGGGATTTATAAAGAAGTTGGGCGAGGAGAATGTTTGCTCACATATTAATTTTGCGCTGAAGAGGGCGGAGGAGATAGTTGGGAGTTAGTCAGTTAGTCAGTTGTTCAGTTGTTCAGTTGTTCAGTTTGAAGTTTGGAGTTGAATTAGAGTTTTGCGTTGCTATTGCTTATCTGTTGTTTATCAATTTGTTAGCTTTTGTTTTGTATGGTATTGACAAGCGGAGGGCGAGAAGATGCGATTATAGGATTCCAGAGAGCACGCTGTTATGGATGGCGCGGCTTGGAGGCGGTGTCGGCAGTTGGGCTGGAATAAAGGTGTTTCATCACAAGACGAAGCATAAGAGGTTTTTGATAGCGGTTCCGTTGTGGACGATATTGTGGTTCGCGGGGATAATCTATTTGATTATTAAGTTTTATTATTTGCCCTAATGGGCAAGGTTTTGTTCCTTTTTTCTTGACAAAAAAGGAACCGAAAAGTCAAGCGCCAAAAATATACTCTGACCGTTGTTTCCGATGCAAATTTACACAAATTTTGAAAGCAATTCACAACATTTTTTGTTTTGATATTAAGAAATATTATAATTTTGCAGTGATGAATAACAATGATATTATATCACAATTACATTTGATAGGCAAAGCAAACAAATGGGATGTTATTGAGTTGGTCGCATCACTCAATAGACACCCCGTATTTAGATTACGCAACTCAAAAATAGAAACTGGTGCCAAGACAGGACTTCCACATCTGTACTCAGTTACATCCCGAGGAATAGTGTTTGAACTGAACCAAGACCAAATTCACAGTGTCATTGTGTCATATGACGGCTTCTGCAAGCGAATTCAATAAATCAAGTCTGATGACTAATCTATCAACACTAAGAAGTTCCAGCCCTGAACCTTCATGTTTAGCATGGCATATAATTTGGTTGTTTCCAATGCAAATTTACACAAATTTTGAAAGCATTAACAAATTAATAATCAAAGATATTTTGCAATCACATGATTATTGCTGACGTATCTTATTAAAAATATTTTGGTGTCGTTTGTCTCGTCTAGATGTATGGTGAAAAACACATACCAAGTGGTCTGTTTGTTCTTTTTGAAACTGGCGAAATAAAGATTTTTGCCGTATTTTTCAAAATATTTTGGAGCAGGCTTCATTAGTTTATTCGGCAGGTTCTCTTCAATATCTGCAAATAAATTAATTACATATTGCATAGCGTCGCTTTCGAATCCAAAATAGTGCTTTTTATATAGTTTTGGTACTAAATCATTAAAGTATTTTCTTACTTTTGGTACTGATATTATTATTGGTTTCATCTTTTTGGTTTTTGAAAAATTCGTGAATGTCTTCTAATACCCAATTCAGCATGGTTTCCATTGATACAGCATTCGCTAAAGCAGTTTCATCATCCATATATTCGGCGTCAGCCATAGTATCTTCAAGTTCGTCGTAATACTCCTCTAAAGAATAAGGGTCTTCTTGTTTTTGAGGTCTTTTTTTTAAAGATTTTCCGATAGTTGAATACGTCGCCACTGGCTCGTTAACCAGCGGGGGCTCTTCGGATATTTCGTTGTAGTCGGCGGCTTTTCCTTTTTTTGATTTTGAATTCTGCATAGTAAAAATGTTTTTGATTATCGATTGCAAAGATAGTCAAAATTTTTTAGATGGGATGAAAAATAAAGAAATTTATTTATTAAATATTTATTAATTATGTCTTGTAAGTTTCGAAAAATCTCCGTAAATTTGCACGCAAATTTTTTGTAATTAGGTAATTTGAATTAAAATTAAACAAATCAAACATAAATGGCTATGAATAAGCAGATTACATTAGAGCAGGCCGTTGAGAAAGTTCACGACGGCATGACAATTATGTTCGGCGGATTCCTCGGAGTGGGAAGCGCAGTGCAAATCATCGACAAAATCGTTGAAAAAGGCGTGAAAGATTTGACAATCATCGCTAACGACACCGCTTACGACAACATCGCCCATGGTAAACTCGTCGCAAACCATCAGGTGAAGAAAGCTATCGTATCGCACACAGGTACCAACAAAGAGACAGCGGCACAGAAGAACGCCGGTACTCTTGAAGTTGAATATGTACCACAAGGCACATTGGCAGAGCGCATCAGAGCCTACGGCGCAGGTCTCGGCGGAGTCCTCACCCCAACAGGTCTTGGCACTATCATGCAGGACGGCAAGGATATTGTGAAAGTTGACGGTAAAGACTACATCCTTGAGAAACCTCTCAAGGCCGACATCGCTTTCTTGCGCGCTAACATCGTTGACGAGTTCGGTAACATGGTGTTCCTCGGAACAACCAACAACTTCAACCCATTGATGGCTACAGCAGCTGACTATGTGGTTGTTGAGGCTGAGAAGCTCGTGAAAGTTGGAGAGATTAAGCCTGAATGCGTACACGCTTCGGGAATTTATGTTGATGGTATTTACGTCGAGAAATAGTTTAAAGGTTATTGGTTATAGGTTATTGAAAATTTTGGTTTAAAATGGAAAAAGAATATAGAACAAAGATTAGACTTCGCATGAGTGCGAAGGATGCTCACTACGGTGGCAATTTGGTTGACGGCGCTCACATGGTTCACCTTTTCGGTGATGTGGCTACTGAACTTTTGATTATGCGTGACGGCGACGAAGGTCTGTTCTGCGCATACGACATGATTGAATTCAAAGCCCCTGTTTATGCAGGTGACTTTATCGAAGCTGAAGGTTGGATTGACCGCGAAGGCAACACATCGCGCCACATGTTGTTTGAGGCCCGCAAGGTTGCTGTAGCCCGTCCTGACATCTCTCCATCGGCTGCCGACGAGCTCGATGAGCCTATCCTGGTTTGCCGCGCTTCAGGCACATGCGTTACACCAAAAGATTGCCAAAGAAAAAATAAATAATTATGGATAAACTGATAATCACAGCTGCTATCTGCGGCGCAGAAGTAACAAAAGAACAGAATCCTAACGTTCCTTA
>JAFZKP010000007.1 GCA_017553625.1 Bacteroidales bacterium
ACTTCCTCAAATGTGAGGGTTTCTGTTGAGATATAATGTGTCTTCATTGTATGTTATTTTTTGATTATTTCGATTAAATTTTCAGCTTTCACGCTCTCCTGACGGCCTTCTTTCATCCATTTCACGGTGAAAGTCTTGTCGTTGACCTCAGATTCGCCTGCCATCACCACCATTGGGATGTTGCGCTGATCGGCATATTTCATCTGCTTCTGAATCTTGCTTGCGTCAGGATAGATTTCAGCGTTAATGCCTTGACGGCGAAGCTGTTGAAGATATGGGAGGCAATAAAGCTCTTCGTTTTTGCCAAAGTTCAAGAAAATGACCTCGGTGTTTTCGGAATTCTTCTTCGGGAAGAGATTAAGCTCGTTCAAAACGTCGTAGATACGGTCTGCTCCGAAGCTGATGCCGACGCCAGAAACGTTAGGCAGGCCGAAGATTCCAGTGAGGTTGTCGTAACGTCCGCCGCCCGAGATGCTGCCCATCGCCACGTCTTTCGCCTTGACCTCGAAGATGGCTCCGGTGTAGTAGTTAAGGCCACGAGCGAGGGTAAGGTCGAGTTCGTATTCGATGCGTAAGCCCATGACATCCAAGTAGTTGAATAATGTCTCAAGCTCCTCGATGCCTTTTGTTCCGACTTCGATGCCGTTCATGATAGATTTCAGCTGCGCCATCTTCTCGCGGGCGGTGCCTTTCATGAAGAGTATCGGCTGAAGACGGTCGATTGCCGACTGTTCGAGACCTTTTTCAGCGAGTTCGGCGTTCACCGCGTCGATTCCGATTTTATCGAGTTTGTCGATTGCCACGGTGATGTCGACGAGAGCGTCAGGTTTTCCGATGTATTCGGCAATGCCGGCGAGCACCTTGCGGTTGTTTATCTTCATCACCACGTTGATTCCCAGCTTGTTGAACACCTCATCGACGATTTGCACGAGCTCAGCCTCGTTGAGAAGTGAGTCGCTGCCGATGATATCGACGTCGCACTGGTAGAACTCGCGGTAACGGCCTTTCTGAGGACGGTCAGCACGCCACACCGGCTGCATCTGATAGCGTTTGAACGGGAATGCGATCTGGTCGCGGTACATTGTGACGAAGCGTGCAAACGGCACTGTGAGGTCGTAACGGAGACCTTTCTCGCAGATCTTGCTTGAAAGCTTCAGTGAGTCAAGCGGTTGGCCGTTCTGCTCCACTCCCGACATGAAGTCGCCAGAGTTGAGGATACGGAACAGGAGCTTATCGCCTTCGTCGCCGTATTTGCCGAGCAGCGTGGAGAGGTTTTCCATCGAAGGAGTCTCAATCGGTTGAAAACCAAAGCGTTTGAACACGCCTTTTATGGTGTCGAATATATAATTTCGGCGCATCATGACATCCGGCAGGAAGTCGCGAGTGCCCTTAGGAATTGACGGTTTCTGTGCCATTTTTTGAAAGTTTTACAAACTGCAAAGATACAAAATTTTTAGAATACAGAAGACAGATGTTAGGAGACAGAATTTTTTAATTCAATCTTTTAAACATCCAATAGGGACGACCATTACGCCGTCTGTCCTCATATACGTATATTGGCCAACAGCTGTCAATACCATCTTGAACGACGGTTTTTTCATTTTTGCTGTGTCTATTTTATCAGCCAAAGCATTCAAGTTGGCGGCACCATCTTCAATATGTGTCTCACCACCAAGTTTTATCTCAATAAGTCCGTAACTGCCATTCCTTAAATGAACTACGGCGTCGCATTCCAAACCTGTTTTGTCCCTGTAGTGGTAAACATTTCCATCATTAGCTTCCGAATATACACGAAGGTCACGCACACATAGCGTTTCGAATAGCAAGCCCATAGTGTTCAAGTCATTCAGCAGGTCGTCAGGTCCGATACCCAGAGCTGCTATTGCCAATGATGGATCAACAAAATAACGAGTGTCGCTGGTTCGTATAGCTGTCTTCGAACGCAAATTAGGATTCCAAGCCGGCATATCCTCAATTACGAAAATCTTTTTCAACGCCTTGATGTATGATGCGATTGTCTCGTCGCTCATACCTTCAGGCTCGTTAGCTTTCATATCCTCAATAATGGTTGTTATGCTTGCCATTGCTCCTTGCAAGCGGGCGTAGCTGCGCATTAGTCTTTTGGCGCGTTGCTCGTCCCGCTCAACGTTGTCAACTCGAGAAATATCCAAACGTGTTATAGCCTCAAAATATTCTGTCACTTGCCTTAGAGCTGCCTTTTGTGTTTTCTTGTATAAAGATTTTGGCCATCCGCCTCTACAAATGGCGAAAGCAACATTTTCCATCGTCAGCTGATTTGTGCCATCAACTTTATCAGGATGAGAGAAAAGCGCTCTAAGGCTAACTTCGCCAGACGATTCACCCGATTCCCATAGAGTCATTGGACGCATTGTAAGCCATGCGAAACGTCCTGTTCCGCTGTGATGTATTTTTGAATCATCTGCCGGAACTGCAGAGCCAGTCAGCATAAACAAACCATCATCCTTTCTATGGTCAGTTTCAAAACGCACAGCATCCCATATTTGCGGTGCTATCTGCCATTCGTCTATAAGCCTTGGCGTTTCACCCTGAAGCAACCTTTTTATATTGGTTTCCGCAAGTTGCAAGTTTTGTTGTATGTTCGAAGGATCGTCCATATACAGAATGCTTTTCGCTTGTTGTTCTGCCGTCGTAGTTTTTCCACAAGCTTTAGGGCCTTCTATCAATACAGCACCCATCGCTTCCAGTTTCTCTTTCAAAAGATTATCTGCTAATCTTTTCCTATATTCCGTCGAATTTCCCGCCATAAAATTATGATTTATTATTTTGCCACAAAGATACTAATTTTATTTTAGTTACAACTAAAAAAAATGATTAAATTTGGTTATTTGGCTTAATTTCGTTTGGTCATTTGGCAATATTTTGTTTGGTTATTTGTCCATAAACACAAAAAAATTGTTGGTTACAGACAACACTTTTTTATAAAATATGTCGGTTATAGACAACACTTTTGGTAAAATTATGTTGGTTGCAGGCAACATATTTTAAAATTGCGTTACATTTTTTGATAATTTTCAACATTATTTTTCACTTGATTTCAAAAAAATTATATTTGTAAGCAGTTGGGAATTCCTGTGACTGGTAGTAATTGAGAAAAACCTAAAAGTTTTAGGGTTTTAGGTATTGACAAACAATAATTTTATACATAACTTTGCAAAGTTAAAACTTAAACCCATGAAAAAACTATATGTCTTAATTATCACAATGATAATTAGCATCATATCTGCATTTGGACAGGTACAAGAATACGAATGCAATATCCCTTTTTCAGAAAAGAATGCATTTCTCACGTTATGCGACAACAATGTTTATATCTTCGGCATTCGCTTGGATTATAAAGATATTTACCATGAATCGATAATATCGGAAGGTTTTTACGAGCAAAAACGCAACAACAAGATTGTTCTAAATGATCAAGTCAATGGTTATCAAATGATTGTCAAAAAAGGCGAAAACAATGATTTATATATGGTCAAATGTATTGATTTCTTTCGTAATTATCGATTGACTTTTAGAAAAAATCACGGTTATAATGAGGGTAATTATGACAGCACATATTATACTTTGAATTACACTTTGGACAAAGAATATTCGTTGGAAGAATTGATGAAAGAGCGTGAAATGTATCGCAAACAGACCACTTTACGCGATTTCAAACCAGGAGTTTATTCAGATTCTCCCGAAGGTTTTGATGACTTGATAATCAACGAAGATGGCACATATCTAAACCTTATGACAAAAGGGACATGGAAACGTGAAGGAAATCTTATTACTTTCTATGATGAATGTCTTGGCAAGGCATTCACTGCTTTCATTGAAGATGGTTACATCGTGGTGAAACACATGTTTTATTATTCCAAACACGAGAGATTCCAAATTTATTCGGAATAAAAGTAAGACAATTTTATTTCAATATTTCATCAATCACAGCGTAAATTTCCTCTTCCTTTTCGTAAGGATGAATCTTGAAATACGGGTTGCCGGTGAGCATTGCGGAGAGGTGGGTTTTTGTCTTGTTGTAGAAGATGTGGCAGGGGATTCCGAAGCGTTCGGCGTAGGCGAGCTCGTAGCCAACACCAAGCGACGGGCAGGTGCATTCACCGATGAGAAGGTCGCTTTCGCGAAGCCAGGCAGTGTCTTGGTTGTAAATCTTCGAATCACGAGCAAAGCCTTGCTCCTCGAGGCATAAATTGCTGCCGCCGACATGCTCAGTCAGCACAATATCGGTGCGCTGGATGTAAGAAATGATGCGGTTGTAAAGGTCGGCATCTACGCGACCGCCACGGATGGAGCCTGCGAAATAGATTTTCTTTTTCAAAATAGTTGTTTTTTATTTTGCAAAAGTACGTTTTTTTTAAATAGTCAAAACAAAACCTCTCTCCGAATTTTGTTTTTCGAAGAGAGGTTGTCTATTATGTTCAAATCTTAAAAAAGAGCCTAACCCAATAAAGATAATCCGCTTACAACTATTGATAATATTTGTAATGCAATAAAAATATAATCCCAAACAAAAACCTTTCTTTTTTCTTTTGGGAAAAGATAATCCAATTCGTCATCTCTTTTTAAAAACAACAAACACACTATTGCTAAAAGCACCGCAAAAATTCCCAACAATGATACGGAAAATATTTGTCCCAGCACAAATCCAGCAATTATAACTAAAAAGCCAATTACAAGCGACATAATTATCAGCATTTTCAATATAAAAGCTCCATCAGGCAATGGTTTCATAAATGCAACAACGGCATATATCATATAAAGCACAATAAAACCTTGAACAATCAATGTCACTGTTGATATCACTGTTGGTATATATGGTGTTATTGTTAAATAAGCATAAAAACTTAAAACCGACAATGCAGCTGATATACCGATATAAATCGCAAAAATAAACTTCAACACACTTGACATGTGTCCAAACCTATTGAAATCACGGAACTTAGGGCATCTCGTCCCATCATAGGATTGTTCTTTTTTACAATTGTTGTTGATTTTTTCTCGACAAATCTGACACTGAGCGATGTAATCCATACTTTTAATTTTTTGTTTTATCCTCTCAGCACCTCAAAGGATTATTTACATAAAACAAGCGTGGTGCTGTATGCCATGCTCCTCAGTGAAGGTCGTAGGAAAACCCAAATAGACGGAAAAATGATAACAGTCCACGCTATCGCGCGTAGCCATCATACACTCTTTGTCTATTATTCAATGAAAATTTCCTACGTTTTCACTGACAAGAGAGCATAACGCTTCTTAATTTCAATAATTAGAGATTTAATTGCTTAAACCAATTGCAAAAATAGTAAAAAAGTAAATAACTTTTATTTTTTGGAAAAATTTTCATTTTATTTTTAAATAATGTTCATTTATTTAAACAAAAAGTATTACTTTTGCGCAGTATTTTAAACATTATAGTTTTATTATGAAAAGACCTTTATTGCCAAAACAGGAAAGAATGATGCGGGCTCTCGGCGAGAACATCCATTTGGCGAGACTGCGCAGAGATTTGTCGTCGGAACAAGTGGCGGAACGCGCCGGAATTGCCCGAAACACTTTGATAAAAATAGAACAAGGCGATGAAGGTGTCGCTATCGGAATGTATTTCCGTGTGTTGATTGTCCTTGGATTACAAGACGATATACTCCTAATCGCCAAAGACGACATCCTTGGCAGAAAATTGCAAGACGCAGGTCTGACAACATCAAAACGTGCATCTAAAAAAACTATTATCAACGACTTAAATCATGAATAAAAACATTTTCATATATTTTGACGATGAAAACACCGTTGAGCCAGTGATGGTCGGCATCCTTTCGTCTCAGCAGATTCGCGGAAGCGAGATTTTCTCTTTCGAATTCACCGACGAATGGCTTCACGGCAACACTTGTCGTTTGCTTGACCCTGATTTACAGATGTTTTCAGGAAGGCAATATCTGCCCGACGAGAAAAAGAATTTCGGCATGTTTTTAGATTCATCGCCAGACCGCTGGGGACGTGCTTTGCTTGAAAGAAGAGAGAAATATCGTGCCAAGGAAGAGAACCGCCAGAGGCAGAATTTGCATGAAAGCGATTTCTTATTGGGAGTTTTCGACGAAAGCCGCATGGGAGCATTGCGCATAAAGCTATCTCCTGATGGCGTTTTCCTTAACAACGACTGCAACTATAGCACTCCTCCATTTGCTTCGTTGCGCGAATTGGAGAATGCCGCCTGGCAGTTGGAGAACGACGATGACAAAAATATCAGCCGTTGGCTTCAAATACTTTTGGCTCCAGGTTCATCTCTTGGCGGAGCACGTCCGAAAGCCAATGTCAAAGACCCGAATGGCAACCTATGGATTGCGAAATTCCCAAGTCGGAACGACAAGACAAATGTCGGCGCATGGGAAGCTGTAACCATGAATCTTGCCAAACTATGTGGCATAAAAGTTGCCCCTTTTGACGTGAAAAAACTTGCCAACAAATACTCGACGTTTTTAACAAAACGATTTGACCGAACTTATGGCGGGAAACGTGTTCATTTCACCTCAGCTATGACAATGCTTGGATACACTGACGGTAACACCCATGGATGCAGCTATCTGGAGATGTTCGAATGGATTGGCAACAATTGTTGTGATGTCGAACAAAACCTTTTAGAGATGTGGAAGCGCATCGTATTCAACATTGCCGTTTCCAATTGCGACGACCATTTACGCAACCATGGGTTTTTACTCACGACAAAAGGCTGGACTCTGTCACCCGCCTACGATTTGAATCCTCAAGAATTTGGCACAGGTCTAAGTCTGAATATTGACGAATACGACAATGCCCTTGACTATTCATTAGCAGTTGATGTCGCGCCATACGCCGGGATTTCAAAAGACGAAGCGAATAAAATAGTTCAACAGACAAAAGATGTTATCTCACAATGGAGGAGTTTAGCCGCTTCTTATAATATTTCGCGCGACGAGCAAGAGATCATGGCTTCGGCTTTTAAAATATAGCAGAGTAGTTGTTTTTCTGCAATTTGGTAATAAATCACGCCCACAACTGCTTTCCGTAGGTCCTCTTGTAAACAAGGTATGAGATTCCGAAATAGGCTAAGGTCTGAATCCACAGGGCGTCCAACTCACGCTGCACGTCAGCCAAGGTCGCTCCCATCTCGGTGATTCTAACATATCCGTTGATGCCGAAGGTCGATGGGAACAGCCAGGAGAAGCCTTTCCAGAATATCGGGATGTTGCTCGCAGGCCACGAGATGCCGCTCGCGAAAAGCAACGGAATAGAGATGAACACAAACATGATGATGAACGATTCCCTGTCGTGCGCCACCGACGAAATCGAGATGCTGAAAAACACGCACGCAAGGATATATGGCACCATAAACGCCAGCAGAGTCTGCCACCGCCAGATATGCACGAGGTTGAACAACGGCGGCACAATGCACACGAGATACAATGCGACAAGCACGTAAATGGTAAAAATCACCGACGACTTGCCGAAAAGAACCTCGATAGGGTTCTTCCCTATGATATGCGGCTCCGCGATGTGCTTGCGCACCTTCTCACGCTCCTCGCCCGCCATCATGCCCACGCCCAAGACCATCGTCTGCTGTATTATCATCATCAAGACAGCCGGGATGATGAAGGTCGCAAAACCGCTCTGTGTGTTGAACATCGGCACGTATTTATATTGTATCGGGTATTGGAACGTAGAAATCTGCTGTTCCGTCGCGCCTGGGATGAGCTGCGCCTTTATCTCTTTGTTCATCTCCAAAGAGACCTCGGTGCAACTGCTTAACACGGCTTTGTAATAAAGCAGTCCGCTCATGTCGGAATAGAGCTCCACAGTGGTCTGGCGATGCTCCGCCACGTCTTTTGCGAAGTCCTTCGGGATGTATATCAGACAGTAGGCGTCACGATGATGAATCATCGACTTCGCCTCCTCCATGTCCTGACAGTGCGACACAATCTGCACGTCGGCAGTAGCATCGACACGGCGCGTGAACTCGCGGCTCAGCTGCGAATGGCTGTTGTCGACAACCACCGTGGGCACCTCCCTCACACTCTCATGATTGTACAGATATGCGTAAAGAAGCGGGTAGAGCAACGGCACTATGACGAAGAAAACGACGACGCCCTCGTCCAGCAAAGCACACTTCATCTCGTATGCCCAGACTTCTATTATATTTCTTAACCATTTCATAATCAATAATCTAATGCGTATAATGGAATTCCAACAAGAATTTTCTCAAACGTCCCAACAGCATTATCGGGAGTCCCCAGAACGCCAGCATTATGGCGATGTTAAGCCACGAATAATACAGCGGCAGTCCGTTGAGCGCCTGGTCGACGTAAATCAGGAAGTAATGACGCAGCGGGAATAGCCACGACAGACCTTTCAGCGTGTCGGGAAACGCCATCATCGGGAACGAGAAGCCCGAGATCGGGAACGACAGCACGCCCCACAACGTGGCGAGACTCAACGCCCAACGCAGCGACGGCACCAGTCCGCAGAAGAACACGCCGAGCGCAAGCGAGGCGTTGATGAGAAGAAACATGTCCAGCAACATCGGCCAGATTCCGCTGTTCAACGGGAACTTCCACACGCCGTAAAGCAAGAACAGACAGAACAAGCCCATCAACAGCCATGTGGTGACCTGCGGCAACAGCTTGCCTATCAAGGCTTTCACGATGTCGTTGTCAGCCATGCCAAGCCATTCCTTCGCCGTCTCCTCCTTCAACTCAACATAAATCGAATAAATCGACACCTGCATGATGAGCAGCATGATGATTCCCGGAAGGATGGTGTTGCACAGATAAACAGAGTAGTTGAGGCTCGGGTTGTTGATGGCGTGCATCTCCATCTTGATAGGCTGCAGCACCGCCATCGCCTGGTCTTCGGTATATCCTTTCGCATATAACGTGGCGCGTCCGACGGCTCCGGAGGCATATTCCGACATCATCTTCATGTCTCGATATGCCAGCGAGCCAGGAATCAGGTACGACGCCGCGGTGTAAAACGACACCATCGGCTGCTTGCTGGAGATGGCAAGCTGTGTCGTGCCTTGCGGGATATAATAAAATGAATAAATCTCACCTCTCTGCATCGCCTGACGCGCCGAGGCAAAATCAGGATAATGCTCTATGATGTTGGTCTGCTGGAACGATTCAAGGTTGCGTATCACCTCGCGTGTCGTGGCGGTGTTGTCCTCGTCGACGACACCCGCAGGGAGCTCCGCAGGAAGACCCTCGCCCATCAGCGTGGTGAAGAAAAGGAACGCCACGATAGGAGCAAGGACCATACAGAAAGTATAGATCCCCCTCGCCAGCATCCTCTTCTGCTCACGGTAGGCAATAGCTATTATCTGTTTCAGACCTTTCATTTCTTCTCCTCACCGATTCTGTAAATGACAGTCATACCAGGTCTCAAGCCGTCGACTTTAGCGACAGGCACGGCACGCACCTCGAAGGTCTTGAGGTCGTATTGTCCGGTCTGCTTGGTGGCTTTCCATGCGGCGTAGTCGCCTCTGTCTTTCATGTAGTTGACCTCCATGATGACCGATGCGCCTCCCAAGGCAGGGAACTCGGCGGTGAAACGGCTTCCGAGTGGCAGCTTGTGCAGGTTGTCCTCGCGCACATTGAATGTCGCCCACATGTCGTCCATCATTGCGATGTTCATGATAGGCGCGCCGGTGCCGACGAGCTCGCCGATGTGCGGAAAAATATCTGTCACCTCGCCGTCAGCGTAAGCCAACAAGATGGTCTCGTTGATATACGAGTTCACCTCTGCCACCACACCTTTTGCCTGTTCGACCTTGGCGGCCGCCATCTCCTTGTCTTCTTTCTGAGCGCCCTTCACCGCCATGTCGTACTGCGACTTCGCAGCTTTCTCCGTGGCGATGGCAGCGTCGTGCTGCGCCTTCGTCTCGTCATATTTCTGCTCGCTCACCACACCTTCTTTATAAAGATTGGAGACACGCTTGAATGATTTCTCCCAGATGTCACGGTTCACCTTGGCTTTCTGCCAGAGCTCGTAAGCGCCTTGAATCTGCTCCTCACGTGCTCCTGCCTCCGCCTTGTCGTTCAAAGCCACCGCAGCGGTCTTCACCGCCTCCGCCTGTGCCTTCTTCGCCATCACCTCAGGAGCCTCGATGATCGCCAAAGTGTCGCCAGCCTTCACATGCTGACCTTCTTTAACCCTGTATTCAAGGATTCTGCCCGGCACCTTGCTCGAGACACGGTACTCCGTGACCTCCATCTGACCCTGCATAATCTCGTTTGTCTTGCCGTAAGTGATTGAGCCGATGACACATACGGTTGCTATCACGATTCCCAACACCGCCAATGCGATGAAAGTGTTTATTCTTTGTGTTCTTTCTGTTGCCATAATGTTTTTGTTTTTATTGAGATGCGATGAATCGCATCTTTACACCGGGTTATTTCAAGTTTGTTTAATTATTTTAAGTTTCCTACTGCTTTTTTAAGATATGTATTTGCCATGATGACGTCTATTTTGGCGTCGATATATTCTGAATGTGCCTGCATCCATGCCGTCTGCGCCGCCTCGAGTGTCGATGACGGTATCATTCCCTCATTGAATCCGACCGTCGCCATACGCAGGTTTTCCTCGGCATCAGACATCTTCTCCGTCGTCATCTGCAGACGCTGCTCCGCCTCTTTAATCTGCTTCTCGTATTGGCTGACCTGAAGCATCACGAGCTCCTTGG
This sequence comes from Bacteroidales bacterium, assembly GCA_017553625.1. Classification (GTDB taxonomy): domain Bacteria; phylum Bacteroidota; class Bacteroidia; order Bacteroidales; family F082; genus Limimorpha. Next base: position 10,748 of record JAFZKP010000007.1, read on the forward strand.
TGTCGTCGAGTTTCAACTTGTAGACTGTCGCCTCCGACTTGGCTTTACGGATTTTGTTATAGCCTTCGCCAAAATGGAAGAGCGGCACTTTTGCGACCACGCCGAAGTTATAAAAACCGTGGAACTCGGTCTCGAAGCCGTTAAACGCCGAAGGGTTCGTCACGATATAGTTGCCGAAGACAGCCACCGTCGGGAGGAAGTCGGCACGCGCGATGTTCACCTTCTTGTCGTAAATCTGCGTGGCGAGCTTCAAACTCTGCAGCTCAGGCCTGTTGTTCATGATGTCTTCCTCAGTGTATTGGTTTGTGTAAACCGGAACATCAACATCCTCGAGTTTCTCGTCTTCCAAGGTGATGTTGCTGTCGAGAGGCAGTCCGCAGCTCTGGCAGAGAAGCATCTTCGACAGCGCCACGCCGTTTTGCACCCTTATAAGCGACAACTCGGCGTCGTTGAGCTTCACCTTGACGGAAAGCTTGTCGGCGTTGGTCGCCATGCCTTCGTTCACGAGCTTGTCGACGTTATCCGACATGGTACGAAGCAACTCTACATAGTTTTCGGTAAGTTTCTGCTTGTTTGCCAACGACACGATCTGCCAGTATGCCTTGTCCGTCGCCACGATGATTTCCTGTTGCTCTGTGGTGAGCTGCATCTGCGCGAGGTCTTGCGCGTAACGCGCCATCTTGTTGTAAGCGCGAATCTTGCCGCCGGCGTACACAGGCTCCATCACCGTTATCATGCCCGCGTATACGTTACGGGTGTCGAGAGTGAAGTTTTTCGTCACCTCCTGCCCTATCGCGTCAAGGGTCTCGAACGCCCCGATATGATGCAGGTCCTGAATGAGTGCCTGCAGTTCCGGACTGTTCATAATGATTTGATACATCAACGGGTTCTCCATCAGGTTTTGGATGACAGGGTCGATGAAACCGTTCACGTCGCCCTGCAGCGTGGTGCCCATAGTGTTGATGGTGTTGATTTTCTCGTCACTCAGCAACTGAAGCTGTTTCTCGTTATGCATGTAGGTGCCTTGCGCCGAAATCGTCGGGAAGTAGTTAGCCCACGCGATTTTCTTGTCGTAGTTCGCCATATTGACTTTCTCCTGCGAGATCTTGAGATTCTTGTTGTTCCCAAGAGCCATTTCGCGACAGTCCTGCAACGTCAGGGTCTGCTGCGCCACCACAGGGAAAGCCATCAGGAAAATCAAGGCTAAAACCGCCAAATTCCTTTTAATTGCTACACTTTTCATTGTTTTTATGATTTATTATATCCCTTTTTTCTTTTTTCGTCATCATGACGGTGAATTTTCACGATGCAAAATAACAACACTTTTTCCTAACCAAAGGTATCCAAAATTGACTAAAAAGTATCTAAAGGTCGAATTTTTGAAAAAATATTTACAACGTATCAGAAAAATAGTATAAATTTGTCGAAAATTATTTCCAAATGAATAATAAACCGTACAACAAGTTCACTCTTTCCAAGGTGAAAGAGCTGTTTCTAAAGGACGATATTGTCAGCATTGGGGATGATTTTATCCTTGCAAGGCAGACAAATAACGTTGATTATGAGTTACTTAAGTTCCCAAGCCGTATCGACGGCTTCGTGGCGGCTTATTGCCGGAAAGGTAATTTCAAATGTAAAATAAACCTTAGGGAATATGAGATTCGCGACGGAATGCTTGCCGTCAATATTCCGAACAACATCATACAACTCGAACCTGTGGAGCCCAACAACGAACTCGTCGAGTTGACGATTCTCGCGGTGTCGCCGCAATACATGAACGCGCTCAGCTCCGACCTGGACAAGATTTTTATCAATGCCATCAGCATGCTTAAAAGCCCGATTATGGAGATGGGTCCAGAGGAGGTCGACCTTTCGATGCAATATATGCATCTCATTGATAATGTGATAAATACAGATTCAGAATACCGCAATGACAGCGTAGGATACCTGCTCACATCCATCTTCTACCTTATCGGCGGCATGTTGAAGAAACGCCTTGACGCCGAGGCGGAAAACGGCGAATTACAGATGTCATCGCGTCATAAAAAGGTGTTCGAGTCGTTCATCGAACTGGTTGAAAAATATCATAACGAGGAACGCTCGGTCGGGTTCTACTCCAACAAACTGTGCATCTCGTCAAAGTATCTGTCGCAAATCATAAAAAGCGTGAGCGGATTCTCGGCACCTGACGTTATAAGTAAATATGTGATTCTCGAGGCGCAGCATCTTTTGCGCCATACCGACATGAGTGTCAAGGAGATATCCGACCAGCTCAACTTCCCTAACCATTCATTTTTCTACAAATATTTCAAGCAACATACAGGCTGCACGCCAAATTCTTATCGTCAGCAATAAAAAAAAGTATATTTTTGCAAAAATTTAACCGTCATGTCAATTAGAAAACACATCCCGAACACCATCACATGCTGCAACCTCCTATGTGGCTGTGTGTCAATACTTTTCACCTGCAACGATCATATCTTATGGGCTTCCGTCATGATATTCCTGGCAGCGGTCTGCGACTTCTTCGACGGCTTCGCGGCACGCACCCTCGACGCCAAATCGCCCATCGGCGGCGAGCTCGACTCGTTGTCCGACGTGGTGTCGTTCGGCGTGGCGCCCTCGTTTATCGTGGCGTGGTTTCTGAGCAAGACAGGCATCGGCTGGTGGATTCACGACGTCAACGTCTTCCCGATGCTCGCTTTCATCCTCGCGGCATTTGCGGCAGTGCGCCTCGCGAAATTCAACATCGACACTCGCCAGACCACGTCGTTCATCGGGTTGCCGGTACCTGCAGTAGGACTTTTCATCGCCTCGCTGCCGTTCATGGTTTTCAACGTGGGAAGCGGCTCCATCCTTTACAAAGCCGTGGTGAATCCCTACTTTTTACTTGCAATGACCGCCATTTTCAGCTGGCTCATGATTAGCGAAGTGCCGTTTTTCTCTTTCAAAATCAAGAATCTAAAATTCAAAGAAAACATCCTGCGCTATTTCGTGGTGATATTCGCCATCGTCGCCGTCATCATTTTAAAAATGGTGGCGCTGCCGTTTGTTTTCCTGTTTTATATTTTGCTTTCGGTAATTTGTTATCGTAATGAATAAAAAAAAAACGTAGAGACGCCACATTGTGACGTCTCTACGTTTTTTGATGAGACTGTGACGTCTCTATATCTATTATTTTTTAATCAATTTTGTGATTTCCCCATTTACCTTCACGAAATAAATTCCTGAATTCAGGTCTGCCACATTGATTTGCACGTTGCCCGACATCATCTCAATGTGTCTCACAACCTGTCCGATACTGTTGTAAATCACCACATCCGACTGATTGTCACCGAGTTCGACGTTCAATACATCGTTGGCAGGATTTGGATAGATTGTGACATTTCTCTCAACCACTTCCTGAACGTCAGTGATGACAGAAGTAGCAGGAATTATAACGTTGTCAATCCAGGCGCAGTCGCTGCCGCTTGACACCGATGAGTCTTTTGTGTACTCCCATCTCAAAACGTGAGTTCCAGCAGTAAGCTGATATGTCGCTATCGTCCAGTCAACATCGCCAGACCAGTTGTTCTTCTCAACACCATCAACAGAGAAATGCAGCTTGTCGTAATTGCTTTCCGACGACACTTTATAATAGAAGCTCATCGGGCTATCCTGTCCGACCATGACTGTCAGCGACATCGAGGTCGACTCACTGTGGTCGATACTTGACGACTTGGCGCAATATTGACCTTCGTATGGATTTTCCGTCACAACGGTCCAAGCGTAAATCGGACTTACAAACTGCCAGTTGAATGCGGTGAAGTCGCCGGTCTCAAATCCGTCCATCGACTGCCCGACCTGGATGTAATATGAACCTTCAATGATATAGTTTCCATAGTAAGAAGCGTACAGGAGCTCGTACATGACACCTGTCTGTGCCTCATCACTCAAGGTGAAGACCATGTCGGCGGTAAACTCCTCGCCTGCCGCCACATTTTCATAGTTCCATTCGCTTGTCTCAATTGTAATCTCAGGATGTGAGTTAAACACGGCAAACACTGTTGTCGGCATCGCCGCGCCGCCGTCGTTCTTCAGTGTGAAATGCACTGTTCCTGCATCGCCGGGATTCAAGGCGGCACCCGTCGTCGTCTCGAGAACCGCGCTGACAAGCACAATCTCAGGAGCATAAATCCTCACGTTGAAATGGCTCTCCCATGTCTCTGAACCGTCGGTACATGTGATGAAGAAACGCACGTTGGTATTGTTAGGAACATCGTTGCTCACTGTGAAAGCAAAGGCGTTTTCAAGTGTAACGCTCTGGCTTCCGTTGACATTTCCGACATTGGCTGTAGCCTGACCGATAGTGACATACTCGCTTTCGCAAGTCATCGTTGCAGTGACATTGCTTGCATTGACGCTGCCAACGTTTTTCAAAACCATATCAAATGCATAGCTGCCGCCGAAGTCGATTTGTTCTGCGCCGCCACTCAAAGTGTAGCTTTCATAAACCACATAAGGTGTGTCGCTTGGCACTGCCAGCATCTCCACATCCTGCGGATATGAATTCACTCCGCTGACTTTCATTATCATGTTGCCAACGCTCTGAAGCCCGCCTTCAAAAGTTATCTCAGCCACGCCGTTTTCATCTGTAACGCCCATCGCAATGACATCTTCATCCATGTAAATGAGGCAGCGGTAGTTCTTCAAGCCGTTACCGTTCTCGTCGGTCACCGTCACATCAATTGACTGAGTGCCGATTACAACCTGTGCTGGTGCGTCGACAACGGCTGTCATAGGCTCGTCGAGCCACACGTTAACCGCGCCGTCGCCAAGGACGTTCATGTCGTAGAAGTTCCAACGCAGAGCGCCTTCCTCCCACTGTCCTGGAGCCGTCACCCACGGAGCCGTCATGCATTTGCCGTCAGCATGAGCAAGGCTAAGCAATCCGATTCTGTCACCAAACTGCGCGTCGGTCATCTCACGCTCAAGGTGTGCGCCAGGACCCTCGGTCTGACCCTCGTTGAACCAGCCGTAACGCGAGTTTCCAATGACGGCGACGGCGAAATTGGAGATCGTCACCATTTTTTCAAGGATGCAGTCCTCGTCAAAAGCGCCGCAGTCGCAGCCTTGTGAGTGGAAGAATGTGTAATTGTGGTCAACGCCGTTAGCGCCAGAGAAATCGCTGTTTGAGACACCGTACCATCCAGCCACGTAGCCCGAGTTGGCGTGTCCGTCATGATGCACATAGCCTGTACCAGCGTTGATTGCCTGTTTCAATGCCGAGCCGCTCCATGTACCCAGCTCCTCATAAAGCTTTGTGAAGTCGTAATCCGTTGGGTATCCGACAGTTGTGTAGCCGTTGTCATCATGTGTTCCAATGAGAAGCTCAAGGTAATCCGAACCGTTTGATGTAGGGTTGTCATAAAGATGTTCACCAGCCAGGATAATCTTCTGGAACTCGCCCAAAACTGGAGTCTGCTGATATGACAAAGTCTTGTGAATCATGTTTTGAAGCTCTGTGGCGGTCTTAAACGACATACGGCTCACACCGATTTCCGGAAGGAGGTCGTCCTCGCCCGGCTCGCCATAACGGTTGTTGCCGTTGTCGTTCCATGTGCCGTCAAGTCCACTGTAATAAAGGTCAGCAGGGATGTTGTTGCTCTCATACAGACTGCTTGACTGAACCTGGCAGTAGAAACTGCGATGAGGAATGATATCGACATCTCCGCCAAGGACAACCATCAAAATACCGTTGTTCTGATATTCCTGAATGATGTAATTACGAATCATATCCTGATTGTCAACGCCTGTCATAGTGGCGTAAATGTCCGCGGTCGTGACGATTCTGTTACGCAATCCGATTGAATTGTAATACTCGCGATATTCACTATAACCGTCAACAAATTCGGCACCAGTGATAATCAAAAGGTCGTAAGCGTTCACGTCTCTTCCTTTTGTCGGGTAATTTTCAACCATCTCAGGGTTTTGAGCAAGACGTTTCACGCTGTTCAAGACTTCAGGAGTGCCCCAAAGCATCGCACCGTGGTCTTCTCTCGCTGATTTCAGATTCACACGCACATTGGCGGTCTTGGCATACATCACCTTTCCCGTTGCAGGAATGTACTGGACAGGAGTGAACGACGAGAATGCGAAGCCGTATCCGTTTTTGTATTGTGTCGTCACAACACCATGATTTTCAGCAGGATAAACGTTTCTTGAAGCATAGACAGCTTCGTTTTTTACCAACTCATTTTGAGTCTTGTCGCTCATCGTCCTCGACGGCTGATAAGGGAACAATTCAATATTTCCTTCAATCTCCTGAAAATCAGAGAGTTCCACCTCTATTGACTCGGCCTCAGCGCCTTGCGGCAGCATCAAACTGACCATGCAATATGGCAATGAAGGATTTCCGGCTACAGCTGTCTGCATACAGCCGTCAAAGCTAATCTGTTGATAACCACGAAGTTCTGTTACCTTAAGATTATCAAAATGATAAGTCTTCTCAACTTTTTGAGCCATCATCAAAAGGCTCATCATTGACAAAACAATTAAAATTGTAAGTTTTTTCATTGTATAAATTTTTAATGATTAATCAATAAAGCTTGCAAAGGTACACTTTTTTTTAATATTCGGTGCAAAATACATCATAAAAATAACAATAGATTAAATTTATTTGTACTTTTGTAGTATGAAAATTAAGTGTTTACAGATAATCGCGTTGTTTTTCCTGGTGTCATGCTCGGCACCGGAAACCGACGACATCGACAAAAAAGTCGATAACCTGTTGAGTCAGATGACTTTAACAGAAAAAATCGGGCAGCTGTGTTGTCCTATAGGTTTCGATCTTGACGACGAGTCGTTCCATAGTCTGATGGACACCTTGCCTTGTGGCGGTTTTTGGGCTGTCCAGCGTGCCGACCCGTGGTCGAGAAAGACTCTTGAAACAGGTCCCGACGCTCGTCAGTCGGCGTTGATTTTCAACAAGATGCAGCGTTATGTGATGGAGAATACACGCTTAAAGATTCCGATTTATTTCGCTGAGGAGTGTCCGCACGGTCTGATGGCTGTGGGCGCAACGGTTTATCCCACTGGTTTGGGCATGGCGGCGACATGGGATGAGGAGCTATTATATAATATAGGTGACGCCATCGGCGCCGAGGCTGCAAGCCGAGGCGCTCAGTTCGCTTACGGTCCTGTGCTCGACATCGCCCGCGACCCGCGCTGGTCTCGCGTGGAAGAGACACTTGGCGAAGACCCTTACCTCTCCGGAACATTGGGCAGCGCCATGATAAAAGGACTGCAAAACCATCTCGCATCAACAGTGAAACATTTCGCGGCGTATGGCATACCTGAAGGCGGACATAACGGTGCAGCAGCACAGACAGGACCGAATTATCTGATGTCGGATTACCTGTCCAACTTCGAAATGGCAGTGCGAAACGGCGCAAAAAGCATCATGACATCATACAACGCCATCGACGGAGTGCCTTGCACATCAAACAGATGGCTGCTGAAAGACGTCCTCCGCGGACAATGGGGATTCAACGGCATCGTCTTCTCCGACCTCGGCAGCATCTGGGCGTTGCACAGCACACACCGAACCGCCGAAAACCAACAGGTTGCAACAGCGCAGGCTATCAACGCAGGCGTCGACATCGATTTGGGCGCGTCGAATTATGGGACGTATTTGAAAACCGCCGTCGAAAACGGTCTGGTGCCTATGAAAAACGTCGACGATGCTGTACGCAGGGTTTTACGGTTCAAATACGAAATCGGGTTGTTTGACAATCCGTATATCAACGTTTTCCCCATAGAGACGGATGAAAATCCGTCTGTAGAGACGTGCCATGGCGCGTCTCTACAATTGCAGGCAGCACGCGAATCCGTGGTTTTATTGAAAAACGACGGCATTTTGCCGTTATATGGAGACGCAAAATCTTGCGTCTCTACGATTGCGATCATCGGACCGAACGCCGACAACATGTACAACCAATTGGGCGACTACACCGCGCCACAACATCCCGACGACATCGTCACCGTGCTGGAGGGCATCAAAAACCGCACACACCCCGACACGAAAATCGTCTACGCCAAGGGCTGCTCTATACGCGACACCGACGACACCGATTTCAAAAACGCTGTAAACACCGCCAAATCCGCCGATGTCACGATTCTGGTCGTTGGCGGCTCGTCGGCTCGTGACTTCAAAACCTCATACGAAAACACTGGCGCAGCCGTCGTCAACGACCACATCTCCGACATGGACTGCGGTGAAGGGTACGACCGCGTCTCACTGGAACTGTCAGGATTGCAGGAAGACCTCATCAAGGAAATCGCTGAAACGCATAAACCACTGATTATCGTATACATAGAAGGTCGTCCGATGCTTAAAAACACCGCCAACGAGGCTGCAAAGGCCCTTCTCACGGCGTTCTACCCGGGAGAACAGGGCGGCAACGCCATCGCCGACGTGATTTTCGGCAACTACAACCCCGCTGGCCGTCTGCCGATTTCACAACCGAGAAACACAGGGCAGATTCCGGTCTACTACTCACAACCCAAGCCGCACGATTACCTCGAATGCGAGAGCACGCCTCTTTTCTGCTTCGGTCATGGGCTCAGTTACACCAATTTCGAATATAACAATTTAAGTATCAACAAATTAGAAAACAATTTAGAAATCTCACTTGACGTGAAAAACATCGGCAGCTACGACGGCGACGAGGTGGTTCAACTCTATATCCGTGACGAATACGCCACCTTCACACCTGCCGAGAAACTGCTCAAGGGTTTCAAGAGGACATTCATCAAAAAGAATGACACTCAACATGTTACGTTTATAATTCCGACAAAAGGTTTTGAGCCAGGCGAATTCACAATAATGGTCGGCGCATCATCCGACGACATACGACTAAGTGAAAAAATTGAAATTTAATTTTGATTTTAAAGAAATTAACGTATTTTTGCGTTATGGATATGCTCATTTTAGTACCGAAAACGACCAACAGGTTACACTACATCTTTGACTTGATACTCAAAGACTTACTTGGCATTTCGTTCAAATTCACGACCGACAACGAGACGTTCATGTCATACAACGGACCCAAAATGCACTATGGCAACAACAAGTTTTGGGACGAGCCTTTCCAAAAAGCGACAAACATACTTTTTGAACACGACATCACAGAAAAAGAGCTCAAAATCGTTGATTATAAAGATGTTAAGGCTTTCTTTCCGGTTTTTAACGACAAGTCGATGTTTCCGTTTGACTTGTTCGCCGCCTCGTTTTATCTCGTGACGCGTTTCGAGGAATATCTGCCGCATATCAACGACAAACATAACAGGTTTCAGGCAAAAGACTCTATATTATTCAAAATGAATATGTTAGAGAAGCCAATTGTCAATATTTGGGCAAAACATCTTGGCGCAAAGCTGAAAGAGTTTTATCCCGACCTCCAGTTGAAAAAGAAGTCTTTCACATTTGTCCCGACCTACGACGTGGATGCGGCATGGGCCTACAAAAACAAGGGTATTTTTCGCTCGACGGCAGCTTTTGCGCGCGACATCATGAACATGGATTTCAGCGAATGCCAGAAAAGATGGGACGTCATCATCGGGAGGGAAAAAGACCCGTTCGACACCTTCGACTACCAGCTACAGCTGCAAAAAGAGCTGAATTTGCATCCGAATTATTTCATCCTTTGCGGAGAATACGACTTCAACGACAAGAACATTTCGTTGCGAAACACTAATTTCCAGAACCTTATAAAACGTATCGGCGACTACGCCAACGTGGGCATACATCCGTCTTATTCTTCATATCTCAACAAAGAAAAAGTCGGGGCTGAAATCAGTAAGCTGTCGAAAGTCCTCAACAGGGAAATCACGATGAGCCGTCAGCATTTCCTGCGTCTGAACATGCCTCTAAGCTATCAGATTCTCATCGATTTGGACATAACCGACGACTACACAATGGGTTACGCCACGCTTCCAGGCTTCCGCGCAGGCATCGCCGACACCTTCCGTTTCTATGACCTTGAGCACGACAACGTGACAAACCTCAACATTCACCCATTCGCCGTGATGGACGGCACCATGCGCGATTATCTCGAACTCAACATCGAAGAGTCGTACAAAAAAGCTTCCGACCTCATCAGAGAAGTGAGAAACGTGGACGGCACCTTTATATTATTATGGCATAACGAGACGCTCAGCGACGAGAAACGCTGGGTCGGATGGAAGTCGCTTTACAGAAGAATCATCGATACCGCACTGAATCCATGATACGCTATTTAACTCATAATCAGATAGATACGCAGCGTTGGGACGCTTGTATAGCGCAAAGTCACGACGGAATCGTCTATTGCTGGTCATGGTATCTCGACGTCGTTCATCCTGGTTGGGAAGCCCTTGTCGAGAATGATTATGAGAGCGTCATGCCGCTTGCAGGAGGCAGAAAATTCGGCATAAACTATATTTTTCAGCCTTTTTTCACTCAGAAATTCGGTGTTTTTTCAAAAAATGAGGTGACGGAAGAGAAAATTGAAGAGTTTTTAAATGCGATTCCAGAAAAATTCAAGTTTGCTGATTTTAGGATTAACCGCTCTTGCATTAAAGAAATTAAAGGCGTTAATACTCATTGCAATATTGAACTTGAATTAATGCCGGAATATCCAGTTATTGCTGAAAATTACAATTCCAACACCAAACGCAATCTCACCAAAGCGAAAAAACAAAGTCTAACGATTGTTGACAACGCTGAACCATCAGTGATTATTGAGCTTTTCAGAAAAAACAGAGGCAAAGGAATCAAACATTGGGGCGATGAGGAATATGAGAGATTGCTGAGACTTGTCGAAACAGCGAAAAATCACGGCAATTGTATGGTTTTAGGTGTTCAAGACAATGACAATCAGATAGTTGCAGGCGCATTTTTTATGATGAGCCACAACAGGATAGTGTTTCTTTTCTCAGGTTCTGACGAATCGAACAAAGAAAACCACGGACTGACATTTTTGCTCGACCATGTCATTGAAAAATACAGCGGCACGGACAAAATCCTCGATTTCGAAGGCTCTGACAACGACGGTTTAGCCAGATTTTACAAGGGTTTTGGAGGAAAAGAGACAACATATCAGGGCATTCGTTTCAACAGGGCGAAGGGCTTGACAAAACTTGCATTGAAAATTTTTAAAAGAACATAAAAAATTTAATAAACCATGGTTAAAGTCATAGAACTCGGTGCTTCCAACACCATCATAAACAACTACATAGCGGAGTTGAGAAACGTTGAAGTGCAAGGCGACAGGATGCGTTTCCGCAAAAACCTTGAGCGCATCGGCGAGCTGATAGCATACGAAATCAGCAAGACACTTGATTACGAGACAGTTACAGTCACCACGCCACTCGGCGAGAAGGACATGAACATCATCGTCGACCAACCCGTCCTTGCCACCATCATGCGTGCGGGACTGCCATTGCATCAAGGGTTTTTGAACATTTTCGACAAAGCCGACAACGCATTCATAGCGGCATACAGGAAATATGACAAAAACGAGGATTTTGAGATCCGCATTGAGTATTATTCAGCCGCCAACATCGACGGTCGCGTGCTCATGCTCGTCGACCCGATGCTCGCCACCGGCTCGTCGCTCGTGCAGTGCCTCGACGGTCTGCTCCACGACGAGATGAAACCTTCGAAGCTGCATCTCGTGGCAGTCATCGCAAGTGCGGAAGGCGTTGATTATGTGAAGAAAAAACTGGCGAAATACGATGCCACATTATGGGTTGGCAACATCGACGACGAGTTGACTGCAAAGGCCTACATCGTCCCTGGTCTGGGTGATGCCGGCGACCTCGCCTACGGCGAGAAGGAATAACCTGTAGGGATAAGGCATGCCTTATCCCCACGGGATGAAATAATCATTATATATATTATTATGGCAAACAAAGAAAGTTTCGGTTCCAAATTCGGAATCATTGCGGCGGCGGCAGGTTCCGCCATCGGATTAGGCAACATCTACCGTTTCCCGTGTGAGGCGGGCGCCAACGGCGGCGGCGCATTCTTCATCGTGTACCTCGCCATCGTGCTCCTCATGGGATTACCACTGATGGTGTCGGAGTTCGTCATCGGACGACGCTCGGGCAAGAACCCTGTGGGCGCGTTCAAGACACTCGCCCCAGAACAAAAAGGCTGGTCCGGAATAGGTTACATGGGCGTGGTCTGCGCGTTCCTCATCCTCGCATTCTACTGCACAGTGGCAGGCTGGACCATCGACGCGGTGGGCAAATCCATCATCAACTATTACCACGGCTTGGATAACGCCACCATCCAAAAGGACTTCGACAGCCTGATGAATGAGACCTGGCAGCCGATCCTCAGCGAAGGAATTTTCATCTTCCTCACCGCGTTGATAATTGTGAAAGGCGTTACGAAAGGTATCGAGAAATACTCGAAAATCCTCATGCCGATACTGCTTGGAATATTGATAATCCTCGGCATCAAGTCGCTGACATTGCCAGGAGCCAAAGCAGGTGTGGAGTTTTTCCTGAAACCGGATTTCTCAAAGATAACAGGCACGGTGCTCATCAACGCACTCGGACAGGCGTTCTTCTCATTAAGTCTGGGCATGGGCTGCCTGATAACCTACGGCTCGTATATCGCAAAGAAAGACAACCTCACATCAACTGCGTTCATGGTGTGCATCAGCGACACACTCATCGCGATTTTGGCGGGCGTCGTGATATTCCCGGCGGCGTTCTCGTTCGGCATCCGTCCTGAAGCCGGCGATTCGTTGGCGTTTGTGACCCTTCCGATGCTGTTCAACCAGATGGCAGGCGGCTATTTCTTCTGCCTGATTTTCTTCCTCCTTCTGACGATAGCAGCCCTCACCTCCTCCATCTCACTTCTGGAAGTGGCGGTGCTGTTTATTACCGAAGAACTGAAAATCGACCGCAAGAAAGCCACAATTTACTCGGCAATCGGAGCGTTTTTACTTTGCATCATTGCAAGCGAGAGTCTGCACGACGGCACACCGCTGAAGATTTTCGGTTTAAGGATTTTCGATGCTCTCGACGAGTTCACATCCACATTCCTGATGACCATCGGAGGCTTGCTGACCGTCGTTTTCCTCGGCTGGAAGATGAAAAAATCAGACTTCATGGAAGAATACACCAACGGCGGCACCATCAGCATGGGATTGAGAAAAATAATGTATTTCATCATCAGATACCTTTCACCGGTAGCAATCACTGTTATTTTGATAACACAATTCATTAAATAAACACGTAGGGGGCAAGGCTGCCTTGCCCCCTACAGGTCAAAAAACCAATTTTTATGGACAATTTCAAGAAATTCATGACATTTTCGCGCGGCGAGCGCATTGCTATCATCACCATCGTCTCGATGATTGTCATCTCTTTGATTTCTAAATACTTAATAATTTCAAATTCGCCAAAAAGAGATTATTTCAAGCATGATTTGGATTCGATTATTGCGAGGCGGGAGGCAGTTTTGGATTCAATTAGGATAGCGGATTCAATTCAAAAATCAATTTCTAAAACTGATGGCAAGGCATGCCTTGCTCCAATGGGATACGAAAATGTTTCTGCTACAAACCGACAAAAACAACAAAAATCAAAAACAACCCGTACGGACAAGGCATGCCTTGTCCGTACTACAAGCGCCGCTTGCCTTTCCATCGACCTCAACACCGCCGACACCACCCAATTGAAACAATTACCGGGCATCGGGGCGTCGTTTGCAAAATGGATTGTGAACTATCGCGAGAAATTAGGCGGTTATTGCGAAACCGAGCAATTGCTGGAGGTTTACCGAATGGACTCTGTGCGGTTTAATGACATTAAAAACTACGTGAAAATCGATTCGACATTCATTCCTAACAAATTGAAAATCAACACAGACGCTTTCAAGATTTTATTAAAACACCCATATCTCGAATACGAAGACGTAAAGAAAATTGTAAACCACCGCGAACAAAAAGGACTGATAACGTCGTGGGAGCAATTAGTGAAAATTGTTGGTGACGGAATAAAGCCAGAGTTAAGGTATTATATTGATTATAAATAATTTGATCTTATTTCTGCTTCTCAACAAAGATTTTTTGTTGGTCGAGACTAAACGTAAACATGCAACCGTATGCCGTGCTGAGCACACTGAAACTATTCATGTCTGCAGGACGATAAAGAAGAAAATTGCAGATGTCGGTCGGTGTGATGAACGGATTGTCTGGCAGATGTGAATGCACCGTCATTCTAACTTCTTTGCCATTATCTTTTGTCGGAATAGCTATCAGTGAATTATGATATTTGCGGAAAGCAATCGGCTCCAGATTCTCGTCGAAATCAATCGAATAATCATTGCCAAAAGGAATCAAATCAGGCTTAACAGTACCTTGAAGGATATACATCCTGATGAGATGGTCATTAATTTCGATAATATCAATATTTGGAGAGCCAAATGAATCGGACGCAAACAGCATTTTATCGCCATATTTGCTGATGGCTTTCTCAATCAGAATAGTTTTTCTATACCTTAAGGTCCTCTCTTCCTTTGAAATTGGACGGATAGAATCGGAGACATAAGCTTCGTCGCTAAGAGTGCTGGCTTGGTATTCAAGCACACAGTTTTCGTTATTTCTGTCAAAGAAAACGACTGCCCAGGTGTTGGCGTCAGGCTGATATGTAACATTGCCACCCAAATTCGCCATATCACATTTTTCAAACATAAGGTCAGTGGCAATCCAGTTGGCTCGCTCCGAATAATAAAGTTGGAAACCTTCAGCGACAATGCTATCGTTAATAGCCTGCATTTCTGCAGACGATGGCATCTTTTTCAAAGTGGAGCATGATGCAAAAATAAATGTCGCACAACAAAATGCGAGAGTCAGTTTTAAGTTTTTCATGGCAATTATTTTTCGATGCAAAAATAACAAAAAAAATGTCACCAGTTAATCAATGCCTAAAAAACCTCGGTTGCGTCAGTTCTTCCTTAGGCGGTTCCGGCACATCCCAATAAGGGTTGTCATCGTAGGAATCGTCATCATCATCTTCATCGGAAGGTATTTCTCGCTGAGGACCTTCATTTTTATAAAAAATAGCAAGAATTATCCCCATGATGAAGCCGGAGAGGTGTCCTTCCCAAGAAATATGGTTGTCGATGGCATATTTCGGATAAATACCCCAAATCAAACTGCCGTAAAGGAAAATCACTAATAATGAGACGATTACGAGGTTTTTGTTGCGCCGGATGAAGCCGCTCAGCATCAGGAAAAACGCCAAACCATAAATCAAGGCGCTGGCTCCTATGTGAACGCCGCCACGAGCTCCACACCACGTCAGCAAGCCTGTGGAAAACATCAGCAAGAGCCAAATTTTTGTGGCAATCGGTTTGTAAAAATAATACAAACAAGCTCCCAACACAATGATTGGCAAGGTATTAGCGAGCAGATGACTCCAGCTTCCATGAAGGAAATGAAAAAGGAAGATACCCGGAATGCCGTCGGCCTGCAACGGCTTCAGTCCGAGAAACGAGAAATCGAGATGAAAGACCTCTTCGACCCCTTTCACAATCCAGCAGACGACCACAAACGCCATCGGGACGATGAAACTGCGCAGAAGACGATTCCTCTCCTCCCTGATTTCTTTTTCGTGTATCAATTCGTCTTGAATTTGTAATGAATCTCTTTCAGCTCCTCGTTGGCTTTTGCAATCTTTTTCTTCAGGTTTTCCTTGTAATCAACGACTTTTTTAGCGATTTTCTCGTCGCCGACCGCCAGAATCTGAGCTGCCAGGATTGCAGCGTTCAAAGAGTTGTTCATTCCCACCGTCGCGACTGGGATTCCTGGAGGCATCTGCACTATTGAGAAAAGCGCATCCATGCCGTCGTTGCCAGATTTTACTGGTATTCCGATGACAGGTATCGGGGTCATCGCAGCGATGACGCCAGGCAGATGAGCCGCCATTCCCGCAGCAGCGATGATGACTTTTATGCCTCGTTTCTGGGCGTTTCTGGCAAATTCCTCGACCAACTCAGGCGTGCGGTGCGCACTCAAAGCGTTCATCTCAAACGGAATCTCCATCTCATCGAAAAAACTCAAAGCCTTCTCCAAAACCGGCAGGTCGGAGGTGCTTCCCATTATCACACTTACTAAAGGATTCATTTTTAAAATTTTATTTTTTGCAAAGTTACTAAATAAAATTTTTATATTTGCAAAAGTTAATAATTTTTAACATAATTTTATAACACTTTGATTATGAGCATCATAAGAGTTTCAGACAAGGATTTTGCACCTTTTATCCCACAAGAGAAGATTGAAAACGAAATTCACCGAATCGCCAGTGAAATCAAGCGGGACGTGGACGGCATGGAGCCGTTGTTCCTCGTAATGCTTAACGGCGCTTTCATGTTCGCCGCCGAGCTGTTTAAAAACCTCGAAATGCCGTGCGAAATGGCGTTTGTGAAGTATAAAACCTACGAAGGCACGCATAGCACTGGCAAGGCAAACGCTCTCTTAGGTCTTGACACTCAACTTATTAAAGGCAGAAACATCGTCATCGTGGAAGACATCGTCGACTCAGGCTTCACCATGAGCCAGCTTCTGAAAGACCTCGAAGCCGCCGGCGCGAAGAGCATTCGCATCGCCACCATGATGTTCAAGCCTAACGCATTCAAATTCAATTATAAAATCGACTATATCGGCATGAATATCGGCAACGATTTCATCGTCGGCTACGGCCTCGACTATAATGAATACGGACGTAATTTAAAGGAAATCTATAAAATTGTTGAATAATGAATATCATACTTTTCGGACCTCCAGGTGCTGGCAAAGGCACTCAGTCACAACAACTTAAAGAAAAATACGGTCTTACATACCTCTCAACTGGCGACATCCTTCGTGAGGAGATGGCAGCCGAGACGGAAATCGGCAAGAAGGTGAAAGACATCATCAGCAAAGGCGGCTTGGTGTCAGATGAAATCGTCGTCTCCATCATCAAAGGAAGAGTCGGAGCCAACCTGAAATCAGCAGGATTTTTGTTTGACGGCTTCCCGCGCACAGTGAGACAAGCCGAGATGCTTGACGAAATAATGAAAGGCTTCTCTTTGAAAATCAATGCCGTCTACAGTCTCGAAGTGCCAGAGGAAATCCTCATCAACCGCATGCTTGAACGCGGCAAGACCAGCGGCAGAGCTGATGACAACATCGAATCCATCAAACATCGTTTTGTGGAATACAAGGAAAAAACCGCACCAGTTCTTGACTACTACAAGAAACAAGGCAACCTCATAGGAATCAACGGCGTAGGAGAAATAAGCGAGATTTTCGCAAACCTTTGCAAAGAAATTGACAAATTATAATGGTAGGGGCGAATAATTATTCGCCCTGGCGAATGTGATTCGCCCCTACAAGTTAATGATGAATTACCATTATTATAGTGGCGTTGCAGTTCCGGTTTTCTCGCTTAGAAGCGAAGAAAGCTGCGGTATCGGCGAGTTCCTAGATTTGAAGAAACTTGCCGACTGGTGCGTTGCGACAGGTTTGAAGCTCATTCAGATTCTTCCTATCAACGACACCACCACCGAAGGCGGCTGGAGTGATTCATATCCTTATAAGTCAATAAGCACCAAGGCGTTACATCCAATTTACCTCAACGTTGAAAAAGTCGGGATTCTGAAGGACGAGAACGACAGGCAGCGTTTTCAGGAAATAAAAAAAGAACTGAACGCCAAGGAATTCGTAGATTATCCGGAGGTTTTCAGAACCAAGATGTGGTATTTGCATCGAGTTTTTGACTCAATGAATGTGCGACCTGCGGTCGAATGTGATAAATGTGCCGCTTCGCGGAATGTGCAGCCTTCGGCTGACGGGTTTTACGAGTTTCTGCAGTATCATTGCGACAAGCAACTCTCTGATGCCGTTGATTATCTGCACGAAAGAGGCATCATGCTGAAAGGCGACCTGCCTATCGGCGTGAACCGTGACAGCGACGACGTGAAACAAAAACCGCATCTTTTCAACCTCGACATGGAAACAGGCGCGCCGCCCGACGCTTTCGCGGCGAAGGGTCAGAACTGGGGCTTCCCCACCTATAACTGGACCGCGATGGAAGCAGAAGATTTCCAGTGGTGGAAAGACCGCGTGCAATGGTTCAAAAAATATTTCGACGCCCTGCGCATCGATCATATTCTGGGGTTTTTCCGTATCTGGGAGATTCCAAAAGGCAGTCCCGACGCGAGTTTCGGACATTATTCGCCTGAAAACCCGCGGCTGTGGGAGATTGAAGGACGAAAACGGTTGCAAACAATATTCGGTTTGCCAACCGTAGAGACGCACGGCCGTGCGTCTCTACAAACGGGTAAACCGTTGTTAATTTGTGGCGAGGACCTCGGCATGGTCGCGCCATGCGTCCCCGGCGTGATGCGCGAGCTGGGAATTTTGAGCCTCGAGGTTCAGCGCATGCCGAAAAACAGCAGCCGCCCGTTCAGCGACCCGCGCGAGAACCCTTACCTCAGCGTTGACACCACAGGAACACACGACATGCCGACGATACGCGGATGGTGGGAGCAGGACCGTGTGCTGTCGGCTCGTTTTTACCACGAGATGCTGCATCACACCGACAACCCGCCATATTTCTGCGAGCCGTATATCTGCCAAGAGATTGTTGAACAACATCTTAACAGCAGCTCGCAATGGGTCATACTGCCGATTCAGGATTACATCGCGATGGACGGCGACTTCCGTTGGGACAACACCTGGGACGAACAGATAAACGAGCCCTCCGACCCGAAATGGCGTTGGAAATTCAGGATGCACCAGAACCTCGAATCGCTTATCGGTAACGAGAAGCTGACAAATCTTCTAAAAAAAATGATAACGTCACATGGACGTAACAAAACTGATTAACTGACTAACTGACTAACTGATTAACTGATTAACTGATTAACTGATATGAATTTTCCTTTGATAAAAAACGCCTCACGAGGCAGCAAACTCTTGATTTTCATGCTATTGCTAATCTTCGGATTGGTATTCAGCAGCATCTTGGGACTTCTCATCATAAAAATGAGAGGCGGCGGCATGACCGACATCACCAATCTGCAGATCAACCAGATTTGCAGCCAAATCATCGGACTGCTTCTTCCGCCGTTGGCTTATGTCATGCTTGTTAAAGAAAAACCGTTTAACTATCTTGGATTAAACAACTTACCAAAATGGGCGTTGTTGGGAATCGTGGCGATGTTCACTGTTCTGCCGTTCAACGCATGGATAGCGGAATGGAACAATAGCATCGTTTTTCCGGAATCGATGGCGGCACTTGAGAGCAAGTTGAAAAATTTGCATGAGTTGTACGAATCGACATCCGAAATGCTGATGAAAGGCAGCAACCTGGTGGTCGGGATATTGATTTTCGGATTTTTGGCGGCAGCCAGCGAGGAGCTGCTGTTCCGCGCTGTGATACAAAAAGCGTTAGTGAAAATCTTCAAGAACGTGCATGTCGGAATCTTCGTGACCGCCATTGTTTTCTCGGCATTCCACGGCGATTTTTACGGGTTCTTCCCTCGTTTCATCCTCGGTCTGATGCTCGGTTACATGTTCTGGCTCTCCGGCTCCATCTGGGCGACAATCATCATGCATTTCACTAATAACGTCACCGTCGTGATGCTTTTTTTCATGAACAAAAAAGAAATAATCAATGTCGACATCGATAAAGTAGGCAACACTGACAACACGTTATTGATAATTTTAAGCATAATAGCCACCATCGCAATATTTTTAGTTTGCAATCGTTTCAAAAACAAAACTAACCAACTGACTAACTGACTAACTGATTAACTGATTAACTGATTAACTGATTAACTGCTAATGACTATTGACAAGCTCTTCATATTGAAATTCCTGAAATTCGGAGTCGTAGGATTCTCTGGCGTTTTCGTCGATTTCGGCATCACCTGGCTCTTCAAGGAGAAGGTTAAGCTCAACAAATACGTGAGCAACGCCATCGGTTTCATCTGCGCCGCCACTTCGAACTATGTCTTAAACAGGATTTGGACATTCGAGAGCGAGAACGCCGATGTCGCCACGGAATATGGAAAGTTCATGCTTGTCTCCGCTATCGGATTGGGAATCAATTCATTAACGCTTTACCTTTTGACCGACAAACTGAAATGGAACTTCTATCTCAGCAAAATCTTCGCTATCGGAGTAGCGACGCTGTGGAACTTTTTTGCGAATTTATTATTTACCTTTAAATAATGCTTTCGTCATTTCGACTGAAACGAAATGAAATGGAGTGAAATGGAGAAATCCTTGTTTTTCGAACTTATTCAATTGTTTACGTAAAAATAAGGATTTCTCGACTTCGCTCGAAATGACGGGATTAGAATTCTGTGTATTTCTTCAGGAAATCCTCTGCAAATGTCAACGGCATGAGGTTGTCCATTTTTTCGGACACGATGATTGGTCCCTCTTCGCCCTGCATGATGACGCGCAAGGGCTGGTTATGACGGCTCTCGGCTTCAATCATAGCCTGACGGCAGCTGCCACATGGCGGAACAGGCTGCGTAATCTTGCCGTCGCTGCCGATAGCGGTGACCGCCAACGCGACGATGGGCTGGTCAGGGTACTGCGCCTGGGCACTGAACAACGCCACCCGCTCGGCACACAACCCCACAGGATAAACGGCGTTTTCCTGGTTGCTACCAATGATAATCAATCCGTTAGCGAGACGCACCGCTGCCCCAACACGGAACTTCGAATATGGTGCGTATGCGTTCTTCGCCGCCTCCTTCGCCTTCAGCAAAAGAGCACGATCGTCGTCATTCAGCTCGTCAACAGAACCGAATTCAAGAAATGAAAGTGTGAGTTTATGTTTTTTCATGTCAGTTATTTTGTTCCTTTAAGGATGTTGTTGTATTCTTCCTGATTCAAAATGACCTCAAACGCCTTCGTGAGCTCCGGGTCGTCGTCCAATGTCGCGATAATCCTGCCTTTCTGATAGTAATAACGGCTTGCAATCTCGATTTTCAGCAGCTCTTCAATCTCTTTCCTGTTATTGATGATGTCGTTGGCTTTCTCCTCTTTTATCTTATCAACTGCTTGATCCAGAATGGGTTGTATCTCCTCAAGATAACCTTCCGACTTTGCGACTTTCACAAGCTCCTTAATCTCTTTCTCGCTCTGCGATGTAAACGTAAAACCTTCATCCTTAACGAATTGCATAAAATCATCATAGATTTTGTCTGTGATTTGGAACTCTTTTGCCGGTTTTATCGATTTATGCTCTCTGTGGAATTTGTTGGCGTATTTGAAGAACAGATTCTTCGCATAGAGATGCGTCGTTATTGTGGAAGCCACCGTCGGCTCGATTTTCACGTCAGGCTGGATGCCGTGGCCTTCATACACGACACGTCCGTTGGCGGTGTGGAATGCCCTACCCAAAGTGTCGTTTTTCGCAAGAGTGTCAGCGGTTTTCTTGTTCTTTTTGGAATAGTCGATTTCCTGGATGCAACGGTTGCTCGGCAGATAATAATGTGCCACCGTCACTTTGATCTGGGTGTTATAGCTCATCGGTAAGATGTTCTGTACCAATCCCTTACCGAATGTGCGCTGTCCCACGATGACGCCTCTGTCGAAGTCCTGGATGGAGCCGGAGACGATTTCCGAAGCCGACGCGCTGCCTTCGTTGACAAGAATCACCAACGGGATGTCGAGGTCGAGAGGCTCTTGCTGGGTGTAGTGGTTGTAGTTGTGTTCTCTCACTTTACCTTTCTGATACACAACGAGTTTGTTCTTCGGAACGAACATGTTCACAATCTCGACTGCCTCGTTGAGCAAACCGCCGCCATTGCCTCTGAGGTCGAGGATGAAACCCTTGAGCTCGTGTTTTTTCTTCATGTCGACGATGACGTCTTTCAGTTCCTTGGCGCATCCCTTGGTAAACTGCGACAAAATAGCATATCCGATGCCGTTGTCAAACACTGTCGAATAAGGGATGTCGTCGATTTTTATCTTTTCTCGTTTCAGCTCCCTCTCAAACGGCTCTTTCTCGCCTGGACGCTGCATCTTCAGTTTCACGGTGGTGCCAGGTGTGCCCTTCAGCAGCTCGCTCACCTCGTTAGTCATCTTTCCTGAAACGTCTATGCCGTTGACTTCCAGGAAAATATCTCCAGGAATCAAGCCCGCTTTGGCGGCTGGAAATCCTTCATAAGGCTCCGAAATCTGTGTCTTGCCCTCAAAATACTGAATTATCGAGCCGATGCCGCCATATTCGCCTGTCGTCATGAGCTTCACGTCCTCTATCTGTGACTCCGGAATGAACACGGTGTAAGGGTCGAGACCGTCGAGCATGGCGTTGATGGCGCTCTCGTTGAGCTCCGCCGGATTAATCTCGTCGACGTAATACATGTTGAGTTGCCTCAACACATTATTATATATGTCGATGCTCTTTGATATCTCGAAGTTGTTGTTTTTGTTCTGTCCCATCGCGTTTATCGCGGTGAGAACCATGATGATTACTGCAAGTTTGATACTTTTCATGTCATTTTTTCTTTTTCCACAGGATTCGCCTGGGGTTATTATCTGTCACCCCTTCGGGATTATGGCACCGGGTCATATCCTGAGCCGCCCCAGGGGTTGCACGATGCCACACGTTTTATTGTCAGCCAGCCGCCCTTGATGGCGCCGTATTTCCGTATTGCCTCGATGCCGTAGTTGGAGCACGTAGGCGTGTAGCGGCAGTTGCGCCCGATGAACGGAGAGAGCGTGTACTGATAAATCTTTATCAGCAGAATCAGGAAGTTAGCCGGCAGTTTTACTATGAAGTTCAATACTTTTTTCATAATTTCTCGACCAGACGTTCAACGACCTTTTTCATTTTCTCTTCCATCTCACTGTATTTCAAGATGACAGTGGCATTATACACAAACGCCACATCGAGCGTTTTGTTGTTCGACAGGCATAATTTCATCAGTTCCGCCTTGTTTTTCCTCCAGCTTTCGCGAATGAGGCGCTTCACGCGATTGCGTTTCACGGCGTGATGAAAACGTTTTTTGGAAACGGACACAAGAATCCTCGGAATCGCATTTTCTTGATTCTCAGCATCATAAAGATGCACAACAACACGAAAAGGATACAATGAGAATCCTTTTCCTTTTTCAAATAAAGTCTGGACAGCTTTTTTGTGGTATATCCGCTGCGATTTCGGTAATCCTTCCTTGGGTTCCAATTATCTTTTCTTTGCTTTTTTCGTTTCAGCCTCAAGATATTCTTCGATAGCCATCGTTATCGACGGGGCGGTCTTTGTCGGGGCGCTGAGGCTCAGGTTGAAACCGGCGTCGGTGATGGATTTTGCCGTCGCAGCGCCGAGAGCACCTATCGCCACCTCACCCTGCACGAAGTCAGGGAAGTTGATTTTCAGGGATTCGATACCTGCCGGGCTGAAAAACACGAGCATGTCGTATTTCTTGATGTCGATGCCGCTAAGGTCAGCTGGAACGGTGCGGAAAAGCATCGATTTCTTGAAGTTCAGCTTGGCGGCGTCCATCATCTCGCCATAGTCCTCGCTTGTTACGATATTCGACGTAGGAAGGAAATATGTCTCCTCCTTGTGTTTTTTCATTATCTCGACAAGGTCGGCGAAAGTCTGGTTTCCGTAGAAAATCTTCCTCTTGCGGAATTGTATATAATGTTGAAGATACAAAGCCGTCGACTCGTTGACACAGAAATACTTAAGGTCATCCGGCACTGTGTAGCGCATCTCCTTCGCGATACGGAAGAAGTGGTCGACAGCGTTGCGGCTCGTGAGAATGATTGCGGTATAATCGGTGAGCTTCACATGGTCCTGACGCAGCTCCGACGCCTCCACGCCTTCAATCTTAATAAATTTCTCAAAATCAATTTTTACGTTGTATTTCTTGATGATACTATCGAAATGTGTCTTCGAAATATCAACCGGCTTCGGCTGCGATATGAGTATGTTTTTAATCTTCATCTCTATAATACACAATTAGTTAGAATCAACCGACACACCATCGTTATGGCTATTGAAATCGGTATGATTTCGAGGGTGCAAAGATACAAAAAAATATTTAACGAATTTAATTTTGATAAAATTTGAAGCTCAAAAAATATTTTAACCACGCGAGCCCCAGTAATTATTAGTATTATCGAAACACCAACCATCAAAATTAATCGTGTCGGATAGAAAAGTATTATAAGTGAAAGCAATGTCAATATTACATCAAGCGACATCATCGTTGAGAGATGCGTCACCTCGTGATGGCTCGCCGCCGCCTCGGTGCCGAAAAGCCATCCGAAAAGAGTTACTATAAGATATTGGATTATCAGGTACGCCGAAACGAACACGACAACGTCAAGATAGAAGTCGAAACCGCTGTAAAGTATGGCGTTTCCCGAGAAAACCAGCACCAGTTTCTGAATTATCAGAGAAACGATTGAAATATAAATAAGAACGACGGAAAAGCCAGTAAAACTTGCTATCGGGTTCCATTCGCGAGTCATCTTGTCGCTATCCGATTTCTTGTAGGAAATATCGAACATTATCTTGAAACGCTGTGCGAAAACGTGTTTGTTTATGACCAGCAAAAGGAGCGAAACGAAAACGACAATGAAATTCCACGACGGTGAAACATCCACAGGAAAACGCTCCTGCGACTCCAGCGTCTTCGCAATGTTTTCCGTAACAAGATGAAAATCAATACTGTCGTTCATCAGAGACAATCATTTTTTTATTCTGCAAAATTATTTAAAAAATTTGGATTTTTATGATAAGATTTGTATTTTTGCGAAATATTTTTTAAGAAATTTTAAATCTATAAATAATTGAACAATGGGACTTATTGAAGAAATCATTGCTAATGCGCAAGCTAACAAACAGCGCATCGTGCTCCCTGAAGGAGACGAGCCAAGAACATTAAAGGCCGCCGACCGCATCATCGCTGACGGCATCGCCGATGTCATTTTGATTGGACCTGCCCAGAAAATCGCCGACATGGTGGCGGAATTCGGGCTGAAAAACATAGGCAAGGCGCGTGTCATCGACCCGCAGACCAACCCTGAACGCCAGAAATACGCCGACTTGCTCTTCGAGCTTCGTAAGGCAAAAGGCATGACACCGGAGCAGGCTTACGACCTCGCCGGCAACTTCATGTACCTCGGCATCCTCATGGTGAAGGCAGGTGAAGCCGACGGTCTCGTCAGCGGCGCACGCTCAACCACAGGCGACATGCTCCGTCCAGCATTGCAAATCATCAAGACCGTGCCTGGCGTGACATGCGTGTCAGGCGCTTTCACGATGTTCCTGCCGGAAGGATGCCCTTACGGCACCAACGGCCGTATGGTGTTCGCCGACTGCGCAGTGACACCAATGCCTACAGCAGAACAATTGGCAGAAATCGCCATCTGCACCGCCGACACAGCAAAGGCAATCGCCAAAATCGACCCTATCACCGCTATCTTGAGCTTCTCAACAAAAGGCTCAGCAAAACATGAAGTCGTCGACAAAGTCATCGAGGCTACACGCATCGCACAGGAACGTCGTCCAGACCTCGTCCTCGACGGAGAGCTGCAGGCTGACGCCGCCATCGTGCCGTCAGTCGGCGCAAGCAAGGCTCCGGGCAGCGCAGTGGCAGGAAAAGCCAACACATTGGTGTTCCCATGCCTCGAAGTGGGTAACATCGCCTACAAACTCGTGCAGCGTCTCGCCGGCGCCGAAGCAGTGGGTCCGGTGCTCCAAGGATTGGCAAAACCTTGCAACGACCTCAGCCGCGGATGCTCAATCGACGATGTCTACAAACTCGTGGCGATCACATGTAACCAGGCAATTGCACAGAAGAAATAAATGAGATTCCTCCCTTCGGTCGGAATGACAAGAGTTTGTCATTCCGAGCACGAAGTGCGAGGAAACTCAAAAAAGTTGAAAGTTTAAAGTGAAAGTTTTATGAAGATATTAGTTTTAAATTGCGGTTCGTCATCAATCAAGTATCAGCTGATTGAGATGGACGAGAAGAACCACTCAGTATTAGCAAAGGGTTTGTTGGAGCGCATCGGCCTCGAGATGGGCGAGTTCACCCACAAATGGAACGGACAGAAGCACTACGAACAGCTTCCCATCCCGAACCACACAGAGGGTATCAAGATTGTGCTTCAGGCACTTACAAATAAAGAATACGGCGTCATCAGCGACCTGAAGGAAATCAAGGCGGTGGGTCACCGTGTGGCACACGGCGGCGAGAAGTTCACTCACAGCGTCCGCATCGACGACAACGTCATCAACATGATTAAGGACTTGTGCGACCTCGCTCCGTTGCACAACCCAGGAGCTTTGCAGGGCATCGCCGCAATGCAGGCAGTGCTCCCAGGCATCCCGATGGCAGCAGTGTTCGACACCTCGTTCCACGCCACCATGCCACCAGAGGCGTATCTCTATGCAATCCCTTACGAATACTACGAGAAATACCGTGTCCGTCGCTACGGATTCCACGGCACCAGCCACAAATACGTCGCCGAGAAAGCCGCTGAATATGTCGGAAAAGACTGGAAAAACACAAAGATCGTCACATGCCACCTCGGCAGTGGCGCTTCTATCGCAGCAGTCGAAAACGGTAAGTCAGTGGAGACATCAATGGGCTTCACACCTGTTGAGGGTCTCGTGATGGGCAGCCGCACTGGCGACCTCGACCTCGGCGCTTTCATGTACATCATGGACAAGGAAGGCTACAACACCAAGGAGATGAACACATTGGTGAACAAGAAGTCAGGTCTCATCGGCATCACCGGCAATTCGCAGGATATGCGTGACGTGCGCGCAGGCCGTGACGCAGGCGACGAGCGCTGCACATACGCTTTCAACATGTTCGCACATCGCGTGAAGAAATACATCGGCGCATACGCAGCCATCATGAACGGCATGGACGTCCTCGTGATGACAGGCGGTATCGGCGAGAACGCTTGGTTCATGCGTGAGGCAATCCTCGAAAACATGGAGTTCTTCGGCATCAAGATCGACAAGAAACTGAACGAGAGCATCATGGGCGACGCAGCCGTCATCTCAACACCTGACTCAAAGGTCAAGGTGGTCGTATATCCTACCGACGAGGAATATATGATTGCCAAGGATACATTTGATTTGGTGAAATAGTTTTAATAAAAACGATTTTGTAGAGACGCGCCATGGCGCGTCTCTACATCAAATTGATTGTAAATAAATTAAACAACATGAACATGAAAAAAATCAGAAATATCGGTTTGATAATCAGCATGATGCTGCTGGTTTTCCTGTCAGGATGCGACAAGAACGACAATCAAACGACGAGCAATCCGACAAACAAATCGGTAAGCAAACCGACCAGCAAGTCGACGAGCAAAACCATTAAAATCATTGAGCAGCTCCGTCCGGTAAGCGAGGCCTTGCTGCCATTACTTGACAGCTACACTTCCGGTGTCATCACCGAGGGCGAGCCTATCGTGGTGCGCTTCAAGTACCCGGAGGCGCTGAAGTTGAAACAAGGCGAGGAACTGCCTAACAATCTGTTCAGCTTCAAGCCGGAACTGAAAGGAAAAGCCACGTGGCTCGACGAGACAGCCGTCGCTTTCGAATATGACAAAATCGACAAGACGAAGCAATATGTTTATCGCTTCAATGTTTCTGAGATATTAGACGTACCTGCATCAGAGACTTTGGAGTTCAGCTTCGGCGTGCGCCAGCAGACGTTCAACGTTGTTGAAATATGCCCGGTGTGCGAGACCGAGAATGTCATGAATTACCTGCTGGGTGTTGAATTCGCGGCTCCAATATCAGTCGAAGACGTCATCAACATTCTTGACGAGGATATCATTAAAAAATATGATGCGGAGGCAATATATATCAACGATAGAATGTATGCGTTGTCATTGCAGTCAATTCCTCGTCTGAAATCAGATTATGATATTGACATCAACCTCGACGGCAAAAAAATCGGTTCTGATACAAGAATCAATCAAAAACTGACCATCTATGCCAGTGACAAGTTTGAACCTATACATTTCGACACCTGGTCAGATGTCGGAGAAGCCACCTTGTATTTCTCACAGCCGCTCAAGCAAAGTCAGAACCTCAACGGACTCATCACATTCAACCAGAAGAAGCTTGCCTGCAAGTATGATATCCAAGGCAATAGAATCACTTTCTATTTTGACAAGTCGAGCCTTTACCGCTCACAACTGGAAAAAATCACCATGACTGTCAGCGGTATCAGAAGCGGGTCGAACGACATCATGCAGGAAGACAAAGAGTACACTTTCAGCCTGAAAAACTATGAGCCGAAGGTGCGCTGGACCAACAATGGCGTGATTTTGCCTGACATCAAGGAGACGACGGTGTATTTCGACGCCATCTGTCTTAACTCCGTGACGTTGCGAATCATCCGTGTCTACGACGACAACGTCCTTTCTTTCTTACAAGACAATGATTATGACAACACCTACAACACCCGCAAAGCCGGTCGTTTGGAAAAGAAAGTGCGTCTGCAGCTCGACAACCCTAATTACGCACAATGGAAGACCTATCCTATCGTGCTTTCAGACTATATCAAAGTCGAACCAGGCGCGATGTATCAGCTGAGTCTCGATTTCGGTCCTGCCGATTATATTTTCGCATCCGACGAGATGAAGAAAGATGTAAAGGATAACGCCAAGCGCGAAGCCAGATATTGGGATGGCGACGCCTACGACTACAAGGAATACCGCTACGACGGCGGCTATGACGATCCTAACGGCTACTACTATTATAATTATGTGGAGCAGAAGAAGAACATCATCGTCAGCGACCTTGCCGTCACCGCCAAGATGGGACGCAACGACGTGGTGGAGGTATTTGTTTATCAGGTTTCTGATGCAACTCCAGCCGCTGGCGCTGAAGTCAAGGCATACAACTTCCAGAAGCAGCTTATCGCGAAAGGCAACGTCGACAATATCGGCCATTTGCAGTTACAATGCGCCAACAAGCCTGCATTTATCATCGCCTCTGACCGCAAAGGCAGCAAGTCGGTGATTAAGCTGAATGACGGCAACGCCTTGTCATACAGCCGCTTCAACGTTGACGGCGAGCACGTCGACAAAGGTGTCGTAGGATTTGCATACTCCAACCGTGGCGTGTGGCGTCCAGGCGACGAGCTTCAGCTCAACCTCATGCTTGCCGACAACGACGGACAGCTGCCGGAGAATTATCCTGTAGTGCTTGAAGTGACAGACGCTTCGGGTCGTCTCTATGCAAAACAGGTGAACACCAAGCCGATGAACGGCATTTATTGCTACAACGTGCCAACCAACGTCAGCGACGAGACAGGACTCTGGACAGCACGTTTCAAGGTCGGCACAACAACCATCACCAAGGAGCTCCGTGTGGAGACAGTCAAGCCTAACCGTCTGGAAATCAAGTTTGAGACACCTGAAGTAATCAGCCTGACACGTTCCGAGCGCGTAACCTTGTCATCAAAATGGCTCAACGGATTGAAAGCCAATGGTTTGAAGGCTGAAATCGACGTGATAGTACGCAATGGCAAGACACAGTTCAAAGGTTTCGAAAACTATTGTTTCGACAATGACGCGGAGCATTTTGAGACCACCGAACTCACAGTTTTCAGCGGTCCGCTTAGCAGTGAAGGCACTGCCGACATCAACTTCACCACATTGACAGAACTCACTTCGCAGCAGATGATGAACGCCACTTTCACGACGAAAGTCTTCGAACAGGGCGGCGACTTCAGCATCGCGTCGTTCAAAGCCAAGCTGTCGCCAAAATCGCGTTACGTCGGCGTGGAGTTGCCAGAGACGACGTCAAGATACGGCAGTTATTATGACACTGGCAAAGACTGGGATTTCAACATCGCTGTGGTTAACGATAACGGCAATATCTGCAACGCCACCGTCTCTCTCGAATATGCGCTTTACAAAATGGATTCCTACTGGTGGTGGTCGAACGACGATGACGACGACAACAGCTACACCTTGAGACGCTATGCATCAGGCACTTACAAACGTCCTGTGAAGAGCGGCACGCTGACATGCACAGGCAACACTTCGGTGAGATTCAACCTTCCTGACAACCAATGGGGCAGCTACCTCCTCGTCGTAAGCGACAAGCAGGGCGGTCACAGCTTCGCCAAGGTCATCAACTTCGACTGGGGTTACGGCCATACGTCGTCAGAATCAGGAGCGCCGGCACATCTCACCATGAGAGCATCTGCCGACAGCTATCAAGTGGGTGAAAACATCGTCGTGACCTTCCCTGCCAACGACAAAGCCAAGGCTATCGTCACGGTGGAAGCCAACGACAAGGTGATGCAGACATTCTTGCTTGAAAATCTTGGCGAGGAGGGAAAAGTGGAATTCACCGCCACCGCCGACATGATTCCGAACATCTATGTCTACGTCGCACTGATTCAGCCACATGACGCACAAAACAGCCTGCCGATACGTCTATATGGCGTTATTCCTGTAAAGGTAAAAGACAATAAGCTGGAGCTTAAGCCGAATATCACCATGCCAGAGTCGACTAACACCAAGAAAAAAATCGAGGTGAAAGTCAGCGAGGCTAACAAACAAGCCATGACTTACACCTTGGCGATCGTCGATGAGGGCATCCTCGGACTGACAAACTACAGGACGCCAGATCCTTACGGCTACTTCAACAGCAAGCAATCGCTGATGGTGCGCACATGGGACAACTACGCTTCCGTCATCGACGCTTTCAGTGGCGAGTTCGGCTCCATTTACGCCATCGGCGGCGACGGTGGCATCCTAAACCAGGAAGTCACACTCGACAAACGTTTCAAGGCCTACGCCATCACTCTCGGACCATTCGAGCTCGAAGCTGACGGCTGCAACACACACGAATTCGAGGTTCCGCAATGTTCAGGCGCTTTGCGTTTCATGGTCGTCGCACACGGCAACGGCAAGGCTTTCGGCAGCGCCGAGAAGAAGATGACCGTCATCGACCCTGTCACGCTCTATGCTTCAGCACCGCGCGTGGTGGCCCCTAACGACCAGCTTACACTCAAAGTGCAGGTACTCGCGCCGACACTCAAAGGAAAGAATCTGGAGGTGAGCTTCGACAACAAGAATCTCATCCCTGTCGGAAACCTGCCGACATCGGTCAGCATCGACAAAAACGGCGAAGGCTTGATTGTCGTCAAGACACACGTCCCTGAAACCACAGGCAACGCTGTCATGAAGGTATCTGTGACTGGTGCCGACTACACCGCCGTGTCATCAACAGAGATGCCGATAAGAATGCCTTACTCAGAACGTCGCAGCACCATCACTAACGAGGTGGAAGGCGGCAAGACACTGAGCATGCCTTTGGAAATCGATGGCATAGCAGGCACACAGACAGGCAGAATCACCGTTTCTTCGATACTGCCAGTGGATCTGTTCAGCCGTCTCGACTATCTGACATCATATCCTCACGGATGCCTCGAACAGGTCACATCGAAGGCGTTCCCGCAGCTTTATCTCAATTATTTCATCCAGCAGGACGAAAACGACAAGGCAACAACGAAGTATCATATCGAAACAGCCATCGCAAAACTGAGGGAATATCAAAAGTCAGACAACTCGATGACCAGCTGGGTAGGCGGCAACTACAGCGACCCGTGGACAGAGATTTACGCTCTGCATTTCCTCGTCGAGGCACAGAAACAAGGCTATAACGTGCCTCAATATTTCATTGACGGCTTGAAGAAATATCAGGCAAATAGGGCAAAACAATGGAAGAACAACCCTGACTACAAGCAGGGCGAGACCATCCAAGCCTACCGTCTGTTTGTCTTGGCTCTTGCCGACGCAGCCGAGATGGGTGCGATGAACCGCTTCAAGGACCAGGAGATGGTTTATCCGCTCACAAAGGTCCTCACCGCCGCAGCATTTGCACAGACAGGAAAGACGACAATCGCCCAGAGCATGATGCCGGCTATCGGCGAGAACGAGAGGATGTCGGACTACTATTCCTCGTTCGGCTCCACGACCCGCGACCTCGCCTTCCTGACCTACGCCCAGATGCTCTGCGACATGGATGCTGATGAAGTGAAGAATAACATCAACACTATTTGCGGCATCCTCAACACCGGACGCTGGCTCGACACACAGTCGACAGCATTCACACTATTCGTGTTGGGTAAATATGCTGAGAAACAAGGTGTTTCAGCCGAGAATATCTCTGCCGTCGTGAAAGCCAACGACAAAGAGTTCAATCTGAACACCAACATGTGCTCGGGCAGCTTCAGCTTTGTGCCGAAAATTGGCGACAACACCGTTGAAATCAAGAACAACGGCAGCCAGAAGCTGACGGTCAACACCTTCACAAAGACCAGCGTTGCTGAATACGATACCAAGGAAAGCGGTAACTTCATCAACATGACAGTCACCTACACCGACAAGAACGGCAACCCGGTTAACCCGGAGAAACTAAGTGTCGGCACTGACATCGTCGTGGAGATGACGGTGAAGAACCCGAGCAGCTACTGGGTCACAGAGTTGGCTCTGTCATATTACCTTCCTTCAGGTTGGGAGCTTGTGAACGACCGTTTGAGCGGCAGCAGCACAAACTCAAGCGCCAAACACATAGACTATCGTGACGACCGCGCCTATTTCTACTTCGACCTCTCGCCTAAGTCGAAAGCCACTTTCACTTTGAAAGCCAACGCGACATACGAGGGCAACTTCATGATTCCGGCGGTACGCTGCGAAGACATGTACAACGACGAGATTTATTATCAGATGCCGGCAAAGGCATGTGTCGTGAAATAACATGAAAAAGCCCGTAAGACATAGGAAATTAAAAATCACCCTTCTTGTTCTTGCGGGCCTTTTTCTTGCCTTTTTGTGCATTCCAGTTCCCAAGTTCGACAAGCCTTATTCCACCATTTTGACGGCAAGGGACGGCGAGTTGCTTGGCGCAAAAATCGCCGACGACGGGCAGTGGCGTTTCCCTGCCACAAACAAATATTCACAAAAATACGTTGATTGTCTTCTGGAATACGAAGACCGTTGGTTTTACTATCATCCTGGCTTTAATCCCATCTCTTTTGTCAAGGCTTTAATCGACAACATCAAGGCTGGCGAGGTCGTGCGCGGTGGAAGCACGCTGTCGATGCAGGTGGTTCGCATGTCGCGCGACAATCCGCCCCGCACATACGGCGAAAAGCTGTTGGAAGTGGCGTTGGCTTTGCGTCTTGAATTGCATTATTCCAAAAAAGAGATTCTTGACCTGTACGCCGCCAACGCGCCTTTCGGAGGCAACGTGGTAGGCATCGACGCGGCAGCATGGCGTTATTTCCACACCACACCCGACGATTTGTCATGGAGCGAGGCAGCCACATTGGCGGTGCTGCCCAACGCGCCTTCGCTGATACATCCCGGACGTTCGCGTGAACGTCTGGAACAGAAACGTAACACATTGCTGCAACGTGTCTTAGGCTCAACAGAAGACGCAGAACTGGCAATGATGGAAGACATCCCAGACCGACCTTTCGAGATACCGATGCTGGCCTACCATTACCTCGCCGAAAAAGACAACAAACATCATGGGGAACACATCAAAACGACGATAGACGCGAACCTGCAGCAATCCGTAATCGACATCATGAAACGCCACCACGACTTGAACGTTCTCAACAGCATCGACAACGCAGCGGTGTATGTCGTTGATTATCTTAACGATGAGATTCTTGCATACGTTGGCAACAACTGGGACGCCGACGATGCCAGGATGGTTGACATGGTGCAGGCGCAACGCTCCACTGGCAGTATACTGAAGCCTTTCCTCTTCGCCGCCATGCTCGACGAAGGCACGCTGCTGCCCCAGATGGTCGTTCCCGACGTCCCGATGAGCATCTCTGGCTTCACGCCAAAGAACTACAGCGGCGAATATTGGGGAGCGGTGACAGCCGACAAGGCTCTGCAGAACTCCCTCAACGCTCCTTTCGTGCACCTGCTCCGCGAATACGGGCAGCCGAGATTTCTCACTTTGCTGAAAAACCTGCCGCTGCGAGGTGTCGTTTTCGATTCGGAACATTACGGGCTCTCGCTCATCGTGGGCGGCGCGGAAGCGTCGTTATTCGACATCACCAACGCTTATGCGAAGATGGGACGCAAGCTGGCATCGTATGCCAATGAAAACTACGACGTTGTGGTGGACGATGGCATAACACCATATTCGGCGGAAGCCATTGCTGAGACTTTCCATGTTATGCTCGGTCTTACGCGCCCGATGAGCCAGATTGGATGGGGCGGCTTCAACTCGTCGCGACAGGTGGCATGGAAGACAGGTACGAGCTACGGCTTCAAAGACGCTTGGGCTGTGGGTCTCACCGACCGCTATGCCGTGGGCGTGTGGGTCGGCAACTCCGACGGCGAGGGACGTCCTGGTCTGACGGGCGTGGGTGCCGCTGCGCCGTTGATGTTCGACGTCATCGGGAAACTCAACGACAACTACACATACCCAGGCAACACCTCTGAAAGCGTGGAGATTGAAGTTTGTGCCGAATCTGGATACCCCAAGTCGGAATACTGTCCGCATACGAAAAAGATTCGTGTCGTGGACGTGGAGAACCAGACGGGCGTGTGCCCATATCATAAAAAGGTGTTTTTGGACGAGTCACGGCAATATCGCGTCAAGTCGGACTGCTACCCCGTCGACCAAAAAAGATTCGAAGTGTTTTATGTACTGCCGCCCGTCATGGAATGGTTCTACAAGAAGCATTCGCCGCTGTTCCGACCGCTGCCGGCGTTTTATCCGGGCTGCGGCGCATCGCATCCAGACGACGTGATGGCGTTCGTATACCCAAAAGGCGACGCCAGCATATCCATCCCTATCGGCATCCGCGGTGACAGGCAACAGGTGGTGTTTGAGATAGCACACCGCAACCCGCAGAAGACCATATTCTGGAGCTTGAACGACAAGTTTTTAGGCGAGACGCGCCTCAACCACCAGATGCCCATCGACGTGGAACGAGGCAATTATGAGTTACGATGCGTCGACGAAGACGGAATCGAGCTGATGAGAAAGATTGTGGTGCAATGACATGCCCCTATCCCCTGTCGTAATGTGGCATCTCCTCAGGGATGATTATCGATAGTTCCACCAGACCACTCACCTCGCCGTCTTCAAACCATGGCGTCTGATAAATAAGTTTTTTCTTGCCTTTTTTGGAAATCGTATACACGTTGGTGGCGGCATCGTTCAAAAGATGTTTTATGATCTGCTGCGAGCGCTCGTTGTGGCAGCCCATCATGTTTTTGCCGCGCACGTCGCCGTTGACAGCGCACGAACTATCGTTCTGATACACAACATTTCCATCCTTGTCGCTAATGGTCACAGCGACGTTTATCCCTTTCAAAAAATCGTTAATCATCTCGTTGAAAATTTAATTTTTGCAAATTTACATATTTTTATATAAAAATAAAGAAATAATCGTTATATTTGCAATTTATTTTAGTATCTTGAAAAAGCTCAACATCTATATTATCAAGCAATATATTGGCACGTTCATTTTCACTTTCTTCGTCGCCATTTTCATCTTGCTGATGCAGTTTTTGTGGACTTGGGTCGATGAGTTCATCGGCAAGGGCGTGGAGTTTGCGGTGATGTTCAAGCTTTTGTTCTACACCTCCGTCACCTTCGTCCCTATGGCGCTCCCGCTGGCTATCCTGCTCTCATCGCTGATGTGCTTCGGCAACCTCGGCGAGTATTATGAGCTCGTGGCGATGAAGGCGAGCGGCATCTCCACCTGGAAAGTGATGCGTCCGCTGCTTTATTTCTCACTGACGATGAGCGTGCTGGGCTTCTTCTTCTCCAACAACGTCATGCCTGTAGCCAACCTCAAGATGCAGTCGACGCTCTACGACGTGAGCCACAAGAAGATGACCCTTGAGATTCCTGAAGGCGTGTTTTACCGTGGCATCGACAAATATGTCATAAAAGTCGCGAAGAAAAGCAAGGACGGCAACTGGATGTACGACATCATGATTTACGACCACACCGACGACAAAGGCAACGTGAAAGTCACAGTAGCCGACTCAGGCTACATGGCGATGACACCGAGCCAGCGCGAGATGGTTTTCACACTCTACGACGGCTACAACTACAGCGAAATATTCGAGGACAAGGACTACCGCACGCGCCGTCCGTTCCAGAAGATGTCGTTCAAACGCCAGTTGGTGGAGTTCGACATGTCGCAGTTCGACATGAAACACATCAACGAGGACGCCTTCAAGAAACATCAGACGATGATGAATATCAAGCAGTTGAACTTCGCCATAGACTCCTTGAACATCGCCTTTGCCGAAAGGAAAGATTCTTACGGCAAGTCGCTGACAAACAGGTTCCAATATCTGAATCTCGACGAGGCGAGCTTCATGAAAGCCGACGAAAGGCTTGAGAAGAAACAAGGCGACAACATCAAACAAGACACCATCGACGGCTTCGTATGGCCGTTGCTGAGCAATATTCCTGAGAAGGAGCGCAAGGCTGTGGCAAGCATAGCGTTCAACAACGCCACCAACATGAAGGAGAACCTCACCGTCACCGCCAACGACATGAAACGCGCGCGCATAAACATCAGGAAACATGAGCAGGTGCTGAACCAGAAGTTCACGCTCAGCATGGCGTGCCTGCTCTTCTTCTTCATCGGGGCTCCGCTGGGAGCCATCATCCGCAAAGGCGGTCTGGGCATGCCCGTCGTCGTCAGCGTGACGTTCTTCGTCATCTACTACGTCATCACCATCATAGGCGAGCGCGTGGCGGTCAACGGCGACATGTCGGTGTTCCTCGGCGCATGGATCTCGTCGATAGTGCTCTTCCCTATCGGCATCTTCCTCACCTTCAAAGCCACCACCGACGCTGCATTGCTCGACGCCGAGTCATGGAAAAAGTTCTTTACCAAAAAACGCAAAAAAAGCTGAACGATATGAATATTCTAATGTTATGCAACAAATCGCCGTTCCCGCCAAGCGAGGGAGGTCCAATGGCAATGAACAGCATCGTCACAGGGCTGTTAGAAGCAGGTCATAATGTGAGAATCCTGGCTTTCAACAGCAACAAATATCATATCGAGAAGGACAGCATACCTCTGGAATATCGCAGGCAGACAAGAATCGATTTTGTGGATATTGACTTGAGTATCAAGCCAGTGGAAGCTTTTAAAAATCTCTTTTCCGATGAATCGTATCATGTGAAGAGATTCCTCTCAAAGGATTTCACAAACAAGTTGGAAAAGATTTTGAAGAAAGACAGATTCGACATCGTGCAGCTTGAGACGATTTACATGGCGCCGTATATCGAAACCATCAGGCAACATTCCAAGGCGAAAATCGTGCTTCGCGCACACAACGTGGAACATAAAATATGGGAGCGCATTGCGAAAAAGACGTTTTTCTTCGCCAAGAGATGGTACCTCAGACACCTCATCCGCACATTGCGTACATTTGAGATGAGCATCCTCGACAAGGTGGACGGCATCGCCGCCATCACCACCACCGACGCCAGCTTCTTCCGACGCGTGACAGCCACGCCGGTCATCGACATACCTTTCGGAGTTGATATTGAGAAATTCGACCCGGTGTTCGAAGTCGGCAACGTCCCGACTTTTTACCACATCGGCTCCATGAACTGGATGCCCAACGAGGAAGGCATAAAATGGTTCCTCAACAACGCCTGGGACCATGTTCTGGAACGCGTTCCCGAGGCGAAACTGTATCTTGCAGGAAGAAACATGCCGAAATGGCTCCAGAAAACAAGAAAGAGAAACGTCGTCGTGGTGGGAGAAGTGCCTGACGCCCATGAGTTTGTTAACCAGCACAACGTCGCGGTGGTTCCGCTGCTGTCGGGAAGCGGCATGCGCATCAAAATCATCGAGTCGATGGCGTTGGGCAAGACCGTGATAACCACTCTCGTCGGCGCGGAAGGCATCCAGTATTCCGAGTTCGAGAACATCATCATCGCAGAGAACGTCCCGAAGCTGGTGGAAAACATCAGCAGGCTCTACAACCATCCTGAAGAGGCGGAAGCCATTGGCTTGAACGCGCGCCGACTCGTAGAGGAATTATATGACAACAAGAAGATTATCAACAGATTAGAGCTGTTTTACAAAGAGATTACATCTAAAAGAGAGATAACGATATTGAATTAAATGAAGATATTTGTTTTATTACCCAGGATTCCGTGGCCGCTTGAAAAAGGCGACAAGCTGAGGGCTTACAACCAAATCAAGCAGCTGTCAAAGAACAACGAGATAATACTCTGCGCGCTCAACGACGACAAAAAAGTCGACAAGCAGGCGGCGTTTCAGGCGATGCAACCCTATTGCGCCTCAATAAACTTCATAGACTTGCCGAAAATCGGAATACTTTTCAATGTTTTCAAGTCGTATCTCCTCGGATTGCCTATGCAATGCGGATATTTTTACAGCTCAAAGGCGAAAAAGAAAGTCCACAAGCTCATCGAGCACCACAAACCAGACATGCTCTTCGGGCAGCTTTTGCGTGTAGCTCCTTATCTTCACAAGGTAAACATCCCTAAAACCATTGACTATCAAGACGTTTTCTCAATGGGAATGAAACGCAGGGCAGAGATTGCAGGTCTCTTTACAAGACCGTTTTTCGAGATGGAATACAACCGTCTGAAGAAATACGAACGCAAGGTCTTCGACGAGTTCGACGTGAAGACCATCATCAGCGAGCCTGACCGTGCCAACATCGACCATCCCGACAGAAACAAAATCCTCATCGTGCCGAACGGTGTCGATCATGACTATTACAAGCCACTTGAGCGTGAGATAAAATACGACATCGTGTTTACTGGCAACATGGGATATGCGCCGAACGTCAACGCCGTGGAGTATCTGGCATACGAGATTTTACCAAAGGTGTGGGAAAAGGTCCCGAACGCGAAGATGTACATCGCCGGCGCACAGCCCGACCCGAGGGTGAAGAAAGTGGCGTGTGACAACATCATCGTGAGCGGCTGGGTCGACGACATGCGCGAGGCATACGCACAGAGCCGTATCTTCATCGCCCCGATGCGCATCGGCACAGGACTTCAGAACAAACTCCTCGAGGCAATGTCGATGAAGAAACCTTGCATCACGACATCGTTGGCAAACGGCTCGCTCCACGCCGTCAACGGCAAGGAGATTCTTGTCGACGACAACTCCTCGGACCTCGCCGCCGACATCGTTTTCATGCTGCGTAATCCTGATAAGGCCGCTGAGATAGCGGAAGACGGATACAATTTCGTAAACCGCGTCTACGACTGGGGCGCAGCAACAAAAATAATGGAAGACGCAATGATAACAGCAATACAAAGTTAATCAGTTAGTCAGTTAGCCAGTTAGTCAGTTAGTCAGTTAAACTGGTCAACTGATCAACTGATTAA
The DNA here is from genome assembly GCA_017553625.1 of Bacteroidales bacterium. Lineage (GTDB taxonomy): Bacteria > Bacteroidota > Bacteroidia > Bacteroidales > F082 > Limimorpha. Next base: position 50,183 of record JAFZKP010000007.1, read on the forward strand.
CTGAACAACTGAACAACTGATTAACTGAACAACTGATTAACTGATTAACTGAACAACTGAATAACTGATTATGGCACAAAACGACGATAAAAAGATTATTTTTTCGATGGTTGGTGTGAGCAAAATTATCCCACCGTCACGACAGATTTTAAAAGACATCTATCTCTCATTTTACTATGGTGCAAAAATAGGCATCATCGGTTTGAACGGCGCCGGAAAATCAACACTTCTGCGCATCATCGCGGGCAAGGAGAAGTCATACAACGGCGAAGTGGTGTTCTCGCCAGGCTACTCCGTCGGGATGCTCGACCAGGAGCCGCAACTCGACGACAACAAGACAGTGCGCGAGGTCGTGGAGGAAGGCGCTCAGGATGTAGTGAACCTGCTTAAGGAATACGAAGAGATAAGTAACAAATTCGCCGAGCCTGATGCCGACTTCGACAAACTCATCGAACGTCAGGGCGAGCTCACCGAGCTCATCGAACAGCACGACGGCTGGAACCTCGACAGCAAACTCGAGCGCGCCATGGACGCGTTGAACTGTCCCGACGGCGACACGCCGGTGAAGAACCTCTCGGGAGGTGAACGCCGCAGGGTCGCTTTGGTGAGACTGCTTCTGCAAGAGCCTGACATCCTGCTCCTCGACGAGCCAACCAACCACCTCGACGCTGAAGCAATTCAATGGCTCGAGAGCCACTTGCAACAATATAAAGGCACCGTCATCGCTGTGACACACGACCGTTACTTCCTCGACCACGTCGCTGGTTGGATTCTCGAACTCGACCGCGGCGAAGGCATACCGTGGAAAGGCAACTACTCGTCGTGGCTCGACCAGAAGACCGCGCGCATGGCGATGGAAGAGAAGACGGAAAGCAAACGCCGTAAGACCCTTGAGCGAGAGCTGGAGTGGGTGCGCATGGCGCCGAAGGCACGACACGCCAAGGGCAAGGCACGTCTCGAGTCGTATGAGAAGATGCTCAACGAGGACGTGAAAGAAAAAGAAGAGAAACTCGAGATTTACATCCCGAATGGCGACCGTCTCGGCAACAAAGTCATTGAGGCCAAAAACGTTACAAAAGCGTTCGGCGACAAAGTGTTGTTCGAAAACCTCAGCTTCAGTCTGCCGCCTGCGGGCATCGTGGGCGTTATCGGGCCTAACGGAGCCGGTAAAACCACTCTCTTCCGCATGATTATGGGACTCGAGAAGCCAGATTCAGGCACTTTCGAAGTCGGTGAGACCGTGAAGATAGGCTACGTCGACCAGCAACACGCCGACATCGACCCTGAAAAGACCGTTTGGGAGGTCATTTCTGGCGGCAACGAGCTGATTCAACTTGGAAAACGCACCATGCCGTCACGCGCATACGTGTCGAGGTTCAACTTCGGAGGTGACGCTCAGCAGAAGAAAGCGGGAGTGCTTTCGGGCGGTGAAAGAAACAGAATGCACTTAGCATTAACTTTGAAACAGGAAGCCAACGTTTTGCTCCTCGACGAGCCGACCAACGACATCGACGTCAACACCTTGCGCGCCTTGGAGGAAGGTTTGGAAAATTTCGCGGGCTGCGCCGTAATCATCTCGCACGACCGCTGGTTCCTTGACCGTATTGCAACGCATATCTTAGCATTCGAAGGCGACTCCCAGGTTTATTTCTTCGAGGGAAGCTATTCGGAATACGAGGAAAACAAAATCAAACGACTTGGCAATCAACAACCTAAGAAATTCAGATATAAAAAATTGATGTAATATGAAAAAAGCCATTACCACAATCTTTGCTGTATTATTGACTATCAATACTTTTGCTGTTGATGTCTGGGACGGCACATCCGCACCTTGGACCAACGGCAGCGGAACTTCAAACGACCCATATCTCATCGAGACAGCCGAAAACCTCGCCTATCTCGCCGAAAAAGTCAATGAAGGCTATCAAGCTCAAAGCATGGCGGTCTTCAGATACACTTATTTTCTGTTAACAGACGATTTGGACTTGAACAACATCAACTGGACACCAATCGGCAACGTCAACATGAACATGCAAGGCTATTATTTTGCCGGCATCTTCGACGGATGGTATCATAACATCGACAACTTGAAGATTCAGTCGAGTACCGATGTCTGCGGCTTGTTTGCAGGCTTGGGCGGAGAGCAAGGCGCGCCAGGAGGGGCTGGAACTGGAGTGATTAAGCATCTTTCAGTTACAAACGGCACTATCACATCCACTGGCACTGGAGTGGGTGGCATCGTTGGCGGCATGGCTCACGAAGCTTTTGTCTATCAATGTAGTTTTTCAGGCACCATCAGCGTAAGCAACAGTGGTTCATATTGCGGCGCTGGCGGCATTGCAGCAGCTATAGCTGAAAACGCCAGCATTACTGAATGTTCGTTCCACGGAAGTATCACCGCCACAAACAATGGAGGCTTCACTGGAGCAGCAGGCGCCGGCGGCATCGTGGGAATCGCCATGGATCAAACGGCAATAAGCCAATGCTACAACACCGGCACCATCACTGGCAGCGCATTCATGTTAAGTGTAGCGGCAGGCATCGTGGGCGCGACACTACAAGAAAACAATGTGAGTGTTCAGAATTGCTACAACGTCGGAACCGTCAACGCTGGCACCAAAGGCGGCATCTTCGGCATGGTGAGCCCGATAAACCCGACGAAAGAAGAGGCTGATATACAAGTCAGCAACTGCTTCTATCTCAACACCTGCGGCGGAACCACCAACTACGGCACAAGCAAGACCTCAGCCGAGATGCAGACCGAGGAGTTCAAGAACCAAATCGACATGAGCTCGCACAAATTCGTGATGGACAACGGCACCAACAACGGCTACCCCATCCACGCTCTATCAGGTTTCATGCTATACGAAGCCAAAGATGTGACTGCCCATTCAGCTACCTTGTCAGCCAATCTGCATCCAGGAAACGCTTCATTCTCAAGGGCTTACTTTTTCTATGACAACGAAGCAGGCACCGATTACCATGAAATAGAGATTGGTATCGAAGGCTATGTGGAAGCCGTCATCGATGACCTTGAAGAAAGCACCTACTATATGTTTTCAATGAGCATTGAATATTCAGACGGTAGCTCCATCGGCTTCGCTCCAAATTGGTTCACCACCCAATATGATGGAATCAATGAGATTTCAAATAATGGAATTCAGATTTATCCTAACCCGACATCAGATTTTATCTTCATCGAAAATATTGAGCCTCAATTAGTTAAAATCTATTCCCTTGACGGAAGATTGGTAAAAACAATTGAAAACGCCAACATTGTTGACGTGAAGGATTTGAATATAGGGGTGTACCTTATTAATATAGACGGAACTGTTAAAAAGTTTGTTATATTTTAGTTATTCAGTTAATCAGTTGTTCAGTTAGTCAGTTAATTCCAACTGAACAACTGACTAACTGGCTAACTATTTTGTCAATTCTTCCATCACCTTCCCCGCCAGTCTGCTGGTTCCAACGCGGAAATAGTTTTTGTTAAGCCATTTATCGCCGAGGACATCTTTCACAATATAATAATAGGTGAGCGCGTCTTCAATTGTCGACATTCCGCCTGCAGGTTTGAATCCAACCATCTGACCTGTCGCCTCGTAGTATTCCTTGATGGTGTCGCACATCACGAGAGCTGCCATTGGAGTGGCGTTGACGGCAATTTTCCCTGTTGAAGTCTTGATAAAATCGGCACCCGCAAGAATAGCTAACTCACTGGCTTTGCGGATGTTAGCTGGAGTTTTGAGTTCGCCAGTCTCAAGAATCACTTTCAAATGAACTGGCGATTTGCAAATTTCACGAATCGCCTGAATCTCGTTGTAAACCTCGTCGTAATTGCCTTCGAGGAACGTGCCGCGTGAAATCACCATGTCGACTTCATCTGCACCCTGCTCAACGCAATACTGCACCTCTTTCTTCTTCAATTCGAACGGCATCTGACCTGACGGGAAGCAGCATGCCACTGTAGCGACTTTGATTCCAGTGCCATTCAAGAGACCCTTCGCCTGTTTCACAAACGGGCTGTAGATACAGATGGCAGGTACCGATATTCCCATGCTATTTTTCTGGAAATCAATGGCTTTGGCGCAGAATTCTTCGATCTTCTTTGCGTTGTCAAAAGCCTCCAAAGTTGTGAAGTCTATGCTCTGGAAAATGGTCTTCAACGACTCGTGTCTGTCGCTGCTTTCATTTTGTTTCTTGATGATTGCGTCGATTCGGGCTTGAAGCTCTTCCTCGGTATAATTATAAGATTTGAAATTCATGATTATATTATTTATAATGAATTGCAAAGATAGGAAAAAATTTCATAATTTTGCAGCGAAAATTTGGAAAATTCTTTTTATGAAAAAATATTTATTAGTAATACTTTTTGCTCTGTGCGGGACAGCGGCTTTCGCTCAGCTGACAAAGGAAAACGACTTCGGCATCAACAAGTTAAAGCTTGAGTTCCGTACCGATTTCGACTGTTTCTCGGAAAACAGCAACCTAAAATCCGGCTTCACTGGCAAATATCTCAACTTCATCATCGCTGGCGACATCAACGACAAACTTTTTTATGCTTATCGTCAGAGAATCAACAAAGTGCAGAACATGGCCCAGTTTTTCGACGCCACCGATTACCTCTATCTCGGATGGCGCATAACTGATAGAATCTCTCTAACGGCAGGCAAGGAAGTGATTGCTATGGGCGGTATAGAATACGACCTCGCCCCTATCGATGTGTATTTCCACTCTTTGTTTTGGGACAATTTCAACTGCTACCGTTTCGGAACCAATTTGGTTTACACAACCAAAGACGAAAGCAATATTTTTACCTTCCAGTTTACCAATTCGCCTTACACCAGCGACATCTACGACGGTTTATACAACTACAGTCTTCACTGGCGTGCCAATTTCAAGCATTTCAGTCCTGTTTGCTCCGTCAACATGTACGAATACAAAAAAGGCTCCTTCCTCAACGTCATCGCTCTTGGAACAGGTTATAAATTCGGCATTTTGGAAGGCTATCTCGACTTCGCCAACCGCGCCCACGGCGAGCAGGAGTCATTCTTCTTCAAGGACATCACCGCCATCGCCCGCATCGGATTGAACTTCATGAATGAGGATTTGCAGATTTACGTCAAGGGCGGCTGCGACATGAACGACGCACAGCCTATCGACGTGCATTTCGCGCAGATTTACGACTTCACCGTCCTCCCTGGCTGCGACGTGAAATTCTACGGCGGCGGCTTCGAATATTATCCTATCAGAGGCAGAAACGACCTCAGAATCCATGCCTTTTTCGCAGTGAGCGACGTGAAACGAAGCATGGAATTAGTTACCATACCTGTCACCGGTGACGACGGGCAGCCCACGACAATACAGGTATTGAACAAAAATGAAGACGACTGCCTTTCATACCAGTTCAACATCGGTCTGACATGGAGATTAAATTATCTTGACAAATAAAACTTCTTGACATGAAAATAAGACAATGGCAATTTTTAAGTAAGCGTCGTCTCGAGGCGGGTATTTTCCTCCTCATCTTCGCTATTTTCTTTGGATTCCTCGGCACGCGGATGGGTGCAGCCAATATGCTCAACACCATCATGCAGACCTCATACCACCTCCTTTTGGAGACCGTCTTCTTCCTGATGGCGGTGTGCGTCGTCTCAGGTGCGCTCGGCAAGCTTCTGGTCGAGTTCGGCGTGGTGCGACTCATCGAGTACATCCTTCGCCCGTTGATGAAGCCTATCTACAACCTTCCGGGCGTGGCTGCTCTTGGCGGAATCCTCACTTTTTTATCGGATAATCCGGCCATCATCACCCTTTCGAAAGACAAGCATTTCTCGCATTATTTCAAGAAATACCAGCTTGCTTCGCTCACCAATTTCGGCACAGCTTTCGGCATGGGTTTGGTGGTGATTTTCTATATGCTCGGTCTCGGTTTCCTCAAAGGAGCCCTGGTCGGCTTGCTCGGTGCCATAATCGGAAGTATCGTTTCCACAAGGTTGATGCAGCGTTTAACGCTCAAGGCATACCCTGAGCTGAACGTCGAAGAGGAGCCTGAAGGCGGCGACGAGCAACAGATTTCGTTCAAATCAAAAGGCAATGCTTTCATGCGTTTCCTCGATGCTATCCTCGACGGTGGCAAGGACGGCGTTGCCATCGGCCTCGCCATCATCCCGGGCGTGCTCATCATCTCTACCATCGTGATGATGCTGACATTCGGACCGGCAGTGGGTGGCGCATACAGCGGCGTGGCATACGAAGGCGTGCCGGTACTGCCTTACCTCGCCGGTAAAATCGACTTCGTGTTCGACTGGCTCTTTGGATTCAAGAACCCTGAACTTGTGGCGTTCCCGATAACATCTTTAGGTGCTGTAGGCGCGGCATTAGGTCTGCTGCCGAAGTTCATCGCCGAAGGCATCGTCAACAACAACGCCATCGCGGTATGCACCGCCATCGGAATGTGCTGGAGCGGTTTCCTCAGCACCCACACCGCCATGCTCGACTCTCTCGGACACCGTGAGCTCATCCCTAAGGCCATCGGCGCCCACACCATCGGCGGTCTCGTGGCAGGAATATCCGCCCACTGGATCTACGTGCTGCTGGCAGCAATATTTTAAAAATGTGTTTTAATATGCACCTTCGGTGAATGTGCGCCTTCGGCGAATGTGTGCCCTTCGGGCAATGGGCGAAGCAGCACATTTAAAAATTTTACATTTTATTTCACACTTTTTTTATAATTTTGTGACGTTAAAATGTAACATTTTTTGTTTTCGTCATGATAAATCGTGTCTATAAGTTCGGTGGAGCGTCGGTGAAAGACGCCGACGCTGTCAGAAACCTCAAGAAAATCATTGAGAATGAAGACCGTAGCGACCTGATGCTTGTCATCAGCGCCATGGGAAAGACCACCAACGGCATTGAAAAAGTGCTGAAGGAGTTCCGCGACAACGACGGACATCTGCCGATAAGCGCCTTGAAAGACCTCATGGAATACCACGAGAACATCATGCTTGAACTCTTCGACAACAACTCCGAACATCCTGTGTTTGAAGCAGTTACTAATCTGTTCCTGGATTTGTATCTCAACCTTCAGGAGACGGGCTACGACTACGATTACCAGTACGACCAGACCATCAGCTTCGGCGAGATGCTGTCAACGACAATAATATCTGCTTACCTCAACGACAACGGCATTAAAAACCAGCTTCTTGACGCACGAAATTATATCATCACCGACCACAATTTCAGGGCTGCGAATGTCGACTGGGACGAGAGCCGCCTGAGAATCGAGAAGCTGCAGCAGGAGCACAACGGCACGATGTACATTGTGCAAGGATTCATCGGCTCGTCAGTGAAGCCTGTGGTGACAACGACCCTTGGGCGCGAAGGCTCCGACTACACTGGCGCCATCTTCGCCAATCTCTTGAATGCCAGCGAGTTGTCGGTATGGAAAGACGTCGACGGAGTGCGCAACGCCGACCCGAAACGTTTCGAGCACACCGAGAAGATCCCGCATCTCTCCTATTCCGAAGCCACCGAGCTGACGTTTTACGGCGCCACGGTGCTGCACCCGAAGACCACCAAGCCGTTGCAAAACAAAAATATCCCGCTGAAGGTGCGCTGTTTCATCGACGCCACTCTGGAGCCAACCATCGTTGACGGCAGCAGCGAGTTCATCAACTACGTGCCGTCGTTCATAGTGAAGGACAACCAGATGCTCGTCACCATCCGACCGCGCGACTATTCCTTCATGAACGAGCAGAACCTCGGCATCCTCTTCGCGATGCTCAACGAACTGAACATCCACGCCAACATGATTCAGACGTCGGCGCTCAACCTCTCCATCTGTTTCGACGACAACGAGCACAAGCTCAACCAGCTCATTGCCGCTCTCGAGCAGTCGTTCATCATCAGATACAACGTTGGTTTACAATTATTTACCATCCGCCATTACAAAGACGGCATCGAAAAAGAATTCATCAAAGGAAAACAGGTCTTTGTAGAACAACGAAGCAGGAGCACACTGCAGTTGGTAATTAGTTGATTTTTATTATTTTTCTTGACTTTTTCAGAAAAAAGTTGTATTTTTGCGCTGTATTAAAAGAAAATTGTCATGAGTACTCAAAATATGATAAAAATAATAGCCGATTATTTCAAAACTCAACCGGTTTTGAAAGCATGGTTATTTGGTTCATATGCTCGTGGCGAAGAAACACCAAAGAGCGATGTCGATATTTTGGTTGTTTTCGACCAAAAAACCGGCAACGGAGTTAGTCTTTTGAAACATATTTCAATTGCCAACGGCTTGGAAGACCTCTTGGGAAAAAAGGTGGATTTAATTACTGACGGAACATTGCTTCCATTTGCAATGGAAACAGCAGAACACGACAAAACTTTGATTTATGAGAGAGCCAATTAGAGATAAAGGACGACTTCAACACATACTTGAAAGTATTAACAACATTTTTGAGTTTTCAGAAGGCAAGACTTTCGAACAGATTCAAAATGACAAAATGTGCTATTATGCCATTGTTTATCAATTGGTTATAATAGGAGAAGCCGCAAATTTATTGACAAAAGAATTTCTGGCGAACCATCCTGAAACGCCTTGGCGTGAAATTATCAGCATGAGAAATTTCATAGTTCATGGTTATAATGTTGTTGACAAACAAGAAGTGTGGTCGGTAATTGAAAACGATTTGAAGCCTTTAAAAGCTCAAATCGAAAAATATATTGAAGAATGAAAAACCACCTCTCAAAAATCACAATTCTATTTGCAGCAATTATTTCGGTTTTGCTGGTAAGTTGCATTGGACGCAATTCAAAACAATATTATAAAACGCCTACAGGAAAGGTTATAACAAAGTATGGTGATTATTTTATTTTTGAAAAATACAAAGGGTATAGTCATCCACAAAGCAATTATATCAAAATAAATCCATATTCTAATGTTAGTATGTTTTTTAAAAGCAATGACTCCATTATCATATTAAGAAGAGGTGATGAGAATTCATTAGAAATTGGATTAAACAGAGATAAATATAAGATTGAAGTTTATTGTAATGAAATTGATGACATTCATGAATTCCAAAGAAGGTCTTCTTTTGCTGATTCTTTAGCAATCTTAGAGTTTGATTATACTCCAATGCATGAATTATTCGATAGATATTATATTACTGTTCGTGAATGTGTGGGGGATAAAGTGTACACCCGTTTTTTTAGAAACAATCCGCACAATTATAAAGTATATGAACGTTCACGCTATGATGCAATAAAATAGCAGCAAAATTAATAATCAACCTCACAGCCTTTATTCCAATTATTGATGACTTAAAGGATTTAGTTTTTCATAAACTACTGAATCCTCATTGACCGTGTGTTCGCAATATCCGGCATCGGCAAACATTCCTTCGAAACTCAAATCTTCATCAATCTGAGGCCAATAAATGCCAAGATAAGTCACTTGGAAATTTTCGCGTTGTGATTTGGTGGCGTTCGCGAGGCGAGGCCATTGTGAAAAAGCATAGCTTGCCACGAGTCCGTCCATAGTCTCGACATAAACGTTATTATCGTCAACCCAAACTTTTTTAACTTTTCTATTCATGACCTCATTTTTTAAAAATTGAATTCCATTTTTTAATAATCACATCCTTCTTTTCCGCAACAATCTCTTCTATTTCTTTAATCTCTTGCTTTTAAAACCTTTGCAATTAACTTGTTCTAAAGGTTCTACATTATATTTTGCAATACAATTGTCTTTTTCAACATGTACATGAATCGGTTCATGATCATCCGAATAAAACATGAAACGATAACCTTTTATATAAAAAACAGTTGGCATAAATATTAATTTTAAGTTCTTATATCAATTGCAAAAATAATAAAAATTTTTGAAAAGCAAAAGGATTTTTGAAAAAAATTAGGACGCGGCTCGCCACGTCCCTACTTTAAACTCTCAACTTTAAAACTACTCTAAACTCTACACTCTCAACTCTAAACTACTCCGCCCAGTTCAATATCTTTCTGAAATCGTATTCCTCCGGGTTCTCAACGAATTTCTTCGCTCCTTCGTAGTCGGCTGGAGTGATGTACTGCATGCAGTGGTTGAACACTAATTTCGCCTTCTCGCCTTTCATGTTCACCAAACGCGGCTTCACCTTACCGTTCTCGTCCTCCACATCCTTCAGATACAGCGGACTGACCTGTCCCTTCGGGTCAGCTGTGACCATCGCGCCTGTGATGCCCATGTCGAACAGCTTCTTCACGCCGTAACCGAGAATCGTGCAATATTGCAAGTCGAAGCCACACGGGTCGACGCAGCGGATTTCGTAGCCGATTTCCACTGGACGGCTCTTGATGTTCAAGCCTAACATCTTCAATCTTTGCTGCAGTAACATATTGAATATGTGAGCCTTACTGACGTTGCCAAGCTCTGGATGTCCGTGCTCGTCATAGGTGAAGTTCACACCTGAGTTATGAATCTCTTCATCCGTCATGAAGTGGAACACTCCTTCCGAGACGCTCGCCACGCCGTAGTCGATGCCCAGCATCTTACGTTTAATCATGGAGCTGATGATGAGTCGCAAAATCTTGTCGAAGGTGACTTCTGTCTTGTAGAACATCTCCGGGATGATAATCATCGGGTAATGGCATGCATAGCCCATTCCGAATGCCAGGTGACCAGCCTCACGTCCCATCGCCGACACCACAAACCAGTTGCCGCTGGTGCGCGCGTCTTCATAAACCGTCTGCAAGATTCTCACGCCCGCCTCTTTTGCTGAATAATATCCGAAGGTAGGGCTGCCTTCAGGCAACGGAAGGTCGTTGTCGATGGTCTTAGGCACGTGGATGTTCTGAACGTGTACGTTGTTCTTCAACAAGAACTTGGAAATTCTGTTCGCTGTTGAAGCGGTGTCGTCGCCGCCTATTGTCACGAGCAGGTTGATGTCGTTTTTCACGAAGAAATCAACGTTAAACTCCTCGTCTTTCGGTTTGTAACGGCTCATCTGAAGCGCCGAGCCGCCCATCTTCATGATCTGGTCGGCATAGAGAAAGTCGATTTCAACCGTCCTCGGATTTGGTTTGAACAGGTTTTTATAACCCTCATGGAGACCGATGACACGGTAGCCGTCGGATAAAAACGTCTTTGCCACAGTGCTAACCACCGTGTTGATGCCTGGTGCCGGACCGCCGCCGGCGAGAATAACTATTGATTTCATATTTGCAAATTTTTATTTGTATTGACTAAAACAACACTGCAAATTTATTAAAAAATTCCTTAATTCCCATATCATTTTTTTTACTATTTTTGCAAATTTAATAATAACGCACATTTTTGACATGTATAGTTTCATTTCCGGAACCGTCGTTGAGAAAAATCCAACATACGTAGTCATTGACAATCAAGGCATTGGCTACATGATAAACATTACGCTGAACACTTTCACCGCCATTGGAGAGCAGGAGAAGGTGAAGCTTTTCGTGCATCTCGCCATCCGTGAGGACGCACATGTGCTTTATGGATTCTACAGCGAGCAGGAACGTCAGCTCTTCCTACAGCTCATCACGGTGTCGGGAGTTGGATGCAACACGGCACGTCTCATCCTTTCGTCGATGACGGTGAGAGAGACCATCGACGCCATCGCCACCAACAACGTGAGGATGATTCAGGGCGTGAAAGGCATCGGCGCCAAGACAGCACAGCGCATTGTAGTTGACCTCCACGACAAGGTAGGCAAAGCCGACTTCGGAGGCGACGAAAAATCACCTGCCGGATACAATACATTGAAAGATGAAGCGTTATCTGCATTAATGGTCTTAGGTTTCAACAAGACAAGCATTGAAAAGGTGTTGGACAAGCTCCTCAAACAGATGGAGAACCCTACAGTTGAAGATCTTATCAAGGAATCTTTGAGGCTTTTGTAAATGTAAAAATATGATTATCAGAAAGTTAATATATACTTTATCATTATTGCTGCTATGCCTTGGCTTCACCGCCAACGCGCAAAACGGCATTGAACTCAAGGAGCCGTCGAATATCACCCGAACCATCGAATACGACCCGGTGACAGGACAATATATCTTTGTGAGCAAAATCGGCGACTTCACCTACGAAGAGCCTCGCGCCCTGACCCAGGACCAATACTCCGATTACGTTAAGAACCAAGCCATTAAGAACTACTGGAAAGACCGTCGCGAGTCGGCGATGGGCAACGACAACGGCAACTCACTGATACCTCCAATCTACGTCGGCGGCAAAGTCTTCGACAAGATTTTCGGCAGCAACACCATCGACATCAAGCTGCAAGGTTCCGCTGACGTGACCTTCGGCGTGAAATACCAGCGCAGAAGAGACCCGTCGCTCACCGTGGCACAGCAGCGAACCACCAACTTCGACTTCAACGAGAACATTCAGCTCAGCGCCTCCGCCAAAATCGGCGAGAAGATACAGTTTAAGATGAGCTATAATACCAAGACACAGTTCTCTTTTGAAAATAAATTCACCCTGAAATACGAAGGCGACGAAGACGACATCCTGCAACTCATCGAGGCAGGTAACGTGAGCATGCCTCTGCAAAGCACCTTAATCACCGGCACCCAGTCGCTTTTCGGTTTCAAGACGAAACTTAAATTCGGAAAGACCACCGTCACAGCCATCGCTTCATATCAGGAGAGCGAGACGCAGAACATAGCGGTGAACGGCGGCGCGCTGACACAGGAATTCGAGATGGAGTGTATAGACTACGAAGAGAACCGCCACTTCTTCCTCAGCCAGTATTTCCGCGACCAATACGAAGACGCTTTGGCAACACTGCCTACCGTCACTTCAAGCATCAACATCACCAAAATCGAGGTGTGGGTGACAAACACCAACTCGAACTACGAGAACTGCCGTAACATCGTGGCATTCACCGACTTGGGCGAAGGCAAAGACGAATGGATATATAACCATACGCAAGTCAATCCGATTTCGGGTGCATCACATATCTTCCCCGACAACGGCTCCAACACCCTTCTCATGAACATGGACACGACACAGATCCGCAACCTCAACACGGTGACGTCATATCTCACTGGAAGAGGCTTCACATCTGGCCGTGACTTCGACAAGATTCAGAAAGCGAGAAAACTGAGTGCAAACGAATACACCGTCAACAGCAAACTCGGTTTCATCACCCTGAATATCACCCTCAACTCAAACCAAACTTTGGCGGTCGCCTACCAATACACCATCATCGGACAGGAAGGCGTTTTCCAGGTTGGTGAGTTTTCTGACCAAGGCATCCGCGAGCCTAACCTTCTCGTAACCAAGATGTTGAAGAGCACCACGGTGAACACAAAGATGCCTATGTGGAACCTTATGATGAAGAACGTCTACAACATCAGAGCGTATCAGGTGTCACCGTCGAACTTCACGATGAACATCCTTTATCTCGGAAACAAAAACGGCGTCGCCACCGGCTATTTCGCCGACGCTCCAGACGACATCAAGGGCAACTCGCTGCTCAACCTCATGGGCATGGACCGCTTGAACAGCCAGAACAACCCTATCGAAGGCGGTGATGGAATGTTCGACTTCATCAACGGAGCCAACATCAACGGCGGTACCATCAACGCGGCGACGGGACGAATCTACTTCACTGTTCTGGAGCCTTTCGGAAGCCATATCAGAAACAAGATTTTCAAAGACAACCCGACGCTTGCCGACAAATACGCCTTCGACTCCCTGTACACCTTGACGAAAGTCATGGCGCAGCAGTATACCGACAAGAACAAATACCGTCTCGAAGGACGTTACACCTCCTCGTCTGGAAGCGAAATCAACCTCAACGCGCTCAACGTGCAGCCAGGCTCCGTGAAGGTGACGGCAGGCGGCATACCGCTCGTCGAAAACGTCGACTACACCGTCGACTACACCCTCGGACGCGTCACCATCCTCAACGAGGCGCTTCTCAACTCAGGCACCACAATCAACGTGTCGCTCGAAAACAACACCGCGATGTCGACGATACGAAAGACATTCCTCGGCGCACGCGTCGAACATGAAATCAACCCGACTTTCTTGATTGGCGGTACCATCCTGCACCTCAGCGAAAGAGCCTACACCACAAAAGTGAACTACAACGACGAGCCGATTTCGAACACCATCTACGGATTTGACATCAACTATCAGACCGAGTCACAATGGCTTACCGATGTTCTTGACAAACTGCCTCTTTACGAGACAAAGACCAAGTCGAGGATAACGGTCTCGGGAGAGTTCGCGAGATTCATCCAAGGCATCAACAAAGACTCGGGACAGACCGGAACCTCATATATCGACGATTTTGAAGGCGCAAAGTCGACCATCGACATGCACCAGTGGAACTTCTGGCATCTGGCGAGCACGCCACAGCACCAAAGCCATCTGTTCCCTGAAGGTAGCGTGGCAGGACTTGAAAATGGCAAAAACCGCGCCAAACTCGCATGGTACACCATCGACCAGTCGGTGTTCTACGACAGATACGGCAACCTGCTGCCTTCCAACATCACCAACCAGGAGTTGTCGGACAACCGCGTGCGCCAGGTGCTTCTCACCGAGTTGTACCCGAACCGCGACATCCAGGCAGGAACGTCGACCAACATGTCGATTCTCAACCTCGCATATTATCCAAAAGACCGCGGTCCATACAACTACGACACCGACAACATCAACAACGACGGTACTTTCACCAATCCGGAAGACCGATGGGGCGGTATCATGAGAGCCATCGAGTCGTCGGACTTCAACTCCACCAACGTCGAGTACATCGAGTTCTGGATGATGGACCCTTACTATGAAGGACAAGACCAGACCAACGTCGGTCAGCTGTATTTCAACCTCGGCGACGTGTCGGAAGACATTCTCCGAGACGGACGTAAGGCTTACGAGCACGGACTTCCTACGACAGCTACCGTTGAAAACGTCGACACCACGGTATGGGGACGCGTGCCGTCGCTTCAGGCTCTCGTCAACGCATTCAACACCGACCCCGACTCTCGTAAGTATCAGGATGTCGGTTACGACGGCCTGGGTAACGACGACGAGCGTTCCTTCCATTCCAACTTCCTCGAAATCATGAGAAGCAAGCTCAGCGCCGAGGCTTTCAACAAACTCAACGCTGACCCTTCATCCGATGACTACCATTATTTCCGCGGAAGCGACCTCGACGCCGATCCGAGATACAGCAGCATCCTCGAACGCTACAAGAGATACAACGGCAACGAAGGCAACTCACCTTCCGAGACCCAATATACCGAAAACTACACGACAAACAACAGCACTCTGCCAGACCAGGAAGACATCAACGGTGACAACACCTTGAGCGAGTCGGAGAACTACTACCAGTATGTCATCGACCTCGACCCTGACAAGATGCAGGCATCAGGACAGAACTTCATCTCCGACATTCGCGAAGCCACCGTGCAAGTCGCCGACGGAACGTCAAGAAGAGTGAAATGGTTGCAGTTCCGCATCCCTGTGCGTGAGCCAAGCAGGGTGATAGGCAACATCGAAGGATACAACTCCATCAGGTTCATGAGAATGTTCCTCAAAGGCTTCAAAAACGACATCGTGCTGCGTTTTGCCACCCTCGACCTCGTGAGAGGCGAATGGAGAACATACACCAACTCCATCCAGGCACCTGGCGAATACCAGCCTGGCGACCAGACCAACCACACAATCTTCGAGATGTCGGCAGTCAACGTGGAGGAAAACAGCGGACGTTATCCTGTGCCTTACTGCATCCCTCCTGGAATCGAGCAGGAGGTTTACACCGGAGCCACCTCAACGGTGCGCCAGAACGAACAGGCTCTCCAGCTCGCCGTCAAGAACCTTGTAGACGGTGACGCACGCGGAGTGTACAAGACCACCGAGTTCGACTTCCGTTTCTACAAACGCTTGAAGATGTTCGTACACGCCGAGAGCATGTATCAGAACGACCCTGTCTACGACAACGAGGTGACGGCTTTCATCAGGTTCGGTACCGACCTCACCGACAACTACTACGAATACGAGGTGCCGTTGAAGATGACACCATGGGGTACCTCCATCACCGACGAATACGGAATCTGGCCCGAGTCGAACAACTTCGACATTGAGTTTGACAAGGTGGTGAATGTGAAATCCAACCGTAACACCGCCATCGCCAACGGCAACAAGGAAGTGAGAACCAACAGGTTATACTGCGAGAGAGACGGCAAGAACACCATCAAGGTGCTTGGTAACCCTACCATCAGCGAGGTGCGCACCATGATGATAGGTATCAGAAATCCTAAAGTCGACGGTGAGGTGACGCAGGACAAGAGCGTCATCGTGTGGATCAACGAGTTGAGAATGACAGACCTCAGCAGCAACGGCGGTTATGCCGCAACAGGACGCGTGGAGGCCTATCTCGCCGACCTCGGCCGTGTGGCGGTATCAGGCTCCTACAAATCCGCCGGCTACGGCTCTCTCGAGACCAAGGTGACAAACAACGACATGACCGCCAACAGATACTACAGCGTGTCAGCCGACCTCGACCTCGGTAAGTTCATGGCTCCGGAAAAGAGCGGCATGACGGTGCCAATCCACATCGACCATAACAACACCACACTCACGCCTGAATACAACCCTCTCGACCCTGACGTGAAACTCAGCCGCTCGCTGCAGGACCTCGACAGCAGAGGACGCGACTCCCTCAACAGCCTGTCGCGCGACGTGACGACACAGACCAACTTCAACATCACCAACCTGCACAAGAACCGCGTCGGCTCAAAGAAACCACATTTCTGGGATGTGGAGAACTTCAACGCCTCATACGCCTACACCAACCAGGAACAGTCGAATCCTGACATGGAATACAACACCCAGAAATCATATCGAGGCGGCATCGGATATTCATACAACACCAACGCAAAGCCTTGGACTCCTTTCGCAAAGAAAAAATGGGCGTCATCGTCATACATGCAGATATTCAAAGACTTCAACCTCTATTATCTGCCGAAGAGCTTCACCTTCAACACCGAGATGTACCGTCAGATTCACGCCCAGAAGATGCGTAACAAGTCATCAGGTTTGATTCTCATCAAGGAGACCACGGCGAAGAGCTGGGACTGGACGCGCAACTACGACTTCCGTTACGACATAACAAAAGCCCTCAGCTTCACATACAACGCATCGTCGCAAGCGTACATCTACGAGCCTGCCGGCAATCCTGAGCGCGACAGCGACGAATGGAAAGCAAACCAAGACACCATCAGAAACGAGCTGTTGAGCTTCGGCTCCATCTCTCGATTCAACCAGTCGGTGAAACTCAGCTATACGCTACCTATTAATAAACTGCCATTCTGCGAGTGGCTCAGCTCGACAGCGAACTATACGGGCAACTACCGCTGGATCGCCAACTCACGCGCAACCCAGGCACGCCTCGGAAACAACGTTGAGAACGACAACAGCATCCAGATTTCGGTGAACGCCGACCTGACTAAGCTTTACAACAAATCGAAATATCTCAAGGAGCTCACAACACCTAAACGCGCCAACAACAACAGGAGCAGGACAAGAGTGCCTGAAAACGACAAGAACGACTCCATCAAGAAGAAAGAAAGCAACAGCATAGGCAAATCCATAACAGACAACGCCTTGCGCCTGCTCATCAGCGTTAAGAAAGTGTCGTTCTCATACACACAAAACAACGGTGTCGGATTGCCGGGTTACATGAACACCCCGAATGTGTTCGGTATGAACAACGCATGGGCTCCTGGACTCGGCTTCGTGGTCGGTCAGAACAACAACATCCTCAACACCGCTATCAGCAAAGGCTGGCTCAGCACCGACTCGACCTTCAACCAGCCGTATACCGAGCGTTTCAGCGAGACATATAATTACAAGGTGTCGGTCGAGCCTTTCTCCGACCTGAAGATTGAAGTGACTGGAACACGCACCTACGCCGAGAACTTCTCTGAATACTTCAGAGCCGACGAGATGGGAATCTTCCAGTTCTACACCCCGACGACGGGCGGCAACTACAGCATCTCCTACATGATGACAAACACCTCGTTCCGTGACGGCGACAAGCTCTTCAACAACCTCTGCGACTATCGTCTGCAGATTGCCGACCGCCTCGCCCACCAGAACCAGGCATGGATTGACATGAACGAGCCTTACGTCATAGATTCTGGAAGCAACATCAGGTATCCTTACGGATATAGCATGTCGTCACAAGAGGTTCTGACTTACGCCTTCCTCGCGGCATACGGCGGACACAGCCCTGAAAGCGTGTCGCTCAGCCTGTTCCAGAGAGTGGCTCTGCCTAACTGGAGCATCAACTTCACAGGACTCACAAAAATTCCTGCCATCAAGAAGATTTTCAAGACCTTCAACATCACACATTCCTACAAGTCGGCGTTCTCAATCTCAACATGGTCGAACAACGTCAACTACGACGAAAGCAACCAGATGGCTGTCTTTGCAGGCACCAACACAAGGATTCCTCAATATGACATCTCGCAGATACTTCTAACCGAGCAGTACGCGCCTCTCATCGGAATCACGATGGCGTTTAACAACAGCCTCACTCCTTCCATCGAATATAAGAAGTCGAGAACCATAACCCTCGGATTCAGCAACAACCAAATCACCGAGGTCAACGGCAGGGAGATTGTGATAGGACTTGGATATACATTCAAAGACTTGGGATTCAGCCTGTCGCTGCTCGACGGAAGCAACTCCAGAAAGGTCAGCAACGACCTCAAGGTGAAACTCGACATCGGATTCAGAAGAGACATGACAACACTCAGAAGCATCGACGAGAGAAACAGCCAGATTTCATCCGGACAGAACAAAATCAACGTGTATCTCACCGGCGACTATAACCTCAGCCAGCGTCTCAGTCTGCAGCTCTTCTTCAAATACGACATGAACAACCCGTTCATTGCCAACGCCTACAAGACAACAAACGTGTTTGCCGGCCTCACTGCACGCTTCAGTCTGACACAATAAAAAAATATTTTTAGAATTATTATTTCATGATAAAATAAATTGTATTTTTGCAGTGTAATTTTTTGAAATTTAAACTATTAAAAATAAGATATGAATATCCCTACAAACTTAAAGTACACTAAGGATCACGAATGGATCCGTTTAGAAGGCGACAACGCATACATCGGCATCACCGACTATGCACAACATGAACTTGGCGACATCGTTTTCGTCGACGTCGACACACTTGACGAGACTCTCGAAGCAGAAGAGACTTTCGGAACAATCGAGGCAGTTAAGACATCTTCAGAGATGTTCATGCCTGTTGGCGGCAAAGTCATCGAATTCAACGAGGAACTCGCCGACGCTCCTGAAAAAGTCAACAGCGACCCATACGGCGAAGGCTGGATCATCAAAGTCGAGGTGACAAACGCCGACGAGATGAACAACTTGCTCGACGCTGAAGGATACAAAGCCCTCATCGGATAATCCTTGGAACGTCTGACAAGACATATCTACCCCGGAGTGATTTGCGGTGCCGTCATCATGGTGCTATGCGGTCTTCCGGGGTCTTATTTTCCCACTGTCAGGACATTCTGGGAATGGCTGGGACCCGACAAGATAGTGCACTCCATCATGTTCGCCGCCCTGTCGTTCTCCATCATCATCGGATACAGGAAAGAATACCTTGAAGAAGACAAATCGTATCGCGTTAAGCTCCAATGGATTACGCTCGTAATTTCAATATTGTACGGCGGACTGACGGAGATTCTGCAATACTATGTCTTCGTCAACAGATATGGCAGCGTCTATGACTTCTGCGCCGACGTAATCGGTTGTATATTAGGCGTTTTCATATTCAAAATCATTTTCCGAAAAAAAATGATAAAAAAATAGTCGCTTATTCAATAATTTTTGCTAACTTCGCAGCGTTTTTAGATTAGTATAAAATTTAACGTTATGGAAATAAAAAAATCACAAAAAGCTGATCTCGACGGCAAGAAATTGACCTTCACCCTTATCGGACTGGTAATTTCATTATTTGTTGTATGGCGTGTCTTCGAATACAGAAGCTACGACAAACAGACTCTTGACACATTCGCCAGACAGGTGGAAGTCATTGAGGAAGAAATGGTTGAAATCACAAAACAGGAAATGCCTAAACCTCCTGTCCAGGCTCCAAAACCTCAGGTGACACAGATCCAGGTGGTGGAAGACGACGTTGAGGTGGAAGACATCGATATCAACGCCGAAGTCGACCAGGACGAAGTGATTGAAGAATATGTTTACGAAGCTCCTGAAATCGAAGAAGAGGAAATCCAGGAAGCCGAAGTGTTCAAGGTAGTGGAAGAGATGCCTGAGTTCCCTGGCGGACCTGCCAAACTTCTCGAATACATCCAGAAGAACATGAAATACCCTATGATGGCTCGTGAAAGCGACATCCAGGGCAAGGTGTACGTGCAGTTCGTCGTTGAACCTGACGGCTCAATCTCACACGTGGAAGCCATCCGCGGTATCGGCGGCGGTTGCGACGAGGAAGCAGTGCGCGTGGTACAGAGCATGCCTAAATTCAAACCTGGCAAACAGCGTGGAGCTCCGGTGCGCGTGCAGTATCTGGTGCCAATCGTGTTTAAACTCCAGTAGTGGATACAAAAAAATACAAGATTAAAATATTCGGCAACAAGGAGCTGCCAAGCTACTTGTTGGAAAAAAACAACGTGGTGAGGATGATTCTCTTCACCACTGTTTATTCTCTGGTGTTCATCAACGTGTTCAAGCCTTTCAACTCTGAGACGTGGATTCCGAACATCAGCACCGCCAACTACATAATGTACTCCTCCATCATGGTGCTCGTCGGCATGGTCGTCATTTCGCTGAGCCGCGTCATCATGAACTACATCGTGAAAAAAGTACAGCTCACATTCCCCGACTACATCATCTGGCTCGTCAGCGACGCCGTGGTGCTGTCGATATTTTACGTGTTCATCGCCTATAAAGTCGGTTTCGTCGGCAACTACCTCAAAGACAATCCCGACATGAGCCTCTGGGAAGCCATCTTCGACATCTTCAGAAAAGCCACCGCCAACACAGTATGGATGCTCCTCATCCCTTACACCATCTCCCTTCTTTTCCTCGACAACCAATACACTAAAAACAGGCTGAAAGAATTAGGAAACAGAGGCTTCGAGAGTAATATCATCCATCTTAAAGATGAAAAAGGTGAGATTCGTCTTTCCATCAATATCGAAAATGTTCTCTATGCGGAATCAGCTGATAACTACGTGATTGTCAAATACATAAACAACGACACCATCGTCGATTTCCTGTTGCGCACAAATCTCAAGAAGCTGTCGGAAGACCTTCGCGACACTCCGTTGCAACGCTGCCACCGCTCTTATATGATAAACATGCTCCACGTCACATCGCTTAAAAAAGACCAGACGGAGTTTACGATTCAGTTCGACACCACGAGCATCAAAGACATCACTGTGTCAAAGAGTTACCAGGAGGCGGTGATGGAAGCATTCATGAAATACCAGAAACGGTGAAAAAAGTTCTCGTCATATTGCTGCTGCTGACGCTTCTTCCCTTTGCGGAAATACATGCGCAAATCAACCACAAGCATTATGTCTTGATGGGCAAGCTGGAGCTTTCAAAAGAAAACTATTCCGATGCTATCCAGAATTTCAACATCGCAATCATCGCCAAGCCCAACGATTTCGAGGCATATTTCCTCCGCGGCATAGCGAAATACAGCCTCGGCGACTTCAGCGGTGCCGTCGACGACTTCACGAGGACCCTTGAGATTCATCCGCTTTATGTCAGGGCCTACCATTATCGCGGTGTCGCCAACGACAGGCTTTCGAACTACGCCGACGCCATGGCGGACTACAAGAAAGCCATCAGCCTCGACCCCTTCAGCGAGGAGCTGCATCTGGCGTCAGGCTCCACCCTCATGCACCTCAACGACTATAAAAACGCGGTGGCGGAGTTCGACACTGCGCTCATCATCAACCCGGAAAACGCCAACGCCTTCATCTCACGCGGCATCGCCAAACGCTATCTCGACGACCTTGACGGCTCCCTCGAAGACATGAACAGCGCCGTATACAACGACTTCTTCAACATCGAGGCGGTGGTGCGCCGCGGCATGATAGAACTCGAACGCGAGGATTATCAGGCTGCAATGTACGACTTCAACAACGCACTGCACATGGACAAGGACAACCCGCTCATATATTTCAACAGGGCGGTGGCGTTTTTGAACCTCGGCGACACCGTCGCAGCCTTGCGCGACTATGAAAAAGTTAACAACCTCGACCAAAGGAACGCCCTCACCTACTTCAACCGCGCCATCATATACTCGATACGCGAAGAATACGACATCGCCCTCGCCTTATATAATAAGGTAATCGAGATAAACCCGCAAAACATCTACGGATATTTCAACAGAGGCATACTTTTCTATAAGATGAAACAATGGGACGACGCCGAAGACGACTTCACAAAAGTCATAGAGCTGTTCCCCGATTTCATCGACGCATGGGTCAACAGAGCAGTGGTGAAATTTGAGAAAAACGACATCCAAGGCGCGGAGATGGACCAGTATCGCGCCAAGCAGATAATGGCGTTTGTCAGCGAAGACGAAGCCAACGTCGACTCGCTCTACAGCCATTACTCAAAGATGGACTACAACAAAATAATCAACTTTGAGTCAGATTTCATCGACGGCAACAAGCAGAAAACGCTCATCCAGTTCTCTGAAATCGACATAAAACCTCGCGGCAGCTTCATCGTGAACCTCACCGACAACGCGAAATCATATATCGACGCGACGCTAAGCCAGATTTCCGAAAGCAACAACTTCAACAGCAAGATGGCGTTTGTGGCTAACGACCTTTTCGACACCAACCACAAATCTCTGATAAATGACAACCTCATAAACAGCATTGAAAACCAACAGCTTAAAACATTCTTTGAAGGAATGTACAACTTTGAGGTTTTCAATTATCAGAAGGGAGAGAATCTGTTTATGTCGCTACTCGACGACCCTGTATTGGGACTTTACGCCGGCATCAACTTATCTGCACTCCAAAACGCCAAAGCCGAGCTTCAAGTGACCGACAACAACTACGACAACTCCATCTACATCACACAGAAAAGAGTCGGCAGCAACTTCACCACAACGCAGGAAAAGCCTGATTATCAACAGTCTTTGGCGACCATCACGAAAGTATTGAGCAAAAACAAAAAGAATCCTTACGTCTTATACAATCTCGGAAACATCCACCTGCAGATGCAGGATTTCAACAAGGCGATTGAGTATTACACCAAAGCCATCCAATACGAGCCGAATCTTGCGGAAGCATATTACAACAGAGCTCTCACTCTGCTTTATTTAAGCAATAAAAATCAGGCTGTCAAGGACTTAAGCAAAGCCGGCGAACTCGGCATCCAGGAAGCTTACGTGGTGATGAAACGTTTTTCGGAATAATCAGTTGATAAGCTGCAGCTCCTCCACCTTGGTGAACTTATGGTTCACTCCGTAATCATCCTCATATTCCATAAAATCAAGTTCCAGAGACTTCATATTGTACACTTTCGGGATGATTCCACCAATCTCCATGTGATACAGATGTGTGAAAATGTCCTGTTCAAGCGTCCATTCCACCTCGGTGCCCTCGTCTTCCATCACATCGTCGGCAAGGTCCCATGTGACTGCGGTGCCGTCTTCGTTGTATCTGTAATACACCTCATTCTCTTTCCAGAGACCCGGCAAAAGGTCGGCATCGAACTCAATGTCGTGAAACACCTCCGGTTCAAGGATTTCAGGATTCACGTATTCCTTGTTGTCGTGAAACCAGATATAATATGCTGCAACTGCCACGCCTGCAGTGGCTAAAATGATAATGACTATCGTCCAAAATTTTTTATTCATGATTATGATTATTTGCATCATGTAGGGACAAGGCATGCCTTGTCCCTACGGGATTATTTTTTAATTTTTATCACCTTTGGGGTCACGCCTTTGAACTGTGGCATCGTCATTCCTATTGACGCGTTGATGTATGTCGGGTCGCAGACGTAATATTTCTTTCCGCCGTACATGAATCCGTCGCCGTTAACGTTAGCATCGTCGCCAAAATAAACGGCGGTCGCGATGTGTCCGTCGTACTGAAGCCCGATGACTTTGGCGTTGGTGTACTTTTGCACGAGCCACGAAAACAGGGCGGCCCTGTCCTCGCAATCGCAGTAAGGATAACCGATAACCTCTTCCGGATAGAAATACTTCTCATATCCGAACTGCTCCTCGTCGGTCTTGTATTCAAACGACGTCTGCACGAAATGCAGCAGCATCTGGATGAACTGCGTCGGGGTGTACTGCGACTTCATCTCATTGAAATTTTTCTGCAGGACCTGCTGAGCCTCAATGGCTATCGGGCTGACGAAATAAATCGGGAACACCGTCATCGGCACGTCGTTGAGATATGCGATATGAGCCTTGTTATACGGCAGTTTCACCGTTTTCTCCTTCGTCAGTTTGAGCGTCCTTTCAACGTCGCAGGCACCCATGTTCAGGTTCTTCTTGAAGTCGAGGGTCATCTGTTTTTTCTCGGTGTCCTGCTTGCAGAAATCATAAGAATACACCGCCTCGTTAGCCTTTCCGCCGCCATAAACAGTGTAATATTTCACTTTTTTCTTGCCTTCCTCGTCGTCGGTGAAGCGGAAGTATGTGTATGAATAGACCTCCTTGCTGTTGTCGAGCGCTATCAGAAGCGTGAGTTTCTCGGAGTCTTTTCCGCGAGCCACACGAGTTTTGAAGCCACCCTCGTTACGAAGCATGTAAAAGCAGAACAGCACGCGGTCGTTGACGTTTTCAAACACCTGTTCGGAAACGGAACGCAGCAGGCAGAAATAGCCCCATTCGTTCAAGCCGAACTCGTCGACGACAGCGGTGAGCTCCGCCCACAAAGCCTTGGTCTCGTTCTGGCATTTGGCTATCCTCGTGAAGTAGTCGGCGACGTTTTTCTCTTCAATGTCAACGCTTTTTATCTTCAGGTTCCTGTCAAAATGAATCGGAATCTCCCTTCCGTAGAAATTGATTCTGAGGTCGGTGCCCTGGTCGATTCTGAATTTTTTCGATTTGTCGAAGTCCTTTGTCGGGAGGTCTTCAGCGCCCTTATCGCCTATGCGCGTTTTCACCTCGTAACTGTTGTTTTGGTCGCCTTCGTACGCTACAGCCACAGCATGAGTCACTTTTGGAAGCTCCTCTTCAGCAGCGTAAGTGATTTCCTTCGACACAATCACAGCATCGTCGGTTTTTGTGGCAACAGGAGCGGTTTTTATCTTTGGCAGCGTATACGACATGCTCTCTTTCGCAAACTCCTCAAAAAGCTCCCACTGCTTTGCGACAAACTCGGCAAACTCGGCATTCTGTTTCTCAACAAAAGTCTGATATTCCTTGTTCATCTGGTTGACACCATTATTATAAGCATCCTTCTTCTCATTCATCTGCTTCTTCTGCGATTCTATAAACTTCTGATATTCATCATCTTGCGAGAACGAGACGAACGAAATCAATGCCATTATCAATGTGAAGAACAATTTTTTCATATTACATATTTTTTGCAAAGATATTAAAAAATCAGGAAAAAATCATTATTTTTGCAAAAAAAATAAAGCCATGAATTTTAGGGATATCTTGAAGAAACTGAGCAATAAATATATTATTGCCACGTTGGTTTTCGCGGCGGTGGTAATCTTTTTCGACCAATACAACCTTTTTGAACAAGGAAAGAGCTACCGGAAGCTCCGCAAGGTGAAAAAACAGGTCGAGTATTACGACAATGAGATTCAGAAACAGGAGCAAACGCTCAAGGATTTGAAAAAAGACTCGGCACTTTTGGAGAAAGTGGCACGCGAGGAACACATGATGAAACGCGACGACGAGGTCATTTACATCCTGGATAAGAAATAATGAAATTTTTATAAGGATTTGGAAAAGATTTCATATCTTTGCACGTTTTAAGAAAAATCAATTTAAACTCAATAAAAAATGAAAAAATACTTATTAGCTATCGGTCTCGTGGCATTCTTGATGACATCATGCTGCGACAAACAGGAAAACAACGAAAACAAAGAGTGCTGCAAAGACAAGAAAGAGCAGTGCGACAAACATCATCACGAATGCGAGAAGCCTCATCACGAGTGTGACCACCACGAGCAGGCTCCATGCCCGGAAATGATGGTTTGCATGGACAAGATTATCGAATGCGTCGCCAAATGGGACGAACTCGATGACAACCAAAGAACCGAAGTCATCGACATGGCAAAGAAAATGCAGGAAATGAAAGCCAACATGCCGAAACCAGAATGCAAGAAACACGAAGGCGAGTGCAAACATCATGAAGGCGAGTGCAAACATGGCGAAGGCCACAAATGCGAAGGCAATCACGAAGGATGCCAGCATCAGCATGAAGGTTGCGAGCACGGTGACAAATAATCGAAATCAATTCTAAATCACTAAAGAAATATGGCAGAAAAAAAGTTTATGACATGCGACGGTAACCAGGCTGCAGCCCATGTTGCCTACATGTTCAGCGAAGTTGCCGCCATTTATCCTATCACCCCGTCATCACCGATGGCAGAGTATATCGACGAATGGGCAGCAAAAGGTCAGAAAAATATCTTTGGCGACACAGTGAAAGTCGTTGAGATG
>JAFZKP010000008.1 GCA_017553625.1 Bacteroidales bacterium
CTCGGAATTCATCTTTCAATCAAATCTCGTATATAAAACGTTTTAGAAAGGCATTTTGTGACATTTGTTGAAAATATTTAAAGATTGACAGATGGAAAAAAAGGAAAAATCTTGTTAATCTTGTAAATCCTGTCTAAAATAATATCCTGTCAGAAAATTTTGTAATTTTGCGACCTCAAAAAAAAATTGAAAATGAGCAACTTTAAATCATTTTTGAAAAGAAAAAACGTCGATGTTTCGGCGAAGGCATATTTGCTTGACGCGCTCGGAGCAATGGCGCTCGGTTTGTTCGCGTCCCTGCTTATTGGCACGATTTTCGACACCATCGGGAGCCGATTGAATGTTCCGATGTTTGTTGAATTTGCGAAATACTGCAAAATTGCTGCTGGTCCCGCGATGGGAGTGGCGATAGCATACGCTCTTCACGCTCCTGCTTTGGTGATGTTCAGTGCGGTGGCTGTCGGAGTGGCAGGAAACACACTTGGCGGTCCTGTCGGGGTGCTCGTCGCAGTTGTGATAAGCACTGAACTCGGTAAGATGGTGTCGAAAGAAACACAGGTCGATATTCTTGTAACGCCTTCTGTTACAATCATTTCAGGCATCTTGCTCGCCATGTTTGTCGGTCCTTATATCAGTTCGTTCATGACCGCTTTTGGCGATTTCATCATGTATGCCACGAACTTGCATCCGTTTGCGATGGGAATCATCGTTTCGGTCAGCATAGGAATGGCGTTGACGTTACCGATTTCGAGTGCTGCAATCTGTATTGCCATCGGGCTTTCTGGCATCGCTGGAGGAGCGGCAACAGCAGGTTGTTGCGCCCAGATGGTCGGTTTCGCTGTCATGAGCTTCAAGGAAAACCGTTGGGGCGGTCTCATCTCGCAGGGAATCGGCACCTCGATGCTTCAGATGCCTAATATTTTAAGGCATCCGCTGACATGGGTTCCACCAATTTTGACTTCTGCTATCACCGGACCGTTGGCTACATGCGTGTTCCATCTTGAGAACGTGCCGATCGGCTCTGGAATGGGAACCTGCGGACTCGTCGGACCTCTTGGCGTCATCTCGGCAATGCCTGATGGCGGCTCACAAATGTGGTGGGGTATTCTTCTCATTTGCTTCGTGCTTCCAGCAGTGCTGACATGGTTGTTCGGATTCATTTTCAGAAAGTTGAATTGGATTAAGGACGGAGACCTTTTATTAAGTTAATCAGTTGTTCAGTTAGTCAGTTAATCAGTTAATGAGGTTCCTCACCCCTAAAGGGGTTCGGAATGACAACCGTTGTCATTGCGAGCGAAGCGAGTAATCTCATCAACTGAACAACTGATTAACTGATTAACTGAACAACTAAAATGTTAAGAATCAGCGTTTTATAATTTTTTCCTTGACAAAATTTTCGTTTTGTTGTATATTTGCAATCCTTTTTCGAAAAAATAAGAAAAATTTAAAAATATTTGAAATGAAACTATCACAGTTTAAGTTCAATTTACCGCAAAGCTTGATTGCGAGCTATCCTCCGAAAGAGCGCGAAGACGCCCGCATGATGGTCTTGCATCGTGACACTCAGACTATTGAGCACAAGACATTCCGTGACATTCTCGAGTATTGCCAGCCTGGTGATTTGTTTGTGATTAACAACACCCGTGTATTTCCGGCACGTCTCTATGGCGAGAAGGAGAAGACCGGCGCTAAAATCGAGGTGATGCTGCTTCGTGAGCTCGACCCGGAAAGCCGCCTTTGGGATGTCCTTGTCGACCCTGCCCGTAAAATCCGTATCGGAAACAAACTGTATTTCGGTCCTAATGACGAACTCGTTGCCGAGGTCATCGACAACACCACATCACGCGGACGTACGCTGCGTTTCCTTTTCGATGGTCCGCATGACGAGTTTAAAAAGGTGATTATGGGTCTTGGCGAGACACCGCTTCCGAAGATTCACCAGCGCCCTGTGGAACCGGATGACGAGTTCAACTATCAGACGGTTTACGCCACAGTGGAAGGCTCCGTCGCCGCGCCTACAGCAGGAATGCATTTCAGCAAGATTCTCATGAAACGCATGGAGCTTCAGGATGTTAACTTCGCCGAAGTGACGCTGCACACAGGCATGGGTAACTTCCGTGACATCGAAGTCGAGGATTTGACAAAACACAAGACTGACTCTGAGGAAATCAACATCTCACAGGAGACTTGCGACATGATTAACGAGACAAAAGCGGCAAAACACAGAGTTTTCGCTGTCGGAACCACCACGCTGAAGGTCATGGAGACGGTGGTGAGCATCACAGGCAAGCTGAAACCGATGAAAGGCTGGACCAACAAATTCATCTTCCCGCCTTACGATTTCAACACCGCCGATGCGCTTATCACGAACTTCCATCTCCCTAAATCCCCGATGATGATGGAGGTCGCCGCATTCGCCGGATACGATTTCTTAATGAAAGCCTATAAAGAAGCCGTCGCGGAGAAATACAACTTCTTCACCTACGGCGACGCAATGCTAATTTTATAAAAGTTAGTCAGTTAATCAGTTGATCAGTTAGTCAGTTATAATTGGTCAACTGAACAACTGAATAACTGAACAAATGAATAACTTTAAAACGATGAATCAAGAAGAATTTTTCAAGAAAATAACAGCCCATGCCAAGGAGTATGGCTTCATTTTCCCATCAAGTGATATTTACGATGGACTGGCTGCCGTTTACGATTACGGCCAGAATGGTGTCGAACTGAAGAAAAACATCCGCGAATACTGGTGGAAGGCGATGGTGCAGATGCACGAGAACATCGTCGGATTGGATGCAGCAATCTTCATGCACCCGACAGTGTGGAAAGCCTCAGGTCACGTTGACGCTTTCAACGACCCGATGATTGACAACAAAGACAGCAAGAAACGTTATCGCGCCGACGTCCTCGTCGAGGATTACATGGCGAAGATTGAGGAAAAAATCAACAAAGAAGTTGAAAAAGCCAAGAAACGTTTCGGTGATGCTTTCAACGAGGAGCAGTTTGTCACGACAAACGCCCGCGTCCTTGAGTGGAAGAAGGAAATCGAGACTATCAGCCACCGTCTTTACGGTGCAATGGAGAAAAACGACCTCGCCGACATCAAGAAACTCATCGAAGACCTCGGCATCGTGTGCCCAATAAGCGGAACACGCAACTGGACCGACGTGCGCCAGTTCAATTTGATGTTTGCAACACAAATCGGCTCGCTGGCAGAAGGCGCCAACACCGTTTATCTGCGTCCTGAGACAGCTCAGGGTATCTTCGTGAACTATCTCAACGTGCAGAAGACCGGTCGTATGAAGATTCCGTTTGGCATCGCACAGACAGGAAAGGCGTTCCGTAACGAAATCGTCGCCCGTCAGTTCATATTCAGAATGAGAGAGTTCGAGCAGATGGAGATGCAGTTCTTCGTACGTCCTGGCACCGAGATAGAATGGTTCAAGAAATGGAAGGAAGAACGTCTTAAATGGCACCTATCACTGGGTATCCCAGCTGAAAATTACCGTTTCCACGACCATGAGAAGCTGGCACACTACGCCAACGCCGCAACAGATATCGAGTTCAACTTCCCATTCGGTTTCAAGGAGTTGGAAGGCGTTCACAGCCGCACCGACTACGACCTCAGCCGTCACGCAGAATTCTCAGGCAAGAAACTTCAGTATTTCGACCCGGAGACCAACGAGAGCTACACCCCATACGTCATCGAGACATCAATCGGATTGGACCGTATGTTCCTTGCTATGTTCAGCTACGCCTACACAGAAGAGAAACTTGAAGACGGCAGCGAACGCGTCGTGATGAAGCTGCCTCCGATTCTCGCACCGTACAAAGTGGCTATTTTGCCATTGGTGAAGAAGGACGGACTGCCGGAGAAGGCGCGCGAAATCATGGACAACCTGCAGTACGACTTTATGTGCCAGTACGAGGAGAAAGACTCTATCGGAAAGCGTTACAGAAGACAAGACGCTATCGGTACTCCTCTCTGCGTAACTGTTGACAATCAGACACTTGAAGACAACACAGTGACAGTCCGTGACCGTGACACCATGGAGCAGATCCGCGTCAACGTTGACGAGCTTCATGAGATTATCAGAAAAAAGATTTCTCCAAAGAGATAATTTAAAGCACAATGGACATCAGTGTTTTCCTTAATCCCGTCAAGGAAGAAGTCATTGAAAGCTGCCATCTGAACCATGACAGGCAGATTGGCAACTCGATAACCATCTTTAAAAATGAGGATGATTTTCCGAGTTTGGATGGTTTTCAGGTGGCTTTTGTAGGGGTTGAGGAAGACCGCAATGCTGTTGATAATGAAGGATGTAAGGCGGCTCCTGACGTTATTCGTCATGCCTTATATCCTTTGTTTTACCATTGGCGTGACCTGAAAATCATCGACCTTGGCAATGTGAAGACCGGTTTTTCGGCGGAAGACACTTATTACGCACTTGAGCAGGTGTTTCTCCAGCTTTTGAAATATCACATTGTGCCGGTGATTATCGGCGGAAGCCAGGATTTGACATATCCAATTTACAAGGTTTACGAATATACGGGTAAGTTTGTGAATATCACAGCGATAGACCCGCGATTTGACATCGGACAGGATAAAGACAGCCTTAATGCCGAGTCATTTTTGAGTTATATAATACTTCATCAGCCGAGTTATCTTTTTAACTACACAAATATCGGTTATCAGACCTATTATATTGATATTGATACGATTGAGTTGATGAAACAGCTGATGTTCGACATTTATCGCCTGGGTACGATAAAGAACCGTTCTGAGCTTTCCGAGCCGTTAGTAAGAAATGCGGATATCCTGACAATCGATGTCGCCGCTTTTTGTGCTTCCGACATGCCTGGAGTGAAGCGCAGCTCGCCAAACGGTTTCAGCAGCGAAGACGGCTGTAAGATGACACGATATGCCGGACTCAGCCAGCGATTGACATCAATAGGATTTTTCAATTATAATCCAAAATACGATATTAACAATCAGAGTGCCAATAATTTATCTGAAATGATTTGGTACTTTTTAGAAGGATTTTCGCTTCGTCAGAATGACATCCCGACAGCCAAAAACCGTGATGATTTTAAACGTTACACGATAAATTTTGAGGATTACGACGATATTATCTTCCTTTGCCATAAGACCACTGGCAAATGGTGGATGGAAATCCCTGAAAATCATTTTATTCCATGTTCAAAAGACGATTATGACATGGCTATGAGGAATGAGATTCCTGACAGATGGTGGCAGTTTTATCAAAAACTGATGTAAAGACGAACCGGCATTTAGTTTGATTTCAACGAATTTCGGTACTCAGAAAAGCATTTGAAGAAATCGCAATCCAAAAGTATACCACCAAAATAATTGAAAAGTAAACCACTTTAGGTGAGTGCTGCAAAGGTATGACAATATGCTTTTTAGTTGTTGTAAGTGTAAAATAATAGTTGACAAAAAACTATGGTTTTGGTTTTTTTTAGTTTTTGAAAATGAAAAATTATTTAAAAAATCACATTGTAAAACAAAAAAACGTATCTTTTCATTCCAAAAAGTGTCACATGTGACGGTTTTTGGATGTTGTGAAAAAAAGCTGAAATTCGGAACTGTACTCCCGAATTTTATATAAAAATCAGGAATACAAATACTATTTAGGGGTGGTAAAAATATAATAGAATCGATGGTTTTAAAAGCAAATTGAAATTAATGCTTTTTAAACTTTATTTCCAGTTTCCTTTCCCAAACGAGCAACAGCGACATCGCCCATCTTGAAAGCAGCATCCAAAGGAAATTGCCGCCGATGGCTGTAAAAAGCAGCAAATCCTCGAGATTACTGTGCGAAACCCCGATGTGATGATTCAACAAATCGTTTTCCTCTTTTGTTGTCGTGCCAGTTTCCGCTTCGTCAATCATGACGGCAGCACCGTAAGCTAATCCTAAAGTATTTGCTACAAGCCACAGGAACGCGGTGCGAGGTGGCAAACCAAAGAAAATCATCACAGGCTTCAGGAAATTGGAAATATGCTTGATGATACCGAATTCATTGAGAATGCGCTGCAAAAGAGTGAGAGCGTAGACCAGAACCACCATCAGTGCGACTGTTTTGAGAGTGCGGAAAGCCCAATTTTTCAGCATCTCAACAAAGGTCACGTTATCTGCAGTAACGATGTGTGATTCACTTGCCGCAAATTCACCAGGCATGATTTTGTTTAAAACAAAAGCCAAAATGAAAGCAGACAAAGTTCTGATTACCACTATTCTGATGGCAGAAGAACCGGTTTTTGCCTGTACCGTTGTCTCAACGAACATATTGTGCGAGCAAAGCACCATCACGGCGAGGATAGTGGCTTCGCGCATGCTTAACTCGAGCGTGCTCATCACCGCCATTGCGGTGTAGCAGTTCACGAAATAGCCTGAGACGTAAGCGAGAGCAGCCTCGCCAGGAAGTCCAAAGCTCGAAAAAACAGGTGTAAGCAACTCTGAAATCCAGGCGATGACGCCAAAATACTGCAAAAGCATGATGGCGAACGACACGCCGACCATTATTTTGGTGAGCCACCAGATGGTTTTCAGCGCGCTTGGAGTGGCAGAGCGCACACAAGAGAGCATGCGCTCTGTAAACTTTTGATTGTCAGCCATTTCACTCTGCTATTGTCATCTCGTCGATGAGACGTGTGCAGCCTGCGTATTTGTCGATGAGGAACAACACGTAACGGATGTCGACGCTGATGTTCTTGCAAATCGACGGGTCGTAGACGAGGTCGCTCATGGTGCCTTCCCACGTGCGATCGAAGTTGAGACCGAGAAGCTGCCCTTCAGCGTTGAGGATAGGGCTGCCGCTGTTGCCGCCGGTGGTGTGATTGCCAGCGATGAACGCGACGTGCATCGAGCCGTCTTTGTCGGCATAGCGGCCATAGTCTTTGGCGTTGTAAAGCTCACGTAATCTGTCGGTTACAACATAATCGTAGATGTTCGGATTCTCCTTCTGCATGATGCCGTCGAGAGTGGTATAATGACGATATTCAACAGCGTCTTTCGGCTTGAAACCGCCTACTTTTCCGTAAGTCACGCGAAGAGTGAAGTTGGCGTCAGGATAAAGTCTCTTTTCAGGGAAAACCTCAGGAATCATCTTCATCTGACCTTCCATGTAGACACGGCGCAGGTTGTTAATCTTGGTGTTGCATTCTTTTGCTTTTGCCATAACATTTTCAACATAGAAGTCCATCATGCTATTGGCGGCGACAACAGCCGGGTCTTTTTCAAGTTTTTTGACTTTTGAAGGTTTAAAACCATCCAGGAGCTTATTAACTTTTTCCTCTGATGTGAACATCGTTTTTCCAAAGAGAAAATCAACGTAAGCCTTCACATCGCCTTTAAATTTCTTATCAATCTCATTCAAAATCTCAGGACGGAAATCCTCAGGCTGGGCTGCACGGTAATCCTCAAGCATTGTCAAAGCGACTTCTTCATCAATTGGCTGATAGTAATCTTTGAAAAATGCAGCGGAAACAGCCTTCAACTCGCTGATAAGCTTATCAATTTCTTCTTGCGGAGTGTCTTTGGTAACCTCTGAAAGCTTTGCCATGTTAGCGGCAAATTCAATCAACTCGATAGAAAGACCAGCTTCTGTGAAATATGTCGTAGCCATACGATATTTCTCATATTCGGCATAAACAGCATCGAAATCGCGGAGAGCGTGCATATATCTCATGCGGGCGCGAGTCTCCTGGCACCAGTTGATGAAAGTTTCCTCGAATGCCTGTTTTTTCTCTATTCCCTTGAAATTACGGATGCCTTCGATGACGCCCATCCATTTCTTCCAGCCATTGCCGAGACCGGCATGTTTTGAAGCATATTGGATTCTCACTTTCGGGTCTTGTTCCTGATATTTGTTGTAAATGTCAAGAATCTGGGTGCGAAGGTCGACAACGACAGGATAAATCACGTTAGCCTCTTGATTTACAGCAACTGCCGGCAGATACTCGTTGGTACGGGCAGGGTAGCCGAAAACGAAAGTGAAATCGTCTTTTTCAACGCCTTTCAAAGAGATAGTGAAATGATAATCAGGCTTATAAGGCTTGCCATCTTTATAAATTCTGAAGATGGAGAAGTCACCTGTGTGGCGTGGCCAAACCCAGTTGTCGGTGTCGCCTCCGAACTTACCGATATTTGAAGGCGGAGCGCCTACCATACGGATGTCGTCAAACACCTCGTTATACATCAGAAAGTATTGGTTTCCAATGTAAAAAGACTCTACAGAGACCTTGTATTCGGTATCTTTCTGAGCCTCTTCGATGATGCTTTTGATATGTTTTTTGATGATTTCAGCGCGTTCCTCGTCAGATGTCTCTTCGGTGATGTTTTCGAGAACCTTGTCGGTGACGTCGACCATGTTTCTCAACATCGTGGCTTTAAGACCAGGGCATGCGAGTTCTTCTTCCATTGTCATGGCCCAGAAGCCTTCGGTGAGGTAGTCGTGTTCGATGGTAGAGTGTTTCTGAATCCAGTCGTAGCCGCAGTGGTGGTTGGTGAGGAGCAGTCCCTGCTCGCTTACGATTTCGCCAGTGCAGCCGCCGCCAAATAGCACCACGGCGTCTTTCATGGAGCTGTGGTTGATGGAATAGATGTCGTCGGCAGTGATTTTCATGCCCATAGCCTGCATCTCAGCCTCGTTTTTCTGGAGGAGCGCAGGAATCCACATGCCTTCGTCAGCACGAACGATGCTTGTCAAGACGAAGATAATGGCAAAAGTTAATGAAAGTTTTTTCATATGATTTTTATTTAATTTGTTTGCTATTGAGATGCGATGAATCGCATCTTTACTGTGCTTTTACTGATGTTTTAGTCATGATGATACGATTCACCTTTTAATATTGTGAAAGCCCGGTAGAGCTGCTCTGTGAAGACGAGCCGCACCATCTGATGCGAGAACGTCATCTCGGAGAGGCTGATTTTCGCATTGGCGCGGTCATAGACCTCTTGCGAGAAGCCATACGGTCCGCCGATGACGAACACGAGACGTTTGCAGCCAGTATTCATCTGGCGTTCGAGCCATTGCGAGAAGCCGCGTGACGAGAAAGTCTTGCCGTTTTCGTCCAAAAGCACGATTTCGTCGCCAGGCATGAACTGTGACAAAAGCAGCTCGCCCTCGAGTTTTTTCTGTTGCGCCTCCGACAGCGTCTTACGGTTCTTGATGTCGGGGATGACCTTCATCTCGAACTGCGCGTAATGCTCCAAACGGCTGATATACTTTGAGATACCAGTCTCGAGATATGTCTCGTCTGTCTTTCCTATCACGAGCAACATGATTTTCACGTCGCAAAGATAGTAAAATTTTCAATTGCCTGCGCAAGCGGCTGTCACCACGCTTATTTTTATTCCTTCGACGTGCGCCAACGCCTTGCCTGCCGACATCAGGGTGGCGCCAGTGGTGAGCACGTCGTCGACCAGGAGCACGTGTTTTCCTGCCAGTTGTGCGGGATTGTTCACGTCGAAGATGTCTTTCACGTTCTGCCAGCGCTCTTCGCGTGATTTCTTCGTTTGAGTGTCGGTGAACACTTTTCTCACGAGGCTGTTTTCGGCAATCGGGATGTTGGTGGTATCACGGATTCCTTCAGCGATGACGTGGCTTTGGTTGTAGCCGCGGATCTTCTCTTTCTTTGGATGCAATGGAATCGGAATGATGAAGTCAATTCCCTTATAATCAGGGGCTTTTAAAAGACTTTTCCCGATTTCCTGACCGAGAAAGATGCCGTTTTCGCGGCAGTGATGATACTTCAAGCCGTGAATGAGGTGCTGTACTTTGCCGCTTTTGCTAAAGAAAAACTCAGCCGACACTGCGTTGAAGGGCATTTGACCGAAGAAGTTCTGCGCCAAAGGGTTGTTGGGATTCAGCTCGTAACCCGTTTTAGGCAACAAAAAACGACAAGTCGTGCAGACGATGTCCTCGCCTTCGAGAAGGATGTTTCCGCATGCAGCGCAAACGCGGGGAAACAATAAATTGATGAGATGGTTTAATAGTTTCATAAAAGTTGATTTTTAAGTTTTTAAAAAATGTGTCCTCACTACGTTCGGAAATGTGCCGCTTCGCGGAATGTGCTGCTTCGCAGAATGTGGAGGCTTTGCCTCATTGACCGAAGGTCACACATTCAGCCAAAGGCTGCATATTGCGACCGAAAGGAGCACACATTGTCGCATAGCGACCACATTACGCGTTAGCGTATCACATTGCGACCAAAGGGAGCACTGCTGACTTCACTTCGATGCCATCGAGTTTGCCGAGCTGACCGGTGAGCGAGCCTATCTCGTCGGTGGTGCCTTCCACAACGAGGTTGATGAGGCTCATGCCTTCGGTTCTGGGCAGTCCAAGACGTCCGATGACGATGTCAGAGTGTTTCGAGATAATCGCATTGACATTCGATGCCGACTCACGGTTTTCAATCCCGATGATGACAGTTCCTATTCTTTTATCCATAACGAGTTACTTTTTATGCGACAGCTTGTATTCTGCCAAAGACATGCTGAATCGTTCGCGGAAGAGTTTTTGCAGGTCGTTTGGAGAGAGTCCGACTTTTTTTGCAACTTCAGTGACTTTCATATCTGGCTGCTCGCGTAGGATTCTGCAGGCTTCCATGAGGCGGTTGTCATCTCCGATGTTCTCCTTGAGATTCGCCAACATCTTGTTTTGTTTCGTCTTCTCATCGATGAGCTTCACCAGCGCAGCGTTCTTCTCCGTCATCTTTTTCTTTTGAAAAACAGAATTGTTATAGAAGAAAACAATGACCATCAGAGCGACAAACAACAGTATGATTATAATGTTTTGCATGCGGTTAAGCAACGTCTGATGATCAATTTCCATCTGTTGTTCCTGGGCGCGATAACGGGCTGCATATTCGTTAGCCTTGCTTTCCTGTAACTGGCTGCTTATCAACTGGTTCAGTTCGGCATGACGTTTTATGTAGCTGTTTGCGAGAGCATATTGTCCGCGTGCTTCGGCAGCGATAGCGCGGTTATAAAGTATCGTGGAATAATTCTCTGAGATGGTGTCGTCTTTCAAATAATTTACAACTTCGTCGTAAACGGCGAGCATCTTGTCGTAATCGCCCAGTTTGCACCATGTCATCGATATCATCATACGTCCGTCGAAGGTCTGGCCGTAACGGCTTTGTTCGAAGAGAGTGAGATATTGTCGTGCATTGGCAATGTCGTCGGTTTCGGCGTAAGCCCTTGCAAGATATGCAAACGCCTTGACCCTGTAGAAGTCGCAGTAGTCGGGTACATTGGCTGCACTTGGCTCACGGAAGGAGCCGTCGCTATACTCGTCGGGATGCTGTTCATAGTCGATTGTCTTTTCTATGATTTTCTGTGCGATAGGGATTATTTCCTCGTAACGTCCCAACTCGCTGAGCACATCCACCTTACGGCGCAGTGCGATGATGCAGGCGTCCATTTCGTTGAATTTCCTTGTCCTGTCGAGTTTTTCTATAACATTGTCGAGTTTCTGCAAGCTCTCTTTTTCGCGTCCAAGAAAAGCGAGAATGACGCCGACTTCAGCCTCGGTGCGCAAAGCCTCCACCTCATTTCCGTATTTACGGCACAACTCCGCCTTCTCCGTCGACCATTTCATCCATTGTTCGAAGTCTTGTTTCCTGCGTGTGATGGCAATCAGCAAATCGAGCACCGACTCATGGTTGTCGACGTTTTTGATGTAATTGCTGTTCATCAGCGACTGGCATATCTTCTGTGCAGAGTCAAGATGCATGCCTTGCAGGGTCATTGTGAACACCTTTGCGCGGTAAAATGATGCGCGGTCATGAGAAATATTACCCACAATCTCCGCCGAGTCGAGTATCACAAGCGCCCTGTTTGGGTTGTAGTCATAAATCTCCATGGCAGCCTTGGCGGTGTAAAGCGTGTCGGAAAGATGCGGCTCGCGCTTCATCGTGTGGTTTCCGGTGCAGCTTGCCATCATGACAGCCAATGATACCAGTATAACGTATCGCAATTGTCTCATTGTCAAATAGTTTTAATTTTGAAAAACGGTGCAAAATTAAGAAAAAAATTGTTTGTCAAAACAAAAAAATAGAGGCGCATAATTTTGCGTCTCTACAGGAATTTTTTGTACATCCTCAGGGATTCGAACCCTGGACCCATTGATTAAGAGTCAATTGCTCTACCAACTGAGCTAAGGATGCATCTCTTTTTCAGGCTGCAAAAATAGTACTTATTTTAATACGTACAACAAAAATGTGAAAAATATTTTTCTTTGTCATTTCGAGCTTGTCGAGAAATCCTTTTTTACGAATACAATTGTTTTCATTTAACAAGGATTTCTCCATTCCGTTTCATTTCATTACACTTCAGTCGAAATGACAGAAAGTTATTATTTTTTATTCTCATTGAAATCTTTTTTGTAATTTTGCAAAAAATTTGAAAACAACATTAAAATAATAAAATTATGGCATTCAACCTCAGAAACAGAAACTTCCTGAAGCTTTTGGACTTCACACCGGAAGAAATCAAGTTTTTCCTCAAACTCGCTGCTGACCTCAAGCACGCCAAATACACAGGCACCGAGCAGCCACGCTTGAAAGGCAAGAACATCGCCCTCATTTTCGAAAAGACTTCGACACGTACACGCTGCGCTTTTGAGACAGCAGCTTACGACCAGGGCGCTCACGTCACTTACCTCGGCCCAACAGGCTCACAGATTGGTGTTAAGGAGTCAATGAAAGACACAGCACGCGTTCTCGGACGTATGTACGACGGTATCGAATACCGCGGCTTCGCCCAGAAGACAGTGGAAGAACTCGCACAATATGCTGGTGTTCCAGTTTGGAATGGTCTTACCAACGAGTTCCACCCGACACAGATTCTCGCCGACTTCCTCACAATGCAGGAACATGTCGACAAACCTCTCAACCAGGTTACTTACGCTTACATCGGCGATGCCCGTTTCAACATGGGTAACAGCTTGATGGTCGGTGGCGCAAAGATGGGTATGGACGTCCGCATCGTGGCTCCAAAAGAGCTTCAGCCTTCAAAAGAACTCATCGACACCTGCAAGAAGATCGCTAAAGAGACAGGCGCAAAGGTTACAGTGACCGACGACGTCGCGAAAGGCGTTAAAGGTTGCGACTTCCTCTACACCGACGTGTGGGTATCAATGGGCGAGCCAGCTGAGGTCTGGAAACAGCGTATCGACCTCCTCCGTCCATATCAGGTCAACCAGAAGATGATGGACATGACCGGCAACAAGAACTGCAAGTTCATGCACTGCCTCCCAGCATACCACAACCTCGAGACACAGGTCGGCCGCGATGTTAACAAACAGTTCGGTCTTGACGGCATCGAAGTCACAGAAGAGGTGTTCGAAGGCAAGAACAGCATCGTGTTCGACGAAGCCGAGAACCGTATGCACACCATCAAAGCCGTTATGGTTGCAACACTTGGTGACTAATTTCAAAAAATTAGATAGAATCCGTAAATGCCCTGCAATTGTGGGGCATTTACCATTTAAAAACAAAGGACAAGGCATGCCTTGTCCCAACGGGTTATAAAAAATAAATACATGTATAATCTCTTCACAGGTTCAGGCGTCGGCCCATGCATTTTATACCTTGCAATCTCCATTTTTCTTGGACTTTTGCTTGGTAAGATAAAAATCGCCAACATCTCATTGGGAATAACATGGGTGCTTTTCGTGGGCATCATTATCAGCGCGCTCGGCGTGACGCTCAACGCTGGAATGCTCCATATTATTAAAGAGTTCGGACTGATTTTGTTCGTCACCGCCGTGGGATTGCAGGTAGGTCCGACATTCTTCAATTCCTTTAAAAAAGGCGGATTGGCGATGAACCTCATGGCGTTGACCAATGTGGCATTAGGCGTTTTGATAACCTACATCATAGCTAAGGTTGCCAACGAAAGCTTGACAGATATGGCTGGCGTTTACACTGGCGCTATCACCAACACACCGGGACTTTCGGCAGCCCAGCAGGCTGTCACTGATGCCGGTGATCCTGACGCTGCAAACAGATTGGCGGCAGGATACGCGGTGGCATATCCGTTGGCTGTCGTTGGAATGATTATGACATGTATCCTTCTGCGCCCGATTTGCAGAATAGATTTGAAAAATGAACCCACGGTTTTGGAAACCGTATTATCAAATAATACCTGTAAAGACGCGATTAATCGCGTCTCTACGGATGCATACAAACGTGCGCCGTTAAAACAACCATTGATCCCGTTGTTTATCATCATCGCCATCGGCATCATCGTCGGTTCCATTCCAATTCCTGTGGGCATGGACGCACCTGTGAAATTAGGCTTGGCAGGCGGTCCTTTGGTAATGGCTATCATCGGTAGTTGGTTGGGCGTGAAGAAAGGCTGGTTCACCACCGAGTTCACCGACAGCCACGGTGTTTGGATGTTGCGTGAAGTAGGCATTGCGCTCTTCCTTGCAGGCGTGGGACTCGGTGCAGGCGGAGTGTTCGTCGAGACAGTGAAGGTACATTACCTCTGGGTGCTTTACGGTGTCATCATCACCATTGTTCCGCCAATGATTGTTGCTACATTCGGTCGCTTGGTGCTGAAGATGAACTACTACACCTTGATGGGATTCATAGGTGGCTCTCACACCGACCCTCCGACACTGGCTTTTGCAAACAACATCGCTCCCGACGGCTGCAAACTTCCAAATACAGGATACGCAACCGTTTACCCGCTGACGATGTTCTTGAGAATATTCACAGCGCAGTTGCTGGTGCTGCTGGCAATGTAAACCCGCCCGTCATTTCGAGCGAAACGTAACGAAGTGAAGTGAAGTCGAGAAATCCTCTGAGGATTTCTCCATTCCGCTCCGCTCCAGTCGAAATGACAAATAAAATGATAGGGACAAAACAATATTTAATAGATTATAAATTATTGTTTATCAATATTTTATAATCGGACATTTTAAAATCATAGGGACAATCTGTCATTGGGATTCCACAACCTCTTGACAGATTGTTTTTTTGTATACTTTTGCATTGATGAAAACATTGACCACATACTTAATTCTAATCGTCATGACCTTGATGCTTGTCGCTTGCAATAAACAGGCGAAGAATCAGGAGAAGGCGCGTGCCTTGTATGAGGAAGGCGTGCGTCTGCGCAAGGAACGGCATTCGGAAGAGGCGGTGGAATGTTTCTTGAAGGCGTTGGAATTGTTGGATAATATTAGGGCGAATGATGATTCGCCCCTACGGGCACAAATCAATGATAATATGGGTGCGTTGTATCTCAAACATGGTGTTTTCGACGGTGCCTTCGACGCTCATAACGAGGCTTTGCGATGCTTCAAACAACTGAACGATTCCACGGGCATGATGAACGCCTATCGCAACTGCGGTCGCGCTGTGCGCTCGCAGGAACAATACG
Organism: Bacteroidales bacterium; assembly: GCA_017553625.1. Classification (GTDB taxonomy): domain Bacteria; phylum Bacteroidota; class Bacteroidia; order Bacteroidales; family F082; genus Limimorpha. Next base: position 15,425 of record JAFZKP010000008.1, read on the forward strand.
CCCTCGCAAAACAATATTACGATTCGGCATTTTGCATCGCCACCTTAATTAATGACAACGCCATGCTGAGCGACCTTTACCTGGAAATGGGGCGTGACTATTACATGGAAATCGGTGATTATCAAACTGCCATTGAATATGTGAAATATGCCTTGTACGGCGACACCGTAGAGACGCGCCATGGCACGTCTCTACAGGACAATGATATTGATATTGCCAATATGACGTTAGGAATTCTTTATTATTACACACAAAATTTCGATGAGGCAAAAACCTATTTGAACAAGGCATTGCGCAGCGAACGTCCGGGACTGAAAATGTCTGTGTATCAAACGCTTTACGCAATTGCTTACTATGAAGGCGACTATAAAACGGCGGTGTATTACCAGCAGCTATTTTCCGACAACATGCTTGAATCGGAGCAAAAACAATCAGGTGAGACGATGCAGAGGTTGAAATCTGAATATGAGTTGAAAGCGCAGAAAAACGAGATGGAGAGCCTGCACCGCAACCATAGCCTGAAACTCTATTTTATAATTGCGATTTCGGTGATTGTGTTTTTGGTTATTTTGTTGATAATCAGAAAGAAAATAAACGAAAACAAGATAAAGGCACTTGAAAAGGAGTTGGAGATGCGTGACAAAATAATGCTGAGCAACAAAGTGTTTGTGACAGCTAAGAACCTTGGCGAGCATCTCACTTCCGAAACGTTGGATTTCACTTTGGACGACAGCGACTGGGACGATTTCATCAGTCTCACCGACATGATTTTCAACGACTTCTCAAAGCGGCTTGTTGCCACTTATCCAAAGCTCGGCAAGTGGGACGTGTGCATCTGCTGCCTCTGCAAAAACGGCTTCTCCAACCAGGTGATTTCAATTCTGTTGGACACGCAGACCGACTCGTTCTACAAACGAAAAACCCGCATCAGGCAGTTGAAGATGGGATTGCCGAATGACGAAAGAACATTTGAAGATATAATAAATGCGATATAAATTAAAACTTAATACTATGAAAAACAAATTCTTAATTTTCTTGCTTTTGACAGTCACATCTATTGGAAATGTACATGCATACGACATGATGAGCGTCAGCCCGTCAAATCATGTGTTGTACTACAACGTATTGGATTCTGAAAACCATACCCTTAGCGTGACATATCCTTGTCTCGGCGGTGGTGGCAACTACTATTACAACTACACCAGACCCGAAGGCGACCTTATCATTCCAGCGACCATTAACACAGGTCAACACACATGGACTGTAATCGAAATAACAGACCATGCTTTCGGCGAATGCAATATTACTTCAGTGGAAATTCCAAACACTGTAACCATTATTGGTGAAAGGGCTTTTTATGATTGTCCGATTACTTCATTGGAGCTTCCTGATGTCCTTACTGATGTTGGAGCGTGGGCGTTTGCAAAGACACAAATACAACATCTGACACTTCCAGAATCCATCAACACGGTGGGTGAACTTGCTTTCGCTAATTTAAACCTGAAGACTGTATTACTACCGGAAAAGGATGTTCAGTACGGCAGACATTGTTTCGGCGGTACAGCTTTGGAAAGCGTTGTCATTCCTGAAGGTGTAACTGTCATATCCGAAGAAATGTTTTGGGGTTGTAAAAACTTGACAAATGTGTCGTTTCCAAGTACATTGACAATAATCGAGCATGACGCTTTCGCCTATTGTTCAGCTCTTCAGGAAATAAACATACCAAGTTCTGTAATATCCATTGGAGATTGGTCAATAGGAATCTGGAATCCTTTCAGATGCACTCCAAGTGTTATGTCTATCAATGTTGAGGAAGGCAATCCTGTGTATTATTCAGAGGGCAATTGCTTAATCCAAAGAGAAACAAAAACCATTGTTTCTGGCTGCAGGAATAGTGTGATACCCAATGATGTTGCTGTAATTTGTAATGAGGCTTTCGAAAGTGGGATGTCAGGTACGCTTTATCTTCCCGCCTTTGTGAACAATATAGGAGAAAGAGCATTTGCCAACTGTTCTTCAATCAACAAAATTTATTCGTTAAATACCACTCCTCCTTCAATGTACACAGGAAGTTCTCTAGGACATTCATTCGGCAATGTTCCAAGAAATATTCCTGTTTATGTGCCAGCTGGCTGTGTCGAAGCATATCGGAACGCCCCGGGTTGGGATGAGTTTGAATATATCTTTGAGATTGGGATGTTCTCACAAGACGCTGAATGGTATTACGAGATTCATAACGATGATGGAAGCATCACATATCAATATTTATCATGCGCCGCCGATACCACCATAAACGACCATCCTATACATATCCTTGTGAGGATCAATACTTTATATGACAAGCAAAAGAGCGAAACCATAACACACGAGTATGTTTATGAGGAAAACAATATTGTTTATTGGTGGAACAAGACTTTGGGCGAATTCACAACTTTGTATGACTTTGGCGCTGAAGCAGGTGACGAATGGGAAATAAAAGTAGGCAACGAGAGCATTACAATGCACGTGGATGTAGTGGAGCCATACGAGTATCAAGGTCAGACGCTAAAATTGCTGCGAGTGAGCGACGCAAATGACATTTTCAGTGGCGAAATCGTTTGTGGAATCGGACATCTCACCAGTTTCTTCCCCGAAAAATTGATGGTGAAGGGATATCGCGTGGAGGGCATCCGCTGCTTCTGGCAGGACGGAACCTTGGTATACCAAAATGGCGATCTGGACTGCGACGAGGTTTACGAACAGCACCATTTGGGCGTTGATGAAATCGAAAATGAAAACGGATTTGCGGTTTATCCGAATCCGTCCCATGATGTCATATTTGTAAAGACGTGCCATGGCGCGTCTCTACAATCGGAATATTATATCACCAACCTGATGGGGCAAACCATAATGATTGGTGAAATCACGTCAGAAACCCAGCAAATTGATGTCTCGTCATTGCCTGTAGGAATGTATTTCATAACTATTGGCAATGAGATGATGAAATTCTTGAAAAATTAACGCCTATAATATAATTCTCATTTTTATCACCATGAAAACTAATCTCAATTGGTTCATCGGACAATTAAATCTTAAAAACATAGGATTCTTGCTGCTTGCCTCTCTATTGGTAATCACTGGTTGCAAGAAAAAAGATATCAGCAATGATTCAGGTGGTAATTTCACTTATAGCGATCCTCTTTGCTTTGCCGCCGTGGAAGACAGCGCGACCATTGGCATGAAAAGATATGGATATGGAGAACTTAATCCTATTCCAAATATTGAATATAGTTACGACAAAGTGGAATGGAGGACATTCACAGCTGAAAGCACAGTCATAACGTTGGAAAACACTGGCGACAAGGTTTATTTCAGAGGGAATAACCCTCTTGGTCTAAATGTCAATTTGGAAGAAAACAATTCTTTCATAAGATTTGAGACAAACGAAAAGAAAACTGCCGTTAGCGGGAATCTCATGTCGCTGATTGACCCGACATGCAGAGTGACAAAAGTCCCTGATTATTGTTTCTATGATTTGTTTAATGGAGCCAATATAACAACACCTCCAGAACTGCCTGCCACAATATTAGGGAAAAGTTGTTACGGCGGATTGTTCAGCTGTTGCAGATATCTTGAAACCGCACCGGAATTGCCGGCGACAAAAATGGAAGAAGGATGTTATGGAAGCATGTTTTTGTATTGCACTAATTTAAAAACCCCACCTATACTACCTGCTACTATCTTGGCATATGGTTGTTATAATAGCATGTTTGATAGCAGCGGTATTTTAGAAGCTCCGGAACTGCCAGCCACTACCTTGGCGGATGGTTGTTATGCCAATATGTTTTACTATTGTAAATATCTCACGACTGCACCTGAACTACCAGCGACAACATTAGCGCCTTCATGTTATAGTAGCATGTTTGAGAGTTGTTATAATCTCACAGCAGCACCCGAATTACCTGCAACGACATTGGCTAATTACTGTTATCAATATATGTTTAATGGTTGTGACGGTTTAACTACAACACCGGAACTGCCAGCGACAACTTTAGCTGATTATTGTTATCGTGAAATGTTTAGTGGATGTCTTGGTCTTACAACAGTTTCGGAACTTCCTGCAACAACTTTGGCAAAAAACTGTTATGAAAAAATGTTTTTTTCATGTGAAAATATCACAACAGCTCCTGCAATATTACCAGCGACCATATTGACTGAACACTGTTATGACAATATGTTTTGTCATTGTGTAAAACTTGAAACGGCACCGGAACTTACTGCAACAGCTTTAGTGGACCGTTGTTATTTTATGATGTTTGAATATTGTGAAAGTCTAAATAGCATAAAAATTCGTTTAACCGAATGGGGAGATGATTACGACACGTTTTTATGGCTAGAAGGTGTGTCTTCAAACGGAACTTTCTACTGTCCAACAACATTACCACTTGAGTATGGTATAGATCGAATTCCATATGGGTGGACAATTGTGCCATTATATTAAGTAGTAAATTGAGATATGAAAAAACTGTTTGCACTAACATTACTTTTTTTTATTCTGGTAGGAATCAGTGCATTAAACGCCCAGAATTTTACTGTCAACGATTTGACTTATTCGGTTAACGAGGATGGTGTTTCGGTAACATTGACGGGTCATGTTAATGGTTATGGCCATAATGCCTCCGGAGAATTGATTATCCCTGAATCCGTGACTTATAACGGCACAAATTATACAGTTACTACTATAGGGGATTATGCTTTCTACCAATATAGCCAACTAACAGGCTATTTGGTTATCCCAAATTCAATAACTTCCATCGGAAAGTATTCTTTCGATTATTGTACAGGTTTTGAAGGTATTTTGACTATTGGAGAATCCGTCACAATTATTGATGAATGTGCTTTTATGGGTTGTTCCGGATTAACCGGTTATTTGAATATTCCAAATTCCGTCATAACCATAGGCGAAGGAGCCTTTTTACATTGCACAGGATTTGATCAACAATTGATTTTAGGCAACTCAGTAACTGAAATTGGCACACAAGCTTTTGCTAATTGTTCAAATTTAACAGGTCAACTCATTATTCCAAATTCTGTAATTACTATAGGGCAAGGTGCATTCAGTACTTGCACAAAACTAACATCGTTGGTTATTGGCAGTAACGTAGAAAGTATTGACGATAACGCATTTTTTTTAGATGGTGATATTAAGAAAGTGGTATCATTGGCAGTAATACCGCCAACTATTGGTGACATTTTTTACGATACGTTTAACATGACCCTCTCCGTTCCTCGTGGATGTTTGAATGCGTATAAAAATTCAGACTGGAACCAATATTTTGTTTATATTTTCGAAGATTTAAGCAGTTGTCTGATCAACACCGAATGGTATTATGAAATCAATAACGAAAACGGTATGGTCACTTACCAATATCTCGAATGCGATTCTGACACCACAATCAACGACCAGCCTATACATATCCTTGTGAGAATCAATACTTTATATGACAAGCAAAAGAGCGAAACCATAACACACGAATATGTTTATGAGGAAAACAACAAGGTTTATTGGTGGAATAAAGAACTCGGTGAATTCACAACGCTTTACGACTTTGGAGCCGATGAAGGCGACGAATGGGAAATAAAGGTGGGCAACGAAAGCATCACAATGCACGTGGATGCCGTGGAACCATACGATTACGAAGGTCAGACGCTCAAATTACTGCGTGTGAGCGATGCAAATGATATTTTCAGTGGCGAAATCGTTTGCGGCATAGGACATTTGACAAGTTTCTTCCCTGAAAAACTGATGACAAAAGGCTATCGCGTGGAAAACATCCGCTGTTTCTGGCAGGATGGTGAACTGGTATATCAAAACGGCGACCAGGATTGTGACGAAATCTATGAACAACATCATTTAGGCGTTGATGAAATCGAAAATGAATACGGATTTGTGATTTATCCAAATCCGTCCCATGATGTCCTATTTGTAAAGACGTGCCATGGTGCGTCTCTACAATCGGATTATCGCATCACCAACATGATTGGGCAGACAATAATGACTGGCAAAATCACGTCAGAAAACCAACAAATTGACATTTCAGAATTGACAGAAGGCATATATTTCATCAAAATTGGTGATGCGATAATGAAATTTTTGAAAAAATCTTTCTAAAAATAGGCCGTTGTTTCAAAATTTTTTGTTATCTTTGCAACATCATATAGAACAAAAAATTTAGAAACAAAAAATCATTATTATGAATGATAATTTCGCCATTCAGCTCTTTGAGGGCAAAAACGTTCGCATCGTATGGGATGCGGAGAAGGAAAAGTATTATTTCGCTGTGGCTGACATAGTACAAATTTTAATAGATAGTAATGACGTAAAACAATACGTCAAACGAATGAGGGCTCGCGACCCGGAACTCAATTCCAAGTGGGGTACAATTTGTACCCCTGTTGAAATGTTGGCGCCAGATGGTAAGCATCGCAAGACGCAAGCAGCCGACCTTGAAGGAATACTCCGTATAATTCAGGCAATTCCATCGAAAAAAGCTGAGCCTGTAAAACAATGGCTCGCCGAAGTCGGTGCCCAGCGTATCGACCAGATGATTGACCCGGAACAGACATTCCAAATGGCGGTTGATGATTATCGCAGACAAGGCTACAGCGACCGCTGGATAAACGAGAGAATGAAATCCATCAAGAATCGTAAGGAATTAACTGATGAATGGGAACGCTCGGGGGTACATGACAAAAAAGACTTTGCAATTTTGACCAATGTACTGACAAAGGCTTGGAGCGGTATGACAACAGGGCAGTATAAGCAATACAAAGGTCTCACAAAAGAAAATCTTCGGGACAATATGACAAGCGTGGAGCTCGCATTAAACTCACTGGCAGAAGTTGCGACAACCGAGATTTCCCGTCAACGAAATCCAAAAGGATTTGAAGAGAGCCGGAAAACAGCGCAAGCCGGAGGCAGAATAGCCAAAAACGCCCGAGAAGACTTGGAAAGAGAAATCGGTCATAGCGTTGTCTCTCACTCAAAAGCATCAGATTTTATTGCTCCAACTGAAGATGTTGAAGCAAAGGAGCTGACGGAATAAGTTCGTTTTTGGGGTAGTGTCACCAATTGCACTTTATACCAGCAGTACACCACCGAAGAAGCAATGCTGAAAGCAGTGGAGTCGCATAGTAATAGGAAAATGAGGATAATTAGAACACTATAGTAAAGTGTGTTTTTTATAAGAAAAAAAGTTTGTTTATTTAGCATTTTATTTTAAGTGAATAAGATTTTATTGACAATAAAAAACTTGTCAAATGATTATGATTTATCATTAATATTTTGTATTTTTGCAGAGGAATTAGTTAGTATTTTTTTTAATGAATAAAAAGACATTTAATATTTATTGCGACGAAAGCTGTCATTTGGAACATGACCACAAGAAATACATGTTTTTGGGGTCTATTAGTAGTGCTTATCCGCAAGTTAAAAGACATTGTAAACGCATTGATGAGCTGAAAAAAGAACACAACTTTTACGCTGAAATAAAATGGTCAAATGTTTCAATGTCAAAAATCAGGTTTTATCTTGATTTGGTCGATTATTTCTTTGATACCGATTTGAGATTTAGAGCAATAGGTATTAATAAATCACAAATACAATGTCAAGAATTTGATTCGACTTTTGATGACTTTTACTACAAAATGTATTATCAGTTATTAAACTATAATCTCGATACATTTTGTTATTATAATGTTTATCTTGATATTAAAGATACTTTGAGCGCAATAAAAGTTAGAAAGCTTAAAGATATTTTAAACATAAAGTATGGTGTGTTCCGAAATATACAAAATATTCGTTCAGATGAGAGTCTGTTGATGCAACTTGCAGACTTTATTATGGGTGCGATTTCTTATAATGTCAATTGCGATAACAAAGTGAATGCTGCCAAAAACCAAATATTAGATAAAATCAAAAAACATGCTTCAACACAAAATCTAGACAGAACTAATTATTCTGACAAATTGAACTTGTTTTTTATTGAATTGAAATAATATGCCGCTCAATCTGCTAAAGATATATAACCAATTGCTTGACTTGTCTGTATATATTACAGATAGTCAAAGAATTGCATCTTTGAAAGGGATATTTCAAAGAGATATTGTATATAATACCAATTTTGCTTTCAAAAACAAAAAGATCAACCCAACTCCAGCTGATGGTGAGGATACTATGGAACGTCTTTTCCGACATCTTACAACCAAGATTACAGACAAAACAACCAAGAAGAGGGAGTTTGACATGAGTCGCTCTGTGCGACTACATTGGATAAAGTATCATATTGAAGAAAAGAAGAAAAACAATATGCTTGTTTTTTCTGTGCACGAAAAGGAAGGGGTTAGAACTTATATATACGATATTGATGAATCGTATGTTATTGTAATGGAACCAATGCGCAACAAAGATGAGTATTATTTATTAACTGCTTATCATTTGGAAGGTAAAGACAAGGCAAGAGATAAAATGAAGAGAAAATATGAACGGAGATTAAGAGTAGCTATATAAAAGCAAAAAACGCAGAGCATCAATGGCTTGCGTTTTTCGATTTCCTTCTCTCAAATGAGAGATGAACTGGACTGCAAAGATACAAACAAAATTAATAGATAGAATAAAAAATTTTTCTTTTAGAAAAAATATTTTGTAACTTATTGAATATCAAAATAATCAAATATGAAAAGGCTCCTGATTTCATCTATTATATTACTACTTTCAATCCCAACTTTTGCTCAACTTGAGGTAAAAGAAGGTTCCTTCAAGGAAGTTCCTGGTTTTATTAACATCAATACAGAAAAAATGTATGATGATAATGATAAACCATACGCTGTATTAAAGATTAAAACAGAAAATATCAACGACAAACAACGCCATGAATTAGTTTTTCAAGGAAATGCTGCAACATTCTTTGAAATTGAATATAAAGTTGGTGAAGTTTGGGTGTATTTAAGTTATTATGCTACATACATAAAAATTTCTCATCCAGATTTGAGTTCGACAGAGTTTCATTTTCCTTTTGATATGAAGCCTAAATGTGGTTATGAATTAACCCTTGTTAATATATCTGCCATAATAGGGGACACTATGATTGATTGTAAATATGCCATAAGAGTTGCTAACGGTTATGAAGAATTATATATTGATAATCAGTACATAGGCGTGTATCCTCTTGATGAGAAACAGGCTTATGACTATAATATACCGAATAATTACGTAGAATACATTGATTCATTCAGAAATCTGGCTGTAAAAGGAGACCCTATTGCACAAAATAATCTTGGGGTATGTTATTACAAAGGAGCTGGTGTTGAGCAAAGTTATGAAGATGCTGCCAATTGGTTTAAATATTCTGCCGAACAAGGCAATGCTGTAGGACAAATCAATCTTGCAGGATGTTATTTTGAAGGAAAGGGTGTAATTAAAGATACTATTGAAAGTTTGAAATGGTGTCGTAAATCTCTCAATCAGGGATTGGCTGGTGCTGAAAATTTTTATGGTAGTTTTTTCTGCCATGATAATGATGAAAGTATCAAATGGTTGACTAAGGCAGCTGATAAAAACTGTGCTGTTGCTTATTATAATCTTGGTATATATTTCTATGAACAAGATAATTATACCGAAGCATTTAAATGTTTTAGAAAAGCTTCAGAAAATAATTTTTTAGCAGCCAATGTTTATCTTAGTATATGTTATCGCAAAGGACAAGGAGTTGCAGAAAATAAAGCTGAAGCGTTGAGACTTTTAACATATGCCGCTAATAAAGGTACTGTGGAAGCTGAATGTTCCCTTGGTCGTTGTTATTACGTTGGTGATTTAGTTGCCCAAGATTATGATGAGGCTTTTAAATGGATTATTCAAGCCGCAGAAAAAGATGACACTTATGCGCAAGCATTAGCTGGACATTGTTATGAAAATGGTGAAGGTGTTGAAATTAATTATAAAGAGGCTTATAAATGGTATATGAACGCGGCTATAAAAGGTTTTGCAGAGGCACAATATTGTGTTGGAAATTGTTATTCTAAGGGTAATGGCGTTAAACAAAACTATTCGGAGGCTATTAAATGGTATGAAAAAGCTGCGAAACAAAACTATGTTAAGGCTCAGACTATATTAGGTTGGCATTACAGTAATGGATGTGGTGTTGATACAGATTTCTCTAAAGCATATGAATGGTATGCAAAAGCTGCGGAACAAAATGACTTATATGCAATGACTATGATAGGAGTGTCGTATATGACTGGTCAAGGCGTTACACAAGATGAAAAAAAAGCTTTTGACTATTTTTTAAAAGCAGCAGAATTAGATTACGCGCTTGCTCAATATTGTGTTGGATTATGTTATGAAAATGGTAATGGTGTAATTCAAAATATTTTTGTAGCTAAAAGGTGGTATAAAAAAGCTGCCAAAAATGGAGATAAAGAAGCAGAAAAAGCTTTAGAAAGATTGGGGGGGTATTAAATTTATACTAATAAAGTAAAACATGGATGTTAGTGATGATTTAAGAAGAATCCAGACTATTTTAAACAAAATACATAAGAATGTGTTAGAAGAAAAATGGCCTTGTATGTGTCATGATTGTCATGATACAGCAGTAGATTGTCATCTTTTAATGCGAAATGGAATTTTAAATTTCGTTACAGAAAACGGAAGACTTGTTGCATTACGAGCAAAAAAACCTGCAGCTTTTAAACAAGAAGAATTACCATTCTCGTTTAAATTAGTTGGAAATAGAGAAGCAGTATCTTTGCCAATTTTCTGCAATACTCATGATACAAGCTTATTTAAAGAAATAGAAGATGGTTCTTTTGATTTCCAGAACATAAGACATTTGCTACTATATAGTTATCGTACTCTCTGTTCTGAAATCCGTCGTAAGGAAATAATAGTAGAACAATTGAAGCGAGAACTGAATTCTAACATCCTATCTGAATTGTTGCCAATAGAAATAATATATGCAAAAAAAATAAGTATTGCAGGTCTATTAAAAGGCATAGAAGATATGAATTATTACAGAAATCAAATGGAAACCAATTTGCAAACATTATCTGATGATTTTGTGTTTTTATCCAAGCCGCTTCCATTAAAAGGTATTTATGTTTCTTCTGTGTCAACGTTATTCTATGATGAACAGGATTCTCTTTCTGAAAAAGAGTTAAACATATTCATATTTCATCTAATTCCTCAAAATAATTATACTCAACTAGTGTTGGGTTATCACAAAAAGCATGTTAATGATAGAATAAAGAAATATATTAAAAGATGGGAATCAGCATCCAGCAAGGAATATGGTTATATGCTTACAGGATTATTATCACAATTGGAGTCATGGGGTATGCGTCCTTCAATATTTAAACAAATACCAAAAGCAAGAATTAATAAGTTTTATGCAGTAATAGCATCTAATTTTAATACAATACGGCAATATCCTGATGAATCATTAGATTTGTTTGATGGGATAATTAATACATAAATATTATTTGTAATCGAATTTATAAATCTATGTTTTTTGACACGAATACTACAATTTTATAAGTTTCGGTCATAACATATGGATATAATAGTATTACGATCATATAACTTCGTTATACAAATACACTTGAGCAATCATCTTGAAGTGCAATTTTTGCACATCAAAATTTTCTGACATTTTTTCATAAAAAAGCGTCTACCCAAAAAATTCCTTTCAGTTTTTGTAGAATATGCAAAAAATCAGGCCTTGTGGTATGCGAAGCATATCCAGACTGATTTTTTGCATATTCGGAAAAAACATTCACATTGTATTAATTTTCAGATAATGCAAATAATTAGGCCTTAGAAAGGAAAGATTTCGAGACTAATTATTGCATTATCTGAAAAATTCTTATCTTTGCAGTTTGAAAATTTTGCGAAAATGGAAAAGAATTTCAAACGTTATCTGATAACAACAGCGCTTCCTTACGCCAATGGCCCGGTGCACATCGGCCACCTCGCCGGCGTTTACGTCCCTGCCGACACCTACGTCCGCTA
>JAFZKP010000042.1 GCA_017553625.1 Bacteroidales bacterium
CGCAATTCCGATACCAGCAAATCGAAATAATGCTTGTTAAACACATCAGAACTGTCAATGTTGTAGTTTGCCCAAAATCTTGACAATTCACGTGTCGCACTGTCGGGTTGCAGCCACATCAGGCTGTCGATGTGAAGAAGCCCTGGAGAAGCATTGTATGGTTTATCGGCATACCATGGTTTAGGGTTGCTTGTGCAGTTTGCGAGGACAAGCAGGGAAACCAAGATTAGTATGACATAGAGCTTTTTCACAATGCAAAGATAATTATTATTTTTTTATGTTACTTTTTCTTGATAAAAAGTAACCAAAAATCAAGCGCCAGCCGAAGCTCTGACCGCCGTCTGGCGCAGGCCCGTGCTGTAAACCACGTGGGGCAAAGCCTTCTTGGGCGAAGCCACGTCGTTATTTTATTTCAGCTTCATCTTGTATAAACTTCTACAATCGCGGCCAACGGTTTGGCGGACGTCGATGAATTTATAATAGACAATTCCGTTGTGGATTTGGATGTTTTCGGGGAAGACGTGATGAGTCAGTTCGATGGCGTTCTTTATCGTACCAGTTTGTAAATCAATCTCTTTCAGAGTGACGTGGCCATCTTTTGAAAATTGCGCGTAACATGTTCCGAGTGCTTTGTCGATAATGATGTTTCTATCCCAATTATTGCCGATGCGGCTGTTTTTGCGATATGTCGTGCGGTGAAAACTGATGTCAACATCTTTCACAAAAGTGCCGTTTTCAGCAAACTTTATAAGCTTATCTTTTTCTAAATCAAACACATAGATTGTATCGTTGAAAAACGCTATCGGGCTATAAATCGGCTGCAATCTGTATCTTGCTCGCTGACTGCTTCCAAAATCAACGAAAGTGTTTTCAATAGCGTCGTCGCCGAATGTGTTGGATTTTTCGATTCCCAGCATTTCCATAATGTCGGGAAACATCGGATTCTCTCTTTGTATTGCGTCAATAACGCCATCCTTTACCATATCCCTGTAATAGGTCCTGCCCCACTCTCTCGTCGAGCCATAGCAATCAGCTAACACCTTGGTTTCCTTGTTGTTACGGTTGACACTGATATACAAAATCTCCTGCCACATAGAGGCGTATCTCTGCAAAACAAGCAGACTGTCGGTGATAACCTGAACCGGCATCAGTCTCTGCTTAAAAGTTTGAATATCAACAGGATAAAGCATATTCAGTTTCTCGCCGTCGTAATAAGTCTGATAAGCCGTGTCTTTACTCAAAAGATGAATATTTCCGAAAGCGTCCTCATAGAGATAATCGTATTTTTTGTTGATTTTAGCCTTTGCCAAAGTATCCTGCTCATGACTCAGAAATATCAGCGAATGCTCGGAATTGCTGTCAAGGATGAGATACATTCCAGCATCATTGACCTTGTAATCCGAGACCCAGACTTGCTTGTTAGAATACGCCAGATGCGGCACGTTTTCAATGATTTCGGCTTCAGGAAGGATATTAGTTTTTAGATTCAAATAAACGAGCAAATGACAATTGTTTTCGTTGCAGTCGAAAATGTTTTCGTCAGTGATTTTAATTGTTTTCTGCTCGTAACTGACATGAGAAAAAACGATTGCATCACCTAAATGCGCTGATATTGTTGTAGTTCCGAAATTGTTGGTTATTCCGATAAGGTGTTGGCTAGAGTTGTAAATTGCGACGTCTTTGAGGACTTTGCCTGTTGAATCCGAGACGATAACATTGATATTCAGGACATTGGAATTTTGAGCGGAAGCATGGATTGGTGATAGGACGTATGGGAGCAATAGGGCCAATATGACATTTAGAAATGTGAGTTTTTTCATAGAATGAAGTTTTATTTTGCAAAATTACAATAAAAAACTCTTTTGTCAATTCCTAAAACCCTAAAAGATTAGAAAAAATGCTAAAAAATGGCATATCAAAACCAGGCAACGTGGAAGAATCGTCGTGCCGGAGGCACGAAACCCTATTAGCCCCAGGCAACGCCTGGGGTTTAATGGTGGATATTATAATATCATACAAGTTGGATGCGTTGCGCCGACGGCGCAACGCATCCAACTCATTGATCATACCATATCGTTTTTTAAACCCCAGGCGATGCCTGGGGCTATTAGGATGGTGTGCCTCCGGCACACATTGGACGACACCTCCTAATTATTAATCAACCTCTTACAAAATTCTTCAACTTCTTTTCCACTCCATTCGGGATCTGTATTGAGGTAGAAATGACCGTTGTCGATAGCATTCTGGATATAATATTTCTGAATCAACTCACCGTCCATGAAGAGCCCAATATTATGACCTTTAGCCTTTGAAGTGAACTGATACCATTCATGACCGGCTTCCGGAGTCAGCTGCACGATAATCGGCGTTGATTCACCCTGATTGCGATAATTCACATGAAGTGTATGAATAATATGCTTACCTTCATTATTAAAAACCAATGTATCGGCATCCAACACCCGGAACTCCAGCTTTCCTTCAGTATAAACATCATTTTCAAGATGCGTATAGACGATTGGTTTAAGCATTTGATACGTTATCAGCAGACCCCCAGCAATCAACACTGCCAACGATCCCATGAAGTACCAGAATGTCATGTTTTTCTTGGTTGTTGGACGTCCTTCGATGGCATCAATCTGTCGGATAATATTGTTGCAATGACCGACAAAGGTGCGGTATGCAACGATGCCGAAAACCAGCAGCAACATCCCCATAAAACCAAGTACCCACATCGCATTCGTAAGACTAATACCATTATTGGTCGCATATTTGAATGTAAACGCGACTGCAAACACGAAGCAGACAAACAGCCAGATGACGACATAGATTGAGTAACCTGTCTTCAGTTTATGCATGTTTTTGGAAAGCGTTAACAAGTCGGAGTTGTCAACCACATGCTGGCGAGTGTTGCGGGTAAGCCAGAGTTCAACAAATGTGCCTATCGCCATTAAAAATACCAAGATGATTCCAAAAGTGCGAAATCCCATAACTTCCAAGTAAATGTACATCAGCACCGCCACGATTGGATAGACAAACATTGCCACCTTTCTGCTTCTGGTAAAAAAGTCGACATTGGCTTGGATTGCCGACTTCATCAGTCGTTTGTTGACGATTTCCTGTTGGTCGAATTGCTGTTTCAGCGTTTCGTATTGGGTTTTAAGCTGTTCGAGTTCGTTAAGATTGTTGTTTTCCATGATAAATCTCCTTTTTCATTTTTTGTTTGACATTTTCACCAATTTGTCTTTGATGCGGAGCAGCCTCACTCCCACGTTACTCGGCGTGATGCCGATGATTGCCCCTATTTCCTCGTAGGTAATGCCTTCGAGCCACAGAAGTATCAGACTTCGGTCGATCAGATCAAGCTGGTTGATACGGTCGTAGAGCTGTCGGATTTGCTGCGTCGAGGGGTCGTCGGCCTCGTAAGGGTCGATGTCGAGTGTCAGCGGGACGGTCGGCACACGGTGGCGTTCCTTTTTGTCGTTGTTGATGGCGGCGTTAAGTGCCACGCGGTAAATCCATGTCCTTACGCTGCTGCGCTCCTCGAAGCTGTCGAACCCTTTCCACAGTCTGATGAGGATTTCCTGGAAGAGGTCGTCGACCTCGGCGGAGTTTTTCGAGAACATGTAGCAAACCGTGTAAATCGTGCGCTTGTGCTCTCTCACCAAATTCTCAAATTGTTTCTCTTTTTCAATCATAATTCGATCAAATTACAACCGTTTAGACAACAAAAATAAGAATTTATTACAAAAATTATTAATTAAAGTTTTATCTCTATTCCCACACTCCTAATTTCGCCATTTATCACACCCGGCTTGTACTCTGGCAGAAGGTTCGCAAACACCCTGATGCCGTGGATGAAGCCCAATCGCTGGGTGTTGAAACTGACTCCCACTTCCAACTTCCACGGATTGAAGATATTATTGACGTTTTCTGTGTTTCTCGCGAACAGTTGTGTCGGGTCGGTGGTTGTTGTAAGTCGCTCCCGCAAAAGACCAGCGCAATACAAGTCCAAAGAGATGCTTTCCTGTTGCCGTTTGCCGAGATAATAGTAAATGGTGCTCGTGACGCCCAAATAAGTGCTTCTGAGCCTGTTACGCTGAAATTCCCCTTGACCGTCAACCACCACCAGCTCGTCGTTTTCATATTTCACCTGATGGCTCAACGATTTTTTATTGACCTGAAACAGAAACCCGGAGCTTAACCTCCAATGGTCGCTGAGTTTGAACCCGGTGCTCGCGCCGAACTTCACCGACAATGTGCTGTTCTGCAAAAATGGGCTGTTCGGGTCTTTCGGAGTGTCACCCTGCAGGACACCGATTCCACCTTCAAACGAAATGGATTGATCCCATGTCTTTCGCCGCTCCACAGTGACAGGCTCTCCGTCCACCTCCTTGGTCTTGATTTCTTTCCTATCTGACAGCCAATTATATTGATTATCAGGCGATTTTACATATTCATCCAACATAATTTTTCCATTCAGGGTAATGTTTCCATATTGAAAATCAGCGCCCTCATATAATTTCACAAGCAGGTCACCTTCACCCGAAATGGTGTCTATCGTGAGTTTGGCATTGCCCCAAACGGCCACATCAGGAAATTCTTTTGATGTATTAATGTTATAATGCCTGACGTGAAAACTCGAATTTCTTGCCAAAAACAGATTTGTCACTTTTTCATGTGCTGATGCAATGACATAATCCGCCGTTGCTGTCGCTCTGTCAAACAGCGCAATTTGCCAAAAGTTCATTGGACCTTCTATTTCAACAACTGTACCTTGAGGCATCTTGGTGTTCTCAAGAATCGTCAATGTCTGGTCTTTGAGATTGCATAGATGGACGTTGTAAGCATACGCAGCCAGATCCTCTGTTGTCACTATCGCCACACGGTATCCGCTGTCGGCTTCCGCATGAATCAGATGGACATCCCATCCCGGGTTGATTTTCAATTTGTTGATACTCTGATTGATGTATTGCTCGATGACAACATCTTCCTGAGCGAAGCCTGTCATGGCAGCTAAAACTATTGCTAATGTTAAGATGATGTGTTTCATTGTTTTACGATTTAATTGAGTTTAACTTCGTATGCCATCAGCATCCCATCTTTCATGTTCGGGTCTTGAGGCTGTCCGAAAAGCGTCTTCTCCGATTTGGCGTTGACGGCTTGGTATTGAAAATTATCGGGTTCCCTCTGACATTCATAGCACACCAGGTTGAGGCTCCGGATGACTCTACGCTGGGGTTTCTGAACGTCTGAAGGCATATCGTTTTCTGGAATTATATTATTTGTTTCGATAATAATTGAATCTGAAGTTTCAGATGGAATAATCTCGGTAACTACAGACTGTTCCTCAACTGTTTCGATAATCTCGACTTCTGTTTTTTTCTTATTAGTATTAGACTTTTTAGAAACAACTAGCGTGTTCTCTGCCAATAATTCTTCTTTTTTAACAACAGCTTCCTCAACAATATCATCTTCGATTTTAATCTTTACGAAATCATCAACTGAATCAACAGTTTCCGGCACTTCCGCAAGAATATCATTATGCAAAGTGTTTTCGTTCCCATTTGGTTTAAGAAGAAGCCAAAGCAGTAATATGGCAGCTGCAGCGCTCATCGTCCACCAAATTGGGACGATTTTTCTGCGTTTGCTAGAAATCACCATAGGTTTCTCCTCTTCGACGAGACGGTCGATAAGGTCGCCGAGTTGTTTTTGCCTACAGATGTTTTTGCCGTGTTCTTCCAAGCTGTCGAGCAGTTGGCGCAATTCTTCGTTCATTTCATTTTCAGTTGTCATGATAATTCCTCATTATATTGTTTTATAGCCTCACGCAACGCTTTGTAGGCGCGCGAAAGTGTTGCATATACATGGGTGCTGCTCATGCCTGTCGCTTTTTCGATTTCCTCAATGCTGAAACCATTCTCGTATTTCATCAGGATGGTGTCGCGCTGGCGTTTGGGCAGTTGGTCAACGAGTTTTCTGGCGAGCTGATAACGTTCTTCCGAGTCATCAGACGGCATTTCGGTCAGCATCAGGTTTTCCGCATCGACAGGCACGGTTGGATGCTGTTTCCTGAGCATGTCGATGCTGCGCCGCTTTACAACGGTAGGTGCCATCTTTTCCAAATCATTGCTGTTCAATGACGAGCGTTGCTTCCACAATGTGATTACGGCTTCCTGTACGGCATCCGCTGCGCTGTCGGGGTCACCGACGATGCACTCAGCTACACTATGCAACCGGGGTTGCAGTCGTAAAATGTCACGTTTGAAGTCCTCTGTCGTCATCTCGCAGTCGTTCGTTTGCATTAATATCGCAGGAAATTATGAAATCTTACAATTTATTACAAAAAAATGTTGAGGCGCGCCGCAAGCGACGCGACTCATTGTTGTTTTATAACAAAAACATAACATTAATCACCATTAAACCCCAGGCGTTGCCTGGGGCTAATAGAATGGTGTGCCTTCAGCACACTTGGACAGTGAATGTGATTATTGTTTTATCTCTATCTCAAATTGATTCCAATCTTGTGTGTTATTCAATAATTCGTTGTAGTGGCAGATGTTTTCGGCGGTGATTTTTTCGCCGTTGACCGAGGTGATGATGTCGCCGAATCTCAAAGTGTTTTTATCATCAACGATGCGGCTGACAATCATAAGACCGTCGTTTGTAGCGAGAACCCTGTATGGTTGATCTATATTAAACTTGTTTTCTTCAACATCGCGAGGTTTATAATACAACACATTTTTTACACGATCATAAAACCAGTCAAATCGTTGGATAAACTGCATGCCCATGTTACCAACCACAATATCAGAAAGATACATAACCGTGGCTTTGAAATCTTCGTCACCGAGAGTAACAGTCTCGTCAGGTCTTATAATCATCTCGTCAACTGCTGCAATTCCTGATGTTGCAATGCCAAATGCGCCTTCCAGAATTATATCGCCATCACGCTTTTGTACTTTTTTGCCTTTGTTTTGTAATAGGATGTATTTATTGTTGCCTGTGTCGAAAAGGCATTTGTATTCCACCCCTCCAATAATCGGATAGACATATAACACGTTTTGCTTCCAAGAAAAGTCGCATTTCATTGGTTTGTAACCGGTCATATTAAATGATGTATCGTCATTGTATTTGTAATAAGATATTTTCTGATCTGTAAAACACAAACTCATTTTAGAATTCGTGAATTGGAAGGCGGAAATGGCATCGTTTCCAAGTACGGGATAATCGGATATTGCATTTCCGCAAGGGTTGTCGTAATTTACGCAAATGTCGAATCTTAATGTATTATGGAAATAATAGAATTGAACGTTGATGGTGTCCATTTTTGCATAGACAATGGATTTTTTATGTGCGCCTTGTAATTTCAACTTAGAATAGTCGTCGGTTTTTTCCGAAAGATTATGATAAAATGTCAAACCATTATTAGATCCCGTATCCAGCAAAACAGTATCTGGTTCGCCGTTGACAATTGCTTGAGCCAACATCCTATTGTTTTTCACCACAAAACTTATAGGTTCGTGATTGCTTATGGACCGTGTATAAGTGCCTTTAACTTTTTTAAAGTTTCTCAACTGGAATGACAAGCTACCACAACTTGGCAATAATATTATTGATATTATGAATGCTACTGTTATGATAAGATGTTTTTTCATGATGTTGATTGTTTTTGATTTGTTATGTAAACTTCCCCTTTTTAGGACAGTCATTAATTAGACTGCAAAAATAATAATTTAGTTTTAAAAATTTCCATTTACAATAATTTTTCGATGTCGGCACCTGTGTTGTTGGCCTGTCAGTAAACTCAAAGACAGGACAGCATTGTCGGTGTTTCTTTCATCGATTCTTTTTGAGTAGAGACGCGCCATGGCACGTCTCTACAGCACAGCGAAAAAATGAGAGTTAAAATTTATTAATCATTCTTGTTTTTAAAAGCACGACAAAAGTGTATGATGCAACCGAGCGCGAAGATGATATAAACGACTAATAGAGAATAGTTTTTATTGTCATCTTGCCATTGTGCGCGAATGTTCAATCCAAAATCGACGATAAGGGCTGCGGCACACAACAAACATATTATATTCCAATTAAGCCTTATCTTGTTTTGATTTTGCATCCAGAATGTATCTGTTTTTAACATTCTGTCGAAAATAAAGCGGCATGCTATTGCAATAATGAAGACCGCAATTGTGATGAATAATACCATTTCCATAATTGTAAATTATTGTGTTAAACATTTATTTGTGCAAATTTCAAAACTTAATACGTCAAAAGGCCGGAATATCACTGGAATTTTATTGGAAATCTACTGGAATCGCATTTTTGACTTTGATAATGTAGTATTTTTGCAAAAAAATTGATATGATCGATACAATCAAACCAGCCATTGCTTTTCATTTACAAGAACCGATTGAGAGTATTACGGCTACAAGAGACACCGTAACAGGAACCACTTATTATCAATTGCAAATTGAAGAGCCGAAAAGCCCTACAACACAAAAATTACTGGTTAATGGAATAATTGCGCTTGTTATTATTTTGTGCCTGTGGTTGTTTACAAGAAAGAGATTTTCAAAGAAAGCCTCGTCTTATAATCAGTTTAAGCAAACCGACATTTACAAGCTGATGCGCGGAAAAGGTTATTATTCAGCGAACAAAAAGCCTGTTTTTGAAGCTGTTAACGAGCAGGAAACCAATGAGTTAAGCGAGACGGTCTTGCAAATTTTCGCCTCATTTAGCGATTTCTTGAAGAAGTCTGATTTGAATGAGAAAGATCTGCAGTTCTGCTGTTTGGTGAAATCTCGCCTAACGACATTGGAATTGTCGGAGATTTATTGCGTTTCTCAAAGCGCCATCTTCAAAAGGAAGCAGAAAATAAAGGAATTGCTGGGATTCAAGTCTGACAAAAGGACTTTGGATGCGATTTTTGAGGGGATGTAAATAGTTATTTTATCCTCACTCTCGGATCAAGTATTCCGTATATAATATCAACGACTATATTTATGATAATCAGCATCACTCCTATTAATAATACCGCGCCCATGACGACGGGGAAGTCGAATTTGTCGAGCGCATCGACGATGACAACGCCGATTCCTTTCCAGTCGAAGACATATTCAACGAAGACGGCACCTGCAAGGAGGCTTGCGAACCATCCGGAAACTGCAGTAACCACTGGCGTCATAGCGTTTCTGAGAGCATGAACGCCAATGACAC
>JAFZKP010000009.1 GCA_017553625.1 Bacteroidales bacterium
GCGGGATAAATCGTCGCATCCCGTTGCGCCAACGCATGCGTTGGCGCTATCGGATAAATCATCACATCCCGTTGGGACAAGGCACGCCTTGTCCAATAATAAAACCAGCGCCGAGTCAGCATCGTGTTGCATCAGGCTGTCAATGCACAAAAGGTTTCCGTCGAAGGAAAACGGCAGGGGCTGCGGCTCCACAACGGGCTCGGGCTGCTTCGCACAGGAGAGAAGCAACCCGCTGAAAGCTATTATCGTGATGAAAACCCCTCTCATATTGTATGGTAGGGGCGAATCATCATTCGCCCCTACAACAACATTTTTACAAATTATCTTTAAAATACTGCGTAATCTTCATAATCAAATGCGCTCTGTCAGGACCGTAAACGTTATGGTCGTGGCCAGGGTACACAAAGTAATCCATGAGTTTTCCGTTGTGGATGGCGTTCTCAACAAAACTCAGGCTGTGCTGCCAAACCACAGTCGGGTCGGTGGTGCAGTGTATTATGAGAAGTTTGCCTTCGAGCTTGTCGGTCTTGTTGTCGAGAGCCGTCAGCTCATAGCCTTCAGGGTTCTCGTCAGGAGTGTCCATATAACGCTCGCCGTACATGATTTCATAGTATTTCCAGTTGATGACAGGACCGCCTGCCACGCTCACCTTGAACGTCTCAGGATAATTGATTTTCAATGATGTCGACATGAATCCGCCGTAGCTCCAGCCGTCGCTGCCGATGCGTTCAGGGTCGACGTATGGCTTGGTCTTGAGGTATTCGATACCTGCCATCTGGTCGTGCATCTCCATCTGTCCGCACTGACGGTGAATGACCTGTTCGAAAGCCTCGCCACGGTCAGCCGAACCTCTGTTGTCGACGGTGAAAACGATGAATCCCTCCTGTGCGAGGTAGTTGAGGTAGATACCTGCTCCAGCAAGCCATGAATCGGTGATAAGCTGTGCGTGCGGACCTCCGTAAACGTAAACAATCACTGGATATTTCTTGCTCGCATCGAAGTTGTAAGGCTTGATGATACGTGTGTAAAGAGCCTGTCCGTCCTCCGACTTGATGGTGTCGAGTTCCGTCACACCGAGATTGTAGTCTTTCAACGGGTTCTCAGCTAAATAAAGCGGTGCGAAGAATCTGCCTTTTTCGTCTTGGATGTCAACGGCTCTCGGCACGTCGGTGCTTGAATAGAAGTCGAGGAAGTAATGGCCGGTCTTGCTCGGAATCACGCTGTGTGTGCCGTGTTTTCTGGTGATTTTCAATTTCTTGCCGTTTTTCAGGTTCACCTTGTAGAAATGACGCTGCAGCGGACTGACCTCGGTCGAGGTGTAATACGCGTTGCCGTTGCCGTCGAATCCGTCAAATGAGGTGACGACGTAATTGCCTTTTTCTATCTGTCTCGCCTTCAAAGTCTTGGTGTTATGCAGCCAAAGATGATAATAGCCGTCGCGTTGTGCAAGCCATACAAACTCGGTGGTGCTGCCTGGCAGGAAATGTGCAGGTCCCTGTGGTTCAACATATTGCGCATCCTCGTCGTGGAAGATGGTCTTGTTGAAGTCGCCGTTCAAGGCATTGTATTCGTTGAAGTTGAGCGTGTCCTGACCGCGGTTCAGGATGCCGATGTAAATCTTCTCGTTGTCGTTGTTCCAGGTGATGGCGGTGAGGTAATGCTCCTCGGGCTCGCCGGTCTTCATCACCACGTCGGTGCCAGCAGCAATGTCGTAAACGTGAAGTTTTACTATGTGCGAAGTCATGCCCGCCATAGGATATTTTATCGGTTTCTCCGTGGCGATGCGTGTCGTGATGTCGACGAGCGGATAGTCTGTCACCATGCTCTCATCCATCAGATAATAGGCGAGTTTGTTGCCGTCAGGCGACCAGAAGATGCCGCCGTCGATGGCGAACTCGTTGCGGTGTACCGACTGTCCTGCTATGACATGCTCAGGATTCTCGGTCAGTCTTAATGTCCTGTCGCCGTCGGCGATGTAAAGGTCGTTGCCGATGGTGTAGGCGACCCTCATCGAAGCCTCGTTAAGGCTGATGTTTTCTGCGTTTGCCGGAAACGCCGTGACTTTCTTGACGGCTTTCCCGCTGACATTCAATTTATAAAGGACGATGTTGCTGTCGTCACTCATCTTGTAGAAATAACCGTTGTCAACATCCATCCACGTGATGTTTGGCAGTCTCTTGAAATCACCGATTCCGTTGTCTTTTGCGATACCGTTGGCTTGGTCTAATGTGAGAAGCGAATGCGACGATTTCTCGCCCGGCGACTGGTATCTCAGCTCGTCGCCTTCCGTGAAGACATATTTGTCGGTGCTGCCCAACCATTTGTAACTCTTTCCTACCGGATAAACGCTGCGGTTGTTGTACGAAGCGTCTTCAGGTGTCAACATTTTCTTTTCCTGTGCAAATGATGTGAAAACCAACATCAATGCAATGATTGTGATAATTGATTTTTTCATATTTTTAATAGTTTAGTTTATTCCTTTGAGTTTCCTCGCACTTCGTGCTCGGAATGATAACTTTTTTGTTAGTATTATGGCGCGGCTTGCAGGTCCCTACAAAATATAATGTCTCATCATACCGCGCCTCAAGATTTCTCCTTTTGTTTTGTCATTCCGAGCGAAGCGAGGAATCTTGTCATGACACTTCAATCTTGTCAATCTTGTTAGTCCTGTCTAAAAAATAATCCTGTCAAACCCTGTGTATTGCCTCCGCAAACCTCATCAGCATCTCGGGCTCCTTCTCAAACGCCGTCCCGATGACGATGATGTCGGCCCCGGCTTTGACAGCGTCAGCTGCCATCTCCGGCGTTTTTATGCCTCCTCCCACGATGAGCGGAATGGAAATCATCTGTCTTACCTTCGAAATCATGCTTGTCGAGACTTGTATTTCCGCGCCTGAACCCGCTTCAAGGTATATCAGCTTCAGCCCGAGCATCTCGCCGGCGAGCGCGGTGCACATCGCTATGTCGTCTTTGTCGTGCGGTATCGGCGTCGTGTCGCTCATGTATGAAACCGACGTCGCCTTGCCGCTGTCGATGAGCATGTAACCCGTCGGGATGATTTCATTGCCGTATAATTTCAGGTACGGCGCCGCGATGACATGCCGCCCGATGAGCATCTCCGGATTCCTTCCCGAAATCAGCGACAAAAGCAGAAACCCGTCGCAATACTTGCTGATTTGCAACGAGTTGCCTGGAAATATCAAAACCGGGATGTCCGAGTTCGCCTTTATCACCTTGATGCAGTGCTCAAGACTGTCGGTGGTCAATAGGCTGCCTCCTACGAAAAAGAAATCCACGTCGGCGGCGTTGGCGCTGTCGACAATCGACTTGATTTGCACGTCGGTCGGCTTGTCGGGATCTATCAGTACCGCTAACTTTTTGCGTGTTTTATCTTGAAACTTGTCGTATAATGCCATGATGATTATTTTGAACCACGAAATTACAACATTTTATTTTATGAGAAGCCTGATTCACGAATTATTTTTTCAGCACGATTCTGAGTGTGGTGCCTTGTCCGATGACGCTGTTTTTAACGAAAATCTTGCCTTTGTGGTAGTTCTCGACGATGCGTTTTGCCAACGAAAGCCCTAAGCCCCAGCCGCGTTTCTTCGAGGTGTAGCCAGGCTTGAAAATTTGTGTGTACATCGAACGAGGAAGTCCTTTGCCGGTGTCGGTGATGTCGATGAAGACATTGGTCGCGTCTTCCGTCAGCTCCACCGTCAGCTTGCCCTTGTCTGTCATGGCGTCGATGGCATTTTTTGTGAGGTTCTCCAAAACCCAGCTGAACAATGCTGCATTCAATGGTATAACTATCTCTCTTACAGGGAGTTGTATGTCGAATTCAAATTTCGACGAGAATCGGCGCTGCAGGTATTTCATGGTCTTGTCGACCGTCGCGACGACATCTGTCGGCTCCAAAGTCGGGATAGAACCTATCTTTGAGAAACGCTCCGTGATGGTGTTCAGCCTGTCGATATCGTATTCCATCTCCGATGTGCCGATGAACGGTTTCTCCTCCATTTTCAGCAACTCGACCCATCCCATCAGCGAGCTGAGCGGCGTCCCTATCTGATGCGCCGTCTCCTTCGCCATGCCTGCCCATACCTGGTTTTGCTCCGAACGCCTAACGTAGCTGAACAAAAGGTACGCTAAAAATGCAAACAAAGCGAAAATCAATATCTGGACGATGGGGTAGAACTTCATCTGCAAAAGCAAATCTGAACTTCTGTAATAAATGTAAACTTTGTTGTTGTCGATGTAGTTCACCTTTATCGGGAAATTCTCTTCCTGCATTATATGTATTTGATTGTCAACAAATTGCTTGTCCTGCATCTTTACCGAATCAAGATTTCCGTAAGCCAGAATCCTGTTGTCGGTGCTGTCCACTATGATGACTGGCGCCCCGACAGCGTTGTCGGTAACGTCGTTGATGAAAAGCTTGAACAAATCGTCAAGAACGCCCTTTAACTCAGTGTAAATCAACGATTCATTGTAGATGAGCCACTCGGTTTTACCGAAAAGGTCGATTTTTATAGGCTGGTAAACATTGAACTCCTTCTGCATCTCTTCGTCGAAGATTTTCTTGTCTTTCAGATGCTCTGGCATGTTGATTGACAGGTCTATTTTTCTGTCGTTGTCAATAATCACAACAGGAATGCTGATGTTGCTCTGTATGATGTCAAGGTAAATTGAGGTGTTCTCGTTTGGTCCGGCTTCGAGAAAACTTTCGTACGCTTTTGCCAGCAATTGCACGCGTTTCTGCTCTTGCTCGCTAACCTCGTTGAAGAATTTTTTTGTGTAATTCATCAGCTCGGCATGGCTCTGCACCGCCTCAGCCCACATCTCAATCTGCTTCGATTCCTGCTCGGCAAAGCGTTTTACCAAAAAGTTTGTGTAATTTATTGAAATACCGATGATTACAATTGCTAATATCGCCAAAGCGATTTTCCATCTCTTTTTTTGTATGTAAATGTTCGTTTTCATCACCACAAAAATACAAAATTTTTAATTAATAAAGGTGTGTAGCGAAAAATGTTGTAATTTTACGCGCTTTTTTAAACGGGAAAATTTTAGATTTATTATGGAATATAATTTTGAAGAAATCGAGAAAAAATGGCAGGAATACTGGCGTGAAAACAAGGTGTATCAGGTTGAGATAGACCACAATAAGCCGAAATTTTATGTTTTGGATATGTTTCCGTATCCTTCGGGCGCGGGACTTCATGTCGGTCATCCTCTTGGATATATCGCATCGGATATCTACGCCCGCTACAAGCGTTTGAAAGGCTTCAACGTGCTTCACCCGATGGGCTACGACGCCTACGGACTTCCGGCGGAACAGTATGCCATCCAGACTGGAACGCATCCGGCAATCACGACGGAGAAAAACATCAACCGCTATCGTGAGCAGATGGATAAAATCGGTTTCTGCTACGACTGGAACCGCGAGGTGCGCACCAGCGACCCTCATTATTATAAATGGACGCAATGGACGTTCATCCAGCTTTTCAATTCTTACTATTGCAACCAGGCGAAACAGGCGCGTCCTATCGCCGAACTCGTTGATGTCTTCAGCAAACAAGGCACAGAAGATCTCGATGTGGCTTGCACTAAACTGTTGAGCTTCACTGCAGCCGAATGGAACGCGATGAGCGAGAAGGAACAGCAGGAAACGCTGATGAACTACCGTTTGGCATATCTCGCCGACACTATGGTCAACTGGTGCCCAGAGCTTGGCACAGTGCTCGCCAACGACGAGGTCCAAGACGGACTTTCCGTGCGCGGTGGCTATCCCGTCATCCGTAAGTCAATGAAACAGTGGCTGCTGCGTATCACCGCATACGCTGAACGTCTCCTCCAAGGTCTCGAGACCCTCGACTGGACTGAGTCAATAAAAGACGTACAGCGTAACTGGATAGGCAAGTCAATGGGTGCATCCGTTTTCTTCACAGTTGCTGATAAAGATATTTATTTTGAGGTCTTTACAACACGTGCCGACACATTGTTCGGTGTCACTTTCATGGTGCTTGCTCCTGAACACGAGATGATTGACCAGCTCACCACCGACGAACAGCGCGCCGCTGTTAAGGAATACGTCACCTGGGCGAAAAACCGCTCAGAACGTGAGCGTATGTCGGAAGTTAAGAAGGTGAGCGGTGTGTTCACAGGCTCCTACGCCGTCAACCCGTTCAACGGCACCCGCATCCCGATTTGGATTTCAGACTATGTCCTCATGGGCTACGGCACCGGCGCCATCATGGCAGTGCCGGCTCACGACAGCCGTGACTTTGCCTTCGCGCGTCATTTCAACCTCCCAATCATTCAGGTGGTTGCAAAACCTGGCGAGGAGCCGTCAGACCCTGCCACGTGGAGCGAGTCGTTCGACGCGAAAGAGGGCGTGCTCGTGAATTCGGAGTTCCTCAACGGTCTCACAGTGAAGCAGGCTATTCTAAAGATGATAGAGGAACTTGAAAAACGTGGCATAGGCAAAGGCAAAACCAACTATCGTCTCCGTGACGCCATCTTTAGCCGTCAGCGCTACTGGGGTGAGCCGTTCCCGATTTATTACAAGGACGGGATGCCTTACGCAATGGATGTCAATAAGTTACCTCTTGAATTGCCTTCCATCGACGCGTACAAACCTACCGAGACTGGTGAGCCGCCGCTGGCACGCGCAAAGAACTGGGTCACAGAGGAAGGTTATCCAATTGAGACAAACACAATGCCTGGTTTTGCCGGCTCAAGCGGCTACTATCTCCGCTATATGGACCCGCACAACGAGAACGAATATTTCTCCAAAGAAGCCAATAATTACTGGCAAAACGTCGACCTCTACATCGGTGGCGCAGAGCATGCGACAGGTCACTTGATTTATTCACGTTTCTGGAACAAATTCTTGTTCGACCTCGGAATCGCTTGCAAAGATGAGCCGTTCCAGAAGATGGTGAACCAGGGAATGATACAGGGACGTTCAAGCATCGCCTACCGCGTCAATATGGAGAAGATGTGCGAGGATCTTGTGTGGAAGTTGTTGAAAGACAAACAGATGGGCGTTGAGTTTGAACGCGACCACAAAGACGGTCACCGTCGTTTCGACTTCTTCTGCCCCGAAAAAGGTCTGCTTATCGAAATCAACAGGATGGATAGCTTGGAAAAAGTTGCCGAGCCGTGGCGTCAGTTCGCCGATGAGAAAGGCTACAAGCTTCTCATGATTCCAATCGTTGATGTCGTTAACGATTTCGAGCAGGGAACCGACTATGTCGAACAGCGTATCAAAGATTTCATCGCCGGTAAGGATATGCCTGCATTTGTTGATGGTGTGGCGTATAGCAGAGGCCCGATGTTCATTTCCAAGAACTGCAAGGACCGTGAGCTGTTCAGCAACCCGATTTTGGTAGATATCAACATCGTACATAACGATATCCTTGATACAGAAGCGTTTAAAGCTTGGCGTGATGACCTCAAAGACGCTCAGTTTATCTATGAAAAAGACAAGGACGGCAACGACATTTTCGTCTGCGACTGGATGATTGAAAAAATGTCGAAATCGAAATTCAATGTCCAGAATCCTGACGATTTGGTCGCAAAATACGGTGCTGACACTCTGCGTCTCTATGAGATGTTCCTCGGTCCTCTCGAGCAGTCCAAGCCATGGGATACCCAAGGAATTGAAGGCACTTTCCGCTTCCTGAAAAAGTTCTGGAAACTGTATTCGGAGATAAGCGACGAGCCTGCTACAAAAGAAGAGCTGAAGGTTTTGCACAAGCTCATCAAGAAAGAGGAAGAAGACATTGAGCGTATATCGTTCAACACCGTCGTCTCAGCTTTCATGATTTGCGTCAACGAACTGACCGATATGAAATGCAACAAACGCGAGATTTTAGAGCCTATGGCAATCATGATTTCGCCTTACGCACCTCATATCGCCGAAGAGCTCTGGCATCAGATGGGTCACAACGACAGCGTCGTCAACCAGCGTTTCCCTGAGTTTGATGAGAAAAACGTGGTCGAGAACACATTCCTCTATCCGGTCTCGTTCAACGGCAAGAAACGTTTTGACCTCGAGTTGCCTCTCGACATGAAGCAGGACGGAGTGCAAAATGCGGTCGTCAACGCGCCTGAAGCCAAGAAATGGCTCGAAGGCGTCACCATCCGCAAGGTCATTTTCATCCCTAAGAAGATCATCAACATTGTGGTTGGCTAATCACACAATCGAAGCAGTGTAAAGACGCGATTCATCGCGTCTCTCAGTTTCAAACGAATGTGTAGAAACATGAAAAGAATATTAGTCATAGCATTATTATTAATAGGTGTCACCGCCTCCGCCCAATCCCTCACGGACCCGGAAACTGACCCTGTCATCAACAACCGCATTGCGCAATGGCAGGACCTGAAGTTCGGTTTCATGATGCACTGGGGCATGTATGCACAGTGGGGCGTGGTGGAGTCATGGTCTATCTGCAACGAGGACTGGATTGACCGCAAAGGTGCTAATTATATCCAGTATAAAAATGATTATCAGGCACTTAACACCACATTCAATCCTTCAAAATTCGACCCTGACGCTTGGGCGAAACTCGCAAAAGAGGCTGGAATGAAATATGTGGTCTTCACCACTAAGCATCACGATGGCTTCTGCATGTACAACACCAAGGAAACATCATATTCTACAGTCGATTCATCATGTCCTTTCTCCAAAAACGAGAAAGCCGACATCACCGGTGCTATAGTCGAAGCCTTTAGAAATCAAGGATTTTGGACAGGTCTCTACTTCTCGAAAGCCGACTGGCATCATCCCGATTATTGGGCAGAGCAATGGGCAACACCTGATAGAAACGTGAACTATGACCCTCATAAATATCCTGAGCGTTGGCAAAAATTCTGTAATTTCACCTATAATCAGATTCGTGAATTGACTCACAACTACGGCGACATCGACATTCTTTGGCTCGATGGCGGCTGGGTGCGTCCGGAGTACAGCCTCAACGACGAATACCGCTCTTGGCTCGGCTGCAAAGGATATATCCAGGACATCGACATGCCGAAAATTGCAGCAATGGCACGTGAAAACAACCCTGACCTCATCATCGTCGACCGCACTGTGCATGGGAAATATGAGAACTACCAGACTCCTGAACAGCAGGTGCCCGACACTTTGCTTCCTTTTCCGTGGGAGACTTGCATGTCAATGGGCGACTCATGGTCGTATGTCGAGACTGACAACTACAAGAGTACCAATAAGATAGTACATCTTTTAATCGATATTGTGGCAAAAGGTGGCAACTATCTCCTCAACGTCGGCCCGTCACCGGATGGCGAGCTGCCTCCAACAGCGGTCGAACGTATGCACGAGATTGGCAAATGGATGAAAATCAATGGGGAAGCCATCTACGGCACACGCCCGTTTTATCCTTACTGCGATGGAAAAGTGCGCTTTACACAGAAAAACGGCAAGATTTATGCAATATACATGCTTGACGAAGGCGAGAAAATGCCTAACTTGATAAAAATCAATGCTAATTTGAATAAAAACAATGTTAAAATCCTTGGCAGCAAGGCAAAAGCCAAGCTCACCAAAACCGCCGACGGATACCTTATTAATATTAATGGCGATGTCAACCTCGAACACGCCGTCGTTTTTGAATTAAAATAAAATTGGAAATATGAAAGAAGAACTCAAAAGAATGGACCTTCCTTATCTCATCGCTGACCCGAGTCTGGCAGAGTGGGGAAGAAAAGACATTGAAATTTCGGAACACGAAATGCCGGGTTTGATGGCGCTTCGCAAGAAATACAGCGAGAGCAAGCCTCTCAAAGGCGCTCGTATCAGCGGCTCGCTCCACATGACAATACAGACCGCATGTCTCATCGAGACATTGAAGGCTCTCGGCGCCGAGGTGCGCTGGGCAAGCTGCAACATCTTCTCTACGCAAGACCACGCAGCGGCAGGTATCGTGGCGGGCGGAACTCCTGTGTTCGCTTGGAAAGGCGAGACCCTCGACGACTATTGGTGGTGCACCATGCGCGCCCTCACATTCCCTGACGGCAACGGTCCAGACCTCATCGTCGACGACGGCGGTGACGCTACGTTGTTGATTCACAAAGGCTATGAGTGTGAAAACGACCCTAAACTCCTCGAAGTGGTGCCGACAAACGCTGAAGAGAAAGCCTTGATGGGCGTAATCAAAGAGACGTACAAACAAGACCCGCAGCATTGGCACAAGGTCGTCGCCAACTGGAAAGGCGTGTCGGAAGAGACAACGACAGGCGTTCATCGTCTCTACCAGATGAAAGAAGCCGGAAAGCTTCTTGTCCCTGCTATCAACGTTAACGATAGCGTCACCAAGAGCAAGTTTGACAACATGTACGGCTGCCGTGAGTCACTCGCTGACGGCATCAAACGCGCTACCGACGTGATGCTCGCTGGTAAAGTCATCGTGGTTCTCGGCTATGGCGACGTCGGTAAAGGCTGCGCACAGTCAATGCGTTCGTATGGCGCCCGCGTCCTCGTCACAGAAATCGACCCTATCTGCGCACTGCAGGCTGCAATGGAAGGCTACGAAGTCACTACGATGGAAGAGGCAGTTAAGGAAGGCAACATCTTCGTCACATGCACAGGCAACTGCGACGTCATCACTCTCGAGCACATGCTTCAGATGAAAGACCAGGCTATCGTCTGCAATATCGGTCACTTCGACAACGAGATTCAGGTCAATGCATTGGAAAACTACAAAGGTGTCAAGAAAATCAACATCAAACCACAGGTCGATAAGTTCGTGAAACCTGACGGAAAAGCTATCTTCATCTTGGCCGAAGGCCGTCTCGTGAACCTCGGTTGCGCCACAGGTCACGCCAG
This sequence comes from Bacteroidales bacterium, assembly GCA_017553625.1. Classification (GTDB taxonomy): domain Bacteria; phylum Bacteroidota; class Bacteroidia; order Bacteroidales; family F082; genus Limimorpha. The sequence continues at coordinate 10,856 of JAFZKP010000009.1, forward strand.
CTTCGTGATGAGCAACTCGTTCACCAACCAGACACTGGCTCAGATGGACCTCTGGGAAAAACGAGGCACATATCCGATCGATGTCTACTGCCTCCCGAAATATCTCGACGAAGAAGTCGCTCGTCTGCATCTTGAGAAAATCGGTGTGAAATTGACGAAACTTACACAAAAACAGGCCGACTACATCGGCGTCCCAATCAACGGACCATTCAAATCTGACATTTACAGATATTAAAAAAACGCGGTTTTTAAACCGCGTTTTTTTAATTATACACCCTCAATGACGTCCCGTCATATTCCGTGAAATACTGTATCAGCGGATACCCAGTGCCCTCAATGATGCTGCCGTCCAGAATCGAATATTTGTAGTTGCTGCAAGAGTCGAGGACGTAAGGCAGGTCGACGTACAGACGGTTGTTCGGGCAGGCGTACGGGTTGTTTGGCGCGAGGCGTTCATAAGCTCTGAATTCGTCAAGATTGTATCGGTAGATTATGATGCCGTAGCTCGGCAGTTGTGATGTCACGTACATCCATCCTCCTACAGTATTAAGTTCTTGATATTCAAGGGAGTTTGGGTATATTGTGAAGTTTATGCTTATTTCAGGCTCGTTGGGATTCTCCGGTTTGCTGTTACATGAAACGGTAAAAATCGCCGCTAAAGCGACAAAAAATAACGCTGAAACTCTAAAAATTTTCATCATTTCAAAATATTTTGGTGCAAAATTAATAATTTTTCTTACAGGACAAGGGTCAAAGTGTTGTAAAAAATCTTTCCTAAAACCCTAAATTTTGATTTTTTTCGAAAAATCTGCCCCAAATAAAATGTTTATAAAATGTTTATTTTTAACATGTTACAAAATGCTAACGTTATTTGTTGAAAAATATTTTTACTAATTTGAATTAATTTGCTTGTGGGGTTAAAAAAAATGTTGTATTTTTGAACCCTAAAAATTGTGTGCAAAAGAAAAATTATTTGAGTAGTATAACATAAAAATTCAAGGTATGTTAAAAAAATTACTATTTTTACTCTGCATTGTGCTGACGTCGTGGTCGTTGGCGCTTGCACAACAAGGTCGTCTTAAGGGTGTCATTAAGGACAAAGAGACCGGCGAGCCTATTCCATTTGCCAACGTTGTTTTGGAAAACGGCGGTACACAGGTGGGTGGTGCCAGTTCGGATTTCGATGGTAACTATGACATCAACCCTATCCCTCCGGGAACCTATGACCTTAAAGCCACTTATGTGGGTTACAACACTTTCCTTATGAAAGGCGTTGTGATTTCAGGTAACAAGATTACCTTCCAAGACGTCTCGATGAGTATGCAGTCGGAAATGCTGGATGCTGTTGAGATTGTCGACTACAAGGTGCCTTTGATCTCAAAGGACCAGACTTCAGCTGGTGCTACCATCACCGCCGAGGAAATCGCGAAGATGCCTAACCGTTCAGCAGAAGCTGTTGCTGCTACTGTCGGTGGCGTGTTCTCAGCCGACGGTGAAGTGGGTAACATGCGTGGTGCACGTTCTGAAGGTACTGTTTATTACATCGATGGTGTCCGCGTCATCGGTAGCCACTCGGTTCCACAATCAGCTATCGACCAGGTTGAGGTTATGCTTTCCGGTACTCCTGCTATGTACGGCGACGTTACCGGTGGTATCATCAACATGACAACGAAGGGCCCTTCAAGAACCTTCGGCGCAGGTTTGGAAGTCGAGCAGTCAATTGACGGCTACGGCCACACCAGAGTCGGTATCAACGCCCAGGGTCCTCTCATCAAAGGTAAGAAGTCAGAGACAGCTCTCCTCGGTTTCTTCGTGTCAGGCGAGTTCACCCGTAACAAAGACGGCGCGATCTCAGCAATCGGTCACTATAAAGCTACCGACAGCTGGCTCGATTATATCAAGGAGCACCCACTCCGCCTCGCAAGCTCTGGCGACGGTGTCTACCCTAACGGTGAATTCACCAGAATGGGTTCGATGGAATATGTGAAAAACTCACAAAACACATCAAACTGGACAATCAACACAACAGGAAGTATCAGCATCCGCACAACTGAGACAATCAACCTCTCAATCGGTGGTGCTTATATGAAACAGAAAGCTCACGGTTTCAGCCGTAACCAGGAATACTTCAACTTCGACAAGAACTACATTTCTGACTATCAGAACTGGCGTGTCTACGGTCGTTTCACACAGAGATTCCCAACGGCTCCGGAAAGCACTTCTTTGATTAAGAACTTCTACTACAGCTTGCAGGTCGACTACTCACGCGTCAATAGCTCCAACTATGACCCAGACCACAAGAAAGATATTTGGAAATATGGTTATCTCGGTAAATACTCCATCTATAAGACCCCTTCATACGTGATGGATACTGCTATCACAGTTGATGGTCATACTTATACAAACGTGTGGCACACAGCATCATGGGACTATGATACTCTTGTAACTTTCAAGGCATCAGACTATAACCCATTGCTCGCCAAATACACTTCGATGGTTTATGATTTGTACAGCGATCCAACAGGTCACTATACAAACTTCGACGATATCCAGCTCAGCCAGGGTCTTCTCAACTCAGGTTCACCTTCATCATTCTATGGCTTGTATGCTGCTCCTGGAGCAATCCAATCAAACTATGGATATAGCGAAAGCGACCAGTTCGGTGTGAACCTCGCAACAGCTATGACTCTTGGAAACCACGAAATCAAATTCGGTCTCCAGTATGAACAGAGAAACCAGAGATCTTACAGTATCGGTGGCTATAGCCTGTGGTACCTCATGAGAAACCTCGCCAACTTCCACATCGACCAGTTGGATGTTAACAATCCTGAAATAGTTTCTTACAACGGATTCGTTGATACAATCAAGTTCTACAGAAACTACAATGCCGCTGACCAGTATCAGTTCGACAAGAACCTCCGTAATGCTCTCGGTCTCAGCGAGACAGGTGTCGACTGGATCAACACTGACTCATACGACTTCAATGACAACTCAATCGAGTACTATGACAGAGAAGGCATTATGCACAAGGCTTATCTCAACGATGGCTTTGACATCAGCATGTTCACACCAGACGAGTTGACACAGGACGGTAACTCATACGTTTCATATCAGGGTTATGACTACCTTGGTAAGAAACTCAGCAAGCAGCCAAGCTTCGAAGACTTCTTCACAGAGAAAGACGAAAACGGTAACTATACACGTCCGGTCGGTTCATTCAGACCAATCTACATGGCAGGTTACATCCAGGATAAGTTCGCTTTCAAAGACCTTATCTTCAACGTCGGTGTCCGTGTCGACCGTTTCGATGCTAACCAGAAAGTTTTGAAAGATCCTTACATCCTCTATGATTACTATACAGTAGGTGACAAGATGAGCGATGGCAAGATTGTTCTTCCTAATGGAACAACAGCCAACCTGCCAAGCAACATCGGCGAAGATTACGCAATCTACGTTAATAATATAAAGGATATTACTCAAGTCATGGGTTATCGTTATGAAAACACATGGTATGATGCAGAAGGTGCAGAAATCAGCGACCCTACAACATTGAACGCCGGTAGCGGTGTCACTGCATGGGTTAAGGATAAAGACCAGCAGCACGTCGACGTCAAGTCATTCAAGGACTACAGCCCACAATGGACAGTGATGCCACGTATCTCCTTCTCATTCCCGATTTCTGATGACGCTTTGTTCTTCGCTCACTATGACGTTATGACACAGCGTCCTTCAAACATCAACATCAATATCTACGACTACTACTACTTCGCACAGAGTAGCGGTACTCTCAACAACCCTGCATTGAAACCAACACAGACAATCGACTATGAGCTCGGTTTCACACAGAAGTTGACCAATTCGTCATCAATGACAATCACAGCTTATTATAAGGAGTTGCGTAACATGATCCAGATGTACCGTTACACTGGTGCATATCCAAAGGATTATACATCATATAGCAACTTGGACTTCGGTACTGTCAAGGGTATCACAGCATCATACGACTTGCGTAGAACAAAGAACGTACGTCTCCGTGCATCATACACATTGCAGTACACCAACGCTACTGGTGCATCAACAACCACAATGAGTGCTTTGATTGCAGCTGGTGTTCCTAACTTGCGTTCAACATTCGCAATGCCTTGGGACCGCCGTCACCAGTTCAACGTCACTTTGGACTATCGTTTCGCATCAGGCAAGGACTACAACGGTCCTGTCTCAAAACGCGAGAAGTCAGGCAAGAAGCCTATCCAATGGCTGGCTAACACTGGTCTCTCACTCACAATGCAGGGCGGTTCAGGTACTCCATACACAGCACAGAGCAATATCAACTCACCTATTTCACAGGGTACCAACTTGTTGAAGGGTTCATACTACGGCTCACGCCTCCCATGGGCATTCCGTTTCGACCTCCGTCTCGACAAGGATATCGACCTGAAACTCGGCAAGAAAGACAACGAGAACAGACGTCCGGCTTACCTCAACGTTTATCTCCAGGTTCTTAACGTGCTGAATTCAAAGAATATCATTGATGTTTACTCATCAACAGGTAACCCTGATGACGATGGCTATCTTACAGCTCCGGAATGGCAGCGTGAAATCGCCAACCAGACAAGTGCTGATGCTTATGCAGAGTTGTATAGATTGTATGTCAACAGCATGTACAACTATTCATCACCTCGTCAGATTCGAATTGGTATGATCTTTAACTTCTAAACAGAAAAATAAATACTGGTAATATGAAGACTATAATTCGTTTATTAACTGTTGCATTTCTTATTGCAAGTGTAACTGAAGTAAGAGCCGAGAAGGTTCAGATGAACGGACCTCAAACTCGGAATCTGAAACAAACCACTGCTGGATGTACACCATCATCAACTTTCGCATGGTTGAACATCAACAACGCGAGAGTGCGTGTCAACGCTGGTGGTGATATGTGGTGGGATCTTCCAGGCGGTTCAGGTGCAAAGTATTACATCCCTGCCAACGGTTCCGCAACTTCATTGTATGCCGGATCTCTCTGGATTGCAGGTATGGACATCAACAACCAGTTGAAGTGCGCCGCTATCCGTTTCCGTCAGGTCGGTAACGACTTCTGGACTGGTCCTCTTACAATTGATGGTACTGCTGCTATCGATGCCGCAACATGTATGGAATACGACAAGATGTACAACATCACACGTGCTGAAGTCGACGATTTCCTCGCTAACTGCGACGAAAACGGTATTCCTGCTGTAGGTTATGAGATTCCAACAAACATCATTAACTGGCCAGCTCACGGCGACCCGGCAAGAGGAATGAGCTACTACCTCGCCCCATTCTATGATAGAGACGGCGACGGTGTGTATGACCCAACACAAGGTGACTATCCTTACTATGACATCACCAACGAACTCTGCCACACACAGACTCCTACAATGGAAGAGATGTACGGCGGCACAATTCACGGCTCAATCCTTTCTGACCAAGTCATCAAAGGTGACCAGACAATCTGGTGGGTGTTCAATGATAAAGGTAACTCACACACTGAAACAGGTGGTTCCGCTATAGGTATGGAAATCAGAGCTCAAGCATTTGCTTTCTCAACAAATGATGAGATTAACAACATGACATTCTATAGCTACGAAATCATCAACCGTTCAACTTATAAACTGACCAACACATATTTCTCACCTTGGACAGACGTTGACCTTGGCTATGCAAAGGACGACTATGTAGGTTGCGACGTTGCACGTGGTCTAGGTTACGGTTACAACGGTGCCAATGTCGATGGTAATGGTGAAACTGAAGCCTACGGTCCTAACCCTCCAGCGGTTGGTGTTGACTTCTTCCAGGGACCATACCTCGATGCTGATGGTATCGACAACCCTAAATATGATGCTGACGGCAACCAGCTCTGCGACGAGAGTATCAACGGTGTCAACTTCGGTAATGGCATCGTCGATGACGAACGTTTCGGTATGCGCCGCTTCGTGTATCACGACAACACCAATAACTCAATCAACGGTGACCCTGATGTTGCTGCTGAATACTACCTCCTCCTTAGAGGTATTTGGAAGAACGGTGCCAAGATGGAATATGGTGGAACAGCTGTTCCTGGCGCAGCCGGTACAGTGGGTCCTGCTTGCGACTTCATGTTCCCATACGACTCTGACCCATGCAACTGGGGTACAGGCGGTTTGACACCTGGTGGCGGCTTCAACCAGAATGGCTTCTACTGGAGCGAAGAGACAGGTAACAACGGTTCTCCGAACCCTGTCAACGACCGTCGTTTCATGCAGTCAGCTGGTCCTTTCACCTTGGAAGCAGGCGCTGTCAACTACATCACCTTCGGTGTGCCGTGGGCTCGCGCTACTTCAGGTAAGGCTTGGGCTTCAGTTGAGTTGCTCCGTAAGGTCGATGACAAGTGCCAGTCGATGTTCGATAACTGCTTCAAAGTTCTCGACGGTCCATGGGCACCAGATTTGACAATCCGTGAACTTGACAAAAAACTCATTATCTATTTGTCAAATTCAGACATTTCAAACAACTCAAACGAAGATTACATCGAATTGGATCCTAATATCCCAGAACAAGATTCTCTCGGTAATGAATACGACAGATATTTCCGTTTCGAAGGATATAAGATCTATCAGCTCGCAAACGCAGAAGTTAGTGTTGACCAGATCAACGATGACAGCAAAGCTCGTCTTATCTTCCAGTGCGATATTAAGAATAATGTGAGCAGAATCATCAACTTCATCTATGATGAGAATCTCCAGCAGAGTATCCCAACTCTCATGGTTGATGGTGCAGATAATGGTATTACCCATTCATTCGTTGTGACACAAGACCAGTTCACAAAGAACAACGACCCAAGTCTTGTCAACCATCACACATATTACTTCATGGCTATTGCATACGCTTACAATAATTACATGGAGTATATTCCTGAACTCACTGAAGGTCAGGGTCAGAAAGCTCCATACCTTGAAGGTCGTAAGAATATCAAGTTGTACTCAGCTATTCCACATAAGATTGTGAATGGTACTGTTATTAACTCATCATACGGTGATCAGCCAGTTATCTCACGTTGGGTGGGTATCGGCAATGGTGGTAACCATCTCGAACTTTCAGATGAAGATGTTGAGACATTGTTGAATCGTACACCAGGCAGCGAGACAAACTTGTTTGGTATGGAAGACTATCCGGTGATTTATCACCCGACATACAAGAGAGGATACGGCCCTGTCAATGTTAAGATTGTTGATCCATTGAATGTACAGCCAACAGATTATGCAATCTGGTATCATGATTTCGTGAATAGAGAAATCCTTAGCGTCACAGGTGATCCTTCAATTGTTGGCGATAAGGCAACCAAGAATGTGTTCAAATGGACTTTGAAAGATCTTGTAACAGGAGAAGAATTTGAATCAGATACAACAACTGAGCTCTCAAGCGAGAAATTGTTTATCGAAAGAGGTATTTCAATTGACATTGAGCAGCCTTGGAATGTTGGTCCTTACAACGTCGGTAAGACAGGAGCATCAAGTAGCGATGTCGCGGCTTATGCAGTTCTGTCACCAAAGAATGGCGTCCTGCATACGTCTGTTACATACGCCGACAGTTCAAATCGTTGGCTCAGTGGTATCAGAGATAGTGATGCTACAGCGTCAAGCCCATTGAACTGGATTCGTTCAGGTAAATATGCTGACCAGGATGATGCTACAAATAACGACTACTTTGTGTCGAGTAAGACAGGTGGTACTTCAAGACCATTTGACCCGAGTGAGAACTATGAGAAGATTGCAGAAGGCACATGGGCACCATATATCCTTTGCAACACTTCTGGTAACTCTGGTAAATACAATCCGGGTCCTGTCTGCCCAAGTACAAAGGAGGAAAGCACCTTTAAGAGCATTGGTTCAATTGACATTGTTTTAACAGCAGACAAGTCGAAATGGACTCGTTGCCCAGTTATTGAGATGTGTATGGACAAGAAGCTCTCTGAAAACGGAGCTGAAAGATTCATGGCACGTCGTCACGCGTCAGTTGACAAGAACGGCAATCCTGCAGCAGCCACATACGAAGAGGCTCTCGCGATGGATTCAAGTGATGATCCGGAAGCCGCCAACTATATCAGCGCTTGGGGTATGGGATGGTTCCCAGGATATGCAATTGACATTGAGACTGGTGCACGTATGAATATCGCCTTTGGTGAGGACTCTTTCTATCCTGAACTCAACGGACGTGACATGATGTTTAATCCTCCAGCGGTAAAAGAGTCAACAGCTGCCGGTGGTTCACAACTCGCAGACCCGGTTATTTTCGACCAGATAGACATGACCCCAATCTTTGGTGCAAAACATTATGTGTATGTCTTCCCAATGATTAAAGGTAAAAAGGTTAAGAATCCTAATAATTCAGGAGACTCAATTAACTTCTCATGTCCAGGATACGATGCAGGTAGATATCTGATTGACAGAATGAACATTATCGAAACAGCTCCAGCAGCTTATCAGACACCATTTAAGGTTCTTTACTGGAAGCTGCCTACATGGGTTGGTATGCCAATGGCAATCGAAGGCAAAGAATGGTTGCCTGAAGGTAATCCTGTCAAGATTTCAGTACGTGTGTCAAAACCATACTTGAAGGGTTATTCAAATGTGGCTCTTGAATATGAGTCACCAGAACTTGTTGATAATGTAAATCATAAGGGATATTTACCATACTACACCTTCTCAACCAAGGGATATGGTCCATCTCTTAAAGATGAAGCAAAGGGCAAGTCAGACCTTGATTTGATCCAGGTTGTTCCTAACCCATACTATGCATACTCCAACTACGAGCCTAATGCTCTTACACACAAAGTGAAGATCACCAACCTTCCTGACCAGTGCGTCGTGACCATCTATTCAGTAAATGGAACGAAGATCCGCCAGTTCAAGAAAGACTCGTCAGTGACATCAATAGATTGGGATTTGACCAACCATGCCAACACACCTATCGCGAGTGGAATTTACATCATCCATGTGAAGGACAACGTGAACGGTGGTGAACAAACGGTTAAGTTCTATTGCGCAATGCGTCAGGTTGACTTAAATACATTCTAATATTATTTTGCGAACAAATTAAAAGTACACGATCATGAAAAAGTTATTTAGAACTATCGTAATAGCAAGCTTGACAATCATTATTGGATTCACGAGCACAGAAGCATTCGCAGGTAATAAGGACAGAGCAGGTCAGGCTGGAGCAAATGAGCTGTTGGTTAACCCATGGGCTGCATCATCAGGATGGGGCAATGCCGGTATGGCATGCATCAAAGGTGTTGACGCTATGTGGAGCAACGTTGCAGGTATTTCATTTGCAAACTCACTTGAACTCAACTTCTCATACACCAACTGGTTGGCAGGTTCAGGAACAGATGTGGTGGCATTCGGTATGCTGACACGTCTTTCTGAGTCAATCGTTGGAGGTTTGTCGGTTATGTCAATGGGATTCGGTGAGATTCAGAGAACCACCACAGAGAACCCTGACGGCGGTATTGGTACATACAAGCCAAGTTTGATGAACATCAACATCGCTGTTGCAAAATCGTTCTCTAACAGTATCCACGGCGGTTTCGTCTTGAAGATCATAAGCGAGTCGATTGCAGATATGACAGGAACAGGTGTCGCAATGGACGCTGGTATCCAGTATGTTACAGGTATTACCGATAATATCCACTTCGGTATCGCCTTGAAGAACATCGGACCTACCATGAAGTTCAGCGGCGACGGTCTTGCATATTCAGTGTTATTTGACGGCATGTCGTCTAACATCACAGTAGTGCAACGCGCTGATGAGTTTGAGCTTCCAACACAGTTGAACATCGCTGCTGCTTACGACTTCAACTTCGCAAACAACAGCCGTTTGACCTTGGCATTCAACTTCAACTCGAACGCGTTCTCAAAAGACCAGTTCATCGGCGGTATCGAGGGTTCATTCCGTGACATCCTCCTCCTCAGAGCCGGTTATACCTACGAAGACGGTGTTACAAAGAATATCGAAGACGCTGATTGCACAAACGTCAACAAGGGTTTGTCACTCGGTGCAACAGTCCAGGCTCCTCTCAACAAGAAGGGTTTGAAGGTCTGTATCGACTATTCATACCGTAACACAGCACACTGGAATGGAACACATTCAGTGGGTGCAAGAATTTTATTCTAAAAAATCTTGCATATCAAAAAAAAGTTGTATCTTTGCATACAATTTTACGACAAAAAGGGCCCTTATTTCGGTAAGGGTCTCTTTTTTACAATATTAAAAATTAATAGACATGGCAGACGTAGAATACTTTACCCAAGCGGGGCTACAGAAACTGAAGGACGAATTGGAGAATCTCTGTGTTAACGAGCGTCCGAAAATCGCGGCAGCAATAGCAGAAGCGCGCGACAAGGGTGACTTGTCGGAAAACGCCGAGTATGACGCGGCAAAAGAAGCGCAGCAGCTTCTTGAGATGAAGATAGTGAAGCTTCAGCTTACAATTGCCAACGCGCGTGTTATCGATGAGTCGAAAATGGACACATCAAAAGTTTTGATTCTTTCGACAGTGAAGATTAAAAACCTGAAGACAAAACAAATGATGACATATACCGTCGTTCCTGAGAAGGAAGCGAACCTGAAGGCTGGAAAGATTTCCATCACTTCGCCTATAGCCAAAGGACTTCTTGGCAAATCAGTGGGCGAGCAGGTGGAGATTCAGGTGCCGGCTGGCAAACTTATGTTTGAAATAGTTGAAATCACAAGAGAATAATATCATGGCATCGATTTTTTCAAGAATAGTGGCGGGTGAGATTCCTTGCTACAAAATTGCCGAAAACGACAAATTCTTCGCATTTTTCGACATCAGTCCGCTCGTACCGGGTCACACATTGGTGATTCCAAAGAAGGAAGAAGACTATATCTTCGACATTTCCGACGAGGATTTGGCAGAGATGATTGTTTTCGCAAAGAAAATCGCCGTTGCGATAAAGAAAGGCTTTCCATGCAAGAAAGTGGGAGTGGCTGTGATTGGTCTTGAAGTGCCTCACGCACACATCCACCTTGTGCCGATGCAGAAAGAGGGCGACCTCGACTTCAAACATGAAAAGATGCATCCGACAGAGGAGCAGTTCAAGGAATGGCAAAATAGAATCGTTGAGAATCTGTAAAAATGGAAGATTCTTTTAAGATGATTGCCAAGACCATGGCAGGTTTGGAGACTGTCCTGGCTGAGGAGTTGACTTCATTGGGAGCTGAAAACGTGCAGGTTTTGAACCGCGCCGTCAGCTTTGAAGGCGACAAGGCGTTGATGTACAAGGCGAATTACTGCTGCCGCACGGCTTTGAGGATTTTGAAGCCTATCACGAGTTTTGTGGCGCGTAACGAGCTCATGCTGTATAACAACATCTTCAAAATCAAATGGCATGAGATTTTCAACATCAACGAGACTTTTGCCATTGACGCTGTGGTGAGCGGCAATTATTTCACACATTCGCAATATGTGGCGTTGAAGGTGAAAGACGCCATCGCTGACGAGTTCCGCGAGCATTTCGGGGCACGTCCGTCGGTGGATGTCGAGAATCCGGATTTGAGGATTAGCGTGCACATTGAGAATGAGAAAGTAACGCTTTTGTTTGACAGCTCTGGCGAATCATTGCATAAAAGAGGTTACAGGAAAGTCGTCGACAAGGCGCCGATGAGCGAGGTGTTGGCGGCAGGTTTGATAAAGCTCACAGACTGGAAATGCGACTGCAACTTCGTCGACTGCATGTGCGGTTCGGGTACGCTTCCGATAGAGGCGGCGATGTTGGCGATGGGCATACCGGCAGGATTCTTCAGAAAGAAATGGGGCTTCATGACGTGGCATGACTACGACGAGAAGCTTTGGTTAAAAGTTGTTCAGGATGCTGATGCCGAGATGGAAGAATTTGATTACGAGATACTTGCATCAGACCATTCGGCGAAAGCGGTGGAGATAGCGAGAGCCAACATCACCAATGCGCACCTTCAGTATGACATCAAGCTCAGCAAGCAAGACATGTTTGAGATGATTCCACCAGCGGGCGGAGGCATCATGATAATCAACCCGCCATACGGTGAGCGTTTGGAGGAGAAAGACATCATAAACCTTTATAAAGGCATTGGGGATGCTTTGAAGAAGAATTTCAAGGGTTTCGAGGCATGGATCATAAGCTCGAACAAGGATGTGCTGAAGCTTATTGGACTGAAGCCGTCGAAAAAAATCGACATTTATAACGGACCGTTGGAGTGCAAGTTTGAGAAGTTTGAGATATTTGAGGGAAGTTATAAAGATATGAAGAAATCTGCAAGCTGCGCTTGAATGTGGCTCCCTGCGGTCGCAATGTGATAGCCTTCGGCTAATGTGCGCCAAGCGCATCACATTCTGCGAAGCAGCACATTTTAACACATTGGAGCGAAGCGACCAAATTAAAAAAAATAATTCTTTTTTTTCTTGTTTTTGTAAAAACACCTTTTTAATTTTGCATTTCTAATTTGCAAAATTGAAGAGCATGTACAAAATAACCAAACATCCTATTCTGGACATCGCCGAGGGCGAGTCAGTAGAGTTTATTTATGACGGCAAAAAAGTGGTTGGCAAGAAAGGCTACACCATTGCTGCCGCTTTGCATCAGGCAGGTTTCCCTGTTCACAGCCACAGCCTTGACGGACGCAACAGAAGCTTGAATTGCGGCATCGGAAAATGCGGTGCCTGCGAGATGCTTGTCGACGGTAAGATTCGCCGTATCTGTATCACTTTGGTTGATGGAGTGAAGGAAGTGAAGCCTATCAACAACGAAGCCAACGTGCTTCCGGATGCCAAGGAACAGCAACCGCGCGAGGTGAAGGTTTATAAAACACAAGTTGCCATAGTTGGTGCAGGTCCTGCGGGACTTGCATGCCGCGAGCAGCTCAACGCATTCGGAATCAGCAATATAGTTGTTGACAACAATGCTAATATTGGCGGACAGTTCAACATGCAGACACACCAGTTCTTCTTCTTTGAGAAAGAGAAGAAGTTTGGTGGAATGCGAGGCTTTGACATCGCAAAGACTTTGGCTGGCGACAACCACGAAGGCATTCTTTTGAACACTACAGTTTGGGATTTGCTTGAAGGTGGTCGTGTGGCTATCAAGAATATCGTTACTGGTGAGGTTGGTTATATTGATGCTCAACATCTTGTGGTTGCAACGGGCGCTGTGCCGTTTATGCCGACATTTGAGAACGACGACGTGCCGGGTGTGTACACTGCTGCTGTTTTCCAGAAGATGATGAACCAGGAGCATACATTATTAGGAAAGAAAGTTTTGACTGTTGGTGCTGGTAACATCGGTTATTTGACATCATATCAGGGCATGCAGGCTGGAGCCACCATCAAGGCTATCATAGAAGCTATGCCACGTGAAGGCGGCTTCCCTGTTCAGGCAAACCGTGTACGCCGTCTCGGCATCCCGATTATGACGGGTTACACACTTGTGCGTGCAATTCCAAACAAAGATTATACTGGCATCACAGGAGCTGTCATCGCTCAATGCGAGAACTTCAAGCCAGTGCCTGGTACCGAACAGATTATTGATGACATCGACATAATCAACATCTGCACAGGCTTGATTCCTGACAACCAGCTGCTTGTGAAGGGACGTGAGGTTTTTGGATTGAACACTTACGGTGCCGGTGACGCTATCAGAATCGGTGAAGGAACAAGTGCCGTTTTGAGAGGTAAACAAGTCGCTTACGAGGTTGCACAAGCCATCGGCGTACGCTTCAACTATGACGATTATCTTGAGATTTCAAGACAATATATTGATTCACAACAGCATCCAGTAAGATTGCTTGAGAAGCCAAACTTGCCGACACCAGAACGTATGCAACTCAGAGCATTTGTGCAAGCCGACTGTCTCTACGGATTCGCTTGCAACCCATGCTCGTTCAGCTGTCCGCAGGGTGCTATCACCAAGCCTTCAACAAGCAGCACTCCTACCATTAACTATGACAAATGTATCGGCTGTATGCTGTGCGTTTCGAGTTGTCCAGGTTTGGCTATCTTTGGTTACGACGTTCAGAAATCATTGTGTTTCTTGCCAATCGAATACGAAGCACAAGAAGGTGCTGAAGTGTATCTCGTTGACAATGATGGTCAAAAGATTGGTGAAGGTGTCATAGAAAAGATTCTTAAGAAGTCAAACAAAACCAACGTGGCGAGGGTGAAAGCACGTTCTTCACGTCCTTCTGGCGAAGCGAGCAGAGTTTTCGAGTTGACCGATGTTAAGGGATTTATCTTGAAAGACCGCTACAATGAGAACAAGGAGCTCACGACTCCGCTTTCACAAAAGAAAGTTGCAAATGGAGAGACATACGTCTGCCACTGCGAGGATATCAAACTTGACAAGGTGTTGAGTGTCATTGGCGACCGCAAGGCCATTTCGGTTGATGAGTTGAAACACATCACACGTATGGGTATGGGTCCATGCCGCGGAAAGCGTTGTATTCCACGTGCACGTCAGATTTTGCGTTCATACGGCATTGAACTTGTTGGTGATGCCACGCCGCGTGCCCCTCTTTCAAATCAGGTGAGCCTTGGCGACCTATATAATCCGAAGACCAAAGAGGTGTTTGTGTTCCCTGAGATGAATGACGTGAAGAAGGAGCAGGTTGAGGTGTTCATCGCCGGTGGCGGTATCGCTGGTAGTGCATTGTTCCGTTACTTCTCGGAAGCAGGCAAGAAGCCGGTGATGATAAACTACAGCCGTGGTGCTTCATGGCGTTGCATTGGTGGTGGTCGTCCAGCGTTCTCGAATCCGGATATTGCTGATATTGCAGTACACAACCACGAGATTTTCAAGAACATGCAGAAGGAGCATAACATCAACTACCACCTGACACATTACGTCAACTTGGTACATGATGAGGCTACATACAAGTCGCTCGACGCATCACGCGCATGGAGCGATGCATATATGATTGACCGCAAGGACTTCAAGAAGGAGATTTCGCCGTTGTGGGACGACACAAAGACCACTTACAGCCATGCTTTGATTACACGCGACTGCTGGCAGGCGACACCTGGTAGGGTTATCGACTATATCAGAGGCATCGGCGTGCAGAACGGCGGCCGTTACTTTGAGGACTGCGAGCTGTTGCACGTGCAGAAGGTCGGCGGGCATTATGTGACCTTGGTGCGTACTCATGAAGGCAAATATGTTGAATACACCTGCGACCATTTCGTCAACGCGATGGGATGGGGTGCCGAGAAGTTCAACGATATGCTCGGTCTTGACACCGGTTTGTATCCTGTCAAGCACCAGGCGTTCATCACACGCCGTCTGCCTATGATGGGACCAAACGGAGGTCCGTTGGACATGATTATCGACCGTCGCCATTACAAAGGCTTCAGCGCTGTTTACGGACAGCAGTGGGCACACACGGGACAGATTATCGGCTGCGCCAGCCCTGACACCGACGCTTACGAGGCACGTCAGAACATCAAGTACAACAGCAAGGAGTTCTTGGAGATTGTTTCCGAAGTCTTCGCTGAGTGGATTCCAAACCTCGGCGAGGTGAGCTTCCTGGCATGCTGGGCTGGACGTTATACTGAGCCTCGTTACATCGTTGACCCAGAGGTCGGTATTTTGACAGGTTTGCGTGGTCACGGCTTCATGCTCGGTCAGTATCTCGCGAAGATTTACGTCGACAAATATCTCGGCAAGCCGGTTCCAGGATATATGGAAGACCTGAAGATTACAGGTAAGGGCTTGAGCGAGAACGCATTCAAATAGAAGATGAAAAGGATTTTTGGAATCATAATTCTGGTTTTTTCGGCAGCTCTTGTTGTTTCGTGCAGCAAAACTGCCGAAAAACCGTCTAAAGTCTGGCTTCACAGAGTAAATGAAGTCGCCAAGGCGAAGTATTATCAAGACAAGTTCGCCGGTTTTGAAGTTGACGTGCATTTTGTTGACAATCATTTTGTTATCAAACATGATTCCGACGAAAAATCAAACATGAGACTTGACGACTGGTTCGCTTCGATAAAAAGAAGGTCGGAGTTGGGATTTTGGATTGATTTCAAAAATCTTAAAGAAAGCAACATGGAGGCTTCTGCCAAGGAGTTGGCAAGGCTTCGTAAAACCTACAAATTAAAAGGAATGATAATAGTCGAGTCGTCGAATGCCGAATGTTTGAAGGCGTTCGATGACTTGAACTTCCGCACGAGTTATTACATCCCGTTTGCTAATCAGAATGCCAGCCATGAAGAGCTGCAGGTTGTGACTGATTCGGTCAGGAAAATCATCAAAGAATATGATGTGAATACCATATCTGGGTTTTGGTCGCAGTATCCGTTTATGAGAGACTCTTTTCCGGAGATGCGGAAGTTGTTTTGGTATGAGAGGACATACGACTCGGCTGTGAGAGATTATTACATCAATCTTGCCAATGAAGACCCCAAAACCGATGTTGTTTTGATTGCAGTGAAGTATAATAATGAATATTAGTTTTGCTTCTTTTTGTAAAAAAACGTATCTTTGCAAAAATTATTTTATGAAGATATGAAGAAGCTAATATTCGGAAAATCAAAGGTTTTCATTTATATTCTAATGGTTGTGGCGATGGTAGGCTGCAGCCGTAAGGGATATGTGCATATTGATGACGGGGTTTTTAAGGTTGACGGCGAAAGGTTTTTCCCGCTGATGCTAAATTATAAGGCGGAATTGCTGCGTTTCGACGATGAATTGTCGTTTGCTGCAGCGAAATACTATGACAATCCCGATATTCATGAGGCTACTACGAAAAAAGAGGCGGAAGACCAGTTTTCCGGTCACATGCAGCTTGTTGAAGAGCTCGGTTTCAATACGGTTAGGCTTTGTGTGAATTTGATTTCATCAGATGAAAAAGGATATTATTATAAGACGCAAGATGGTCCGGCTTATTTGAAAGAGGATTCGAGAAAGATAATCAAAGCTTTGGATGAGATGGTTTCCATCGCGGCGTCGCATAATTTGAAAGTCATGCTTTTGCTCAAGCCTTCGTGGGATGAAGAGCTCGCGAAGTTCAATTCTTCGCTTATGAAGCATTTTTCCCGGGAGAAGGCGATTTTGGCTTTCGACCTGATGAACGAGCCACTTTATTTTGATATTGTGAGAGACCGCACCAAGAGCGATGCGGTGATGACAGCGTCAGACTGGGTGAAAAATGCGAAGAAAGCCGCGCCGAGACATCTTGTCACGATAGGTTTTGCGGAGCCGATAGAGGTCTTCAGCTGGGACGCTTCGATGATTCCTGTTGATTTTGTCCAGTTTCATACATACAACCCTTTGAGCATCCCGAACGAGACGTGGTGGTGGAGCCATTATATCGGCAAGCCGTGGATGATTGGTGAGACCTCGCTGCCGGCTGACAACGACTCGGTGTCGTATGAGCAGCAGCGCTATTTCGCCGAACAGGCTTATCAGTACGTTATTGACTGCGGAGGCATCGGTTTCGGTTGGTGGGAGTTTCAGGATGTGCCTGAATCGTATGGAATAAATTACGAGGGCACTTTTTCGGGAGTGTTAAACCACGAGGAAACCACAACGACCAAAGACGGTCACGTTATTAAGGGAACGTTGAAGCCGGTGGCTTATTCTTTTGCGAAATTCAAGACTATGGAAAAAGGCGAGCCGGTGAAATCTGTCAATTATTACAATAATTTCGGGTATCACAACGCTGTTATCAGAGGGCGCATTGTGGATGACAATACCGGCGAGCCTGTTGAAGGCGCCGCTGTGAGAGGCTGGAACGAGTGGTGGAGGACTGGACTGAACACGTGTACGGACAAAGACGGCGTTTTTAATCTGTATAGCAACGACGAATGCGTGCATTTCGCCATCTCAGCCCCGGGAATGGACACTCAGCGTTTCAATATGCGTTTGGAATATCGCGACAAAAACGGTGAGGCGAGTGATTTTACCGATTTGCCTGACAGAAACATCAAGTCGAGCATGGTGTCGTTTATGACGTTTTTAAAGGATGAAAACAAGTTGTTCGAGTTTAAGGAAGACGAGTTTGACAAGGCGGTGATTTTTGCCGACATGGGAGAGATTAGGTTGAAAAAGCTTGAAATAAAATAAGATGAAGATGAAAGGTTTTGACAAAAACAATATCGGTGAGTCTGTTTTAAAAGGACTGGAGCTCTGGGTAAAGTACGCTTTGTTGTGGCTTTCTCTCGCTTTCGTTCTCCGTCTCGGTTTCTTTTTTGTGATGCTGACATCGGGATTGATTCAGGGCTCATCATTTTTCACGATACTTTCGGGCGTTTATTTTGACGTGGCTTTGGTGTTGGAGGTGAGCGCGATTGTGCTTGTTCCGCTGCTGATAATCAATTACTTCTTGCCAAAAACGACAAAAGCGCTGGCGATTGCTTTCATCACGATATATGTTTTGACCTATGGCGGTCTCATCGGTTATTATTCGAATGTGAACCTGCCGTTGGACAGAGTGTTTTTCGTTTACGGATTGGGCGAGATGTACAATATCATCGTTTCGTCGGTCGATTTCTCGATTTTGCCGTTGCTTGGCGTAATTGTTGGGGTTGCATTATACTCGCTTTTGATTCGTTTTTGGAACAGGAAAATCAAGGTTTCGAGAGTGTTGCTGCTCAGTTATTTTATCGTAACGATGGTTTTTGTCATTTTCTTTGATTTCAAATCATTGATTAGAAGTGATAAAAACTACAAGTCATATCAGGATTACTGCCTTGCATCAAATCAGATAGCATACACGCTCAATGATTTCAATGAATATCGGGAAGAGAAAGCTAAGGAGGAGGATTTCACTTCGTATGACGAGCAGGTGGTTGAAGACGCAAGGAATCTCCAGCGTCTTTTCCCTGATTTCAAGTATGTTGACATCCATTATCCGTTTATGCGTGAAGCCAATGATCCGGATGTTATTGGTGACCTGATGAATCGCACCACAGATGGCAAGGCTCCGAGTTTTGTGTTTGTCATTGTTGAGAGTCTGGGGCAGAGATTGTCGTCGGTAAGCCCTAAAATGTCGTTTACGCCGTTCCTCGACAGCCTTAAAACGGAATCGTTGTACTGGCCGAATTGTCTGGCTTTGGCGGAGCGTACCTTTGGCGCGCTGCCGAATATCTTTTCTTCGGCGCCATACGACAAGACAGGTTTTGCACGTCCGTGGTTCCCGATTCCTTACCATAACTCGCTTCTTAAAGAAATGTCATTGAATGGTTATTCTTTGTCGTTTTATTATGGCGGTAACGCCTCATTTGACGGTCAGGATGACTATATGCGTGGCAATGGCGTGGGTTATATCATGCAGCCTTCGGAGGCGGATTTCGACCAGGAACAGAAAGAGCAGATGAAGAAGGAAAACAGCTGGGGAATGTACGATAAGGACATGTTCAACGCCGCTATCCGCCATCGTGACACAACAGAGAGAAACCGCCAAAATACTGATGTTTACATCACTTTGTCGACCCATGAGCCATGGTGTTTCAAGGGCAATGAGGTCTATGTGAAGAAAGTGGAGGACATGGTGGCAAACACAAAATCCTTCGGTCCAGAAGAGAAAAACACGGTGCTCAGCAACAAAAAGACTTTTGCCAGCTTCCTCTATATGGACGATTGTGTAAGGATGCTCCTTGATTATTATAAGAGCCAGCCGGAGTTTGAAAACACCATTTTCGTCATTGTCGGCGACCACCGTATGGGAAGAGTTTACGTGAGTTCTAGCCCGTTGCTGAAATACCACGTCCCGTTGATAGTTTATTCACCTCTGATAAAGAATCCAAAGACGTTCAAGGCTGTGGTCACGCATCATGACCTGACTCCGACTATAACCGCATATCTTTCAAAGAATTACGATTATGTTTCAGCCGATGAATGCCATTGGCTTGGCACTTCGCTTGATACGACGGCGGATTACAGGAGTCGTCAGTCGGTGGCGTTCATGCGAAACAGTCGCGAGGAGATTGAATATCTGCACGGCGACTATCTTCTTGACCGCGACCGTTTGTTCAAAGTGTCAGATTCTCTTTGTGTTAGCGAGATTCATGATGATGCGATACGCGACAGCCTTGCAGAATATCTGCGCCGTTACAAAAACGTCGACTGGTTTGTGACGCAGAACGATTATCTCTGGAAGAAGAGCTCGTCGGTAGTTGAAATACATTCCGAAAGCCACGAGAAAACAGTATCGAAAAAATTTGGCGAGAAAGAGTCTCTTGACATCATGAAGCCATTCAGGTTCAAGCAAGGTTATGAGAAAATCTATCTTGACATGGAGTTCGACTACAAAAACGGCAACAACGCCGATTTGGATAAGATTTTCAGCGAGTTTAGGATAAAAGGTCCCGGCGTGGATTTTTACAGGGGCTACAAATTGGTGAACGTTTCGACTCCAAATAGTGACGGCACGATGCACTATAAAGTGAAAACAACGTTTTTCCTCGCCGGTCAGGACATCAAAAACGCTGATTTCAGGATTGTCATCTATTCCAAGACGAATTTTGATTTTGAATATAAAAACTTAAAAATCGAATTTGAAGGGCTTCCATTAAAAAAATAGTAGTATTTTTGCAAACTAATTTTAACAACAATCATTCGATGAGAGAAGATTTCGTAGAAGAATTGCGCTGGCGCGGGATGTTGAACAACATGACCCCAGGCACAGAAGAACAGTTGAAGAAAGAAATGACGACGGCTTACCTTGGCATCGACCCGACCGCCGACTCACTGCATATCGGACACCTTTGCGGCATCATGATGCTCCGTCATTTCCAGGCTGCCGGACATAAACCATTGGCATTGCTCGGTGGCGCTACAGGCATGATTGGCGACCCGTCAGGAAAATCGGCTGAGCGTAACTTGTTGAACGACGAGACGTTGCAGCACAATCAGGCTTGCATCAAGAAGCAGCTCGCCAAGTTTCTCGATTTCGACAGCGACGCTCCGAACCGTGCAGAGCTCGTCAACAACTACGACTGGATGAAAGACTACACTTTTCTGCATTTCATCCGTGACATCGGCAAGCACATCACTGTCAACTACATGATGGCGAAGGACTCGGTGAAGAAACGTTTCAACGGAGAAGGCGACGGCATGTCGTTTACAGAGTTCAGCTACCAGCTCGTTCAGGGCTACGATTTCCTCTATCTCTTTGAGCATAAGAACTGCAAGCTTCAGATGGGCGGCTCCGACCAGTGGGGTAACATCACTACTGGAACTGAGCTCATCCGCCGCAAACTCGGTGCCGACAAAGAGGCATTCGCTTTGACTTGCAACCTCATCACCAAGGCTGACGGCGGCAAGTTCGGCAAGACAGAGAAAGGCAACATCTGGCTCGACCCTGAGAAGACCTCACCGTATGCGTTCTACCAGTTCTGGATGAACTGCACCGACGAGGACGCGGCACGTTACATCAAGATTTTCACCTTGTTGAAGAAAGATGAAATCGACGCTTTGATAGCGCGTCACACTGCCGAGCCGCATCTTCGCGAGCTGCAGCGCACACTGGCACGTGAGCTCACTCTCGTGGTGCATTCGAAAGAAGACCTTGAGATGGCGGAAGAGGCGACACAGATATTGTTTGGAAAAGGCACTGCCGAGGCATTGCACAAATTCGATGAAGCGACATTGTTGAGCATCTTCGACGGCGTGCCACAGTCGACATTCTCGAAAGACGCTCTCGGCGCTGGTGTCGGCATCGTCGACTTCCTCGTTCAGACCAACGTGTTTCCGTCAAAAGGCGAGGCGCGTAAGATGGTGCAGGGCAACGGTGTCTCCATCAACAAGGACAAAGTCACCGAGCAGAAGACCGTCGGAACTGACGACCTTCTCAACGGTAAATACATCCTCGTGCAAAAAGGAAAGAAAAACTATTACTTGATAGTCTGCGAATAATGTACTGGGCTTTCTTGATTCCGACGTTGTTTCTCGTCCTGTTGGCAGTTGCTGCGATAGGAATCAAGGCTATTGTGAAGAAAAACGGAAAATTTGAACGGAAATGCGCTCACTCATTAGACCCTGATGCGAAATGCATCTGCGGTGGTGACGGCGACTGCCCTAACTTAAAGACGGATGAAAATCCGTCTCAATGATTGACCCATTCAGATTTGATAACACCGTCTTCGACAAATATGAAATACGCCTCGACACCTTGACCTTCAAGCAGTTTCGAGGCTTTTTCTTTGCCAATGAGCATGCAAATCGTGGCAAGACAATCCGCCCACGAGGCGTTGTCGGCGATGACGGTGGCGCTTAAAAGATTGTGCTCGACAGGATAACCCGTCTTCGGGTCGATGCTATGAGAGTAGCGGACACCGTCTTTTTCAATGTATTTCCTGTAGTTTCCGGAAGTAACGATGCCCTTGTCCTTGAGGTTTATCTTGACCTGAACTGAACGCTCCGAGTCGTAGTTCTCAGCAGGTTTCTCGATGCCGATGGTCCATTGTTCGCCGTTCGGTTTCGTGCCTTTCGCAAAAATCTCACCACCAACGTCAACCAGATAATTTTGCACACCTCGCGATTCTAAAAACTTCCCAATCATATCCGTGGTATATCCTTGCGCCACCGCATTGAAATCAAGTGTCATATTCGGATTGGCTTTTACAACTTTATCGTCAACGATTTTTATCTTTTGATAACCAACAAGTTGACAAATTGAATCAACAATTTCGGGTGTCATCTCGAGTTCTTTTTTGTAATGGAAGCCCCACGCTGAAACCAATGGTCCGATAGTCGCGTCAAAAGCGCCATCAGAAAATTCCGAAGCCTTCTGCGCCCACTCAAAATTATCCTTAAATATCTGATTTACAACAACGTCTTCGTTTCTGTTTACCTTTCGGATAATCGAATTCTCATTCCAAAGAGACACTGTATTGTCCACTTCCCTGAAAATCGAGTCTATTTCAGATTCAAAAGTCCTGCTTTCTTCATCATAATATGATATTGAGAAATACGATCCTTGCGTTATTCCCGAATAATTGATTTTTTGCGGTTGCTTTGCGCAAGAGGCAAAAACCGTAACTATCGCTAATATAAAAACAACTCTTTTCAACTTTCAACTCTAAACTAATGTGATTTTATCACAGTATAACCAATCAACTTATCATAATTTGCAATCGGATCGAACAAATAAACAAAAATGTGGTACATGTTGTTCGTTTCCCAGAAATCTCCGTTTATCGGCGCAAGTGACGATGTGCCAGAGGCGTTGTCCTTCACCAGATACATGTAATCGTAATAGCCCTGTTTTAAAAGCAACGACTTCTTGTAACCGCGTCTGTCGGGGTCATATTCCATCTTTGAATTCTCATCCAAACGCCAGTCCGTGATAGCGCCTGTGATGTAGACATCCTTTCCCACCATATATTGAGGCCATTTCAAGAAGAAATCGACGTATGCATAATCGGCTTCCCGTGTGGCATCAAAATCCTCGCGCTCAAGATAGATGTATTTCTCGCCAAACAAGTCTTCGTCTTGAAGATATGTGTGAGTGTTGCGTTTCGTGTCTTCATAAAGCGTAACTACATAGCAATCCTTCTCCCTGACAACGGTTCTCGTCTTTTCAGGACGGTTGTCGAAATTGCTTGTGTTTATTCTAAGATATTGATTGCCAGACTCAAACACTGTTTTAGGATTGTTGATATAAGAAATCTTGTCAGGATAGACGTATGTCGGTTTCAGTCCTGATACGGCATTGTCCCAACGTCCGTTCTGCTGGATGGTGACATTAGAATACTGGTCGGCACGCGAGTTGAACATATCGGGATAAACCACTTGAATATCAACCTCTTGCTTGTTGCTGCCAAGGTTCAAATCGTATGGATATCGAGGAATCGAGGCGGAAATATTAGCCTTTTCTTCAACAATATAAAACCTTCTTGTGAAATAAATGTCATTCGGATCCTCGCCAGTTACGACAAGCAGATAATTTCCTGAAATCTTCGGAATCATGTTGCTTGTAGGAAACAAAAGGTCGAAATGAACGTAGTTTATAAAAGTGTTTAGCGAAAATGTGAAATTGCTTATCTCTTCCTGAAAAAAACCGTTGATATAATCGTTTTTCGGCAAATCTGTCGGCTGCCAGTCGTTGTTGCAATGCACCAAAGTGTAATAAAGGTAAGGCGCGTCGTATGCAAACACGTCAAACTGAAGATGCAGCTGCTCAATCATGTTGTCAAGGTAAATCACGGGCTTGTCGAGGTCGAAACCCGTAGGATGAAGCAGCACGCTATGCACCTCGTCATGGTAATTCATGTCGCCGACCGTCATCAGATTCTGCGCCGAAAGATTTATCGTAAGATATAACAATATGATTGTCAATAGTTTAAATCTCATAAGACAAAGATGTTTTATTTTTCAAAAATAATAAAATTTTACGAAATAAAATATTAATTTTGTATCCTGTAGGGAGAATGCATGCGTTCACCAAATAAAAAATGGAAAGAAAAACATTATTCGTCAATGTAATCCTGCCGCTGCCGGTTCCCGGCACGTTCTCTTACCGTGTGCCGATGGAACTGAACGACAGAGTGAAGGTCGGACAGCGCGCCGTGGTGCAGTTCGGCAAGACGAAGATTATGTCAGGACTGATAAGCGAGGTAACGGAGCAAGTGCCTGAGCATGAACAGGTTAAATATATCCTCGGACTCCTTGACGAGAATCCTGTTGTCAATGCTATCCAGTTGAAATTCTGGCAATGGATTTGCGATTATTATATCTGTTACGAGGGCGATGTGATGCAGGCGGCTCTGCCTTCAGCGATGAAGCTTTCAAGCGAGTCGAAGATAAAGCTTTCCGATGAATTTGAACTTGATACCTTGGCACTCAACGACTTCGAATATCTCATCGTCGAGGCTCTTCAGGTGCAGCCGAAGCTCACGATTAGCGAAGTGAGCAAGATTATCGGCTATAAAAAGGTGATGCCGCTCATAAAAACGATGATCGACAAGAAAATCGTGGTGATGGAGGAGGAGCTTGACGCAAAATTCAAGGCGAAATACGAGCGTTTTGTAGCACTTGCGGAAGAATACCGTAGCGATGAGAAGATGCACGAACTGATGGACGAGCTGACAAAACGCGCCTACAAACAGCTTGAGGTCGTGATGTCATTTTTCGTCCTTGGCGGAAATGCTGAAAACGACATCCTCGCTTCCGATTTGTTGGCAAAATCCAATGCCAACAGCAATGTTTTGAAGGCTCTTATTAATAAAGGTGTGTTCACGACATACCAGAAACGTGTCAGCCGACTCAAGAGCTTCAACGCCTTGACGGATGTTGACACGATACAACTAACAGAAAAACAGCAGGTTGCATTTGACGAGATTCATAATGGATTTGCTGAAAACAAACCTGTTTTGCTTCATGGAGTCACTTCTTCGGGTAAGACAGAGATTTATATCAAACTGATTCAAGAAGCCTTGAAAAAAGGGAAGCAGGTGCTTTATCTCCTTCCGGAAATAGCGCTTACCGAGCAGATTATCAATAGGTTAAAGAAATATTTCGGCGACCAGGTCGGCGTGTATCATTCGCGTTACAGCGACATGGAGCGTGTTGAGATTTGGGAGCAGGTCTTGGACTTTGAGATAACGAAAAGCCCTAAATATCAAGTGATTATCGGCTCACGTTCCTCTATCTTGCTTCCTTTTTCCGATTTGGGTCTAATAATCGTCGACGAGGAGCATGATACATCGTTTAAACAAATCGACCCTGCCCCGCGTTACAATTCCCGCGACCTCAGTATGATTTTGGCACGCTTTCATGGTGCTGATGTGCTCCTCGGTTCCGCTACACCGTCGTTTGAAAGCTACTACAACGCCCGTCAGGGACGTTATCATCTTGTGCAGCTCACCGAACGTTACGGCGGGATGGAGATGCCGGAAATCATCGTTGACGACATGCGCGTTGAACGGAAACGCAAGCTCATGCAGGCTAACTTCGGTAGCGTTCTCGTCGATGCGATGCGCAACACGTTGAACGACAAAAACCAGGTTATTCTGTTCCAAAACCGTCGCGGTTTCTCGCTCCGTCTTGAATGTGGAGTGTGCCTTTGGGTACCGCAATGCATCAACTGCGATGTCTCGATGACGTATCATAAGGCGCAGAACATCATGAAATGCCATTACTGCGGCTACACCATGTCGGTGCCGTCGGAGTGTCCGTCGTGCCATAGCACCGATTTGAAGATGCACGGTTTCGGTACCGAGAGGATTGAGGAGGACTTGACCGCCGTCATTCCCGAGGCTCGCTGCGCTCGCCTCGACCTCGACACCACGCGCTCGAAAAACTCATATCAGTTTATCCTCGACCAATTCAAGAATCGTGAGACCGATGTGCTCGTCGGCACGCAGATGGTCACAAAAGGACTCGACTTTGACCATGTGAAGACCGTGGGCGTCCTCGACGCCGATAACATGCTCTCGTTCCCTGACTTCAGAGCGCATGAACGCAGTTTCCAGCTAATGGAGCAGGTGAGTGGACGCGCTGGCAGGAAAGGCGAGAAGGGTAAGGTCATCATACAGACGTATCAACCAAGGCATCCTGTGATTCTTAACGTAGTCAACCACGATTACGTGCGATTTTTCGAGGAGCAGATGCCGATACGTCGCCAGTTCTGCTATCCGCCATATTATCGCCTGATAATGATAAAGTTGCGTCACACCGACTACAACAAACTCAATGCCGCTGCAGAATTTTTCGCAAGGCAGCTGCGTCCAGTCTTCAAACATAACATCCTCGGTCCGGAATATCCTATAGTTTCAAGGATTAAGAACCAATACATCAAACAGATTCTTGTTAAATTCGACAGGAACGACAACTCAATGAGAATCAAGGAAATCATAAAATCCGAAATGGATTCCTTCAAACGCAACAGCGATTACAAATCAATCACAATCTCCATTGATGTCGACCCTATATAAAACATGTAGGGGCGAATAATCATTCGCCCCTACAACAAATCGTTTTAGGATAACGTTTAACCGTTTATTCTCCTTTACGTACTGAGTAGTTAATACGGAATGCACCGCATTTTCTGAGTTCCTGCTTCACGTCGGTGACCAGACCCATTCTCACTTCCTCATGAATCTTGAGTGATGTGGTGAGGAGTGGACGGTCGGCCTCGGCGCGGTCCAAACGTTCCTGCTCAATGAACGGGATAACGTCTTCGATACGCGCATACTGGTCGTTAAGCTGGATACGTGCCTCTGTACCATAGAGTTTGGTGTTCGTCGGAGGTCCGATGTAGATGTAACTCACGAGAGATTTCTTCTCGAGTTTCTGGACTTCCGTCGCTGCTGGTAATTTCATCTTGACTTTCAATGTGGTCTCACGCATAGAGGTTGTAACCATGAAGAAGAAAATCAACATGAAGATGATGTCAGGCATTGAACCGGTTGAAATTGCCGGAACCTCTTTTGATCCACCTTTTCTGAATTTTGCCATAATTTTCTCTCCTATTATTTGATTTCTTCAGGTTCAGCCTCGCTAACACGCACCGGCACCGCTTTGTTCACCGCGTCGATCTTGTCTTTGTCGGTGAGGTCGCTGTAACTGGTCTTAAAATAGCGTCTTGAGACCTCTTCTTTAAGTTCGTTGAAAGCCTTAGCCAATTCATTTTGAACTGCGATGTACATCATGTATGAAGTACCACGGTCATTCTTAAGTGATACAACTCCCTTGTTGGTCATGAATTCGCCGATAAGTTCTATTTCCTTCATCTCGATTTCAGGTGCCTTTTCATCGTTCGGTTTAGGAGTGATGAAATCCTTGGTCTTATCCTTCAATTCTGAAATGTCGCATGGCTTACCGTTAACCATCAGTTTGTCGTACTTATTGATCATGACGTTCAAAATGTTTCTTTCTTTCACTTTGACATCCATGTCTGGGTTTTCTACTGGTGGAGGAAGACGACGGGTGATACCGCTGTCAGTGTCCATCGTAGTGGTAACGAGGAAGAATATCAACAGCAAGAAAGAGATATCAGCCATTGAACTGGCGTTGATTTCCGGTACTTTCTTTTTCTTACGAGCCATGATAATTTCCTTCCTTATTATTTATTAATGAGTTTCGATACTGCTGAATAGATTACAGCTGCGATTGTGCCACCAACGACAATGTAAGTGAATACCATGAAGAAGTCAACGAAAGACTCAGTGCCTTTTGTAACTTCCATTGATTCAAGATACTCTATCGGAAGTGTTGCGCCTTTTGATAACAGCAACGCAATGAGGGCGATGACTGCAACGATAGCCACAACGATACCGATTGTCTTTATGCTTTTTGGATTGATTACAATACCATAGATAGGTGCAAACAAAATCGCAACCACAGTCAATCCAAGCATGCAATATGCAAAGCCCATGAATGTTCCGACGCTGGCTTCACCACCTGCAATAGTGATAATGCCGAATACAACGTTGAGAACCATCAAGGCTATAAGCACATATTTGCAATATTTTGATAATTTATCGACCATGATTTTTCTTTTGTTAGATTAGTTGTTCTTTGAATAGTTGTGGAGCATGTCCATGAATGTGATTGATGAGTCTTCCATATCGTTCACAATACCTTCAATCTTGTTGAGGATGAAGTTGTAGCAGATCTGGAGGATAACAGCAACGATAAGACCGAACACTGTTGTCAACAAAGCGACTTTCATACCGCCTGCAACAACTGTTGGGCTGATGTCACCTGCTGCTGCGATAGCATCGAATGCAGCGATCATACCGATAACAGTACCCATAAATCCCAACATAGGTCCCAATGCGATGAACAATGAAATCCAGCTTGCGCCGCTCTCAAGGTTACCTGTCATAACTGAACCGTATGAAACAATTGATTTCTCAACTTCTTCAAGACCTTCGTTGTAACGCATCAAACCCTGGTAGAAGATGCTGGCGATAGGACCGCGTGTGTCACGGCACAAATCTTTTGCTTTCTCAATGCCACCCTTGTTCAATGTCTCCTCTAACTGGGCAAGAAGCTTCTTGGTGTTTGTTGTGCTTAATGTTAAATAAATGATTCTCTCAATTGACACTGCAAGACCGAGGACCAAGATTAATAAGATGATGCTCATGAATTCCCAGCCACCATCGATGAACTGTTTCTTCAAAACCTCATGGAATGTAGCATCTGTCTTAGGTGCTGCCAATGGGTTGGTCTGTGCTACAGTTTCAACAACCTGCTCTGTCTGTGCCGGCTGTTCTTGTTGAGTTTCTTCTTGTGCAAGAAGTGCGTTGCTGATTCCGAATGTCAGAAATCCCGCAACTGTCAGTAAAGCAATTAATTTTTTCATGATTTGAATTTTGAATTACTACTTTTTAATTTTGTTAATTTAATTTGTTTCTATTTATTTTTTCCTTGTTTGTCATTCCGAACGCAGTGAGGAATCTATTCCGTGCCACCGCTGATTCGTTGCGGAGAGAGCGGGATTCGAACCCGCGGTACCCTTTTGAAGTACACACACTTTCCAGGCGTGCTCCTTAAACCACTCGGACATCTCTCCAAAGGATTTTTCCCTCCAAAAAATTCGTGTCAAAATTACGAAATTTTTCTTTTTGATTAACAAGAAATTTAAAACATTATTTCATTTTTTTGACAAAATTGTTTGGCGCTTGTTTAAGATATTTATTATCAATGTTTTATATGGTCATTTCACCCCTTAACGGTGTCTGCAGATACTTTTTCACTTCCTCGTGACTGTAGCCTTCGCCAAGCAAATACATCATCTTCGCCAACGCCGACTCCGTCGTGATGTCATAACCGCTGATAACCCCAATCTTGTCAAGGTTCAAGCTCGTTTCATATCTTCCCATCTCCACCGAGCCCGACTTGCACTGCGTCACGTTGTAGATGATGAGGCCTTTCTTTATTGCTTCGCTCAAATCTTCAATGAACCACTCGGTCGTAGGTGCGTTTCCTGACCCGAACGTCTCCATGATGATGCCTTTTAACCCTGGTGTATCCAATGAATGTTTCACGAAATCATGGGTGATGCCCGGGAAAAGTTTCAAAATCCCGACATTGGGGTCGAATTTTTTATGGACAATCAGTTTGTCGCCACTGGGCTTTGCGATATATTCCCTGTTGTATTTTATCTTGATTCCGACATCGGCGAGAGTGGGGTAGTTGCCCGATGAAAACGCGTTGAAGTTCTCGGCATTGAACTTTGTCGCCCTGTTTCCTCTAAGCAGTTGATTCTCAAAGAAAATGCACACTTCTGGCGCTGAAGGGATTCCGTTTGTCTTCGATGCTGCTATCTCTATGGAGGTGATGAAATTCTCGCGTCCGTCACTCCTGACCATGCCCATCGGAAGCTGTGAACCGGTGAAAACCACAGGCTTGGCAAGGTTTTCAAGCATGAAACTCAATGCCGAGGCGCTGTATGCCATGGTGTCGGAGCCGTGAAGGACCACAAAACCCTCGTAGTCATTGTAGCACTCCTCAATCTTTTCGGCAAGCTCAATCCAGAACTCAGGCGTCATGTTCGACGAGTCGATGAGATTCTTGAAAGCATAGAAGTCAATGTCATAGTCGAGGTTGCGAAGCACCGGCAGATGCTCGTAGATGTTGCCGAAATCGAAAGGTACCAGACTGCCTGTCTTCGGGTCTTTCATCATTCCTATCGTGCCCCCAGTGTAAAGCACTAAAATCGATGGTTTATTCATATAAGTTATTCAGTTGTTCAGTTATTCAGTTGTTCAGTTATTCAGTTGTTCAGTTACTCAGCTGATTAACAACTGACTAACTGACTAACTTAAATAATTTGATTGCGTTATCTGTTGTTTTTTTACAAATTTCTTCTGTCGTCACATTATAAATCTCCGCCACTTTTTCTGCGGTTTTCACGATGTATGCTGGCTCGTTGCGTTGCCCGCGATATGGTATTGGCGGCAGATACGGGTCGTCGGTCTCCAAAACAATCCTATCCATTGGGATGTCAGCCAAAAACTCCTTCACACCGCAGTTTTTATATGTTATGACACCGCCTAAACCGAGATGCATTCCGTATGAGATAGCTGTCTTTGCCTCGTCGTAAGTACCGTTGAAACAATGCATTACGCCCGAAAGTCGCCCGTCCTGCTCGTGGTCAAGCACCTTGAACATTTCATGAAATGCGTTTCTGGTGTGAATGGAGACAGGTAATCCCAACTCCTTTGCCCAATGCAACTGCTCACTCAAAACCTCTATCTGCTCATTCTTAAACGTGTCGTCCCAATAAAAATCAAGCCCAATCTCGCCTATACCAACCAAAACACCGCTGTCATTCCGAGCGAAGCGAGGAATCTCATTCTCAATCACCGCTAACTTCGTTTTATACTCTTCCTTCACCTCTTCTGGATGCAATCCCATCATAACTCTCACATTATCTGGATGTTTTTCGTAAAACTCCATCATCGGCTTGATGGTTTTTTCATCGCAATTCGGCAACAGTAGCATCTCCACACCAGCCTCAAGTGCGCGTTGAAAAACCACTTCGCGGTCGTTGTCGAAGGCTTCATCGTAGATGTGGCTATGTGTGTTGATAATCATTGTGTTATGTCTTAATAAAGGAAGTTGTCGTATGGGTATCTGATGGCGTGCATGTCACGTATCTCTTTATAAAGCAGGTCTCTAAACTCTTGATAATGAGTCTTTTCCGCTGCCGAGATGAAGATGCAAGGCTTGTCTTTCGCCATCCAGGTCTTTTTCCAATCCTCCAAGGTGTAGTTTTTCTTGGTAATCGGTGTCAAATCGTCGGCTTCTTTCTCTTCGTAGCTGTAAGCGTCAATCTTGTTGAACACCATGATGACTTTCTTGTCGCCTGCTCCGATGTCGGCCAAGGTCTGGTTCACGGTCTCAATCTGCGACTCGAAATCCGGATGCGAGATGTCAACGACATGAAGCAAAATATCGGATTCTCTCACCTCGTCGAGGGTCGACTTGAACGATTCTACAAGCTGTGTAGGCAGCTTCCTGATGAAACCGACGGTGTCCGACAACAAGAACGGCAAATTCTCGATTACGACCTTTCTCACGGTGGTGTCCAAGGTGGCGAAAAGCTTGTTCTCGGCAAACACGTCGCTCTTGCTTAACATGTTCATTATCGTCGACTTACCGACGTTCGTATATCCCACCAATGCCACGCGAACCATCTGTTGGCGATTCTTGCGCTGCACCGATTTTTGCATGTCAATCTCTTCAAGTTTCTCTTTCAGAGAAGCGATTTTGTTACGGATAATCTTACGGTCTGTCTCAATCTGCGTCTCACCGGGACCTCTCATTCCGATACCGCCTCGTTGACGCTCCAAGTGTGTCCACATTCTTGTCAAACGTGGCAGCATGTATTGATATTGGGCAAGTTCCACCTGTGTCTTGGCGTATGCTGTCTTTGCGTTCTTTGCGAAAATGTCGAGGATGAGATTCGTCCTGTCAAGGATGCGGCATTCGAGCTCTTTTTCGAGGTTGCGAATCTGTGTGGCGCTCAACTCATCGTCGAAAATCGCCATGTCAATCTCTTCCGCCTTGATATATTGTTTCAATTCTTCGAGCTTGCCCGAACCCAAATATGTTACGCTGTTAGGGCGCTCCAACGGCTGGACAAAACGTCCCACGGCAATGCCGCCCGCTGTCTCCAAAAGAAACTCCAACTCGTCAAGGTATTCTTCGGTGCGCTCACGGTTCTGCTCGTAGGTGCTTACTGCCACCAAAACCGCCCTTTCCTGTTTTTTCTCGTGATCAATCATTATTCTCAGTTGTTCAGTTGTTCAGTTGTTCAGTTATTCAGTTTAACTGACTAACTGATTAACTGACTAACTGATTAACTATATTAAAACGCCTTAAATCCTATTATCTCTCTAACATCTTTGATGGTCTTCCTTGCACTCTCGCGTGCTTTCTCCGCTCCCATTCGCGCTACCTTATTAATATACTCGTCGTTGGCGTCGATTTCGCGGATGCGTTCACGAATCGGGGTGACAAATTGTATCATGTCTTCTGCCAGCTGTTTCTTCATGTCGCCGTAACGGATGGTCATGTTGTTGTATGCGTCGTCGAAGAACTGCACGGTCTCAGGTTTCGACACAATGCTCATCAGCTGGAACAGGTTCGCTATCGGTTCCGGCTTCTCCTGGTTCATCTCGGTTGGACCGCTGTCGGTCTTGGCACGCATCACTTTCTTTCTGATGGAGGCATCGTCTTCTGCCAAGAAGATGGCGTTGCCCTCGCCTTCGCTCTTGCCCATCTTGCCGTTGCCGTCGAGTCCTGGCACCTTAACCAATTGATTGCCAAAGTTAAATGCCTGAGGAATAGGGAAATATTCAACGCCGTAGATGTTGTTGAATCGTCCTGCGAAGTCGCGGGCTTTCTCCAGATTCTGCTCCTGGTCTTTGCCTACTGGCACATATTGTGACTTGTGTATCAAAATGTCGGCAGCCATCAATGTAGGGTAGGTGAGGAGTCCTGCGTTGACGTTGTCAGGCTGCTTGCGCACCTTCTCCTTGAACGTCGTCACGCGCTCCAGCTCGCCGATGTACGCGTTCATGTTGAGGAACAGATACAGCTCCACCACCTCCGGAACGTCGCTCTGCACATACAAAGTCGCTTTCTCCGGGTCGACGCCTGCCGCAAGATATTCGACGAGAATCTGACGCACTCTTCCGTGAAGGTCGTCTGGATGCGGATGTGTTGTAAGTGAATGATAATCAGCTATAAAGAAATAACAATTGTAATTATCCTGAAGGCGGATGAAGTTCTTCACCGCACCGAAATAGTTGCCAAGATGCAAGTTTCCTGTCGGTCTGATGCCGCTAAGTACGATTTCTTTCATAGAAGTATATTTAAACTTGCAAATATACAAAAAATTGAAGAAAGGGAAGTTGTGATTGAAGTTTTTTTTAGTTAATCAGTTAATCAGTTGATCAGTTAATCAGTTGATCAGTTTAATTGCTAACTGACTAACTGACTAACTGATTAACTGACTAAAAGGTTATTTCATCCCCATTCTTGTCAAGGAAATTGTACTGAAGTATATGGTATGACTTCACTTCGTGGATATGTATCGTCTTGTGATACTTCCATCTCCATTTCCTTATTATGGAGAAGAATCCTTTTGTCAGGTAGGCGTAGATGAAAGGATGCACCTGAAGCGTCACTTCTTTCTCGTTCTGGTCGAGGAGCAGATACTTGAGGCTGCTTTCAATCTCGTCGATGTAGATGAGCGACGGTCTTATCTTTCCCGTGCCGTCACAAACGGGGCATTTTTCTTGTACGGTGACTTCCGTTGCCGGGCGCACACGCTGGCGTGTGATCTGGATGAGCCCGAATTTTGTGGCTGGGAGGATGGTGTGCTTGGCGCGGTCTTTCGCCATCTCTTCCTGTAGCTTGTCAAACAGCTCCTTGCGATGCTTCGCTTCGTGCATGTCGATGAAGTCTACGATGATGATGCCGCCCAAGTCACGCAAACGCACTTGTCGCGCTATCTCCACTGCCGATTCCAGATTGACAGCCAATGCATTCTCTTCCTGAGATGCTTCCTTGTTCAACCGATGGCCGCTGTTAACGTCGATGACGTGCATCGCCTCGGTGTGTTCAATGATGAGGTAAACACCATTTCTGATTGTGACAATCCTGCCAAACGACCCTTTTATCTGGCGCGCCACACCGTAATACTCGAAAATCGGGTCTTTGCCTTTGTAGAGCTTCACGATGTCTGCCTTCTGAGGGGCGATGGTGGTGATGTAGCTTTTGACTTCGTCAAAAAGAGACTGGTTGTCAACAGTTATCGTGTTAAAAGACTCATTGAGTAGGTCTCTGAGCATGGCAGACGTACGGTCAAGTTCGCTCACAAGCTTCGCTGGAGCCTTGCTTCCGTATAACGACTCGGTGATCTGCTCCCATTTGCCGAGCAGATACTTCATGTCGGCGTCAAGTTCTTCGACTTTTTTCCCTTCCGCCACGGTGCGGATGATGACGCCGAAATTGTTAGGTCTTATGCTCTGGATGAGTTTTTTAAGACGACTGCGCTCTTCGCCGCTGCGTATCTTCTGCGAAATCGACACACGATTCGAGAACGGCACCAACACTATGTAACGTCCAGCGAACGAAATCTCTGCCGAGATGCGCGGACCTTTAGTGTTTATTGGCTCTTTCGCAATCTGTACCGGTATCTGATCGCCCACCTGCAGGAAATCTGAAATCTTCCCCGTCTTGTCGATGTCGCTGCTCAGATGGAATTTCTCCAAAACAGCCTGCGCCGTCTTCCCCTCATGGGCGAGCTTCGAATACTCGATGAGTGAGTTGATTTGCGGACCTAAATCCAGATAATGGAGAAATGCGTCCTTTTGGTTGCCGATGTCGACAAATGCGGCGTTCAAGCCTGGCAGGATCTTGCGTATGCGACCGTAATACACATCGCCTACAGCGAAATTACTGTTGATTTGCTCTTTGTGGAATTCAACAAGCTGCTTGTCTTCCAACAAAACAATATTAACCTCTGAAACATCAGAACTGATGACAAGTTCTCTGTTGACTGTCGGAACTGTGGTTGTGTTGTCCATAATATTACAAAGGTTTGAATTTCAATTTAAAACAATAACACAACATCGTTTGTGCCAATGCTGTGTTATTGTAAATAAAGAAACTAATCTTTTAGATTATTTCTTTTTATGTCTATCCTTTCTGAGGCGTTTTTTGCGCTTGTGGGTAGACATTTTGTGTCTTTTGTGTTTTTTACCGTTTGGCATAATTACAAAAATTATTTGACCAATTACTTGAGGTCGTTGATGAATGATTTAGCTGGCTTAAATGCTGGGATGTTGTGTGCCGGAATGACGATCTTCTCGCCCTTGCCACCGTTGGCGCGGATGTTTCTACCAACTTTCTCTTTTCTCATCTTGCTCTTGAAGCTGCCGAAACCTCTGAGATATACATCTTCGTTGTTCTTAACAGCCTCTTTTACGATTTCCATGAAAGATTCAACAACTGCCTGTGCGTTGCCTTTCTCAACACCTGTTTTTTCAGCGATTTTCGCTACTATTTCAGCTTTTGTCATAACTCTTAAATTTATTTAATGATTGATACTTTTTTTTCCGCTGCAAAAATAATAAGAAATTTTTTACGTGGTGCAAAAAAAATAAATTTTTTTCATTCATTTTCTTACAGATACGTTTTTTTTGATATTTTTGCATAATTAATTTATGTGTTATTGTGTAAAAATTTGAATCATGGCAAGTCTGAACAAAGTTATTTTAATAGGAAATTTGGGCAAGGACCCGGAAGTCATATCTTTTGATAACGGAACAAAGAAAATGACCGTATCTCTCGCTACCACAGAACGTTACCGCGACCGCGACGGCAACTGGCAGGAACAAACCGACTGGCATAACCTCGTCAGCTGGGGCGCTCTGGCACAAGATATCTTCGAAAAACGCCGTAACTACTCCAAGGGCGACCAGATGTACGTAGAGGGAAGAATAAAAACACGCCAATATGTTGACAACCAGAACGTGACACGTTATATCACGGAAATCGTTGTCGACAAGATGATGAGCCTCAGCGGTAACCGCCAGCAGCAGCAACAAAACCCGAACGCGTCGTATAACGCTTACGCTACACAGCCGCAGCAGCCGCAACCACAATATCAGCAGCCTCCTGTTGAGACCCAGATGCCAAGCCAGGATTATTCGGGCGACGACCTTCCGTTCTAAACTATGATTTTGGCACTTATTTTTAAAGGTATCACCTGGGTGACGGTGCTATGTCTCGTCATCCTGTGTGTGCTGTTGTTTTTTTCCGCCCTCGCATCGGCAAGCGAGACGGCGTTCTTTTCGCTCCTTCCGAACGACATCAACGAGATGGAAAACTCCGACCGCCGCTCCGACAAATTGGTGCTGGAGCTGCGTAACAAGCCGAAACAGTTTCTTGCGACGATATTGATAACCAACAACTTGATAAACGTCACAATCACGATATTCTCCGCCTATATCATGGACCGGCTGTTCGATTACGGTGATGACAAGGTGCTGGTTTTCATTATTGACGTGGTGGTTGTCACTTCTCTCCTTCTTATTTTCGGCGAGATGATTCCAAAAATCACAGCTGCTAAAAAAGCGCGCACACTCACGACGAACCTCGCACCCATGATAAAATTCTGCATGGTGGTGTTCAAACCTATGAGCTCGCTGCTTATCCACTCAACGGCTGTCATCGACAAACGTCTTGCGAAAAAGAATGTCAACTCGCTGTCAATCAGTGATTTGACCACTGCTGTAGATATAACGACGGCGGAAGAGACTCCTATTGAGGAGCGTTCCATGCTGCAAGGCATCGCGACTTTCGGCGAGAAAGAGGTCAGCGACATCATGCAGCCGCGCGTACAGCTTTTCGCAGTGAAACTGACGACAGACTACAAACTGCTCGTCGACTTGATTATCGAAAACGGCTTCTCAAGAATTCCGGTCTATGACGAGACAATAGACGAGATAAAAGGTATCTTGTATGTTAAAGACCTTCTGCCGCATATTGAGGAAACAGATTTCAAATGGCAGGGGCTTCTGCGTCCGGCGTTTTTCGTGCCTGAAAACAAGAAAATCAATGATTTGTTCCAGGATTTCCGTGCCAAGAAGATTCATATCGCCATCGTCGTCGATGAATACGGTGGCACTTCAGGTCTCGTTACAATGGAAGACGTGCTCGAAGAGATTGTAGGCGACATCAGCGACGAGTTCGACACCGTGGTCGAGAACCAGAACTACAGGAAAATTGATGACAAGACATACATTTTCCAAGCCCAGACAAGTCTTGTTGATTTCTGTAAAGTGTTCGACATCAATGACTTTTATTTTGAAGACATAAAAGGCGAGTCTGACACGCTGGCTGGTCTCATCCTCGAAATGGAGGGACGCATCCCGCAGGCTGGCTTCTCCACATCATACAAAGAGTTCGTTTTCCAGGTCGAGAAAGCCGACAGACGCAGAATTATTGAGATTAAGGTGATTTATAATGAGAAAACTGGCAATTAGTTTGGTCTCGCTGTTGGTTCTACTTGCAACAGTTTCTTGTGGAGACAGAAATCCACAACCCAAACCGCGTGGCTATTTTCGTATAGATTTCCCTGAAAAACAATACGTTACGCTTGATACCATGAACCACTACATGTTTGAATATCCTGCGTATGCCCAAATCACTCCTGACTATAACTCAATTGAGGAAACTGATTGGTCGAATGTGGTGTTTCCTGCCTACAAAGGCACAATTCACTTGTCTTATAAGAACGTTGACGGCAATCTTTCGGAATACCTTGAAGACGCTTACCTCATGATTACCAAGCATATAGCAAAAGCAACGGGCATCCGTGACAGTGTCGTTGTCAACAGGAATAAAAACGTTTACGGACTTGTTTATTTCCTTGATGGTGAAGGCGTGGCGTCACCGTTGCAGTTTTATCTCACCGACAGCACTGAGCATTTCCTGAGAGGCTCGCTGTATTTTAATATGTATCCAAATAACGATTCTTTGCGTCCGGTAATCGATTTCATCACTTCCGACGTGCGGCATCTTATCAATACTTTGGAATGGAAATAATTGATTATAAATAAATTAAAAAAATTGTGATATGAAAAGACTTGTTACTGTTTTTATGATTGTTTTTGGCACATTCATGGCAATGGGAGCCTTCGCACAAGAACAGAATTATGGAAATATGATTTCTCAAAAGGACGACGGAACATATTTCTATATGCGCAGCTCGCTTGAGATGGTATATATCGAATCTGAATATTTCCCGAACAAAGAGCTGGTCGACAATTCCTGGAACAATTATATGGATCCGGATAAGAACTTCCCGAACCAGTACAACAAACACGGCGCTGATATCGGAATGGTGAATATCGGCTCTACAGAAAACGTGTCCGACAAAGAAGTGGAGGCACGACTGACCCGCTACATCAACAATAACAAGATAGCTAACCGCTTGGTTATGAGGTGGTTTAACTATAACAAACATGGTAAAGTCAATTACGACATCGACTATCCTGAGAATCCTGATGCGAAAATCAATATGCAGACGGTTTTTGAAAGAGGCTACTATACCGTGAACGCCGGCGATGAAAATGTGGCGATGACGGCACAAAAACGCGACATGGACGTGCAAATCAAAGAACTGTCGATGAAGCTGCTTCCTTTCACATTCATGACTTTCACTAAATTGAAGTTTTATGAGAACGAGCCTGTGGCAAGAGCTGTAAGAGACGCTGCTATTGCCGTGGCAAAAGTTGCTCATGACAACTCAATTAAAAACGGCATGGATCCGAAAGTGGCGAATTTCAAATATAACCTTGCGGAAATCGCGGCTTATAGCGTATATAACGCCACAAAAGACGGCTATACATTGGTTTCCGACACATGGCTTTACGAACTTGTTTGGGATGAGGAGACAGAATGGTTTTTCAATAACGAAGTTCTCAAAAACCCTAAACTTATGGAGTCAAGCGACAAGTTCAAGATGAAATATATTGACCATCAATCCAATAAAAGTACGGTCATTATATCGGCTACAAGGTCGTTTGAGCAGATTATCAACCTGACAATGGTTAGAAATCTTAACAAGGTGTTTATCAAGCTTCAAAACCGTAACGATGTGTTCAAAGTATGGACTCCATTGCTTGATTTTTACAGCCTTGTGAGTCCTGACGTGACTGCTCCAATCACTGTCAATGGAAAGATTATCACTGCTGAGATTGGAACAAAAGAAGGACTTCGCGGAGGCGAACAGTTTGCTGTCGTTGATGAAGATGGCAACTTTTACGGCTATGCCATCGCCCAGAAAGGCAAGATTTGGGATAACGGCGGCGGCACCGGTGAGGACGCTCCCGAGATGTATGTGCCTCAGGTTGACAAGAAAGGCAACCCTGTGACGGCGACGACGTTTAAAGGCAAGAAACTCAAAAACGCACGCACTGGACTTATGCTCGTCAACCCGACACCGCCAAAGAGAATGAGAGTGGCTGCACGTATCGGAACGAAAGAAGGCGTTGAAGACAAAGATAAATTCAATGTGTATCAATATGATGCCAAGTCAAAGAAACTTAAAAAAGCAGGCTCTGTGACTGTCGTGAAGGGCAAGGTGTGGGACAATATCTATTTCAACAACACCAATCTTGAATTGAAGACCAAGGAGCAGAGAGCTAAGGAAAACGTCACTTTGAAGAAGAGGGACAAAGAAGGACTTCGCACTACCGAGACATTGTTCAAAGGTAGCTGCAAGGTGCAACCAGGAATGTTTCTCCGTAAAGTGAAGTGATTTTAACAGATTTTTTTGGTTGTTTTAACAAAAAAATAGTATTTTTGCACGTTTTAAACATTAATCGAATGTAGAATCTTAACATAAAGAAAGGGGGACCAGCATGATTGAGACATTGACAATCGGCTCGCTGAAATGGCGTCATGTGACGAATCCGGCGGAAGAAGACTTTAAGTTTTTGAAGGAAAA
Source organism: Bacteroidales bacterium (assembly GCA_017553625.1). GTDB lineage: Bacteria > Bacteroidota > Bacteroidia > Bacteroidales > F082 > Limimorpha. The sequence goes on from JAFZKP010000009.1 coordinate 51,344, forward strand.
ATTCCATTTCCACCCCTTGGACATCGAAGACTGCAAGTCAGTCAACCAGCGTCCGAAAATAGATATCTACGACGATTATTACTTCCTGATTCTACAGTATCCTAATTTCGACCGTCAGAACAAGTTCATCAAGACAAAAGAGGTGAAGTTCTTCTGGGGCAAGGATTATATCATAACCATCGAGAAATCACCATGGTACGTGAGCCAGCTCTTCAATGAGTATCAGGAGCGCGACATGGAGGAACTGGAGAAAAACCTCAAGACTTCCGATATTCTTCTGTATCGCATCTTCGAGAAACTGATGATGGAGTCTCTCTATTTATTAAAAAAGGTGGGACTTGACCTCGAGTTGATAAACCGTGAGCTTTTCGGCTCGAAGCAGGTGAAAATCATCGAGAGAATCAGTGTGACAAGGAAGAACATCATCACGGTGAACACTATCTTCAAACCACAGCTGCGAGTGTTCCATTCATTCGAAACAGGTCAGATTCAGGGTTTCGGCGATTTGGAGTACATGGAAGACTATTGGGGCAACATCCTCGACTACTACCAGAAGGTATGGGATATGACCGAGGATTATGAAGACTTGATAGAGGGTCTCTCCAAGACTTTCGACTCGATGCAGACAAATAAAACAAACGAAATCATGAAGATTCTCACTCTGATTTCGTCTATTATACTTCCGTTGACGTTTATCACCGGAATTTTCGGTATGAATGTCGTATTCCCGTTTATTCCTGAAGGCTCCACTATGGCACTATGGATTATAGTTGGCGTGATGGTGGCAATGGGTGTCGGACTGACACTGTTCTTCAGGCACAGGAAATGGTGGTTCTAATCATAAATCAATATGTTGAAATGTGCAGCCTACGGCTGAATGTGTGCGCTTTGCGCATTAGGCGGAGCCTACACATTCCGCGAAGCGGCAAATTTTTCACATTGCAACTGAAGGGAGCATTACTTTATTTCGAAAGAGTTGCACTCTATGTGATAAAAGATAATCGGCTCGCCGTTGTTTTCATCTAATTTCTTGCGGAATGCCTTGATTTGGAGAAGTTGCGGATTGTCATCTCTTCCTTCTTCCACTTCGATTCCTGCAGCCTTGTTTTCTGTGCCGCAATGTCCTTCCTCTTCTACGGCGTTGCCGGCGTTAATTTGGTCGTTGACTTCGTCTTCCCATTTGTTGAGGTATTCCTCGTCAATGACTTGTGTTATTTTAACGATGCCGTTCACGGTGTAGGTCTTGCCGATGGTTTCCTTGTCGAAAGGCTTCATGTCCTTGTTGGTGAACACTGTAACCATTTCTTCTCCGCCGTTCGGTGACACGAGGAATAGTTTTCTTCCGCTGTGTGAGCAGATGTGGTTTGCCACTCCTGTGATGGTGACTTTCTTGTCGACGAGATTATTTGCCTGTGACTTGAAATTCTCAACTGTCACTTCTGTTGTCTTGCTGCATGATGCCATGAAGAAAACCACGAGAAGGGCAGTTGCCAATGATGCGATTAGTTTTTTCATCCCAATAGATTATTTGTTATTATTTAAAAATGTAGAGACGCGCTATGGCACGTCTCTACTAATTTAATATCTAACGACTAATGTCTTATTTAACAACAACTTTAGTTGTCTTGCTGAAGCCATTAGCTGTCACTGTGCAGAAGTAAACACCACTTTCGAGGTCGATGCTGACGTTGTTAGGACCGATAGCAAGGCTCTTGTTGATGCTCTTAACTGTCTGACCAGCGAGGTTGACAAATGTGATAGTTGCATTTGCTGCTGCCTCTGAGCTGATGCAGATGTAATCTGTTGCAGGGTTAGGATAGATGTTATAGACAACGTCTTTTGTATTGTCTGCTACACCATCGATGTCGGTGAGTTTGAGGACGTAGATTGTGTTGTCTGTAACCTCTGTCTGGTCGCTGTCGAGGAACAAACCAAGACCGGTATCAGCTGAGTATGCGAACCAGTATGCACCGTTAACAGCATTTGGATAACCGAATGTTGAATAGATTTCATCAACCAAGTGCATGATGTTTGCTGTCTCTGATGTGAAGCTGAATTCTGTGTTAGGAGCCATCCACACACCGTTAATGCGTCTGTGCATGAAAGCGCTTCTGTAGTAGAAGTTAACGTCACCGTTGACACGTGCGTCTGAAAGTGAGTTGTAGAAAACAACAACGTTGTCGTCATCGACTGCAACAACAGGAAGAGTTGAGATACCGATTGATCTGTATACACCCCAGTTGTTATCCCAAAGGTCGCTCCATGAAGCTGGTGAACCTGGTTCTAATTCTGATGCCCAACCAAAGATGTTGAGGTTAGGGTTGATGTCTTCTGGGTTACCTGATTCAAGGTAGCCTTCCCAAGCGATTTCGACAAGACGGTCATAGCACAATGTGTTGTTGATACCACCTTCGCCGTTGAGAGCCCATTCTGGGTGAGCTGCGTCGCCTGACCACTGACCCATATCAGGAATGTTGTGACCACCCTGTTCGTTGGTGTAGTTTGAGTTCCAGTAAACGATACCGACTGTGTATGGCCAGTAGTTGTATGAACCAACTGTTTCATTGCTTGGACGTGAACGACCAAGACCGAATGCTACGTGAACTGTACCATCGTTGCCGATAGCGATTGAACCTGAGTTATCGCTGCACCAGATTGTGTCGTTGTCTGTAAATGGAACGTTGTTCCAATCCAAAATGACTGGGTAAGATGCAACAACTTGTTTCTCCCATGTAGCACCTGCGTCGTGTGAAATCACATAGAATATATCATAGAATGCTGAGTTGAACAAAACAGCGACATCGTTTCCGTTGACTGCCATAACATAGTCGTCAGCTGAAATGAGCATGTTGTATTCCTGATAGAGTTGTGTGAAGTAGTCAACCTGTGTCCATGTGTGGCCACCGTCTGTTGATCTGAAGTAACCGATGATGTTTTGAACGCTAACATCTGTTGTCTGGCAGCAGATAAGTTGGAGTGTACCATCTTCTGTGCAAGCCACTCTAGGCCATGTCCATTCGTCTGTACCGATTGTTGCAATCTGTGTCCAGTCGCCTGTACCTCTTTGTGGTCTGTAGAAAACGTTAACACTGCTTGAGTGGTTGGCAAGGATTTCGCCATCGCCGTATGCGCAGATTGTTGGCCAACCTGTTTTTGAGCTTTCGATTCTTGCTTCTGGCATGTCATCCCATGATGAACCATCGAAGAAGTTGTAACCTGTACCACGATCCGGCCATGATGATGTGTTTGAGCCAATGCCGTCCCATGTTGCAACGACTGCTGCTGCACCATCTTCCCAAACTGCTATACGGTTACCGATAGCTGAGTTTGACTGAAGGTCGTACTGTGTGACCATTGTTTCGTTCTCTTCCCAAACTTCACCTTCTCTTACGATCTGTGAGTTTGTTACACTTGGAAGAACTGTGCTTGGAGCATACTGTCCGGCGACAGGGTTTTCATAACCTGTCTTGACAGATGTAACTGCACTTTGTTTAGCGACATTGCTCTTCATGTTGACTCTTTCCTGAGCAAAGCCTGCCAAGCCCAAAATAAGGCCGAGTGAAAGTAAAAATACTCTTTTCATTGTAAGTAATTTTTAGTTAATAATTGAGTTAATTTCATCTTTAATGTCGAACTACCCGCAGATAATTCGTTGCAAAGATAAAACTTTTTTAATAATGTTGTATGATTTTTTGTAAAAAAAATTATTTTTTTTGGAAAGATATTGAAAATTATGGTAATTTTATGGTGTCAAAAAATCACAAAAAATGAAGAGAATACCTATATTAATTATTGCCGTGTTTTTATTGGCGGCATGTTCAAAGAAACAGGAACCTGTAACATACGTTGACACATTTATCGGGACGGGCGGTCACGGGCACACATATCCCGGAGCCACAGCTCCTTTCGGCATGGTGCAGTTAAGCCCTGACACGAGAATGGACGACTGGGACGGATGCTCTGGCTATCATATCTCTGACAATCATATACTTGGATTCAGCCATACCCATCTGAGCGGCACTGGCTGCAACGACTACGGAGACTTCCGTTTCATGCCGATAACGGGTGAGAAGCATTACAAATCTGACGAATATCGTTCCGCTTTCCGTCACGAGACAGAAGTGGCGCGTCCTGGTTTTTACAGCGTTTTTCTTGATGATTATAAGATTAATGTAGAACTCGCTTCGGGTGTAAGGGCTGCGATGCACCGCTACACATTCCCGGAAGGTGAGAACGCCTCCGTGATTCTCGACCTGAAAGAGTCGACATTGTCGAACGAGAAGATTTACGAGGCGTGGGCGAAGGTCGAAGGCGACAATGCAATCAGTGGATTCCGCCGCTCGGGCTATTGGGCGAGAGACCAGTATCTGTATTTTTACGCTGAGTTTTCAAAACCGATAAAATCGTATGACAAAAATGCCGAAGGGCTTGTGTATGCCTTTGATTTCGTGAACGATGGTACGCCTCTCATGATGAGGATAGGCATTTCTGCCGTCGATGTGGAAGGCGCAAAGAAAAACTTAGAGTCGGAAATAAACGATTTCGATTTGGATGCCTTGGCAAAGAAGACGTATGATTCCTGGAACAAGGAACTGGGCCGTATTGAGGTCGAAAGCGTCAATGAGAAAGACAAAAAAGTGTTCTATACGGCTCTGTATCATTCGTTTATCGTTCCGAACCTCTATTCTGACGTCGATGGGCGTTATCGCGGTCATGACCTGAAGGTTCACCAGTCAGACAAGCCGCGTTACACTGTTTTCTCGCAATGGGACACTTTCCGTACTGAAAACCCGCTCCTCAATATGGTGCAGACTGAGCGTGCTGTCGATATTATCAACACTTTTATCGACAATTATGAGACTGGCGGACTGCTTCCAACATGGGAACTTGCTGCCAACGAGACACATTGCATGATTGGCTACCATTCAATCCCAGTCATCGCTGACGCCTATATCAACGGAATCACTGGATTCGACGCAGAGAAGGCTCTTGCTGCAATGGTGGACAGAGCCAACAAAGACTTTTTCGGACTCGAGTATTACAAAAAATACGGTTATATCGCCGCTGATGTGGAAGGCGAGTCGGTTTCAAAGACTTTGGAATATGCATACGACGACTGGTGCATCGCCCGCATGGCTGAAAAAATGGGCAAAAAAGAGATAGCGGATGAGTTTTATCGTCGCGCACAGTATTACAAAAACATTTATGACCCTGAGACTAAATTCTTCAGAGGCCGCAAAAACGGTGGTTTTGTGTCGCCATTCGACCCAAAACAGGTCAATTTCATGCTGACGGAGGCTAACACTTGGCAGTATAATTTCTTTGTGCCACAAGATGTTAACGGACATATCGAACTCATGGGCGGCAAAAATGAGTACGAGAAGAAACTTAGCCAGCTGTTCCAGACTTCTTCCGACCTCACTGGTCGCCAGCAGGTGGATATAACAGGATTGATTGGGCAGTACGCGCATGGCAACGAGCCGTCGCATCACATGGCGTATCTTTATAATTTCCTAGGAAATCCTACAAAGACGCAGAGACTTGTCAATCAAATCATGAACGAGCTTTATACCGACCAGCCTGACGGACTTTGCGGCAACGAGGATTGTGGTCAGATGTCGGCATGGTATGTGATGAGCGCGATGGGCTTCTTCCCTGTGACGCCGGCTTGCGGTTATTATGTGATAGGCGTGCCTCATTTTGAGAAAATGACGGTGAAGTTCGAAAACGGCAAGAATCTTCAGATTTTGGCAAAGAACTTGTCGAGAGAGAACAGATTTATTGAATCTGTGAAATTGAATGGCAAGCCATTGAGTCGCAGCTATTTATATTATGATGAGATAGTAAACGGCGGCAAATTGGAATTCATGATGACAGAGAAACGCAACACCGCATGGGCTACTGCCGCTGACGATTGTCCTGTGATGTATATCAAAGACAATCAGATTGTTACGGTGCCAATAATAAATGTTGACAAATATGTTTTCTATGACAAACTTGACGTGAGCATCACTCATCCGAACAAAGACGCAAAGATAATGTACTCTTTGAATGGCGGTGAGGAAATGGAGTATACCGGTCCGTTTGTTATTGACGAGACCGCCGAAATCAATGCGTATGCCGTTGTCGGCGACGATGTCTCGACGGTGTCGAAAGGTTTGTTCAAGAAAATCAGTGCGGGCAGAAACATCACGATAAAATATCCATACAGCAACCAATATGAGGCTGGCGGCGACATTGCACTCATTGATTTACAGCGCGGTAACGACAATTTCCGTGTCGGGATGTGGCAGGGTTATTATGGCGTCGACCTTGATGCCGTCGTTGATTTGGGTGAGATGACGGAGATTCATCGTCTTGCCGGCAGCTTCCTGCAAGACCAGAAGTCATGGATTTTCATGCCTTCGCAGGTTGAGTTTTTCGTTTCAAACGATGGCAAGAACTTCAAGCCGGTGGGCGTTGTAGAGAATGAGATCTCCCAAGAGGAGGAAGACGCTGTCATTCAAGAGCTTGAAATCAGGAAGAATCTTGGTGCACGATATGTCAAGATGGTGGCGACAAATCCTGGTCCGTGTCCTGAATGGCATGTGGGAGCAGGGGAGAAGTCGTGGATTTTCGCTGACGAAATAGTCATTGAATAATATGCAGCCTTCGGCTGAATAATAAAAATGTGCGCTTGAGGCGAATGTGTGCGCTTTGCGCATTAGGCGAAGCCTACACATTCTGCGAAGCAGCATATTCCGAACGAAGTGAGGACAAATTTTAGAAATCTCCTCCTTCGTCGGAGTCGTTACGATTATTGTCTCTGTCTTTTTGTCTGTTTTGCTGGTTGATGCGGTAGTTGAAGTTGAGCGTGACGGTCGTCTTGCTCCATGAGCCTTTGCTGTATTTCCAGAAGTTGTCGCCCCATGACTCGCCACCGTGAGAGCGTGTGCCGAAGAAGTCTCTGACGTTCAATGACAATGTGCCTTTTCCGTTGAACACATCGCGTGAGGCGGCGAAGTCGAGCCAATAGTTGGCGGCGCGGAATCCGAGAGGCTCGGTGCGAGGTCCCATGAAGTGTCCAGTAAACTGGAAGTTGCAGAATTTCTTGAAGTCGAACTTCATCACGAGACGACCAAACAAACCGTAAGAGTCTGTGGTATAATGAGTTGTGATGCCTGTTTTTTCAGAGGTGTAGTCGCCGACGGCACAGGATTTGAAGAAATTGACGTTTCCGTTGATGTTCCACCAGTCGAACACTTTTACGGAGCCCACCACTTCAACGCCGTAGTTGTCGCTGATGCCGAAATTATGAGGCATGCTTACAGAAACATCACCTTCCACTTCGGTGAAATGGCGGATGACATCGGTTCTGTGACGATAGTAGCCTGTGAGGTTGAGGTTTCCGCCTTCCCAGAATTTAAGGAATGAAAACTCGTAACTGTCAGTGTAAATAGGTCTTAGTGCAGGGTTACCGACACGGAAGTTGCGGTCGTCGTTGAAGGAGCGGTATGGGGCCATCTGCCAGTAGCCAGGTCGGCGGATGCGGCGAGTGTAGCTCACCTGAAGCTGGTTTTGTTCCGTGATTTTGTAGTTTATATGACCGCTTGGGAAAATGTCGTGGTAGCTTTGGGTGTGCTTTCCGTCAATCTGGTTTTTATAGTTCGCCATGGTGTAGGTGTATTCATAGCGAGCTCCTGCAAGAAACGAGAAAAGTCCGAATTCTGTGCCGTAGCTTGCATAAAGTGCCGCCACCTGTTGGTTGTAGTCGAACTCATGGCAATAAGCGGTGTACAAAGTGTCGCTTTGCATCACTATGGCGTCGTTGCTCGGCATGGCGTTGGTGTATTTTGCGCCTGCTTCGATGTTATGAAGCCCGATGTGATAGGCAAAATCGACCATGCCCTGGAAACGGCGGTGTTTCTCAATGACATCGGTGTATTGTCTGATAACGGAAGTGTCAATCACGATGTCGTTATCCATGTCTTCCTGCGAGGCATAATGTCTGTCATATATGTCTGACCACTCTCTGTTTTCGTTTTGGAAATAGCGGAGCGAGGTCTTCAAATAGTTGTCTTTTGTATTGAAATACTTGTCGTAATCGAGTGTGAACTCGTTTGTCGGGCGGCTGTTGTGCCAGTCTTCCGAGCGTTTTTTGAATTGTTTTATTCCTTCAAACGGGAAGTCGTCGATGTATGTGACCGTCGGAGTGTTGTGTCCAGTCCCGTTGTTGTAGAGTGCCGAAAACGAGAGGATGTCATTGTCGGAGATATAAAAATCAAAGCCGCCGCGTATGTTATGTCCTTGCGAATGGCGACCGCGTTCTGTTGTTTGTTCCGAAATCTGCGAGGCGTCGCTGTGGTTTTCAATGTCGGGGTTGTAGGGTATGCCGCCGTTGAAATATTCCGTTTTGGTGTATCCGTCGCTGATGTCGTCGCGGTAGTTGTAGTTGTAGCTTGCGAACAAATTGAATCGTCTGAGGCGGTAGTTGATGCTTGCGCCGATGCCGGCTTGGAACGGGAACGGCTGTGGTTGTGCCTTGCCCCACTCAAACGGGAATCCGCCGAGCACGTCGATGCTGCCGTTGACGCCTTTGCGTTTTTCTTTCTTCAACACTATATTAATAATGCCCGCAGTTCCTTCAGCGTCATATCTTGCCGAAGGGTTTGTCACAACCTCGATACGTTCAATCATATCCGCTTGAAGGCTGCGGAGAGCGTCTTGTGTGCTGAGTCCCACGAGACCCGACGCTTTTCCGTCGACGAGAATCTGCACGCCGTCGTCGCCACGAAGACTCACATTGCCTTCAACGTCGACGGTTACTGAGGGAATGTTCTCAAGCACCTCAATGGCGTTGCCCGCTGTGCTTGCGATGTCTTTCCCGACGTTGAAGACGCGTTTGTCGAGAGACATGGTCATGGTGCTTTTTTCGCCTATTACTTCCACTTCTTGAAGGAGTTTGCTGTCTTCCTGCAGATAAATCTTGCCGAGATTGACATCGTTGTTTTTAGCGTTGATGTTGATTGTCTTTGTTTTATATCCGACAAACTGAACTGAGATAAAATATTTCCCTTCGCTTACCTGTAGGGTAAAAGCGCCGTTGCTGTCAGTGATGACACCTGTCACGAGAGTGGAATCGGGGAGGTTGAAGAGGCTTACAGTGGCAAATTCCAAGGCTTCGCCGCTGTCGTTGTCAATGACCTTGCCGGTTATATTTATGTTTTTTGCTGAAATTGCCAATGTATTGAAAGACAATAGTATAGCAAATAGCAAAGTCGTTATGGATAGGATTTTTTTCATTATATGTTTTTCATTATCAATGATGTTGCAAAAATAATAAAAAAAGAAAATGGCACATAAAAAAATGACAATTAAAAATTTTACAAAAAATTTTGTCGAAAAGCGTAAAATGTTTTTGGTAAAAAGATTGGATTTTGTAAAAAATGAGCTTGATTGTTTTTAAAAATTGTTTGATAACAGAATGAAAATCAAATAAATAAAAAATTTTGAAATTATTTTGAAAAAAATGTTGCACGATTAAAAATAATATGTACTTTTGCACCCCGAAAACAGATGGTTAAAATCAGTTAAAAATTTAAAAATGGTAAGTGCAAAACAAATTTGGGATTACGTAGCAACCAAGAAATTCTGGGTTGAGTTCCTTATTATGACATTTGGCATGGTTTTGACAGCCATCTGCGTTCACTATTTCTTGGTACCAAGCAAGCTCATCATCGGAACAATCTCCGGTCTTTCCATCGTTTTGGCGACGGTTTCGGAGAGTTTGTTCGGTGTGCATTTGGAGGTGTCAGTGATGATTTTCGTCATAAACGCCATCCTGCTTGTCTTGGCTTACTTTTTGATAGGCAAGGAGTTCGGTATCAAGACGGTATACACCGCTTTGATATTAGGACCTTTCACAGCGTTGTTTGAGAAATACCTGCCATACCAGATGGTTATCACCAAGCTGTATGGTGAGAAGAGTGCGTTCTTCGACGCTGCGACAGGCGGATGGTCACCAGTGGCGCTCCAGGACGGTGTCTCATCGTTGATGGGCGACCCGTGGTTCGACCTCGTGTGCTTCGTGCTTATCCTCAGTTTTTCGCAAGCCACCTTGTTTAAGATTAATGCTTCGACGGGCGGCCTCGATATACTTGCAAAGATTGTCAACAAGTACATGCACTTTGACATCGGAGCGTCGGTGACGGTGGCAGGCACAATTATCTGTTTGACGGCTTTCGCCATTAACCCATTCAACATTGTGGTAATCGGCTTGATTGGAACATGGATCAACGGTATTGTGGTCGATTATTTCACAGCGGGTTTGAACAACAGAAAACGTGTCTGCATCATCAGTCCACAGTACAAGCACATTCAGGACTTCATCATCAAAGATTTGCAGCGTGGTGTGACAATGTACGATGTGACGGGCGGTTACAGCAACCAGAAGAAGGTTGAGATTGAAGCCCTTCTCACTAAAGATGAATTCGCTAAGTTGATGAATCACATCAACGAAAACGAGATAAACGCGTTCATTACAGCCGGCAATGTCAGCGAAGTTTACGGCTTGTGGGCGAGTAAAAAGGAAAAAACAAAGCAAGAGAGAGTAAAGCTTTGATTTTCATAGGATTAAGTTTTAAATGGTTAATTTGGAAATGGCTTCCCTCCCCGGGAAGCTGTTTCTTTTTTATGTCATTTAAAACAATGATCCTTGATCAGCTCCTTTGAAGATGCCGAGGTGTTTGTAGGCGAGGTCGGTGGCGACGCGTCCGCGCGGTGTGCGCATGAGGTAGCCTTCCTGGATGAGGAACGGCTCGCATACCTCTTCGATGGTGCCAGCCTCTTCACCGACGGCGGTGGCTATGGTGTTTACGCCAACAGGTCCGCCATTGAATTTCTCGATGATTGTCAGTAAGATGCGGTTGTCCATGTCGTCGAGGCCGTGCTGGTCGACATTGAGGGCCTTAAGTCCTATTTTTGCGATGTCGATGGTGATGCGCCCGTCTCTGTCGCCTTTGATTTGGGCGAAGTCGCGGACACGGCGCAGCAGCAGGTTGGCGATACGAGGGGTGCCGCGGCTTCTGCGTGCTATCTCAAACGCCGCTTCGTCGTCGATAGGGACGCGGAGTATTGACGCTGAGCGTTTTATGATGTTTGAAAGCGTCTTCGAGTCGTAGTATTCGAGACGCATGTTGATGCCGAAACGTGAGCGCAGCGGGGCTGTGAGAAGTCCCGAGCGCGTGGTGGCGCCTATCAGCGTGAAAGGGTTGAGCGCAATCTGGACGCTGCGGGCGTTGGGTCCGGTCTCAATCATGATGTCGATGCGGAAGTCCTCCATGGCGGAGTAGAGATATTCTTCCACGACGGGGCTGAGGCGGTGAATCTCGTCTATGAACAGCACGTCGTTTTTCTCGAGGCTTGTGAGCAGTCCCGCGAGGTTGCCTGGCTTGTCGAGAACGGGACCTGAGGTCATTTTCATGTTCACGCCGAGTTCGTTGGCGATGATGTGCGACAAGGTGGTCTTGCCCAATCCTGGAGGTCCGTGGAGCAAGACATGGTCGAGCGACTCGCCGCGCTGTGCAGCCGCCTTCACAAAAACCTTAAGATTTGCCACGACCTGCTCCTGCCCGGCGAAACTGGCGAAAGCGTCAGGTCTGATGACCTGCTCGATTTCCTTCTCCGCCTTGCTCATCGAGGTGCCGTATGCATCGAGATTTTCATTCATATTGAAAAAATTATTGACAAAATTACAAAAAATCACACACTAAATTGAAAACTTTTGCGTAATTTAGCAAAAAATTTTAAGTTTTGAGGAATAAATTATTGTTTCTGGCTTTAATGTGCTTATTATCAATAAGTTGTGCAGCACAGCGGGGTGTTTTGATTCTGAATCAGGACAGAAGAATCGATACTTTGCTGATGAAACAGCGTCAGATTCATGACAACGACAGCACGATAGACGGATTCAGGGTGCAGATTTTCATGGAGTTGGGCAACGACGCCTTGAAACATGCCGACAGCGTGAAGACGGTTTTCAGCGAGAAATATCCTGACATTCCGGTTTATCTGATATTTGGCCAGCCATATTATCGTCTCCGTATCGGTGATTTCCGCACAAGATTGGAAGCTGAAAACATGTATCAGCAGCTGAAAAAGAACTATAAGAACGCTTTTGTCACTGCCGACCGCATCGAGCTGCCATATAACGCACTTTGTGTTGGTGACATTAATATTGAGGAACTGCTTGTCGATTCATTGAAGATACTTGACTCGTTGAAAAAGAAAATCTTCATTGAAGAAGATTTGTTTATCACTGATACCATTTATCTTGACAGTCTTTATTTCAACGACAGCATCTATAATTCCAATGAGGGAATATATTATGATGAATAAAAAGCCGTTTATATAAAAAATGTTTTTATGGAAAACGATGATCTTAAAAAACAGGTTGACGAGCTGTTCAGGCTTTTCAAGAAGGTGATGGAGAAGTTTCCGCCTGACGATGTGCCTGGTATGGATAAGGCGCAGTATGAGCAGTTGAAGATGTATCTCACTCAGTATGAACAGGTTAAAGACCAGTTTTCGGTTGAGATGTTCAGCATGATGGATCCTGTGATGGCAAAAAGACTCATTTCTATGCTGACCGACAAGCTTCGCGAGCAACTTGGAGAAGACGCTTATCTGGAAGACGTGGAAGAAAATCGTATTGCGGATGTTGAGATTAAGGAAAAGGCTTTTGAATCGATGCAGACGGGAGAGAACTATCAGGCTCTTATCGATGCCATCGACTCACAACTGAAAAACCCTGAGCTTTCGGAAGACGAGATTGACACATTGCTTGACAAACGTCAGAGAATTGTTACGAAGATGACAGATAAAAGATAACAGATATTAGATAAAAGATAGAATATGAAAAAACGAATTTTCCTGCTTTCAGCATTGTTTCTGATAACAATCATGGCAAACGCCCAACTCATAAAAGACCGCACCAACGGCAAGATTACCATGGGCTTTGATTTGTATACCGACATCAATACCGGCAGCAAATATGAGAATTTCGATTTGCGTGCGATAAACCAAGGTTTCGGCGCATATATCACCTACAATCTCCCGATGTTGGAGTCAAAACACACGGTGTCGATTGGTTTGGGTGTGTCGTCCCACAATTATTATATGAAAAGTGCCTGGTTATCAGAGCCGTACGCTCATACAATCACTTTTACACAGCTTTCTTCATGCGATAAAAGCAAGCTTAATTTCAATTATATGGACATCCCATTTGAGTTGAATTTCCGCATTGCTGACAAGTTTAAGATTTCTTTTGGAGGAAAGGTGGGTTTCTTGATGAGTAGCAGGGCTAAGGTTATCGGTAAGATAAATGAGGCCAATGAAGTCAATCCAGACACGCACAACTGGGAGGTCAGATATAACAGTCTGAATGCTGTTGAAAGCATTGTTTATTCGGCTTTTGCGAGAGTTGGCTACAGATGCGTCAATTTGTTTGTGGGTTATCAGATTACAGGTTCTTTCAAGAGCGACAGAGGTCCGGAGATTTTGCCATTCTCAATTGGTATTGGTATCAGGGCTTATTAAAGAAGAAAGAAGAAATACATTATAATCACAGTGGAAAATCCCATGGCGAAGCCTGTGTAAATCTGGGCGTTGCTGTGGGATTTCAATTTCAGTCGTGCTGATGCCACGATGCCGGTGCAGATGATGCCTGCAATCAGGTAAGGCAGGTAAAGGCGCATGGCAGCTGTCGACATGATGAAGAGGCACGCCACAAAGCTTCCCCAGCCGAGGGTGTGAAGGCTTATTTTCCAGAAGAATGTCAGGATAAACGCCAAAATCGTCACTACGAGAATTGCGGTCAGATAAAAATTGAAGACAGAAAACAGCTCGATTTTGCTGAAAAACCTTATCGTGGCGTAGATGAACATTATCATGATGAAAAGAGGTCCGAGGCGGTCTTCCCTTGAATCCATCTCAATTGATTTGATGATGTTCCATTTTTTCATTATCGCAATCATCACCGCAGGGATGAGGCAAGTCATTGAGAATGTGGCTGATAGGAAGAACCAGTCGTTGCCAGGCATGAAGCGTGTGAGACCTGAAAGCAGCATTATCACCATCATCCAGGTTGGGAGGAAGATGGGGTGTCCGATGACTGATATTATTTTTGCTGTTTTCATAGCACTTTACGGAGGCGTGCAACGGGGATCCCAAGCTGTTCGCGGTATTTCGCTATGGTGCGTCGGGCGATGGTGTAGCCTTTTTCCTTCAAGATGGCGGTCAGCTCGTCGTCGGTGAGAGGGTTGGCTTTGTCTTCGTTTTCGACGCAGTCCTGGACGATTTTTTTGATTTCGCGTGTCGACACCTCTTCGCCTTCGTCGTTAAGAAGCCCTTCGCTGAAGAAATATTTGAGTTGGAATGTGCCGTAAGCGGTTTGCACGTATTTGCTGTTGGCGACGCGAGAGATAGTAGAAATGTCAAGCCCGACCTTGTCTGATATGTCCTTGAGAATCATCGGTTTGAGCTTGCTCTCGTTGCCGGTGAGGAAGAAGTCGCGCTGATAGTCCATGATGGCTTTCATGGTGACGTAGAGCGTGTTTTTGCGCTGTTTTATGGCATCGATGAACCAGTTGGCGGATTCGATTTTGTTCTTGATGAAATTTATCGCTTCGCGTTTCTCGCGGTTGTCCTTTGCCTTGGAATAATAGTTCAGCATGCTGACGAAGTCCTTGCTGACATGGAGGTCGGGGGTGTTGCGGCCGTTCAGCGACAATTCGAGTTCGCCGTCGTTGTTGATGATGGTGAAGTCGGGGATGATATAGTCGTTGTTTTGGCTTGTAGTGCCCATTGAGCCGCCTGGTTTTGGGTTGAGTGACAGGACGATGTTGAGCGCGTTTTTAAATTCCTCGTCCGACATGCCGCTGCGAGACACGATTTTGTCGTAATGTTTCTTGGTGAATTCCTCAAAATACTTGTCGACAATGGTGATGGCGTTGGTGTAGTTTTTGTCGGGGTTCTCGCGTTCGAGGCGTCTCAACTGGATGAGGAGACATTCCTGGAGGTTTGTCGCGCCAACGCCGGCAGGGTCGAAGTCCTGGATTATTTCAAGCACTTCGCGAATCTCGTCTTCTGTGGCGTCGATGTTTTGAGTGAAGATGAGGTCGTCGGCAATTCCGGAAATCGGCCGTGAAAGATAACCGGCATCGTCAAGATTGCCAATGATGTAAGTCCCGATTTTGCGTTTCTTCTCGTCAAGTTTACGGAAACCGAGCTGTTCGATGAGAGTGTCCTGGAAAGATGTTTCGTTGGTTATCGGAGTCTCGTAATGCTTGTCGTCGGGGCTGCTGTTATTTGCGGCGTATTTGTAGGCAGCGTCGTCCTCGTCATCGTCTTTAAGATAATCGTCGAAGTCGTCGAGAGGGTCGTATTGTTCCTCTTCGGTTTGCTCGTCGTCGAAGGTGTCGACGGTCTCGTCTTCATAGTCATGTTCTTCGCCTTCTTCGAGAGCCGGGTTTTGCATGATTTCCTCTTTGATGCGTGTGCTTAGCTCCATAGTTGGAATCTGCAGCAGTTTCATGATGAGAATCTGCTGTGGCGACAGCTTCTGGAGCAGCTTTTGCGTTTGAGTTAACCTTTGAGAACCCATAATAGTTAGTCAGTTATTCAGTTAGTCAGTTAGTCAGTTGTTCAGTTAGCCAGTTGTTCAGTTAGTCAGTTGTTCAGTTGGTATTTAACTGATTAACAGACTAACTGATTAACTGGTTAACTTAGTACAAGCAGTTCTTTGGTGTACGTGGGAACGGGATGACGTCGCGGATGTTGCTCATGCCGGTTACGAACAATAAGAGGCGTTCGAAGCCGAGTCCGTAGCCTGAGTGCGGCACTGAGCCGAAGCGGCGTGAGTCGAGGTACCAGTTCATCGATTCCTCTGGAATACCAACTTCATGCATACGTCTGAACAGTTTGTCCATATCTGTCTCACGTTCTGAGCCGCCGATGATTTCGCCGATGCCAGGGAAGAGGACGTCCATAGCGCGGACGGTCTTGCCATCTTCGTTCTGTTTCATATAGAAAGCCTTGATTTCCATCGGGTAATCGGTAAGGATGACAGGCTTCTTGAAGTGTTTCTCGACGAGGTAACGCTCATGCTCCGACTGCAAGTCGACGCCCCAGCCAGTGATAGGATACTGGAACTTGCCTTTCTTGTTGTAGTTGCAGTTTTTGAGGATGTCGATAGCCTCGGTGTATGTGAGAACCTGGAACGGATGCTCGAGAACGAAATGCAGTTTCTCGATGAGTTCCATCGATTTTTCTTCTTCTTTCTTGTTCTTTTCTTCTTCCTGGAGACGTTTGCTGAGGAAGATAAGGTCGTCCATGCAGTTGTCCAACGCATACTGAATCAGATACTTGAGCATCTCTTCGGCGAGTTCCATGTTGTCGTGGATGTCGTAGAATGCCATTTCAGGCTCAATCATCCAGAACTCAGCGAGGTGACGTGTTGTATTTGAGTTTTCGGCACGGAAAGTAGGTCCGAAAGTGTAAATTTTCGAGAGAGCTGTAGCTGCCAATTCGCCTTCGAGCTGACCTGAAACGGTGAGGTTTGTCGACTTTCCGAAGAAGTCCTGGCTGTAGTCGATTTTGCCTTCTTCAGTTCTCGGCAGGTTGTTGAGGTCGAGGGTTGTGACCTGGAACATTTCGCCAGCGCCTTCAGCGTCGGATGCTGTGATGAGTGGGGTGTGAATGTTGTAGAAACCCTTGCTGTTGAAGAAGTTGTGGATTGCGAACACCATGGCGTGGCGGATGCGGAACACTGCTCCGAAGGTGTTGGTGCGGAAACGCAGATGAGCTATATCGCGCAAGAACTCCAATGAGTGTTTCTTTGGCTGCAGCGGGTAGAAATCCGGGTTGGCTGGTCCGAGAAGCTCTATTGAGCTGACTGCGAGTTCCACATTCTGACCGCTTCCGGCTGATTTCACGAGTTTTCCGATGGCTGAAACAGAAGCGCCTGCGTGCATCAGGGCGAGGCTTTCTTCTGGAATCTTCTCCAAATCGATGACCAATTGCAGGTTGTTGATGGTCGAGCCGTCGTTCAAAGCGATGAAGGCGACGTTTTTGCTGCCACGTTTATTGCGTACCCAGCCTTTCACATTTATTTCATTGTCAAGCTCTTGCATTGCGAGAGCAGCTTTAATCTCTGTACGTTTCACGATTTTTACATTTTAAAATTTCAAACTACAAAAATAACAAAAATTTGCTGAATCTTCACATTTAATTTTTATATTTGCAAAAAATATTATGAAATGAGCGAAAGCTTTGACATAAGAAAATGGTTTCAAAAGCCTGACGAGTTATTGGTTATCAGCGGGCCGTGCAGCGTCGAGACGCGGGAGCAGCTGATGGATACGGCGGACGGTTTGAGCAAGATAGAGAGAGTCAAGGTGCTACGTGGCGGTATCTGGAAGCCTCGCACGCGTCCCGATGTGTTTGAAGGTGTGGGAGAAGTGGGGCTTCAGTGGATGAAAGAGGCGAAAGAAAAATTTGGATTCCTGACCATGACAGAAGTGGCTGTTCCTGAGCATGTGGAGCTTGCGTTGCGCTATGATATTGATATTCTGTGGCTTGGAGCAAGGACGGTGGTGAATCCGTTCTCGGTGCAGGAACTCGCCGACTGTTTGAAAGGCTGCGATGTGCCTGTGTTTGTGAAGAACCCGATAGCGCCAGACGTGAAGCTGTGGCTTGGTGCCATAGAGAGACTTAACGGAGCAGGATTGAAATACATCGGTGCCATTCACCGCGGTTTTTCGTCGGCGGAAGAGACACCTTACAGAAATGCTCCTGTATGGAAGATTCCAATAGAGTTGAAACGTCTGCGTCCTGACATCCCGATGATTACCGACGTGAGCCATATCTGCGGATGCCGAGAACTGTTGCAGGTGACGGCGCAAAAGGCACTCGATTTCGGCACAAAAGGCTTCATGATAGAATCGCATTGCAAACCTGAACAAGCCTTGACAGACGCGAATCAGCAGATAACGCCGGAGAGCCTGAAAAATGCTCTTAATAAATTGGTTATCAAGAAGATAAACACCGACAAAGACGATGTGGTTCTGAAAAATCTCCGAAAGGAAATCGATGATATTGATGACGAATTGCTGAATCTTATAGCAAAGAGAATGAATGTCTCAGAAAAGATAGGTGATTTCAAGAGAAAACATGACTTGACGGTGCTTCAGATGGACCGCTGGAAGAGCGTTTTGGAGGCTAATATTAATAAAGGTGTGAATCTTGGTTTGAACGGTGACTCGGTGAAGGAGATTTTTGAGATTATCCATAAGGATTCCATTGACAGACAGATGTAAAATATTTTAAATCAAATAAAATGAAGAGGTTTTTGACATTTTTGGTCTTTTTGATGAGTTTTGGCGCTGTTTTCGCCCAGTCGAGGGTGATTGTGGTGATGTCGGAAAAGTATGATGACGCGAATCTTGCGGTCAAGACGCGTAACATGACGAAGGCGCAGCGTCGTGATTTTGTGATTCAGGAAAGGATGGCGTTTTGCCAGGCTTCACAGCAAAATGTGATGGACTTTCTGAACGGTTTTAAAGGTGAGGTGAGCGGCATTGAGCAGTATTGGGCGTTCAACGGTTTTCGTTGCGACGCTTCTGATGAGGTTATCGCCTTGCTTGAAAAACGTGCTGATGTCGCAATCGTTTATCGTGATGAGGTTCGTAAGATGGTGCATGACATGGTCGAGGCAAAGGCTGCAGAGACAAGAGACATTGCTTGGCACGTCAGCAAAGTCAATGCGCCGGCGGTGTGGAGCTATAACGGTTCGACGGGATATAATGGTGACGGCGTTATCGTGGCAGTCGTAGATTCCGGCGTGGATTACAACCATGTTGATATTGCAGGTGCCATGTGGGACGGCGGTGAGAATTTCCCTCATCATGGATATGATGTTTGTCATGACGATGACGACCCCATGGATGACTACTGTCATGGTACGCATGTGGCGGGAATCGTGGCAGGACAAGGCAATGCTGGTACACAAACGGGTATCGCACCAGGTGCTAAGATTATGGCTGTCAAGGTGTTGGATGAGACGGGATACGGCTCTGATTCAGACCTCATTTCTGGAGTTCATTTTGCCATGAATCATGGTGCTGACATTATCAACTTGTCGCTTGGTGACCCGGAGATGGGACCTTCGGCGGTGTATCGTGACCTTTTCGTCACGGTGAAAGATGCAGGTATGGTGGCTTCGGTGGCGGCGGGCAACGTTGGAGACACTCAATACACCTATCCTGTGCCTAACAATGTAGAATGTCCTGGCAACTGCCCTCCGCCATGGCTGCATCCTGATCAGGTAAACCTTATTTCGGGCGGTACTTCGGGTGTCATTTGTGTGGGAGCGACAGATGCAAACGACGCACATTGCAGCTTCTCATCGGTAGGTCCTGTGACATGGGCAAACATTGGTGAATACAACGACTATCCATACGAGAATGGCAACGCCTCTCAGCCAGGTTTGATTCGTCCTGACATCTCGGCACCAGGCGCGAGCGTGACTTCGCTGAACTATCAGACGATGACTGGTTATGTGGCGTACGACGGCACTTCGATGGCAACGCCTTGTGTTTCAGGTGTTTTGGCTCTGTTGCTTGATGCGAATCCGGAACTTTCGCCAGCGGAGTTGGATTCGATTATTGAGCTGACAGCAGCAAATGCAGGTAACACCATAAAGAATAACATAACTGGTTCGGGACGCGTCGACGCTTTGGCGGCTATCAACGCGCTGTATTACCATGGACCGACAAATTTAACCGCTGATTTCGATGGCAGTTATGTCGATTTGAACTGGGAAGCGACTGCCAACGCCAGTTACTATGCCGTGTATCGTGATGATATGTGTATCGCAAATAATTTAACGTCAACGAATTACACCGACCATCTGACCTACGCAAGCAAGTACAAATACTATGTGAAAGCATATTTGAACAATGATATTACAACTCTTCCTTCTAATTATGTGATGGTTGAAAAAGTCATTGGTATTCAAGCGGAAATAATCAACAATACAAAAGTGGCGTTGTTGTGGGACATGCCAAACTGCATCTATGATGGCTTTGAAACGGGCAATCTGTACCAAAACATGTGGATTAATGACGCGACATGCCCTTGGGAGGTGACGATGGAGAATCCGTATGAGGGTTCGTATTGCGTGAGATCGACAAACAAGGCGATGTTCTCGACAAGTAAGATTTCGTTGGCGGTAAATATTCCAACTACATGTATGGTTAGCTATTACGCGATGGTGGACTGCTTCCCGTTGAACGGCGGCGGTTTCTTCATCGATAATGTGCAGTATGGCGAGACTTTGAAAGACAAAGTGCCGTGGACATATTATTCTGTTTCGTTAAGTCCAGGTAATCACTTGCTTGAATGGAAATACGGCAACCAGCTCACCGAAGGCGACTATGAAAACGCGTTTTATGTCGACAAAATCACTGTTGGCAACGCTTTCAACGTTTATCTCAAAGATTGTGATTCGGGAGAATATGATTTGGTGGCGGAAAATGTCATAAATGCGCAATATGTTGATGATGAATGGGTTAACCTGCCATCGGGATTGTATAAATATGGTGTAAGCG
The DNA here is from genome assembly GCA_017553625.1 of Bacteroidales bacterium. Lineage (GTDB taxonomy): Bacteria > Bacteroidota > Bacteroidia > Bacteroidales > F082 > Limimorpha. The sequence goes on from JAFZKP010000009.1 coordinate 71,989, forward strand.
CTGACGGCGGACATACCATTTATTGGTCTGCACCATTGGATAAGGATTGGGATAATGTAAGCGATAATGACATTGCGGAGGTGTCAATATATCCGAATCCGGCACATGATTACATCAGAATTGACGTAGAGACACGATTAATCGCGTCTGTACAACGTGTTGATTTGTGCGATATTACAGGAAAATTGATCATTTCATCAACTGAAAAGGAAATCAATGTGTCGGAATTGGAATCGGGAATGTATTTTGTCAATGTTTTGACAGAAAAAGGATTGGTTACAAAGAAAATCACGATTTCGAGATAATCATTTGAAACGGTAGTAGAGTACGAGTTCGAGCACGTCGTTGAACGCGCCCCATTGTCCGAAGCGAAGTGCTTGCAAGTAGTTGCCCGCGTAAGCTGAGTTTATCGAGGTTATTACGCGGGTTCCTATTTGTAGTTTTTTGTCTATCAAATTAAATTTCACACCAATTATCCCGTTGACGCAGAAGCGTTTCCATCTGTTGGAGTCTTCGTTTGCACCGTTGTTTTTCTGATTTGTGTATGCGAGCACGTCGACGCTGGCGCCGGCTTCGAGGGAAATCCAGTTGAGTTTGTTTCCATTGATGCTCAGGAAGCCGAGATTGGCTGATGCAATGACTGGAAGTTCGATATAATCAAGCTGAATCGTGAATTGTTCGGGGTCGTCGGCACTTGATTTCGAGCCTTTCTGGATGTATTTTATCTCAAACTGTGCGTCGAAGATGTCGTTGATTTCCATTCCGACGAAAGCGCCAGCAGTGATGCCGACCTTATGGAAGCCGTTGTTATGGTCGCCGTCTATTTGCGAGGTGACGCCGCCGAGGGCGACGCCGCCGAAGAAGGATTGGGAGGAAGCGGAAACTCCTATTATAAGGAACAGCAACATGATAATGAGGTTCCTCGCTGCTCTGCAGCTCGGAATGACAATGGCTCTCATTCCGAACGGAGTGAGGAATCTCATAGTATTTTGTAGTGACTTTGTTTTCATATTTCGCGTTTTATACAGTAATACAATAGTTTTTTTAAAGCATCCTTTGTCTGGCAATCTGGAATGAAATCTAATTGATTTTCAGCCTGTTGGGTGAAGAAGTTCATTTTTTCTTCGCAGTAGGCGAGGCTGTTTTTCTCGTTCGCTTTATGGATGATGCTGTCGATAGTTTTCTTTCGCTTTCCACTGATGCGTATCTTGCTGATTATCAGCGTTCTTTCGATAGCAGAGCTGTTTTGTAAAAGATGAATTAAAGGCAATGTCATCTTATGCTCGCGGATGTCGTTGCCGTAGCCTTTTCCTGACTTGTTATCAGGTTGATAATCAAAGATGTCATCGCGGATTTGGAAGGCTGTGCCAGCGTTGATACCGAAATTCCGCATCGTTTCAACCTGTGCAGAATTTGCACCAGTTGAGACGGCACCGATGGCGCAGCAAGAAGCTATCATTGAAGCGGTTTTTTTCTCAATTATCTGGTAATAATCTTCTTCAGAGATGTCAAAATTCTTGGCTTTCTCGAGTTGGAAAATCTCTCCCTCGCTCATGTTTTTGACCGTTTCAGAAATCATGTCAAGCATCTGATAATCACGGTTTTCGAGAGCTATCATCATGCCTTTTGAGAGGAGATAGTCACCTGCCAAAACGGCGATTTTGTTTTTATACATCGCGTTGATTGATGCGAAGCCGCGGCGTTCGGAAGCATCGTCGACAACATCGTCATGAATCAAAGTTGCGGAATGCAGAAGTTCGATGAAAGTAGCTGCGCGATAAGTGCTTTCATTGACATCGCCGAAACATTTCGCTGAAAGGAAAACAAAGAGCGGACGCAGCTGTTTGCCCTTGTGTTTCAAGGTGTAACGCCCGATTTTGTCTAACAGGTAATTGTCGGAATGAAGCGCCTCTTTATAAAACGCCTCAAACTGAGAAAGTTCATTGGAGACCGCTGATTTTATGTCGTCGAGAGTCGTCATCTTTTAAATAAAGTGCAAAATTAATTAAAAATTTTGTTATTTGAATAAAAAGTTATAATTTTGAAGTTTGAAATAAAAGGCGTATTTCTTTAAATAGAAATTGTAAATAATTGAATATCAACTAAATATTTTTAACATGAAAAAAGACACAAAGGTTTTTAACCTTATCCGCAAGGAAAAACAGCGCCAGATGGGCGGCATCGAGCTTATCGCTTCAGAAAACTTCGTCAGCGACCAGGTGTTGAAAGCCATGGGCTCAGTGATGACAAACAAATACGC
>JAFZKP010000043.1 GCA_017553625.1 Bacteroidales bacterium
CGTAATCGCCTCCATCCTGACGGATGCAGAGCATCGGGACTTCTGGGTTGCGGTGATTTATCTTGTCCAAGCCGATGCCTTTTCCGAACCATGCGTAAGCAATGTCTTCGTATTTGCTGTTCGCCACTTGGAACATGATATTGTCGCTGTTGTATTTTGCCGAAGCGCTGGCTGTTGTATTTGTCATTTTTATATCGCCATCACTTGTGGTCAGAACGAGAATGCCCTCATTAGGCTTGATAGGTGTTGTGTTGTCTGTTCCCGGTTTCCATGCGCCTTCGGCAGGATCCATGTAATAGAATCCTGTACTGAGGAAACTTGTTCCATTAGGGATAGCTGTTCCTGCACCTTTGTAAATATTGTGAGAATATGGGTTGCCAATGAGGTTGAAGCCCGCAAAATCGCCATCATCCGTAATTGTGACATGATAATCGATATCTGCAACGTTAACCTCGCCCTCCATGCTGACTGTAAGAGTTGAAGCGTTACGATATAGGTAGCCGCGACCTTTTTCAAGAGTTGTGAAATCGGCATGACCAGCTCTGTAGTTCTCCCATGGAGTGGAAGCATTATACTTCTCGTTGAAGCGGTAGAGGTCGTATGTAGGGTGGTCTTCGCCGTCCATAGTAATAATGTTTGTTGCGCTTGCGATGCTTGGATTAGCCACAGCCGATGAGATGGCGTACCAATATGTGGCGTCTTTTGTAGCTGCTTCGTGAATTTCTTTTTTCACTGTGGCAGTAATGCCAGACATTGTAGTAATAAGCTGTCCGCCGTCTTCGATGATGAGAGAGCCTCCGTCTAAAATTGTCAAGTAATTGCCGGCATTTAAAATACCGCCATTCTCAATTGTCAGTGTTTGACCTGACTCGATAATTGCTGGGGCACTTAATGTGACTTCCGTGTCAATATCAACGTCTTCATCAATAACTCGAGTGAATTTTCTTGTGATAGATTTAACAAATGTCACCTTCACTTCGCTTGTTGTTCCTGTTGCATTACCAACACTTGTCTTGAAATATCCCTTGCCAGTGCCAGCTTCGCCAGAACTTGGTTGTGCCGATGTACCATAATATGTAGTAAATGTACCCGCCGATTTTGTTATAGTAACAGATTGTATTGTTCCTAAATCTGTTGAGTTGTAAATATAACCAGCATTTTTTTGCCACTGCATTCCTCCAGATAGCATTACTTGATTTGATGTCCATGTAACATTCATGGTTTCACCTGAAACAGCATTTGCGGCTGTTGTTTTTGCATTATTGTTAGCATCGTAGCTTGTAGAGTTGAAGTCACTCGCAGTTATACTTAATGTGAACTGAGCAGGCTTTGTTGCTGTAAACACAGCATACAAAGTAACATTATCACTTGGAGTGTATAAATCGTCAGCTGCTAACAATGTGCTCAAATCGCTTGCACTTGCGCTCCAGCCTGCAAATGTATAACCAGTTGGCGTAACACCGTCAGGAATACCTTGAATATCAACGCTTTCTCCTTCTGTAACTTCCTGCTCCAAATCGTCGTCAATAGTTCCATTTATTGAATATTTAACCGTCAAATCACGAGCTGATCGGAATAATGCAGTAACATTGACAGCAAAGTTTGGCATTGTGAATTTATTGTCAGTTACAGGGATGGAGAAAGTCTCTCCTCCTGCTGTATAAGTAACTGTCCAGCTATCAAGTGCATAATTGGCATCTGGTGTTGCTGTTAATTCCACCACTTCTCCTTGGCTTGCCGATGTCGGAGATGAATAAATAGAACCACCTGTCAAACCTGTATCGCACGTAATACTGTGAGCATCACCTTTGATTATGATTGTTGCAGATTCAATACCCACCTGATTTGAACTACTGGTGAAAGTAATTTTTACTGCATCTGTACCAGTTGCAAGGTCTGTTTTACTTATTGTAAAATTCGATGATGTGACACTTGTTGATGAATAGGAAGAACCAGCATTCGTACTATAATGTAATGTTATTGTTTGTGTTTTTGTTCCCCATTGTCTGCAAACAAAAGTTGCACCAGTTATCTTCTTTGTAACTCCACCAACTGTTTTCATTACTAAAGAAACATCACTACCCTTGGTTACTGGAATATCATCAATTGTACTACCTGAATTTTGTTTTGAAGCACTTGCAAAAATCACAGTATCATTGTCATAAGTCACTTTGTGTTTCGAATAGCTATTATCCCAAGATGAAAAGTCTATTTCACTGAAATAATGAGTCACTTCATTTGTTGCATCGAAAACGCCTTTCACAGTAACTCCAAATGCTGGCATAGTGAAAATGTATCTTTTAAGATCTGAATTATATGTCGGTTCTATATCTGTTACAGAACCGTCTGAAGTCTTTTTAACCTTTAAACCGACGAGAGCATAACCTGAACTTGGAGTTACTTTGAGTCGGACTGTGGCACCTGCAGGTTTTGAGCTCTGATCTACTTCTATAGTACCGTTCGTTGCTGAAGTTGTAATAGCGTATGATGGCACCCATTGTGCATAAAGTGTTATGTCTCCCGAAATTGTAAAGGTCTCACCTTCATCGTATGGTGTGCCAGTTCCATTACCTGCAGTATTCCAGCCACTGAAAGCGTAATTGGCTCTTGTGAAAGTGTTTGTCATTATTGTAACTTCGGATCCATCTCTATAAGGGCTATCGTCATCTGTCATGGTTCCTGTTCCGCCATTGGCATTGTAGGTCACAGTGTAGGTATTGACAATTGTAGCACCTATTTTAATATTATAAGCAGGCACTGTCACTGTTGTTCCTGACAAAACAGAAGCAGTAACATCCACATCCGAACTATTGGTAATTTTCCAATTATAATCTTTTCCAGTGGTCACGCCCGAAGCACTCAACGAAATATTTGTTTGGTAATCCACATCTGCATTGTTGCCTTCTGTAATAGTATTGCTTACTCCATACGATGCTGTTATAGTTATATCATCCACTGACAGGACTGCGACATTGTATTTGTTTTTAGTAAATGTTGCATCAACTGTAACATCATCATCCGGCATATCAAAAGCATTCTCTGCTACATCAGTACCATAAAGCAAGTCAACTGCATCACCAGATGATGTTTCAGTTACACTCCATTCATCAAACGAATATCCCTCAGCTGGAGCAGCGTATATATATAAAGATGTTCCTTCGGCTATTTGGTCGCCATTTTCGATTTCATTATCGTCGTCATCTTCAACTGTAATAGTACCCCCAGTTGGAGTGTTTATGGTTATTGTCGGGTCAGAGGATGTTGCAACAAAATTTGCAGTTAATGTTGTGTTAGCAGAACCCATTGTAAATGTTGTAGTGCTGGCAGATGTACTTACAGAAGAGCCAGTACCGCTAACGCTCCAGCTTTCAAAAGTATAGGCAGCACTTGCCGGAGTAGCTGTTACGGTGACTTGTTCACCCAGAGCCAAATATGCACCAGTGCTTACTGTTGCACCACCAACAACTTTTGTTCCACTTATGCTACCATTAGTAGCAGAATATGTTATGGTATGTGCGGTATAAGTTACTTTCACCTCTGAAACTCCTGAACCTTTATTACTGCTAGAATTTTTGCATTGCAGTTTTATATATCCAGTTGTATTTGCTGTTGGGGTATTTGTAAAATCTTTGACAGCCACTGTGTAATCAGACAAACTCTTTGATGTTGGTGAAATTGTGGTCAAAACTGTTTCTGTATTAGTTGTCGCATCATACCATGAGACTGTAATCGCTTTCTGTGCATCTGATGGACCTCCATACGTACGTGCTTTTACTGTTATGGATGTAAATCCATTTTGTGCGATATTGGATGTTTGGATATAATTACTGGAATATGTCAGAGAAAAGTAGGATGAGCTATTGTTCGTTTGTTCTGATCCCGACCAATTAGTTGGAAGATTATTTGGTAACGTACTATATGTCGTACCACTTACTACTTGTCCCCAAGCCATTTCCGGCAGGTTAATCATTGTCAGCAGCATCAGCGCTGCGATCAGAAATGTAAATATCTTTTTCATTTTTTTAGTTTGTTTTTAAGTAGTTAATTATATTTACTTATTTTTATTATTTTTCAATGCATGAGCGGTGTCGCTCATTAAAGCTACTTGATACCTACTAGCAAAATCAATATTGTTAATTCTAACAATTCCTCCGAGTATCATGAATTGAGAAAGATAAGTTGTATTACCATTGTTTAAAATATATTCAGTAGCATCAAAAAAACCTAGTACTTTAATATTCTCATAACGGGTTTTATTACCAAATTGATACTTTGCCTTATACGTTCCATCTTGATTTAGTTGATGGATTTTAAAATGTCTTATTATCTTAATCAAGTCGTCAATGTTGTCATAATAATTAATGCTCCCCAAGAAACCATTATTATCCTTTATATTACTGATATTATCTTTGTAGTTACATGCATAAGTTTTAAAATGTTCTTCCATACTTTGTGTCATATAAACTACAATGCCTTTGTTGTTTTTGTTTAACATTTTTTTATATTTTAAGAATAAGTTATTAATGTCATTATTTATACATCTCTATTATTACATTGTACCATTGATTTCTCCGCTTCGCTCTGGTCGAAATGACAGGGGAAATTAATCTTGTCAATCTTGTTAATCCTGTCTAAAAATTACTTTCGTCTCTGTTCTCCGCTGAGACGGATTCTCATCCGTCTCTACAACCTGTCTTCCACATTTTTTCTCACCATCCCAGGGGCGTTGCCCCTGGCTAAACGCTCACCACCCTTTCAGGGCTTGTTTCCAACCGAACGGGTTTCCTCGCTCCGCTCGGAATGACAATCTCTTTTTTCCACATCTTTAGACGGATTTTCATCCAGACGGATTTTCATCCGTCTCTACGCCTGTCTTCCTCAATTTTTTTCGCTGTCCTTTCAGGGTTCACTTCCCCTCCTTGCCTCTGTCATTCCGAACCCCTTTAGGGGTGAGGAACCTCTTCTCAAAACGGCATAAAAAAAACCGCGAACTTTTTGTCAAGCCCGAGGTTCTAGCATACCTGTAACACAAACAAGAAAGCTCACGGTTAATTCCGCGAGCGTTTCGACTTTCTGTCGTGTTACTTGAAATTTGCTAGATTTCGGGACTAACTAAGAAAAGCGAAAACGCCTTAAATTATGTCTTTTTATTCAAAAATTTTTTTCTGTTTCTTAATCTAATGTTGATAATCAATAGTTTTATTTTCAATTTTTCGCGCCGCAAAATTACAAATTATTTCTTAATAAGGTATAATTATTTTGAAAAACATTTTCAAACTTTTTTCCGTTTTCATGCCTCCCATTCGAAATTTACTGTAAATCCACAAAAATATATTTGCGCTGTTGGAAGTGTGATGAAACAGTTCTCAATCCCCCCTATTTCACCATGAACTTTGTCGTTTCAATTAGTCTCTCTCCTTTGATTTGCAAGACATAAAGTCCGGTTTCCAAATCAACGACGGGAATAGTTCCTTCGGAAGAACCAGAAGCCACTTTTTGTCCCAAGACATTGAAAATGGCGTAATCGGCGGTTTCGCATGGAAGATTTATATAAAGGACATCGGAAGCCGGGTTCGGATAAACCACAAGCTGCTGGCTTAAGACCTCATGAACAGCGTCATCCTTAGGGATAATATCCACGATAATGCCTTCCACCTTTGTCATTCCATAATAAAAATTAGGGTCGGGAATGTCATACCAGTCATCATTAGGACCGCCCCAGCCGAAGTTGACATGGAATTTGCCGTCGCTTTCGCGATAGCCATCGACCACGACGTTATGTCCTACCGTTCCCTCCGGGTTTTCAACGGCGAGATGGGCGGGATAGCCTGCTTGAATGTTGGAAATCAGAATCTCGTACATCTCATCGGTCGGGTCACGAAACAGCTTGCAGTCGGTGAAGCCGAAACGCTGATACGCCGCAAACGCCTGACCCACATGGAAGGTGCCAGAGCCTTCCGAAGTATAGATCTGCGTGCATGCCGTGCCACATGCAAAAATCACCGCTGCCTTCAACGAGTCGCTGAGTTCTTCGCCACGCCGGAAAGCGGCATCGACAGAATCCAACAACACGTTCAACTTCGGAAATGACGGGAATTGCAACGTTTCCCAATCGTCATCAATATTATACACTCTACCTGCGTAATTATGGTAATAGTCATCACCATCGTCAAAGCGTGTGCCTTGTGTCGTCCCCAAATAATTGATAATCTGCCCCATGGCAACAGCAGGACAACCGGCAGCGCTATACGCATAACCGTTTAGCGGATCTCTTGGGCAAAGCATGTTGTAAGGATAGCCCTGCTCCCATTTCGATTTCATGAGATAATCTTGCGCAAAGCCAGTCAGTGCGCAAAACAAGAACAATACTGTAAAAAGCTTTTTCATTTTTTAAGATTATAGGATTAAGTACTGCAAAAATATGAATTATTTCATTCGGATTTGAAATTTTTAAAAAGAAATAGATTTTTCATTAAAAACAAAAAAAGGAGCATCACTGCTCCTTTTGTTGTCAGGACTATTCCTGATTATTTCTTCTTCAGCATGTCGCCGGTTGTAAGACCTTCAGTGATTTCGGAGTCGTCTTTCACCATCTTTGACATAACCCAGTGATATTCAGGAGAATCTGAAGAGCCGGCGGAGAAACCGACTACAGGATATGCCACTTCCAGATCCCAGCCGCGATGTCCCATATAGTTGGCGGCATCAAGCATTGAGTTGAATTTGATTTTCTTGCCGTTTTCATCATACAGGCTGCGGTCGCCTGTCCAGAACTTTGAAGCCTGGCCGAAGTCGAGTTCAACATCAACCTTGTTGGTGAGAGCGTGTGACTGACCGATGATTTCACAGTAAACCTTGTAAGGCTCGCCGTTGCTGCTTTTTTCCTGTGCGTAAGCAGTAGCGCCTAACAAAAAGACTGCCACTACCAGAGTAAAGATTTTTCTCATGACTTTTTAAATTTAAGGCAGGCTCTAAAAACATATTATTTCTTCCGGCTTTGACGGAGAGCCCACTTTAGCCGCCTCACCGGATTTTTCCATATTGACATCGCAAAATTATGATTATTTTTCAAAAAAACAAAATCAAAAATAAAAAATTTTAGGCTTACTATCCACTAATTTTGTAATTTTGTAGCTTTGATTAGTTATTATTATTTAATAATTCATTGCAATGAATAATTTTTATGGATTTTTACGCTGCACCGCTTTGATGGTCCTGATGATTGCCCAGATGATACCTGCAAAGGCGCAGCACCCGTTCACTTTGACAACAGCTGATGATGTCACCAATGGCACGGAGACGCTTTATTGGATAGAATCGAAAGGAGCCACTGGATTTTTTATGATTCCAAAGACTACTGATAACAATTCTGTCGTTTCAACATCCAATATGCCTAATGAAATGATGCTTTGGTACTTTATGGATGCCGGTATCGAAAGCACAACACAATATTACTATGTCATCAATCATTCAACAGGTTATTATCTCTGTCATACTGGTAGTCTTGGCGACAACAACAACATTAAGATTTCTGAGAAAACCGGTGAAAATGATGCTTCTTGTAAATTTACCGTCACTGGTAGCTCAGGGCAATGGCTATTTAGTCCCAAATCCGGCAGCACTTATTATGTTAATAAAAAAGGAGGTAATGTCAATTATGCAAATGGTCTCAAATCGAGTACCTCTAATGATGCAAACTCCAAATGGAATTTCGTGGCAGAAAACTCTGTGACCTGGGCTCATCCTTTTACCAATTCCACCAACGAAGAAAAGCATTACTATCTGATTCAAAACAGACATTCAACTTACACATCCTTTTACATATCTACTGACGAATCCAGCTACGTCACCGTATCTACAACAGATAATAACAATCGGAAATGGTATTTTGTGGAGGCATCTGACGATGACAACATCCCCAACATGAAATACTACTACATCGTAAATGCTGTGACTGACAATTATATGTACTTTAACAGCAACACCCTTACAGGAGCAAGTTCGTTGAGCGATGCTTTCAAAGTACAAGCTCATTCTGGAGCAGATGATGACATATTTCAGTTTGCCATTGTAAATGCCAAAGGTGATACATACAGTGCCTATTCTATTATGCCCAAAAAATTGATTGGATTATACAATGACAAATACACCAGTTTGGGAACCTCCACGATGACTAACAACCAACGCGTTGGCACACTTAAAGACAGAGGTACCAACGACAATACAGCCCACTGGGTCTTTGAGACGACGTCTTATTCCGCGGTAGCAGCCCCAACAATTACCAACAACTACGACGGCACCATCTCGCTGAGCACGACAACCCCTGACGCCACAATATACTACACCACAAACGGCGATACACCCGACAATACCAGCACAGAATATTCTTCAGCCTTCTCTTTGGGTAATGCCACAGTCATCAAGGCTATCACTTATCTGGACTCGGATTTTTCTGACGTGACCACTTACAACGTGCCGAGATACCCCACCCCAACCATCAGTTACAACAACAGCACTTCAAAAGTCACCATCACCAGTGCCGGCACTGTTTATTACAACACGGGTGACGGCTCCCAATCCGACCCGACTCCTTCTTCCGGCACCTTATACAGCGCACCGTTTACCGTTTCCTCTGACATTACTGTAAAAGCCATCGCCACCCATGCTGGCTATCTCAATTCCGACGTGGCAACATGGTCTTACACTCCGTCCCATGACTACTCAAAGGATTATCTCACTTTCAGTGTGCTCACTGATGGAACAATTGCGTGGAACTCAATAGGATCTGGTCATACAGAAACCATCCAATACAGCAAGAACGGTGGTGCTTGGACAAATATAACAGCAAGTTCAACTCCTGCAACAATTGATGTTTCATCTGGAGATAAAGTTCGTTTCAAAGGAAATTATTCCACCTATGCAACAGATAAAAGCAATTATGCCGGGTTTGAAGGCGGAACTGCAACTTTCGACATTGAAGGGAATATAATGAGTCTTTTGTATGGAGACAGTTTTGCGGGTAATTCCACATTACCAGATGCATCATATATATTCTGTTCCATATTCAAAAAAGCTCTTGTAATTTCAGCAGAAAACCTTATTTTACCGGCACTTACACTCAAAGATTGTTGTTACAGGGCTATGTTCAGTTGGTGTACAACAATGGAGGTCGCCCCCGCCCTTCCCGCAACAACATTAGCAAGTTATTGTTACTACTATATGTTTGAGAAATGTGCAATAACATCTGCACCTGAACTCCCTGCACCAACATTGGTATCCAACTGTTATGCAAATATGTTCACTGGTTGTACATCCCTTAATTACATAAAATGTGTTGCAGTAAATATATCAGCATCAGGTTGCTTGTCAAGCTGGGTAAACGATGTAGCAGCAAAAGGTACATTTGTAAAGGATGTTGGTGCAACCTGGACAACTGGTGCATCAGGTATTCCTTCTGGATGGGATGAAGATGACTGTATTGCTGATCCGGTCATCACCTGTGATGGTGATTTTATAACAATAACCTGTCAGACACCAAATGCAAGTATCTATTACAGATTAGGTGAGACAGGAGATTACACTTCATATTCAGCACTTTTTGCAATCAATGAAAGCACTGTGGTTGAGGCGTATGCGATAAAGAATGACGTGCGGAGTAATACAGTAAGCGAAGACTGTATAGCCATAAAATCATATAAATTTGCAGGAATGGAAATTACTCCAGGTCCTCTTTACTATGGCAGCAATGGATATGAAATAAAGGACGGCTGGAACTATGATTCATATAATTCAATATATGGAAAGACTGTCGGCAGCACCTATTTCAATTTCATTGAACTTGGGCAGTTGTTTGAATCGTCAGTGTTCTCAACATCTGATGGCGACATCGAAAAAACTCTTGACCCACTTGACGGTTGGAGAATTCCTACAAACGCAGAATGGGCTTCCATCCTGGGAACAACCCGTAGTGGTTCAACTGTAAACGAAACTCCAGATATGCATTATGCAATGATTCAACTTGCAGATGTTTCAGGATTACTCATCTTCCCTGACGGAGAAACAATTACCGGCGCCGAACTTTCCGATATGGATAACACAAGTCCAAATGATATTACTGAATCTGACTTAAACGAATATTTAAGTCAAGGTTGTGTATTCTTGCCTGGCAGCGGTTACTATAATGGCAGTTGGAACAATGGTCATTACTATTGGAGTTCCAAAGAGAATAATTCAACAACAGGATACGATTTGCACTTTGAGCCTTCAAATACAATATCATCAACCGACAACAAGAACAAGGAATCATATTATTTCCCGGTATATCTTGTAAAGGCCGCCGCCGATGAAGCGACACGACTTCTTAAGACTTGGACATATAATGGCAATGAGGTGGAGCTCCCTTATTCTGTAAATGCGATTGACGGTCATTCATCAAGTTATTCAAAGGGCACATTCAACTTTACAACAGATGTCAAGTTAAAGGCCTCACAACGCACATATCTTTGGTTCCAGCATGCCGACCAGTCTGCTGCGGTATATGTAGATGGCACATTTGTTAAAAAACACTGGGGTGGCTATAATGCGTTCTTTGTCGACATCACTGACCATGTGCACCTCGGAACTAACAATATCAAGGTGGCAATAAAGAATAATGAGGGAACAAAACTTGCCCCTTGCGCCGGTGACTTCAACTTCAATGCCACACTCGGTGAAGTGAAACTCATTTCATCACCTGTCGTTCCAGATACTGTTTACGGTTATGACGGATTCCATATCACATCAACAGTGACTGCAGCATCTGCAACCATAACAGTAAAGACAAAGGTTCCAACAGGTGCAACACTCACCTGTTCAATAAATGGCACCAACTGTGAGTATTCAAACACCCAGACAAGTACAGGTGAAGAAACCACATTCACAAAAACCATCACCGACCCACATCTCTGGAACGGCACATTGGATCCATATCTCTATGACGTGACACTCACCATTGCAAAGGATGGTGTGGTATATCATACATTCAAGAGAGGATATGGCCTCAGGTTCTTTGAATATGTCGTCGATGGTGAAACCCCTGCAAATTCACGTTTCTATCTCAATGGCTCACCTTATCTTTTGAGAGGCGTCTGCATGCATCATGATTTGGAAGGAAAGGCGAATGCCCTTACCGCTGCAGATATTGACAATGACTTTGAAATCTTGAAAGAACTTGGATGTAATTTCGTTCGTCTCGCCCACTACCCACATCCGAAAGAGGTTTATGACCACTGCGACAAGATGGGCCTCATCGTACAGACAGAGGTGCCTTGTGTAAACAGAATGCAATCAGATTTACCTGTGGATTATTATAATCACTTAACCACACAATATAAGGATATGGTTAACCAGTATTTCAATCACCCTTGTATTGTTTTCTGGGGATTGAGTAATGAGACGACAACAGATGACAAGGATTTTGCAAAAGAGAAGATAAATGAATACATAACCCTCATCAAGAGCCTTGATTCTTCCCGTTTGGTAGGTTATGTGATGTCTCACAGCGTTGATGATCCAAGTGGTTATTATAAAGACCCTGATGCTGATTGGTTCGGTTGCAATATCTATGTAGGATGGTATATCGACAAGACTTCGAACGACCCTACAGGTCGTTTGAATACACGTTTGGACAACACCCTTGCCCGCTTAAGCAAACCATTGGCATTCTCTGAATATGGTTGTGGCGGTTCTCAGCATTGCCATTCAGAAGACCCTTGGACAACAACGACAAAGGGCACTAACCAGCCAAGACATGATATTGAATATCTGATGTGGTTGCATGAAGGACACATTGCAGCAATCAAAGACAAGCCACAATTGTTGTTCACATCACAATGGCAACTCTTTGACATTGCAGTATATAACAGACAGGAAGGTTATAAGGTCTGTTTGGATGGAGAGACTGTATTTGACAATAATGAACTCAAGTTTTTGAACAACAAGGGTCTTGTTGAGAGAGACCACAAGACAAAGAAGGACCCATTCTATCTTTACAAGGCGTGGTGGAACCAGACAGACATATTTGTACACATTTGCGGAAAGGATTATAAAAAGCGAACTGACAGAGTAATAAAGTGCTATACAAACGATGGCAGTTCATTGACTCTTTTTGTAAACGATGAAGAGAAAGAGACCATATCAGTTACAAACAACATCGCAACATTTACAGCAAGAGATTTCACTCCAGGTGATGTGATAAGAGTAGTTGGTGAAACATCTAATGATACATTTACTTTCACTGATTACAATGTCTTCACAACCGAAGGCGATTGGAATGAGGCTTCCAACTGGAGTGCCGGTGCAGTGCCGACAGCAAACAGTGATGTTGACATAGTGGCCGACGCAACTGTCCCGAGCGACTACACCGCCAATGCAGGCAACATCACGCTTTATGGCAGCACCCTCACCATCGAAGATGGCGGTCAGCTGTATCACAACAACGAAGGTGTGACAGCCACGGTGCAGAAGGACATTGCAAAATACACTGCTGCGCAAAATCCAGAAGACACAGAGACCGACCGTTGGCACATGATAGGCTCGCCCGCCACCGAAAGCTTTGCGCCATCGGCGGATAACGATTTCCTTACCAACGAATACGACCTCTATTATTACCACGAGCCGACACAGTACTGGAGAAACTACAAGGCTGGCGCCAACAATGCAGACCCAGGCTTCAACATCGAGCCGCTGAAGGGCTATCTCTACGCCAACACCCAGGACGTGACACTCGTTTTCCAGGGCAGTCTTCGTGCAGGCAACGCCACGGTGAACGTGCCTCTGAGTTATACTTCCGGAGCGGGCAGCGCAAAAGGCTTCAACCTCATTGGCAACCCCTTTGCGCACAATGTCACCGCCTATACAGGAACCAATATTGCCAGTGAGTTTTATCGCATGAACGGCACTAACACCGACCTGATAGTGGGCGACATCAGCGACAGCAACCCGCTGAAAAGCGGCGAGGGTTTCTTCGTGAAGGCGACAGCTGAAAATGCCTCCATCACTTTCAACAGCGATGCGAAATCCGCGATGACAAAAACGGGGCGCATCAACCTGGAAATCAGCAAGAACAACCGCCTCATCGACCGCCTCATCGTGAAACGCGAGGGCGAGCCTTTAGAGAAGTTCTGCCTGCAAAAAAACAGCACGAGAATTTTCGCCATGCACGACAACAAAGAAATGGCGGTCGTTCCCGTTGATGGCAACGAGCTCGCCATCTACTTCGAGGCCGCCAAGAACGGCACCTACACCTTGACCGTTTCGGAGACTCTCAACTTCAAATATCTGCACCTCATCGACAACCAGACAGGCAATGATGTCGACCTGCTCAAGACACCGAGCTACAGCTTCAAGGCAAAGACGGTTGACGATGCCGACAGATTCAGGCTGGTGTTCGTTTGCGGGGACTCAAACGACGACAACAAGACCTTCGCATTCATCAGCAACGGCAACATCATCATTACAGCTGACGTTGAAGGCGCGACCTTACAGGTGATTGATGTGATGGGCCATGTCATTGTTTCTCGTGAGGGAGACGTTTCAGGAAACGTCTCTACAAGCGGAATGGCAGCAGGGACGTACATCCTGCGTCTCATCAGCGGCAACAGCGTGATGACGCAGAAAATCGTGATTAAATAATTAGACAGTTTAACTTATTTGAACACAAAAAGGGCCATTAGTTAACCTAATAGCCCTACTACAAAATACTATTAACAACTTTATGGTTCAATATTCGTCTTCGTGGAAGAAAAAGTCATCCTTTGTAGGATAATCGGGCCAAAGGTCCTCGATACGCTCGTAAACATCACCCTCGTCCTCAATCTCCTGAAGATTCTCTATCACTTCCTGCGGTGCACCTGTTCTCATTGCCCACTCAAGAAGCTCCTCTCTCGTTGCCGGCCATGGAGCATCCTCCATCTTCGACGCTAATTCTAATGTCCAATACATATTATACCTTTCTTATTTTGGGGTGCAAAAATACTATATTTTTTTATTCTGTCAAGAAAAATTTTATAAAATTTTTAGCCCCTTTGAAATAGCCAATAACCATTAAGGTTTCCATTTTACATCACCTTCAGAAAACACTCTCGACATCACGAAAAACATATCCGACAAACGATTTAAATATCTCATTATCACCGGGTTAACCTCGTGCTGTCTGCTCATCCTCACCACAGCTCTCTCCGCCCTCCGGCACACCGTACGGCACACATGGCACTTCGATGCCAACAGGTTGCCGCCCGGGATTATCAGGCTGTTCAACGGCTGCAGCGTTTCGTTCATCTCGTCGATGAATCTCTCGATGCCTTCAACGTCCGACTCCTCCATCTGCGGAAGCTGCTTCTTCAATTCGCTGCTCTCGTCAGTGGCAAGCAGACATTCCGCCACAAGCAAACGTTCCTGTATCTTCCTGAAGACGTCGTTATATCTCTCTGTCGAGTCCATCAGCACTGCGATGAATGCGCTCAGCTCGTCCAACGTGCCGTATGCCTCCAGACGAAGGTCGTCCTTGCCCACTCGCGTGCCGTTAACCAGCGACGTCGTGCCCTTGTCGCCTGTCTTTGTGTAAACTTTCATACCTTTAATATATAATGTTCTTTTTTCAGTCTGTCCATGATAAAAACCAGCCCAAAACGCCAGCAGTCGATGCTCAACCGTACCTTCTCATCGTTTTTCAGCCTCTCCCAATCCGCCTCGTTCCGCTTGTCGCGATGAATGTCCTTCACAATCATCACGACATCGTTATCTTTGAAAATCAATGGATTATCATTAACAAAACCTTTCAATCTTTTATCTAATTCTTCATAAAAAACGCTGTCATTCCGAGCGCAGCGAGAAACCCCAAGAACCTTTTCATACAATTCAAACACCAACGGCGAATGCAGATGGTATTTGCCTTGCGCATGAAAACGATATTTCAGATAACTGATAATCATTGATTTTAAAACGTAGAGACGCGCCTTGGCACGTCTCTACATAATTTTATTGAGACGGATTTACATCCGTCTCCACAAAAATTATTTCTTCACGAATTTCACGACAGCGCCGTTCATTCTCACGAAATAGACACCGCTCTCGAGTTCTGCCACGTTGATGGCGTTCTCGCCTTCGTTGACGTTCACTGTCATCATCACGCGACCTGCCATATCCATGATCTGTGCCTCGGCAGCGCTCTCGGCTTTCACGTTGAGGACGCTTGATGCCGGGTTAGGATAGACGTTGATTGTGACTGCATCTTTCTCTGCAACAGCATCGTAGCCTGTTCCGTAGACCTCAACATTGGTCACTTCCCATGTAGAAGCTGCTGAATCGGTGCTTGTGTAAACGAATGCCAAATAAACGACATCGCCTTCAATATCTTCCATCAACATTTCGCCTGACTCCTGCCATGCATATTCACCTGCCGACCAGCTGAATTCATCTGTAACATCAACCCATGTGTACTCGCCTGGCTCGCTGATGCCGTCATAGTCGTTTGAAAGCATCACTCTGAGAGGCTCGCCGTCAAACTTATATGCGTTGTTGAAGCTCACTGACAATGTCTCAAATTTTCCGCTTGCGAAGAGGTTTGGTGAAATCAGCCAGTCCTCGTTGGCGTGTGAGCCGCCTGAATAACCGCTCATCTTTGCGAATGGGATGCCGTCGTAAACAGCTGTTGTCCATTCCTGGTCGCCTTCCACGTTGAATGCTGTGAATGGTGCGAGACCATTGGCGAAATCAGCGTAAAGAACGCAATATGTGTCACCAATCTCAACACCTGCTGAAGGATAGTCGCCGTCAGTCTTGTAATCGATGTTTGTCAGGCTGTTGGTGTATGGGAAGATTGCGAATGTCCATGATGTGTTGGCTGGGAGCTGGTTGAATGTATACTCAGTGGTGCCGTACATCACGTTGTAAGCCACATTGCCGTTAGCTGCGTTGAGGTCGTTTGCAATAGGCGTGCCGTCAACAGGAAGTGTGATTGAGCTTGTTGAGCCGAGGATGACAAAGCCTCTCGGAAGCTGCTCGCCTGCAACAACTCCCCATGTGAGTGTCACGCTGTTTCTGTCGGCATCGGCCATGAAATCAATAGGATAATCGCTCGGTTCCGGATCAATTGTTGGAGAGCCAGCAGCTTTGAAGATGTAAACCAAGCCTGTGATTGTTGATGATGCTTTGTAGCAACCGAACAATGTGCTTGTTGAGTTGTAACGCATGATGTTCTGCTCAACGCCCGAGCCGTTTGATGTCGGGACGAAGCCGTCGCCTTCCACCGAAAGAACCCATTCGCCTTTGTCGTCAAGGGCGTTCTGTGTCTTGAGGTAGTTGCCGCCACCTGCCGCGCAGAGATAACCGTTGTTCAATTCATCGAAGAATGTGAAAGCACCATTGCTCATGCCAACTGTGATTTCAAACGGTTCTGTCTGGCTTGAAGCAGATGAAGCCACTGTTGTTGTGATGTCATCGCCAGCCACTGCTATTTCAATAGCATGACGGTTGTTTGTCTTCTGATATGACATAACAAATGCCTGTCCGTCGTCATTGTAACCTACGAGAAGGACTTTGTCGCCGGCGTTCAAATCAGCTGTTGACGTCACTTTTGTGTAGGTGTTGGTCTGTGCCATGACACCTAAACCCATTAGCACTACTGCTAAAAATAGTAAAGTTTTCTTCATGTTTTTAATTTTTTGATGTTTATACTTTATTTAAAATTAATTTTTTCCACTGCCTTAATTTCTGGAATCACGCTTTTCATCGTGTTTTCGATGCCGTTTTTCAGCGTCTGCGAGCTGTGAGGGCAGTTGGCGCAATGTCCGGTGAGCTTCACCCAAACGACCATGTCGTCGTCGAGATTCACGAACTCCACGCCGCCGCCGTCAGCCTTCAGATAAGGCTCAATCTGCGTCAGCACGTTCTTCACTTTCTTAATGATAGCCTCTTTTTCCATGATTAGAACCTTTCAATGATTTTTCTTGCCAACTTCTCAAAAGCGACCGTCACAGGTCCGAAGTTACCGAATGAATATGGTGTTCCGGCATCTCCCGCGCTCGCCACGTTCTCGTCAATCGGAATCTCGCCGAGGAACGGGATGCCAAGCTCTTCGGCGAATTGTTTTCCGTGACCTTCTCCGAAGATGAAATATTTTCTGTCGGGCATGTCGCTTGGGGTGAAATACGCCATATTCTCCACCAATCCCAAAATCGGGACGCTCACGCCCTTGTGTTTGAACATGTTAGCCGCGCGGCGCACATCGGCGAACGCCACTTTTTGTGGTGTCGTCACTATAACCGAACCTGACACTTTGTAGTTCTGCGCGAGGCAGAGCTGAATGTCACCTGTTCCTGGAGGCATGTCCACGACCAGGAAGTCGATCTCGCCCCAGTCGGTCTCTGTCATGAGCTGGGTCAACGCGCTTGTCGCCATTGGTCCGCGCCAAATGAGAGGCGTGCTCGGGTCGACCATCATGCCGATGCTCATGAGCTTGATGCCGTATTTCTGAAGCGGCACCATATATGTCTTGCCGTCCTTGTCGTAACACTCCGGCTGCAGGCCTTCCGTTCCGAACATAATCGGCACCGACGGACCGTAGATGTCAGCGTCGAGCAGACCCACCTTGAAGCCCTGTGTCGCCAGCGCCACCGCGAGGTTCACCGACACCGTCGACTTGCCCACGCCGCCTTTTCCAGACGCCACCGCGATGATATGCTTCACCTTCGAAAGCATAGTCACCGGCGCTGTCGGGATGATGTCAACATCAATATCTCCGAAATTATCGTTCAAAATCTTCTTCGCATTCTCGATGACGAACTTGTTTTTCTCATCGTCGACATCGTCAAGCACAAGCTTGAAACGAACCAAATTCTCTCCCACCTCGACGTCCTTAACCATCTCAGCGTCAACGATGTTACTCCCTTTCGGGAAATAAACCACGTCTTTTAAAACTTCTAAAACCTTTTGTTTTGATGGAATCATTTCTAACTATTTTTACAGTTAAACAAGACTACAAAAATACAAAAAATCTTTCATCATGAAAATATTTTTTTAAAATGTGCTGCTTCGCAGAATATGCTTCACTACGTTCGGAATGTGGTCGCTTTACGACAATGTGTGGGCTTTGCCCATTGCGACCGAAGGGAGCAACACATTGCCTGATAGGCATCACATTCAGGCGAAGCCTGCACATTCGCCGAAGGCGCACATTTAAACGAGGAACCTCTCCGTCTCCCGCATAAATCCCGCCGGGTCGTCGACATGAATCCAGTGTCCTGATTTCGGAAGTGTAACAAGCTGATAATCTGTGAATTGCAGCTTGATTTGTTCAACATCCTTTTCCAAGATGTAATCCGACTGCCCGCCTCTGATAAACAACGCCGGTCCTTCATAAACCCCTTTGTTTTCAAGACCTTTGCCAATCTCCCCGATGTTTTTGTAAATAGATTTGAGATAAGGCTTCCACCTGAATCCGTGCTCATGGCTGTACGACAGGTTTTTCATCAGAAAAAGCAGGACACGTTTCTCGAAATTGTATTTTGCAAGCTGTTCCTCCACGTCGCTGCGGCGTTTCACGTGCTTCAAATCGACTTTTCCCATGGCATCGATGAAACCAACATGCTCCAGAGGATGGTCGAACTTCTTCGGACTGATGTCAAGAACCTCCAGACGCTCAACGAGTTGCGGGTTTTCAAAGGCGAGCATCATGGCGATTTTGCCGCCCATGCTGTGCCCGATGACGTAACATCTCGTAATATGCTCATAATCAAGCACTTTCTTCACGTCACGCGCCATCACCTTGTAGTTGAATGCCTCATAACGCGGCGACTGCCCGTGGTTGCGCATGTCGGGAACAATCACATAAAAACCCAGCTCCGCAAAGCGTTTCCCGAAATAATCCCAGTTGTCGGAAAGACCCAGCACGCCGTGAAGCACCACAATTGGCTTGTTCTTCGGGTCACCGTATTTTCTATAAAAAAGCAACATTATTCTTTGTTTTTTGTATCCATCATTATCGTCACTGGCCCGTCGTTGACGAGCTCGACCTGCATGTCGGCGCCGAACTCACCGCATTCCACCTTGCGCCCTGAAATCTCCGCTAACCTCTTTAGGAACATCTCATAAAGCGGTATCGCCTTCTCGGGACGCGCCGCGCGGATGAAACTCGGGCGGTTGCCTTTTTTCGTCATCGCGTGAAGCGTGAACTGGCTCACCACTAAGAAATCGCCCCCAACCTGGTTGATGTCGAGATTCATCGCGTTGTCATCATCGGCGAAGATGCGCAGCTTCGTCAGTTTCTGGCAAAGATATTCCACATCTTCTTGACTGTCAGCGTCTTCAATGCCAAGAAGCACCATCATGCCCTTCCCTATCTTCGATTTCAAAACGCCGCCGATGGTGACGGAGGCACGCGAAACACGTTGTGCTACAATTCTCATTTCATTTTTCTTTAGCAGATTCCCTTCAATTATCCAGTGTACAGGTGCGATTCATCGCATCTCATGAGACGTGATGAATCACGTCTTTACAATTGGCAAAAATATGAAATATTATCAATAAAAAGGATTCTCCGCATCAAAAAAATATGTAATTTTGCGCTCATTATGGAAACTAAAAGACAACAAAAAATTTCGAAGCTGATTCAGAAGGAACTCAGCGAGATATTTCAGCGCGAGATAAAGACGCAGGGCGGCATCATGATTACCGTGACAAAAGTCAACGTGACCAGCGACATGTCGTACGCCCGCGTGTATCTCAGCGTTTTCGGTCCCGACCGCGAGGCGAAGACCAACGTGGTGAAAGAAGTGAATGAGATGGGCAGAAACATCCGTCGTATGCTCGGCGAGCGCATCAGATTCCAGATCAGAGTGATTCCGGAACTGCAGTTCTTCGAGGATGATTCCTTGGATTATATAGAAAACATTGACAATCTGCTCAAGTCTTGAAGCTGCCGTTATTTATAGCGCAACGTTATCTTCTCGCCAAGAAGAGCCACAACCTCATCAACATCGTCACATGGATTTCGATTGTCAGCGTGGGAGTTGCGGCTTTCGCCATGATTTTCGTGCTCTCCGTATTCAACGGCTTCAACGTTGTGATTAGCGACAACATTCACAAGATGTCGGCTGATCTGCAAATCACGTCGGTTAATGGCAAGACATTGAATGTCAACGATTTCCCTTTTGGAAAAATCAAAGAGATAAAAGATGTGGAGTTGGTTTTGCCTACCATCACCGAGGACGCGCTTTTCAGGAACAAGGACAAACAGCAGATCGGGCAGATAAAAGGCGTGCCGCCGGAGTTTTTCCAGGTGGAGAGAATAGGCAACACCATAGTGTCGGAAGGACGCGTTTACGGGATGGATTCTCACACCAACATCGCCATTCCGGGCGTGGGCATGGCGTATTTTCTGGGCATCAACCCCAACGACCCGCTGTCACTGTTACAGGTCTACGTGCCACGTCGCGGCAACGCATCGTCGTTCAGCCTTGAAAACAGCTTCAGCAACGGTCAGCTCCTTGTCAAAAAGGTGTTTTCCACAAACCAGGACATCGACGAGAAAATAGTCTTGGCACCATACGAATGGCTGTCGGAACTCATTGGTTACGAAGGGATTGCATCGGATGTTGAGATATTCGTCAAACAGGATTACCGTAGAGACGCGATTAATCGCGTCTCTACACGAGACATTAAAAATGTAAAAAAACAAATTAAGGCGATCCTCGGTCCCGATTACAACGTCTTTGACCAATATGAACAGCAGTCGACGCTTTACAAGATGATGAAATCCGAGAAACTCGCCGTGTATCTTATCCTTGTGTTCATTTTGGTGATGGCGACGTTCAACGTCATCGGCTCGCTGTCGATGCTCATCATCGAGAAAAAGAAGGACACCTCCACGATTCGTGCCATGGGAGGCGACAACTCATTGATACGCAGCATCTTCATGAACGAAGGCACCATCATCGCGGTGGTCGGCGGCATCATCGGGCTGGTATTAGGCATCGTAGCGGTGCTCTTGCAGCAATATGTCGGCATCATCCGCCTCGGCGACGGCACCGGCAGCTATATCGTTGAGTATTATCCAGTTGCGTTGCAGTTCAAAGACGTCTTGGTGGTGCTTGCCACGATAACGGTCATCGGCGGAATCGCTGCTTACACCACAGTGAGGGTTTCGATGAAGAACTACTGATTTTTTTATCAAAATCGGCTTCATGTATTAAAATTTCCATTATTTTTGCATTGAAAAATTTATTAAACTTTTTAAATATATGGAAAAACAAAATCCAATTGAAGAAGCCGAACGTTACGTGGACAATGCAAAGTTAACACTAAAAACGAACGGAGAGCTTGACACCGAGACCAGACTTTACGGTGACAAGAAGTATGTACGTGCAGCAGGTCATTATCTCTGGAATGCTGTTCTCATCGCTCTTGACGCAGTTTTTGAAGTTAAGACCAAAACGAGACCGCACCCTGACATCAAAGATTACAAAGAAGCAATCGCAAAACGCGACAAAAAGTTGTTGCAGTTTGTGAATGCAGGCTACGACACAATGCATATCACAATGGGTTACGATGGGAACCAAAGCAAGAACGTTTGCGATGAAGGCGTTCGCCTTGCCAACAGCATCATAAAACGTTGTTCGGCAATGATGTAAAACATCTGTAGAGACGCGCCATGGCACGTCTCTACAGGGGGTTATTCCTTCACGATTCTTTCGGTGTATTCCTTGCCGTCGGTTGTTTTCACCTTTAAAATATAGATGCCAGGGGTGAGGTTTGAAATGTCGATTGACGTTTCGGGAGATGTCAATACGAGGCGGCCGTCGATGGAAAGTATTTCGACGGAGCGGCAGTTCACATCGGGCGAGAACTCGATGTTAAGGGACTCGTTGGCGGGGTTCGGGTAGATAGTGAGCGGTTTGACAACCACCTCGTCAACAGCATAATGCGGATTTGGGGTTTCAGTATAAGAGAACTCCAGTTTTCTGACATTAAAGGATATCACAAACATATTGTCAATCATGCGCAGATGATCGTCGGTGAAAACAGAGTCAATTAGGCGGTCTCTACCATAATTCGGTATCGGATAATTGACATAATCGTTGCCATAGTATCCCACATCTATCATACTGGAGCCATCATCCCAGCCGTTATTATCGTATGAATAGTCTTGGAACAACATGGTTGTCGGATAACCCAACTCGTTACGCTCATACAATGTCCTTTTGTAATGCGAGAACATCACACCGTTCCATAGCTTGTGCTCGGTCATTGATATTCTTCCGTTGGCGTCGCGCGTATACACGGTTTTCCTGTTGTGAACCCAACTGTTCTTGTCACTATTCCAGACTTCTTCCTCCACTTCCGCAAGCCTGCCATCGGAATATATGCGATTCGACAGTGTTTTGTTCACATAAGCTCCTATAGTATAATCGAATCTCTCCCACATTACGCTTTGAGTTCTGCCATCTGATGTGAAGTTTTCCGTAATCCTGAACTTTTTAGCGTTTCCGTCTTTGTCCCACCGCTCAATCACCGTAACATTTTGAGTGTCGCTATATGTTGTGTTTCTCTGTTGCTGCAAATAAACTATAGGTGACCCAACCTCAGGATAATACCAACAATAATACGAATCCTGCACAATTCGGTCTTCTTCGTCATACTCCGGAACCCATCGCGCCAGCGGTCTGTTTGACGCATCCAAAGTTGTTGTCATCACCTCAACCAGCCTGTTTTTGCCATCATACGTGTTTTGTTTGCGATGTTGAGACCAGAACCAACTCGATGGTGAATCATAGTACCACCAATCGAGTATTGTCACATTGTTCCTGTCGTCATATTGTATGTGCACGGTATCCGCCCATTGCTCACCAACAACAGTGTGCTTGTAATAGTTTATAAGCGTGCCGTCATCACCATATTCAAAGACACCTGTTTTGACATTGTCTTCTCCATAATAGACAGTGTCGCCATAGGCCGTGATTTGTGAAGGCTGGACAACAGGTTCTGTTGGCTGTTGTGAATATGTCACAATGAATGTGAAAACCGAGATGATTGTTAATAGTAGTTTCTTCATGGTTTGATGTTTTTAGTGTGTGTAATTGCCTATATACAATGGTGATGTTTCTGCATTGTCCCAGCCGTGCTTTATTCTGCGTGCCGAGAATGTCACACCTGCAGGAATTTCAAACCCTTTATCCAGAATTATTGTCTGTTCCGCCCAAACTGCCGTGGATGTGTTGACGGTGGCGGTATAGCCATCACCACCAAGAATAACGTTGGGATAAACCTTGCACGATTCGGCTGAGGGAGTGAAAACCAGCGGGTGATATGAATTTGACAAAGCTTGCATTGTACATAAGCTGAAAAAGCTTAAAAGAAATAATGTGATAGTTTTTATTCTCATTTTTTTAAAATTTTGTTTATAACTTTTAGTTGTCGTCGTTTTAGGCCTTTATCGACATGACAAAATTATTTCAACAATTTCGGCTGAAAAAGCATTTACAAATCTAATTTATGGCGATTACAAACTTTTTTTAAGAGAATTTTTGCATCTCGTTGATTTTTATTGATTTAAAAAACAGCATTTACAATATTATTTTTGCACCATTACAATTTTTGTTTTTATTGTGTCTTGTTTTTAAACAAATTTATCTATTTTTGCACTATAAAAAAGTGTGCTCATGAAAGTTTTTCGGTTGTATATCGGTTGTTTCTTTTTAACCTTATTGTTTTCCTGCAACTCATCAAATGATGAATATATTTATATGTGTAAAGTACTCCAGAATGCTGAAAGTATTTTTCAGCATCCTGATGGCGAACGCATAGGACAGTCTGAAGCCGACACTTTGGATTTTGCTCAAGAGTTGGAGAAAGCGATTGGGGGTTTTATAAAAAATGACGATTTAGAAAAAGCCGCCCAAGCCTCATTATATTGCGGCTACGCACAAAAAGAGACTGAAGACAAGACCATGGCAATGAAATCTTTCAAAGAGGCAGAGAAATATGGTGTTATTTCAGGTGATTCACTAACAACTGCCCGCGCTCAATTCAATATCGCAAAGCTTCTTTTCTATGAATCCGATTATGCAGACGCTATAACTACAGCATGTTTATCTGATTCAAATTTCGGCAGCCACAATGATGAAAAATCCAGGGCTAACAATCTCATAGCGATTTTATATGCATCAAAAAAAGAATATGACAAAGCGGAGCATTACCTTGAAAAAAGTCTTGAATTGGCAGAAAAAGCACAATCGACAACTGCAAAAAGCAAAGTTTTAAATAACTATTCAATATTTTACCGAGAACAAGGTGAATATAATAATGCAATTAAGTACTTGTTACAAAAAAAAGAGATTGACAATGACAGCACCCAATTACTAATGTTTAATTTGAATATTGGAAATATTTATATGTATAACGACCAATATGACTCTGCTGCTTTCTACATTCAAAAAGCTTTTGATTTGTCAAAATCCGTCAAAATAAAACCGGAAACTGAGGTTTCAATCTATTTCTCATTGTATTACATTGCCAAAAAACAAGGCAGGTATCAGGAATCTCTTGAATATCATGAAACTTATACTGTTTTGCAATACAATATTCAAAAAGAAAAAGAAAAGAAAAACCTTTACAACATAGAGAGAAGATATGATTACGAGGCTTTGCAAAACCAGATGAATCAGAAAATCATCCAGAAACAGCGCATAATATTGACAATCAGTTTCATTTTGCTTTTGGTGTCGATAGTGGTGATAGGCTTGCTGGCACGACACAAAAAGATTCTTAAAGAAGACGAAAGGATTCGCAAGGAACTTGACGAAATGAAAGAAGAACTGCAGAAATCAATAAAACCAGAGATTATCTCGGAAGAGATTTCGCGGCAACTGCGTCTCATAATAAGCGCCAACCGTATCGCCATGCACGCCAACGACTTCAGAAAGGAATGGAGTCCACTTGTCTACAAGATAAACAACGAGAAAGACAGCATGTTTGAGGCGGCGGCGGTCGTTATCGAACGTGTTTATCCTGGTATGTTCTCCGCCATACTGAAAAAACATCCTAATTTGAACGAGACGGAATCGAAGGTGCTGTTCCTGTCTTGTGCCGACCTCACCAACGCCGAAATAGGCGATATTCTCGGGCTGACAGTACACACCGTCAACAAGAGCAAAAGCGAGATCAGAAAAAAGACGTTGTAAACTACCGCTTCGTTTCAAGCGACTTCACGAGTCCAACAAACTCCGCCACAGAAAGCTGTTCAGGTCTCTTATTGAAAACCTCATTATCAATTATTTCCGCTGGTATCATCTGGCGCAAGGAATTGCGCAACGTTTTCCTGCGCTGGTTGAACGCCTGCTTCACCACCGCCACAAAGAGGTTTTCATCGCATCCCAACTTCTTGACATTGTTGCGTTTGAGTCTGATAACGGCAGACTTCACCTTGGGCGGCGGGTTAAACACGTTCTCGTGCACCGTAAACAGATACTCTATGTCGTACCACGCCTGCAGAAGCACGCTCAAGATGCCGTAGGTCTTGCTTCCGGGCTTTGCCGCTATGCGCTCCGCCACCTCTTTCTGAATCATCCCGACACATTCTGAAACGCTGTTGCGGTATTTCAGAATCTGGAAAAATATCTGCGAACTGATGTTGTACGGGAAATTGCCAATGACAGCGATACCTTGCTGCGCTCGAAATGACGTCAAATCACATTTTAGAAAATCACCAAGCGTCAAATGTCCTTCCAGTTCGGGAAAACGCTTGTTCAGAAACTCCACCGACTCCTTGTCAATCTCCACCACCTGCAGCTTTTCCAATTGGTTTTCAATGAGATACTGCGTAAGCACTCCCATTCCGGCTCCCACTTCAATCACCAAGTCGTGGTTATCGGAAAGCGAGTCGACAATCTTACGCGCGATGTTCAAATCGACCAGAAAATGCTGTCCGAGGGCTTTTTTTGGCCTCACCAAATCGTTATTTGTGTAGTTTCCCATAGTCATTTTTTTAATTCGTCACGTAAACGGCGGTAGCTCTTTCGCGCCTGCGCCACATAAACGCTGGCGGTGTAGTAATCAAACAGTCGCGCATAGCACACCATAGCGTCCTCTTTCCTATTCAATTGATTTTCAAGCAAAATAGCATTCTCAACCAAAGCCTCGTCGGCGATGTAGCTGTCGGCATAACCTTCGTAAACGCGCCTGTAAAGACTGTCGGCAAGCTCGTAATCGCCTTCACTTACCGCAATTTTCGCCTTTCTGTAAAACACATTCGGCAGGCTCACCTCATTCGGATTGTACATCACAATCGAATCAAGTATTTGATTTGCAACATTATTATTGTGTTTATAAATGTTATAATCAGCTTTTGCGAGCCTTATCAATCCAATAGTATCATATTCCAGATTGTCGCTGATAGTAAGCGATAGCGTCATGGCATCGTTGGCTACAAGCTTCGAGGTGGCAGAGGTCAGTATTTTCAACGCGGCGTTAGCCCACTCGAATTCACCGATAAAATAACGCAGCTGCGCGTTTTTAAACCTCGCCTCGTGCGCAACAGGCTCGTTTTTCAAGGCTTTTTCAATCTGTGAATAAAGCAGTGTCGCCTCCCAAACGTCGTCTGTCAAAAGGTAAATGTCGGCAAGTTTCATCTTTATCGCCGCCTTGTTAAGCGGCGACATATTCATATCCAAGGCATTGGTCAGCAGCACTTTGGCATCATCGCCGCGATTCAGTTCAAAAGCCAGGATGTCGGCCTGCACTGCCACGAGAGGCTGCAGCTCCTTAGCAAATCCCATCTGCCCGAACGCATCGTCGATCTCCTTTGAGAGCCCTTCAAAAAACGCCTTGTCGTGAACGCCATTGGCGACAGCTTTGTCGTATTCCGTCATGATGCGCCCCGTCAACGCCTGAAGATAAAAGACGCCTTCCTTCGACTTCTTTTCCAAATAACCGTAAGCATCGACAGCCACGTCATACTGGCGGTTGTCGTGTGCTATCTGCGCCACGTAGATTATATCTTTTTCATAGTCGCCTTTTCCGCGACGGTCGAGAGCCTTGAGCTGTGTCAATGCCATTTCATAGTCTTTCTGTTGCAGCGAAAACCACATCAGCAGGGACGCAAACTCCTCATTTTCAGGCTCTTCCTGCGTCTTTCGGAGTAGCGCCATCCTTATCACATCGTCTACATTCCCGTCGATGTCATACATCAGCATCACCCGCAAACGGTTCTTTATCATATCGTATTGTTCGGGCTTCTCCTTCAAATAAAGCAGATAGCACTCGGTGGCGTTTTCAAAGTCAAGCATCGAGTTGTAAGCGTAGGCTTTTTCCAAATTAAACTTGTAGTTAATATTTGAATTTTTAGCCCCTCTATTGTACAATACTATCGCCGTTTCATTAAAACCTTTGAATCTCAACAAATTAGCAACTTCAATAATTGAATTTTTAGTATCAGGAACGTCTTTTATGAA
Source organism: Bacteroidales bacterium (assembly GCA_017553625.1). Lineage (GTDB taxonomy): Bacteria > Bacteroidota > Bacteroidia > Bacteroidales > F082 > Limimorpha. The sequence goes on from JAFZKP010000043.1 coordinate 27,483, forward strand.
CTTGTTCAGATATTTTATCGCCTTTTCATTATCGCCCTGTTGGGAATAGACGTAAGCCAGGTCGACGTGTGACTTCCAGTTTTTCGGATTTTTCTTCAAAAACGACTTAAAAGCCTTCTCCGCCGTCTCATAATCACCCGTAAGTATCAGACAATCAGCGTATTGGCTAAAATACTGTGTTTGCCCGTATTTTTGGTAAAGCCCATAATAGACATCGCGCGCCTCCTCGTAGTTTTTCTTCATGTAATACTCACGCGCCAACGCCTCATCAAATCTCCTGTTCTCATCAACTTTCTGAGCGTCAATGTTTTGTAAAAAAGAAAACATGAAAACGAAGGAAAATGCAATAATCGACAACAAAGGGAAACGCGGCGATTTCATGGCGTCACTCCTTTCTCAGTTGTTTCACGACTTCCTTCTGTGCGTCAAACTTTTCCTGAAAATATTTGATTTGAGCCTCCATCACGTCAAGCACCTTCTCCTCTTCCCGGGTGTATTGCCATGCTGTCTCTTCGTCGAGAATCTTGTTTTTGATGTCATAGTCCAAATCGGAGAGCTGTTTTCTTGAAAACTCCACATTTTCTTTTATCACAGCGTTCTGATTCTCAAACTGTTGCAGATAAGCCTGCAGAAGCTGCATCTCTTCTCTTATGTCTCTGGTTCTTGCAACCGTGGTATCGAGTGCCTGATATTCTTTCACAAGAAAGTCAAAGTCTTGATTATAAAGCACTTCCACTTGACGCTCCAGGGCATCCACGCGTTTCTGCATCAATTTGATTTGTCCTGACGGTGACTTGGAATTGCAAGCCACCATCAGAATCAAACCACTGATTGTCAATATTTTACTTAATAATTTCAAAGCCTGTGTATGGTTGAAGTGCTTTAGGAATCAAAATACCGTCTTCTGTCTGGTTGTTTTCGAGCAACGCCGCCACGATTCTCGGGAGGGCGAGAGCGCTGCCGTTGAGGGTGTGTGCCAAACGGATATTGCCGTCTTTGTCTTTGAATCTCAGCTTCATACGGTTCGACTGGAACGTCTCGAAGCATGACACGGAGCTCACTTCAAGCCAGAGCTGCTGTGCCGCCGACCACACTTCATAGTCGTAAGTCATTGCTGATGTCCAGCTCATGTCGCCGCCGCAAAGACGCAACACGTGGAACGGCAGCTCGAGTTTGCGGAGCAGTCCCGCCACATGTTCCTTCATCGCCTCAAGGCGCTCGTATGAGTTGTCAGGATGCGCTATTTCGACTATTTCAACCTTGTCAAACTGGTGCAGACGGTTCAATCCGCGGACGTTCTTTCCCCATGAGCCAGCCTCGCGGCGGAAGCAGTTGGAGTAGGCGACGCGCTTGATTGGGAGTTCGTTTTCCTGCACTATGACATCGCGGAAGATGTTCGTCACCGGCACTTCAGCGGTAGGAATCATGTACATCTTGTCGAGCGGCACCGCGTACATCTGAGCCTCTTTGTCAGGCAGCTGACCGGTGGCATAAGCCGACGCCTCGTTGACGACGATAGGCGGCTGCACCTCGTAATATCCGTCTTTCACAGCCTCGTCGAGGAAGAAATTGATGAGGGCGCGTTGCAGACGTGCGCCTTTGCCTGTGTAGAACGGGAATCCGGCACCAGTGACCTTGTTGCCGAGTTCGAAGTCAGCGAGTTTGTATTTGTTGAGCAGCTCCCAGTGCGGGAGTGCGTTTTTCGGGAGTTCCGGCATCTTGCCTTCCTCGCTCACCACGAGGTTGTCGGCGGCTGTCTTGCCTCTCGGCACCATCGGGTGCGGCGTGTTTGGAATCTCCACCAGCTTCTTCTGAATCATGTCTTTAAGCTCTTCGAGACGGACGCTTTTAACCTTGGTGAACTCCTTAAGTTCAGCCACGCGTGCCTTCAACGGAGCAGCCTCAGCCGCCTTTCCCTGCTTGCACAAATCACCAACCTGGCGGGCTATATTGTTCGCCTCAGCCAAAGCCTCGTCGTTTTCCTGTTGTGTCTTACGGCGCTCGTCGTCAAGAGCCAAAATCTCATCAAGAAGCTCAAACCGAGTGAAGTTCTTGATACTCAGACGGTTGATGCATTCTTCTTTATGTTCTCTAATATAAGGTATCGTTAACATATCTAAAAAATTTAACCTGCAAAAATAATAAAAATTTTTAAACTTCTAACTCCTAACTTCAAACTTCTAACTAATTAAATCTGACGTCTCCCATTGTCATGAGTTTGTCGAGGTCCACCTTGTCGGGCTGCCAGGCGCGCACATGGATGAGAGGCTGTGCACCGCGCAAATCGACAAGCAGGAAAAGGTATCCGACATCGCCGTACGACGACGAGAAATACTCCTGTCTGACACGGATGCCGTAGACATCGTTGGTGTTGTTGGCTCTCGTGAACGCCGTCTCGGTGAATCGCAGCCTGATATATTCGTTGTTGCCGAAGCACATCGCGAGGTTTTTCATGTAAGTGTCCTTGTCGTATTTCGTCAGCTCCGCCTCTTCTTTTGTCAGTTTCAGCGTCAGCCTGTCGGGAATCTCGGTCTTTTTCACCAATCGTCCCACGATAATCAAGGCGTCGTCGGAGTAGATGCTTTCAAGGTAACGATGGCGTTTCAGGGCGTAAGCCGTCTGGTAGTCCTCGAGGAAATTGATGAGGATGAGCCTCGACTCCTCGGGCCATTTCGTCTTCGAGACGATGTCGTATTCAGCCTGGTCGGAGAGACGGAACGCCAGCGAGGTCACCACCTTGTTAACCGTGTCAAAGCGGAACACCACATCCTGCGAGAAGCCGGGCGTGTTTCTGAAGTCGAACTGCACCGTGATGCTGCGGCAGAGCACTTCGTCCTTGTATTTCAGCAACTTATATTCAGGCTTGCCTATCACCGTCATCTTTCCGTAGCGCGACAAGGTGTCGAGCATGTTATAGCCTTCTTTTGAGAAGCAGTCGCGCACTTGAGTGATGTCGCCGCAACGTAACGCGTTCTCTATCAGCGACATCTTCTCCAGATATACATTGCCGGCGACGCTGCGGTTCTTCTCCACCTTGCGCCACGACGGTGTCTCCTCCTCTTTCTTCACGTTCATCGTCCTTTCAAGGTCGACGGTGTAGATGTTGTTCGAGAAACGCGGCACCTTGATGAGTTCGATGGCATTAGACACCGCCACGTTCATCTTCTTGGCATCCTCCTTGAAGTCGTAGTTGACTTTTATCTTGAAGCTCTTCAGGTTTTTGTCATGAAGCGTCACGTTCAGCTTGCCGTCACGCACCGTGTTCGGCATGTATTTCCTGCCGTCGTGGCACTCGCAGCGCAGGTTCACCACGTCTTTTCCGGCAGTGTTTTTCACCCTCAGTTTCACTATGATGTCTTCTCCAGAACGCTCGATTCCGTTTTCTTTCGGGACGATGAAGTTAAACGACTTCAAAATGCCGTCATTGCCGCTTATCTTATTTATAAGCCATTCATAATCAATACTTTGAACAACAGCATTACCATCATTGTCCTTCACATCGAAACGAAGTTTCTTACCTTGAGGATGGGCGTAGCAAAGCATGAGGCCCCAGTAATATGACTTCAGCGCGTCTTCGAGGCACGCCTCCTCCTCCATCTTGACAGCCTTGGTGATATAGTTTTTAATATCGTTTTTGCGGTCGTCGCACATCGACCTGAAATCCGCGCGTTTTATGCTTATAAGATATTGATACTGTTCGTCATCCTCATCTTCGACGACAGCTCTCTGGCTTGATTTCTCCGCCAGTCTCTCCTTGAACGTCTTGACGATGTTCTCGAGTTGGTTGTCGCCGTTACCCGAAAGGTAGATGGCGTGCGAGTTGCAGTTTTTGGCTATATTTTCATAAAGTCCGTCCATCGCCTTCTCCGTCGCCTCGTCGGAAGAGCTGCAGATATTGCTGATGCCATAGAACAGCGTGGTGTCGTTCTTTATTGCCTCCACCTCCTTCTGCTTCATCTGCCCGAAGGCAAGATTCGAAAAAACGATGATTATCAATAAGATATAGAATTTTTTCATATCCAGAAACTATTTCGAAACAATTAGATTGCAAAAATAATAAATAGTTTGGAGATTTTGTTTGAAGTTTGAAGTTTTTTTGTTCAGAATCCGTAATCCGCCTGTTCCTCGGCTGCGAGCGAGACGATTTCCTCATTGGGGAGGGCGTAGGTTTTCGGTGTTTTGGCGCATGTTTTCAAGAAGAAATCATGCAGTTGCACCTCCACTTTCTGCATTGTAGATTCGATTTTCGAAGGTGTGAGCCAGCATTCCCAGACGACGAGCACCTGCCAGCCGTTGTCATGCAGAATCTGATAATTCTGCTTGTCACGTTCCTGGTTTCTACGTATTTTATTAACCCAGAACTCGCGGTTAGTATTTGGAATCTTGCAACATTCCGAGTTCATAACTTCCAACTTCTCACTACTAACTTTTAACTTGACATCGTGTCCGTGCCAGAAACATCCGTTGACGAAAATCGCGGTGCGGTAGCGTCGCATCACAATATCCGGCTTCCCCGGCACGCCTTTGACGTTGAGTCGGTAGCGATACCCATGCCGCCACAGCCAGCGTCTCACCTTCAGTTCCGGCTTAGTGTCGCGGGAACGGATATGCGACATGCAGAGGTGGCGTTGGGATGGGGTGAGGCGGTCGGGCATAATGTATGATAATTAGTCGGTGTCTTCTTGTTCACCGATATTTAGTATATTCTTCAACAAATAACTAGAATAAGTGCGCCAATAGTTAAGATGAATTGGAATATAGTCGTCAAATATTTGCTTGATATATTCTATTTCAAATATAATACGTACGTCATTTTTGTCACAATCAGGATGAACCTCTTGTTTAGAGCCGATTCTAACTATTTTTATGTAATACAAATCTCGTATTCCTTTACCTTTTATATAAGGCATGAAATAATAAAGATTATCAATGTCAATAGATGCAGGAAATAATTTTCCAGTATAATATAGCTTAGCTGTCTTTTCTAAAAAACTATGTGAGTTTGCTTTGGTCACCAAACAAATAAGTGCGTTTTTTGATGTATTGAAGGTACTTATGGCACCATTTTTCAGTAAAACACTTGAATGACCTTGCATAAAATGTTTTACAGGAATGCGTTTCGTAATAGGTTCCTTTTCGTTAATAAAAGCTTTTTGGATTTGCAATGCCAAATACCATGCGAGTCGAGGAGGAACAGCATTGCCAACCATCTTATAACCATCTTTTACATCTTTGTAATAGAATCTGAAACTATCAGGAAATGTTTGAATCCTCGCACATTCTCTGACACTAAGCCTTCTGTATAAATGCTCATATCCTTTAGCAAAAACTCTTTTATCTTGTGAGATATAACTCATTTTAGGAGCCTGAGGGTGTTGCGGAACATTTCTTGCTTGAGCCTGAATGGTGAAAGATGGCTCATCCCAACTGCGGACTCGGTTTCTGGCCATATATTTATCATCATAACACCCCATGTAAACATCATGATTTGGTCGTATGGTGTTATCTGAGTCGACGATATCATCGTTATAGAACCGTGGAGTTTCTGTTATATCTCCAATAGCTTGTTTAAGTGTAATTGGTGTGGATGTTACAGAATCCGGAAAACTGAAGGTGTATTTCAAATCTTTTCTAATGCCAATAAAAAACACTCTATACCTGTCTTGTGGAATTTTATAATCAGCGGCATTGAGTAGTTCATAACTCAAACGATATCCACAACTTATCAAAGATTGCGTAAAATGCTGTAATGAATTTTTGTGTTTTTCTTCTAAAATGCCTTGTACGTTCTCAATAATGAAAAATTTTGGTTTTTTAATACTGACTATACGGATATATTCCCAAAACAATTGACCGCGCGGATCGTTGATGCCTAATTGCTTGCCACCTTCGCTCCAAGACTGACAAGGTGGACCTCCAATAATGCCGTCACATTCAGGTATGTCTTCCTCTTTAAGGGAACGTATGTCTTTTGTGTTTAATATTGTGTTAGGATGGTTTTTAATATATGTTTCATGAATTGTTGTATCAAATTCGTTAGCCCATATAACAGAAAATCCAGCCCGTTCAAAACCCAAGTCAAGACCACCGCAACCTGCAAAAAGAGAAACAATTTTCATATTAACAATAATTTACACCATGTTTGTCCAATGCTTTTCTAATGCTCATTGCAACGTGGTATGCAAGATTAACCGGCACGGCATTACCTATCATTTTATATCCTAAATCAATTTCGTTATATATAAAGACAAAATCATCAGGAAAACTTTGTATACGAGCTACTTCACGTACGGTCATGCGGCGATACAAATACTCTTTGCCTGGCACAAATCTTTGAAGATTTTTTTCCACTTTTTCCATTTTTGGTGCCTGTGGATGTAATTGACATTGCCTGCCACTGGCTTGAACAGTGAATCCCGGTTCATCCCACGAACGCACTCTGTTGCGTGACATGAAAATCGACGAATAGGCTCCTACAAAATACTCGTTATTTGGTATAAAGCAGGCGTCTCCATTTGTGTGATTCTTGTCATTCGCAGGTATCGCTGTATGCTGTAAGTCCCAAATGGCTTCTCTTAGTGTAGGTTTGTGTTCTAATGGCATCGGATATTCGAAATCGTGAATATTCAAATCCTTGCGGAATCCGATATAGAATACACGATCACGGTCTTCTGGGACATCATAGTCGTTGGCGTTCAACATCTTTAAATTAACGTCATAGCCGGCATCGTCGAAAAGCTTCATAAATCCGCTAACGGCTACGGAATGTCGTTGGGCAAGCATTCCGGAAACATTCTCAGCAACAAAAAACAATGGCTGAGCATATTTTAATATGCGGATATACTCATAAAACAGTTGCCCTCTGGCATCTTCAATACCTTTCAATGATCCCGCCTCGCTCCATGATTGGCAGGGAGGACCACCTATGATACCGGTTACATTTTGTGGGAATTTTTCAGAAGGTATATTACGAATATCATTATCCAATAAATTCACAGCCGGAAAATTCGCCCTAAATGTCGGACAAATCTTCTTGTCGTATTCATTGGCTATTATTGTTTTGAAACCCGCTTTATGAAATCCCAGATCCAATCCGCCTGCTCCAGTAAAAAGACTAATTAAATTCATATTTCATATAATCGTTTTATCACATAAACATTATTTCCAAAGACAATTAATGGTTAAAATCTCAGTTGGCATACCTATAATTTGAATGTCAAACTTGAGAGTCGGTGCCGCATAAGTTTCTGCATTATGTATGCGGAAAGTAAATGTCCAACCATTATCCATAAACAATTCAGCCGTATTGTTACGTTCGGGGTAGAAATCAATTTTGATTATTCTTTGTGGCAATGACGCAACCGGAACAAGAATTGTTGGTTTCTTGTTCTTAGACGGTTTATTTAGTGTTCCGTGCAAGTTATACGCTTGGACTTGTGTAAGTTTGTGACTATCAATGCTGATCACTTTGTAGAAGTCGAATATACTCAATAAGTATTCAACCATCTTCTTTGGCAAGTCGGAATGTGTTTTATATTGTCGTTCAATTTCTGCAATAAATGCAGAAATAATAGGTTTATATACTATGCTGTCCTTACTTGGTATTTCGTTAAATTTTTTGCCTTGTTGTTTGGCACTCTCAAGATATAAAAACACAGGTTCAATATCCTGCCAATAATCCAGAGAACAAGGAATTCCAAACCATTTTTCACCAAAGTCAATTGTCGGGCTCAATCGGCTGTGTTTAACTGCAAAATGGTTATGTTTGATGCTCAATCCGATTTCCCATTTTATATTAGTGCGTGCTATGATAATATCGCGAACATCTCCCTTTTCGCCTTCTTCATCTTGTTGGATGTATAGTTTCAATATGTCTGTGTCATTCTCTATGATACGCGGTTCACAGTCCAATATAGCAGGAATCATTGCTTGTGCACTCCGGCGGAAAATTTGCTTGTCAGTGTCAGTCAATGTGTCAAATGCACGTTTGGCTGCTAAAAGGCTACTGTTATTTACGATTTCTACATTACGGTATTTACTTATTACATCGTATAGCTCATATAAACAGACATATTCATAACCTCGTCCTTGATTGTTGCTTAATTCACTCATATTTAACCTTTCAAATTCTATATTATTGATATTATTTTTTCCCCCCAATATTACTCCTCAAAATAATCGTTGTCTATTTTCTTGATTTCATATACTTTCTTCGTACTAACTCCGACATTGTATTCTATCATATAAGATGCAAGTTCCCGTCCGTCAATGAGCACAATTTTCTGCTGTATGCCTTGAACATATTGGCGTGCCTCTTTACTATAAGTTGACGTTGTGATAAATACACCTTTGTTGGCATTTTGTCCAACAAGCGCACCAGCAAACTCTTGGATTTTAGGGCGACTAACCTGATTCTCCCAACGCTTTGCCTGAACATATATTTTATCCAACCCTAACTTATCCTCATATATAACACCATCAATGCCACTGTCGTTTGTATGTTTGGTTACTTGGGCTGAGTTTTCAAATGAGCCACCATATCCCATTTTCACTAACAAATCAACGACCAAATGTTCGAAGAATACGGGACTTTGATGCTTTATTTTCTCCAAAATATCTTCTATCAAATCCTTTTCTATACTATCAAACGCTTGCTCTAACTGTTCTGTAGGAGTCTGCTCTTGAGTAATTGTCACATCGTCTTTATGAGTATTATTTTGTTTAGGCTTTTTATGATTAGCATATTCTGCAAACTCCTTATATTCCAACAAATCTGATATAACAAGATTGTCGTGGGTGTTTAGATGGTCTGATCCTCTTTTTGTTATATGATATTTTCCATCATTGATTTCCACAAACATGGCTCGACGTAAATACTGAAGAGTCCAACCCACACGGTCAACCACCTGAGTAGTAGTACCATTCTTGGTTCTAATACTCATGTCTTCATCAGAAAGATTGAAGATTCGCCGCATTTCTTCAACCATTTGCTTTTTATTAACATCTTTTGTCTTTAGTGTTAATAAAAATGGATATAAAAATTTTTCAAATGATGGCACCATATCTAATTATTTTGAGTAAAAAATCCTTCAAAAACTATTATTGTTCTATGTCATGGTAATCTGTATTCATTTATTCGCAAATGTCATTTTCATTTCCATTTTGCTCCACCACAAGAAAACAACCAATGCCGGCTGACAAGTCTATTAATGTATATTTTTTCTTGGGCATAATTATCTAATATTCACATCTTTATAAAAATAATACAACGCATCAGCAACAATTCTATAATTTGGAGTCTCTTTTTGCAATAGGATGTTGACAATTTTTTCGCAAGTGCTGAATTTTAATCGTTCGGCAAACAAATGAGAATCTTCCATTGTTTCTTCAGACAGTGTGTTGATTAATGCATTTACTATTGCGGTATTATAGCTGTCAATATCATTCTCCTTTAGATGCTCTATTCGCATACTATGCAGTTTTCTTACGTGTCTTGCATCGTATATACTAGTAGGTAAGAATCCAAAACCTATAGCCTCTGATAATTTGTATGTATTAATGAATTGATCTGAATTACATGCCAATAAAAATAATTGTTTGTTTTCCAACAAAGAGACATTGTCTTTATTAAAAAGTTGTGTTCCATTTATAATGCTCGCATAAAGACAAGTGCTCTCCCCATGACCTAAAAAGAAAATGGTCTTGACGTCTTCTATTTTATTATATATGATTTCTGTTTGATTATCACCACCAGAGATGTCATAACCAACCTCCATCGCATCAAAGGTTGCACAAATATGGTCACATAGCGGACGCAGGAAATCCGTTGTATCATCTTGTGGATATATGCAAACTATTTTGCTCATTGATTCACTTTTACTAGATATGCTATAGCTTGAGTTAATACAGTATCTATCCATTCATCAGTCCGAGCATCAGAATGATTCTCTATCATATCGGCAATTTCATTGAATGTCTTATCTTTGAACTTAGGAAATCCTGATTCAAACTTTAAATCACCATGTGCCCGTAATAGTATTGCTAATCTATGTTCAATAGTATCGCCTTTATTTTTTTTCAGATACTCTATCAATGCTTCTTGATAATCTATTCTATCAATACAATCAATGATCTGAGCTTTTATTAATTTATTGACACCTTTTACAAGTTCTTCTATTGATGCGCTTTGATAGTCTTTTCCGACAACAGACCCTATAACTTTATTCCAGTTACCAGAATAAATAAAGAAACTCACGTTTTCACGAATCTCATGTACCATATGAACAGCATCTAATCCTGTGAAATAAGGACATTCCAAATCAAAATCAGATAATGCAATATCAATATGTTTATCTTTTATTCTGGTCTCGATTTCTGTCTTCAATTTTTCAACATCCAAATCTTCAGAGTCATCCTTTTTAAATTTGGCGTCAGCTGTGCGAATAGAAATAAAGTCTAAATCAAAATCTTTAAATAGTTTCGATTCAATACCTTTGATTACAGTACTTTGCGACTTGTCATCAATTACCAATATGCATCTTTTCTGTTTCATAATTATTATTCAAATGTTAAACGGAATGTTGCTCCTGTATTGAAATACAGGCCATTTCCAAGAAACTCAATATTTCCATTTAGATTTTCTCTCATACGCTCTCTAATGGTACTCAATCCAATGCCGGAGCCTCCTCTACGATTTGTAACTCCTTCTTCAAAAATGCTTTCTGGCGTATAATAATTCAAATCGACGCCAACACCATTATCAGAAAAATCGACAATGTATGTACGTCCCTCTCTTGAGAAGTCTAATCTAAGTTCTGTCGCGCCGGCTTTCTCAGAATTACTCTTGAGATTATCTAATACTATTGACAAATCCAAAATAGATATTTTCTTTTCTAAAGACTCTGTTATCGCTGAATGATAATGCACTTTAAAAGTATTTTTATAATTTGCCAGATACTCTTTGATATACGCTTGAATGTCAACTAGACCAGTTTGCGCTAACAATGTCAAATCAGCTTTTGTTATCAACTTTGACAATTTGTTGATTTTGGTAATATGATATTCAAACTCATCCAACGAAGCCCTTAATCCATTTTGTTCGTTATTTGCCAACTGTGTTTTTGCTGTTGATATAACACCAATCGCGTCATTAGAAGAAATCAGTATTACGTGTATTAGATCTTGAACCTCTTTAGTAGTATTTCTCGTAGCAGCAAGGTAGAGGGCTTTTTGTTTCTGCGCATCGCGTTCCTTTTCTGCTTCTCGGCGTTTTTGTTCTTCTAACTCTCTTTTACGTTGCTCTTCTTCGGCTTTCTTTTTTGCCTCTTCAGCTCTGCGCTGTTCTTCTTCTGCTTTTTTCTCTGCTTCTTCCTTTTGACGACGCAGTTCATCCATATGTCGCATAAACTGTGTGATCTTATCAATCAAATACGTTTCCCCCGTTTTTTCGGCAACCTTACGTGCATCATCAATTAATTCTGTTTGAATAATTTCTGTTTCTGATGGATTAGATACTATATCCGCTAATTCTTTGTTATAATACATTACAACCACTCCCTCGTCATTCACAAGATTTTTAATCAATTGAATAAAATCCACTTTGCTACCAATACTTGTAAATATATAATCTGCAGAATGTTGATCTTTATCAATTGTAAGCAACTTTGAACGTTCATTCAGAGCAGTTTTTGCATCTCGAAAATACTCTCTTCTTAAGAATCCTTCTCCCCATAGTACTCCAGCAACATAACGTTCTAAGCGTCTGTGTATAAGAGTAAAATAATCCATAAGTTGCTTAGATGCTTCGGTTTGGATTAGTCCCCCATCACGGCTAGACACTTCTTTGATCGCATTGACATCGTCAGTTTCCACATCAACTCGTCCGAACAAATCACGTGTACTTAAGAAACGGTTATAACCTTGTTGTGCCCTTTGATTCATACCCCAACTGTCATCATTAGGGTTCCCATATGGAAGTATCCTGAAACCATTGCGAAATAAAAACACATTCCCATATTGAACAGGTTGGATACCCATTCTTTGAGAAAAACTATACTTGGCCGCCCGATTCAAATAGAATAAACTAATTGTGGCATATGACAGTTCTGGATACTTATTCGGTTCTTCTATTTCATATATCTTTACTCCACGATCAATTAAAACTGTATGAATTTTTTCATTTGATAATGTGCTTTCAATCTGTGTTGTTTTAATCTTAAGCACATCGGCAATCGAATTTTCTATGACTCCATTTATTTTTTCATGAGCTTCTGCACTTTTGTCTTGTTCTAAAAAATGGGGAGCGATTATTTCAATTTGGAAATCATCATCAGTATCCGAAAATGGATTAATCATTTTTTCCAATGATTTCTTAATAGCAAGAACTTCTTTTTTGCCCCAAATACTGCGCAAACCGCGAAATGATAAGATTGTACCGGTAGTTTTTCCTTGAGGAAATGTAGGTATTATATCTTCTGTTTCATGCGGGATACCAATAGAATCAAATTCTGATCGCTTGTCATTCTCAAATATGCTCCAATCAATATGCAACACTTCCGTTTTTTCTCCTTCACTTCGGGTTTTCAGCGTTAAGTAACGAGCTAAACGGTCACATGACATGCGCCCAATGCCTTTCGCACCGGCATAATGGCGTTGCTTGATTTTATTACGATACGACAAGTCTTCTGTTCCATCACTTTTGGCAGAGTATGCGACAAATAGCCATTTGTTTATTAGGTCATCTTTGGACATTCCTTTGCCGTTGTCTGCAATACACAAATAATCCTCATCAAAGGTTATTTCAACCTTGGTAGCATGAGCATCATAGGAGTTTTTGACCAATTCTAGTATAGCGACATCGGGACTTGTTATCAAATCCCGTCCCAAGATGTTTTTCAACTCGGCACTCACTCTAAATTGCAAATTGTCCTTCATTGCTCTAAGATTTGAATAATTACTTTTCCCGCCAACTCTGCAAACAAAGGCGGAATGGCGTTGCCAATTTGGGTGTAACGGGGCACTTCCAACTTGCGCATTTTGCCACCAGTAGTATATTTCTTTTTTATTTCATACCAATCAGGGAACGACTGTATGCGAGCACACTCACGAACCGTCATGATACGTGGCTCTGAGTAATGCAAGTAGTCATCTGGATGTCCGGTAATAGTTGGTGAAACGGCATTAGGATCCAAAACTGTTATTCCCCGTTGCTTAATGCCCCATTGTTCGCGGGCTTCTCCGTCAATTCGTTTGCCACGTTGCGGATATTCAGCCAACAAGCGTTTGTAACAATTGATCTTATCAGGTGTTTGTTTGGCAAAGCTGTGGCTGTCTGCTATTATGTGCGTTTTGGGATAATCGTCTCGCATCAGTTTCTGGTATGCTGTCGGTTTTTTCTTGCCGTATATTCCAGAATAAAAACCTTTACGGTCTGGAGCAGGAACTTCTCCGTTGGAGCGAAGCAAATCGGAAATGGCATCCTTCAAAGTGTTGGTGGATTTTAGACTTTTTTGTGCCAAGAATGTATCTCGATTAGCTTTCAACAAAGCCTCAAAACAATCAGGAGCACCTAGCTCTTTTCGAATCCCAACAAGGATAAAACGTTTACGACGTTGAGGTACACCGTACTCTGAAAAATCAATAACATGAGGTTTCACATTGTAACCCAAGTTTTGCAATCCGCGAATCACTTTTTGAGAATACGGCTCTGACTCACTATTATCATTTTTCTTTTTGTCAAAAGCGTACGTAAATCCCTTCACATTCTCAAAAAGGATCATTTTAGGTTGTACCAAGTCGATGAATTTGATATAAGAGAACACCAATTGGTTTCGAACATCATCTTCAACACGTTTGCCAGCCATAGAGAAACCTTGGCAAGGCGGACCGCCAGCCACTAAGTCCACGTTTCCACGCAAGGATTTTAGTTGTTCCGAATACTTATCCAACACCTCGTTGATGTCGTGTTCAGTTTTAGGCAACCATTCCGGCCAATCAAAGTGGTTCTTATTGTCAATAAGGTTGTATTTTAAAGTTTCAAAAGCGAAAGCATTTTTCTCAATGGCAAACAAGCCGTGCCATCCGGATTGATACAAACCGAGCGACAACCCTCCGCAACCGGCGAAAAGGTCTATTACCGTGTATTTTTTGTTATGATTCATGTCAAACGCCACCAATTCCTCCTTTTCATCAGAAGACAACTTATTATTATTCTTATAGTTAGCGTTTTTCATATCAAAACAGATTTACTTTATCCCTTAATTTGCAAATATAAAAATTATTTTTCAAATATAGTGTACAATTTGTACATTTTTTCTTAACATCCAAAACAAAAAAAGCCGGTGAGTTTCCTCACCGGCCTATTTTCCTGTTCGTTTCCAATTGGGCGAATGCGATTCGCCCCCACGTTTATTCTGTCACCTCGGCTTTTACCGGGATAACTGAAACGTATGAACGGTTTTCTCTCTTCTTGCGGAATTCCACGATGCCGTCTGTCAATGCGAACAAAGTGTGGTCCTTGCCCATGCCGACATTGTCACCTGGATTGTGTTTCGTGCCACGCTGGCGAACGATGATGTTGCCTGCGATGACTGCCTGTCCACCGAAAACTTTGACTCCGAGTCGCTTGCTGTGTGATTCACGACCGTTTTCGGAACTACCAACGCCTTTCTTGTGTGCCATAATTCTTTAATTTTTTCGGTTTATTATTCAGTGATGTTTTCAATGCGCACCTTGCTCAGATCCTGACGGTGGCCGTTGAGAGTCTGGTAACCTTTTCTTCTTTTCTTCTTGAAAACAAGAACCTTGTCTGCTCTCAGATGCTGGATAATCTTAGCATCTACCTTGGCACCTTCGAGGACGGGGGTGCCTACCCTTGTGCTGCCGTCATTGTCGATCAACAACACCTTGTCGAAGCTGATAGCGCTGTCGACATCGCCATTCAAGCGGTTGCAGAAGATTTCGTCTCCCTTGCTCACCTTGAACTGCTGCCCTGCTATTTCTACGATTGCGTACATTAATTTGTATTTAAACTTTTATTCAAATTTTTCGGACTGCAAAAATACAACAAATATTAATACGCCCGACGTTTTTTTGAAATTAATTTATTCGATTACAATTTTCTGAATATTATCATCCAATTTCATAATATAAACGCCATTTTGCGATGGTTTTGAAATCGTTTCCACCCCATTTACGCGCCTGTTTGCAATCATGCGGCCCATCACGTCGAAAATTTGCAATTCACCTTCGCCGGTGATAATAATTTCATCACCATTTTGATAGGCGAAAATATCCTGTAGCGACGCAAAATTTTGCGTCTCTGCGAACACAATTTTAAACCTTTCTTGTCTATCAGAAGGTGATCCGATAAATGTGTATGATGGGGTTTCGGTTAAATCGATAACAACATCTTCAAATTTATCAATCAATTTGATGCCAGGTACGGACGCGCCATGGCACGTCCCTACGGAAATGGTATATTGTCCCATTTCTTTTGCCTTGAAATTCAACGGGATATCGCTTTGGCACTCGCTGCTAACCATGGCGTAGTCGGTGCCGTCTTGCGGGATGTATAATTTCGTGCTGCCGTCGAAGATCTGCAATTTCTGCATTGCGCTCTTGCTGTCGAAACGCACGATGGCGCGGTCGATGACGCTGCCACGGTTTCCTTTGCTGAGGTTGATGACGAGCTGTTCCGGCTCGGATTTCTGACCACTGCCTTTGCTTGGCGCTTCGGTGATAAAGGTCAGCGTCTCACCGTCTTCGTCTGCATGCACAAAGATACCTTCCATAGCTTCAACATGGTAATCAGCGCGTTCAGCGAGTACAATTTCGCTGCCGTCGTTGTTCATCACATAGAAATCGCGGTCGATATAAGCCGTTTCAGCAAACGGGTTGCCCACGAGATTCCAGCCTTCCATTTCAGCACCCGGTGTCTTGGTGAGGGTGACCGTGCCATCGCCGCTGTAAGGTGTGCCGTTGAAGGTGAGCGTCACATCTTCGCTGTTGGCATAGAGATAGCCTCTTCCCTGCTCAAGGTCGAAATGATAGTGGTCGGATCCATCTGCCTTCCAGTTTTCCCATTCCGCATCGGCGGCTTGGTTGAAACGGTAAAGGTCGTAGGTGTTTTTGGTGAGGCCATTCACATCTGTTGGGAAGACGTCATTAGCCAAAGGCGAAGCGATGAGGTTCCAGCCGTCATTGCCATCGGGAGTGTAATGTGCAATGTCGAGAGAGACTGTTTGTGGGGATTCAACTTTCTTGTAAAGCGAAAACGATCCGCCAGTGTTTGTTGTAGAGCAATCGAAACCTATAATCTGTCCGTAAGTATTGTGATATCTAAGATAAGGATAGCTTCCACCGCACCTGAAATCGTAAACGGATGTCCCCTCCACCGTCCAGAGACCAAAGCCATCGTTATGGTCATTTGCATTTTCAACTAAATCAACCTTGTAGCAAAAATAATATGCTGCGTATTTTTGGGCTTCAGCGCTGTAGATAGTCCAACGGTCGTCATTTGGGGCGATGTGCCAAACAATGTCTGTTTGGTCTGTTGTAATCACGTCATCAATCGCAGTAACATTCGTATATTGGAATACACGGTTCATTAACATGCTGCTCATGGCAGCGCCATCTTTTACAATCAGATAGTCGCCTTCAACAAGGTCTCCGCTGAATAGTTCATAATGGTCACCAGTTGGAGTGCCAGGCTCCACAGTGGCACTGACAGTCACGTTGGCATCGGGCATCACGAAGGAAAAAACGCCGTTGTCTGGCTCGATGTTGTAGTCGTTGCCGCCGTAAGAGAGGGTGGCTGAGGTGAGCTTATAGCCTTCTTGTGCGCCCAGCGTGACGGTATATCCGACACTGCTATAGATGTAGGTGGTATTGCCGTCGTTATATTTAATGGCGTGGTTGCCAAAGCCGATGGCGGTGATGCCGCTCACGTCGTAGATGGTTTCATCGCCTTTGAGGATGACGCCCTCGCCGAGAGTGATGGTGCGGGCGCGGCGAGCGCCGTCAATGTCGTTGCCCCTTACACCGCCAGGCACTATGGCACTGGTGGTGTTGTAGTAGTTGTTGGTGTAAAAGCACTGATACATGTTACCGCCAATTATTGCGCCACTACTCTCATCGGAGATGACGGCAGTGCCGGTGTAAAGGCAGTTACAGACGATGGTATAACAATCGTCGTTATAGAGTTCCGTGTTGTTGCCTACGATGCCGCCATACAAACGGCTAGCCGTCGACTCCACTCTGTTTTCGATAACGGTAGCGCCACTGACACATCCGACCACTGAGCCCAGGTTATAGCCCGCGATGCCGGCGTGGCGAGGTGAAACGTCTCCACCGGCATAGATGTTGACGCTATTCTCCACGCGGCAGTTATAAATGATCCCTGTGTTGAGACCCACGATGCCGCCAACACTAGCTCTCCCAGCGAAGGTACAGTCGGTGAGGGCAACGTTCCTAACGGTAGCCGTAGTGTTATCGGTATCATAACCAATACGGCCGAAAAGACCGACATTTTCGTCGTTCCAGTTAACCCAGATGCCGCTTATGGTGTGGCCGCCGCCGTCATAAACGCCATTGAAAGTGTTTGCTAATTGGCGTCCGATTGGGACGTAGTTGTTTTCTGTGCCGTCATAAACCAGGTCGACTGTCTGGAGGAAGAACTTGTCGCTGTAATCGTTGCCTTCATTGAACTTGGTTGCCAGCCTATCCAAATCAAGGGTTGTTCTTATCAGGAAGGGGCTTTCAGCGGTACCATCACCGCTCCATGGGGCAATTTCGATGATGGCTGTAACGGTGACATCCTTGTCGGGCATGTCGAAGGTGTAAACGCCGGCAGTCTCGGTGACAGCGACATTATTGTTGTTGGAATCTTTCACGCTGAAACCGGCAAATGCGTAGTCATCGGGTGCAGTGCCGGTGTAATCGAGGGTTAGCGTCTGTGTGGCGCCGCTGAAAATAGGGTTGTTACCACGACGCATGGCGTAGTTGCCTGTGCCGATGGCGGTGATACCACTGACATTGTAAACAGTCGGGTCGCCCACAATGACGACATCCTCGCCAAGATTGACGGTACGGGCACGGCGGGCACCGTCCACGTCGCTGCTGTTGACGCCGCCGAGGTTGATGTTGTTATAATAGTTGTTGGTGAGATTAGAGCCTGCATTATAACCCGTGATAGAGCCGATTTTGTCGTCGCCGGTGACAATGGAACCGGTATAGAGGCAATTCTCTATAGTGCCTTCGTCGTTTTTGCCCACTATGCCACCGAAGTACTCGCAGCCACTCTTGCCATTATTGCTGACAGCAGCGCCGCTGAAGCAGCCGATGACTTTGGCATCGCTGGTATAATTATAACCAACTATTCCACCGTGGTACAAAGCATTACTGTGTCCGGCATGGATGACAACGCTGTTATTCACGCGGCAGTTCTGCACTGTGGTGAAACCACTTGCATTTCCATTGGAGAAACCAACGATACCGCCAACATAATTATATCCCGTGAAGGTGCTGCTGGCAAGGATAACGTTTCGCACAGTGCCGGCAGAAATGCATCCGAAGAGACCGACACTACTGTCGGCATCGGTGTTTCCAGTACGGTTGACAGTGATATTGCGGATGTAGCGTCCCTGACCATCGTAGGTGCCAGAGAAACAGGCAAAGTCATTTTCGTTATTGTAATAGCCGATAGGGACGTATGTGTCGTCACAAATGATATCCTGCGTTTGTATGAATGTGAGATTTATGCAGTGGTTACGACTGACGTTGACGTATGAGGCGAGCACGGCGAGGTCGCGCTTCGACGTGATGTTATAAGTGTTGGCACTCGGGCTGGTGAGCAGGGTGATAGGCGCCAAATCGGTGTAGGTAATTGCAATCCTGCCAAACGAGCTCCTCGAATTGAAACTCTCCTGCAACTGGTAGGCGTAGTCGAATGACGGATTCATGGGATGGTGGTTAATGTCGCTCATGCCAGTATTGCCTTCGTTGTTCAGCATCTCGATTTTAGTGACAAAATAACGTCCACTGCCGCCGGTAACGGTGTAGGTGATGTATTTGTCTATACTCGGGGCATTGATGTTGATGCCACCTTGATTGCTGATTATTGCATTGCTGCCTGCCTCCCACTGTAAACGCAGGCTGAAGCCGTCGCTGAAGCTGACAGTGTAGTCGCCTGCACCATTGCTCCCTCCCCCGTTATTGAGCGAACTCTCGTCGATATTCATCCAGTATAAGTTCTCATAGCCGTCGTATGGCATGTCGCTGCCATCGGCGCGGGAAAAGCCAACTTCATAGCAGTGGTAGTTTTGGTTGTAGTTCGCACTGCTGATTCTGTAAATCACGGTTTTGGTAGTAGCTTGTGCTATCTGCCCAAAAGCGACTGCCATCACAAGCAGCAACACTGCAAAAACTCTTTTGTATAAAGTCATCATCGAACTTCCTTTTTTTTCATCGCGTAACCTGCGCCTAATACTCCAAGGATTAGGAGACCGCTGCCGAGAGGAGCTTCTGCACCGTTATCGTTGTTTAAACCATGGGCTGTCGGCAACCCGAACTCCACATTATCGTATGTGTTAGTACGATACAAATCGTTATCGACATCCGACCAACGGAAAAACATGTCGCTCTGGGCTTTTCCGCAGAATCCCATAAACATTAAAACTGCAATTGTTAAAAAGAACTTTTTCATTTATTTAATTTTTAATTGTTATTCTCTTTTTTATTAGTTTCCTCACCCTTTCAGGGTTCGGAATGACAACAGTCTTTGCTAACCAAACACCCTTGTCATTCCGACCGAAGGGAGGAATCTCTCCTATTTAATGATTATTTTCTGTACGTTTTCGTTTAATTTCAGAATGTAAACGCCGGTTTGCAGAGACGATGTGCACATCGTCTCTGCACCGTTGACGTGTTTCTGCATTATCATGCGGCCCATCACGTCGAAAACTTGCAATTCGCCTTCGCCGTTGATGATGAGGTCGGTGCCTGATTGATAGGCAAAATGGCCCTGCAGAGACGCAAAATTTTGCGTCTCTGCAAACACAATTGTAAACCTTGATTGTCTATCGGTTGGTGAACCGATAAATGTGTAGCTGTTGTTTTCGGTTAAATCAACAACAACATCTTCTATTTTATCGATTAATTTTACGTCCGGTAGAGACGCGCCAGGGCACGTCTCTACGGAAATTGTATATTGTCCCATTTCTTTTGCCTTGAAATTCAACGGCATCTCGCCTTGGCGGTCTGAACCGACAATAGCGTAATCTCTGCCGTCTTGCGGGATATACAGTTTTGTGTTGCCGTCGAAGATCTGCAATTTCGTCATGGTGCGGTCGCTGTCGAAACGCACGATGGCGCGGTCGATGACACTGCCGTTGTTTCCTTTGCCGAGGTTAATCACCAACGAGGCATCATCGTCACGGTTGCCTTTTACGTTTTTCGAACTTGGAGTGAATGTCACAACATCGCCGTCAGCATCTGCATGAACGAAAATGCCTTCCATCGCGTTAACGGCGCTGCCTGCTGCAGGAATAATCTCCGAACCTTCAGCATTCATACAATAAAAATCTTTATCGACAGTGGCATTCTCGCCCCACGGGTTGCCCACAAGGTTCCAGCCTTCAAAATCAACATTATCGGTCTTGGTGAGCGTGACAGAGCCGTCGCCGCTGTATGGTGCGCCTACAAAGTTGAGCGTCACATCACCGCTGTTGGCGTAGAGGTAGCCTTGACCATTTTCCAAAGCATGGAATGGATTCTCTTCGTCATTTTGATGGGCTTTGTAGTTCTCCCATTCAGCATCGGCCGATTGGTTGAAACGGTAGAGGTCGTAGGTGTTGCTGGTAAGATTATTCACATTCGTAACCCATGTATTGCCTGCCAAAGGAGAAGCTATGAGGTACCAGCCGGTTTTCACGTTGTTGTCAGCACCATAGCCCACGATGTCTTTTGACAAGGTGACAGTATTCGGGGCTGCGGTGAGATACCCTGGATTGGTATAACCGCCATCAATGTGAGCATATCTGGCATCACTGTTCATCCATTCATAATGTGTATCCATGCCGCCCTTCAAACTTTGACATGCATAAAACATTCCCTCACTATCATCAATATACACTTTGTCAGTGTTCCATAATGTGCTGACATAAATAGTGGTGAGGTCGTAGCAATCGTAGAACATGCATACCATTTTTCGTACTTCCGATGTGTTCCACCCAGAAAGGTCTAATGTGGTAAGTTGATGGCATTGGCTGAATAAATATGACATATCTTGTACTGCCGACGTGTTCCACCGGGAGATGTTTAATGAGAACAGTGCCGTGCAGTCGGTGAACAATCCTTTTATATTAGTGGTTTTGGAGGTATCCCATCCAGAGAGATCTAATGTGGACAGACTTGAGCAGCAAGCGAACATATTACTCATGTCGACCACTTTGGATGTATTCCAATAAGAGATGCCCGTAATTGTGGTCAGTTCATCGCAAGATAAGAACATTTGCTCCATTGTTGTAACATTTGCGGTGTTCCATCCCGATACATTAAGCGTGGTCATATGTAAGCAGCTGGCGAACATATTCTGACAACTTGTCATATTGTCGGTGTTAACATCGTGAAGGTCGATGCTCGTGCAGTTATACATAAGACCGAACAATTTAA
Organism: Bacteroidales bacterium; assembly: GCA_017553625.1. Taxonomy (GTDB): domain Bacteria; phylum Bacteroidota; class Bacteroidia; order Bacteroidales; family F082; genus Limimorpha. The sequence continues at coordinate 49,152 of JAFZKP010000043.1, forward strand.
AACAACTGCCGGTGAAACTGACATTGCCGGTGGCGGTAACACTTGTAACCTCCGTTGTCACGACGTCGTCGCCCCATTTGTTTTCAGAGTTAAACTCACCCCAGTTGAGCGAAAGCGCTCCGGTGGTGCTGTCGTAGGTGTAGCGCGCCAAGACTTCCACTGTGACAGTGGCATCTTCGTCAGCCATAACAAAAGTGTTGCCGGTGATGTAATTGCCGTTAACTAAAAACAGCGCGCGCTCTTCATCGGGAACAGTGCCTGTGTAGCTCAATGTGACCTCGGTACCAGTTGTGTAGTATGAAACGTCGTTGAAGCTGGCAGCCGCGGTGGCGGTGGCGGTTATGTCATTGCCAAGTGTGATGGTGTAAACCTGACGAGCACCATCCTGGTCGCTCGAAGCGCTTGAGCCGCCGTTCTCGCTGCCCACACCTACATTTGAGGCATTTGCTGTGCCTGCCACGGTGCAGTTGTAGTAATAGTTTTGACTGAGGTATCCTCGATTATAACCAGCGATTGCTCCTACATATTGACCCACTTCCGAAATGCTCGCTTCCAACACAAGACAATTATTGACTTCTCCATAATTATAGCCGACAATACCACCATAACCTTTATGACCAGAACCACTATAGGTAATACTTGCTGAACATGTGCAATCCGTAATGATTCCTTCATATGAATTTGTACCTGCTATGCCTCCGTGAACATCGCAATAAGATCCATGGATATTGACGGTGCCTGTAACGTGACAGTTTTGCACTAAGCCCGAGTGATTTTTGCCGACGATGCCACCTAATCTGTTTCCACCAGTAATGCGAGTGTCGGAGAGGGTTAGATTCTTAATAGTTCCAACGTTCAAGCAGCCAATGAAACCAATATCGTCATCTAAATTGTTGTAAATGCGGATACCTCTAACAGTGTAGCCACAGCCATCAAAGATGCCTTTGAATGGTGTTAATACTCGACCGATGGCGGTGTAGTTGTTCTCACTGCTGGTGACATTGTCCCAGTTTGTAGTGTATGAATAGGTGATATCGTTACCCAACTTGAAATACTTTTTATCGAAATTGTTGGCTGTGTAGCTATCGGTGCCGTTCACGTTCTTGGCCAATAGGTTGAGACCGGTAGTGGTGGTGATGATATATGGATGCTCCTCACTGCCGTCGGCGCCGTCAGCAATACCCCACACGTCGGTGAATGTGGCGCTGACAGTAACATCAGATGCTGGCATTTCAAAACTGTTGCCGCTGATGGCATGGATGCTGCCGTCGTCGTATGAGTAAGCCAAGTTATATCCGGTGTTAATAGTGCCAGTATAGCTTAGTGCGACGTTCTGCGTGGCGCCGCTGTAGATAGTGGTAGTGGTGCCGTTATTGTAGCTGAGAGCCTTGTTGCCTATGGCGGTGAGGCCACTCAAGCTGTACACCGTCTGGTTCCCAGCCAAGGCGATGTTCTCTTCCAATGTGATAACACGGGCACGGCGGGCACCGTTGCAGTCGCTTTGGTTCACACCGCCAATGCTGGAGGTGTAGTAGTTGTTTGTCAGGGTACCCCCATTATTAGTGCCTACAATGGATCCCCTACTTCCACCATTATGTATAGTACCGATAAAGATGCAGTCTTTTATAGTGCCTTGATAAGTGTTTCCCGCAATTCCGCCGAAGTTAGATCCGATACCATCAGTGAGGGTGGCTGCACAGACACAGCCACTAATAGTACCATACGACTGTTGTCCCACGATGCCGCCATGATAAGACACACCATTTTTAAAAAGGCGAATGGTCACATCGTTTTCCACACGGCAATTTGTCACGGTACAATGATTAGTTTCTCCAATGATACCACCGACATATTGAGGGCCGACAATAATGCTATTGGCAAGTATGACGTTCTTAACCGTACCATGACTAACTTCTCCGAAAATACCTTGATATCTTATGTCAGTACGGATACGGATGCCGCTTATGGTTTTGTTGTTGCCGTCGAAGTTGCCGCAGAAGTATTTATTAATGCCGATAGCGGTGTAGTTGCTCTCGTTTGCGCCCAGACCTTCATAGCTGTATGTGATGTCGGCACCCAATTTGAAATGCTTTCCATTGAAGCTGTTGGAGGTGTAGCCATCGATGCCGTTCACATTCTTAGCCAATAAGTCGAGACCTGTGGTGTTAGTAATAATATATGGATGCGCCTCAGTGCCGTCGGCACCGTCAGCGATACCCCAAACGTCGGAGACGATGGCGCTCACACTGACGTTATTGTCAGGCATGGTGAGAGTGTTGCCATTGACAGTGGCGTTATTTGTGGCAGTAAAGCCGGTGCATCCGTAACCCAAAGCCAGCACACCATTGTATCTCAGCTTGACGTTCTGTGTGGCGCCGCTGTAGAGAGTGGCGGTGTTGCCGTCGTTATAGCTGAGGGCCGTGGTGCCAATGGCGGTGAGACCACTCAAGCTGTACGCTGTCTGGTCGCCCACAAGAACTATGTTTTCATCTAAAGTGATGACACGGGCACGACGGGCACCGTCACAGTCGCTGCCGCTGGGGTTTGATTGACCAACGCCAACGCCCCAAATACCCTCTGTGGTATAGTAGTTATTGGTAAGGATGCCTGCGTTATTTCCCACAATGGCACCGTAGTAATTATGTGCATCGACGGTGCTTCCAGTATATAGACAGTCCTTGACAGTACCAGTAGAGGTGTTCTCACCAACGATGCCACCATAATAGTGGACGTTAGGCATGCCATTTTTGACAACGACAGCCGCACTGATGCAGCCAGAAACAGTGCCACTGTTTTCACCAGCAATGCCACCATGATAAAGAGAAAGTCCGTCTATCGGTAATATTTCGACAGTACCTTCTACGCGGCAATTCGTCAAGATACCAGCATTCCGACTTGCGATGCCACCAACATACACCTTGGCTTTAAATATGCTGTTGGCAAGGACGACGTTCTTCACTGTGCCATTGCTACCGACAAATTTGAAGACACCTTTATAATCACCGGTAGTGTAGGTAGTGTAGATTCGGATGCCACTTATGGTTTTGTTGTTGCCATCGAAAGTGCCGTGGAATGCATAGCCGCCAGTGCCGATGGGAGTATAGTTGCTCTCATTTGCACCCAGACCTTCATAATTGTATGTGATGTCGTCACCCAGCTTGAAGTATTTGCCCTCGTAAGTATTGCCTCCGTTCACGTTGGATGCCAGCAGGTCGAGCTGAGAAGGATAGATTATGACGTATGGGTCTTCCTCACTGTCGCCGCTGCCGGTCCAAGGGATGGTAGTCCATTGCGCGTAAAGGTCGATGATGGCTCCATCCTCGGTGGTGAGACCCAAGACTTCCTGGCTGTTGCTGTAGCTATCGCCGTTTCCGCCAGGCTGGGTGTTCCATCCTGCAAAGTTGAATCCCTCGCGGCTGAAAGCATTGGCGGTGAGATTCTGCGCCACGCCATATTCGAAGACCTGATCGCTCATCGTCCCTGTAACAGGGAAGACAACACTTCCATTCCCATTGAAACGGAAGGTGTAAGTGCTCCAACGAATTGGGAATGTGGTGCTGACCGAGCCTGTGTAGCTGCCTGTGCCAGTAGTGGTAACGATGCCGTTGCCAGCCGTGGTGTTGTTAGCCCAGGCTAAAGTGTAGTTAGTGGTCTCAACGAGTTGCACCCGATTTTCAACATTCACGATACCCTTGTAGAAATACACCGTCGGGTGCGGCTCGATGGCAGTGTTGCTCACCACATACTCGTTTGCCAACCCAGCGAATGAGGTGTTGGTGGCGGCAAGGGTGTAAGTGGCTGTGCAGGTGACACCTGTAAAGGTCTTGTTGAAACTGCTGTTGCTGCCCTGATAATAGTTACCTGAAAGGTCGTTGAAGAGACTGTTTTCGATGCCTGTTATCGCCAAAGCGGTACCCGCCGAAGCGTTGATGGTGCCCTTATATGTGATGACATTGGTGTAGTCGCCTGCAAAATATTCAACATCGCCCCATGTCGTATTCAATTTTTTCAATGCTCCTGAGATATGCACAATCTCGCTAAACGGCACGCTGATATAGAAAGTGTTGCCTTTGACATAAGGACCTGCCGAGACTGTGATGCCTGCTGTGCTGTTGTTGAGGAGATTCGGATTGGTGGCATCGACAGCTTGGATGTGAGCCTTGACGTTCTTGGCATACCAGTCGTCGTCTCCCGAACCCGAGGCGTTGAGGCGAACAACAATGGTATCGAATGTCGTGGGCACGATGAGACGGCCGTCGCTGGCACGATAATTCGACTTGAACAATTGTTTTGTGAGGGGATAGGTCGTTCCGTATCCCCAGGGGTTGGTAGCACCTTCATTGCTGCCTACGGTGGTGACGGGGAACGAGTAGTTTCGGTAGGTGTCGTCGATGCTTCCGGTATTCATCTCAAATCCTGCCGTGTAGCGCGAGAGGCTTGGAGTGCCGGGATTACCGTTTTGGGGGTTGAGGGAGGTGCCAGGGCGGCTGTCGCAGCTGACGGTGTTGTCAAACAGTATCTGCAGGTACTGGTAGCCGTCGTCTGACTCCTTGGCATCGAAGGATAGCGTCATGCGCAACTGGGCACCGATGGCCTGGAAATAGGCCTTGGGTGCGGCATTGTTGAAATAGTTGCTGCTGAGTGCGTACTTGCATCCGTTGTTCAAATAGCCATCGTCGGTGACCAAATAGGCGCTCGATTGGATGGTGACCGTTTTATCAGCGAAGACACCAGACGTGGGAACAGTGGTGCCGCTGGTTAAGGAGCGGTCGTAATAAGCCAGCTGGAATCCGTTGACGTCGAGCACCTCGAAGCGATAGGAACGGCTGGCGCCGTTCTGAAACTTGTAAGCGTCGATGCTCGCCGCACTTTCAGTAACTTCCACAGTCTTGGTAGTAATGCCTTCAGGGAAGGTGTAGGTGTCGTTCACTGCGGTGTAGTGCTGTCCGGCGTAAGCCGAGAGGTTCACCGTACGGTAATTGATGGTCTGCGCGGGCAGACTGCTGCCGCTACGCGTGATGGTGAACGTGGTTTTGTGAGTGCTGCCGTTGTACGATGCCTCAATGGTGAAGGTCTGCGCCCAGACAGTCTGTCCAAAAGCGACAGCCGCCAAAAACATTATCGTCGAAATGATTTGCTTGAAAGTAAAAGTTTTTTTCATGTATAATTTTTGTTATTTATTTTCTTGATTTTTGAGGGTGCAAAAATATACCAAAAAAACATCAGGGTTTTTATTCTCGATGTATAACATTTTATTTTGCGTGTATTTGTTGTTGCAATTTTTAGAATTGAGACAATTATTTTTGTATTTTTGCGCCCTCAATTAATAAGGAATAATGAAGGAAATGCAGTTTTCGGCAGTGGTGATGACGACGCTGATGGCGCTGGCGCTGGTGTTCATGTTGCCTACCAAGGTTAACGACGACCATGCGGCGAATCGCTCGCGCTGGCTCATGACAGGCGGCCTCGTGCTGATTGGTGTGCAGTTCCTCATTCAATATCTCAGTGGCATGCGCTCTTCAGATATGATGCATGCCGTGATGATAAACCTGGTGCATTTCATACCCGCCGCGGTGCTGATGTCGCTCAGCATCATCAACCTGGAACGTCAGGGAAACATCAAACGCATAGAATGGATAATAGGATTGGCGACATGGATTGTGGCGACAGCTCTTGTTCTATGCAAAGCGCTTGTGGCAGCCAGCGTGATTTATGGAATCATGCAGATTTACTACAGCTATCTGCAACTTCACGAACTGTCGCGTCTCGAGTTTATGCTCGATGATTATTACGACGACGGTCGCCGCGGACTCCTCTGGTGGATGAGGCTCACCATTATGATTCTCGCCTTCACCACGGTGATGGTGCCGCTCATGATTTTCAGCGAAGGCTTGATTCTTGGATGTTTCGCGATGCTGCTGTTTATTGGTATATTTTACATGTGGTTCTGTTTTGTGCGCTACGTCGTCACCGGCGCGTCGAGTCATCTGCAGGAAGCCGAGCAGAGCGCCGAACAGGAGGAACACGCGGTATCCGCGACACCTGAATCGCTGCAAAGAGCTGAAAAAGCTGTGGAAAAATGGACGGAGGCGGGCGGACACCTGCATAGCGGCACCACCAAGCCCATGGCGGCACAAGAGATGAAGCTGCCGCAATACCTGTTGTCGGCCTGGATCAAGGCGCAAGGCTACACCTCTTATTCAAAATGGATTACCACCTTACGCGTGGAAGAGGCGAAAAACACCATCAGCGCGCATCCTGAATGGTCGAACGAAGCCGTCGCCGACCACTGCGGCATCAGCCGTTCCCACTTCCAGCGGATGTTTCTTGAAATCACCGGTGTAACGCCGACACAGTTTCAGAAAAACTAACTGATTACTCCGCCATCGGACTCCGGCAGATATTGCCATGGCATATGAAAAGAATGCGATGATTTTGCACGATGATTAATAAATTATATTCTTAAGTTCCCAAGGGTAAATGTGCTCCACACCTTCATTGTTAGGCAATCGTATCTCATCAAGCGAAACAATATATTTGCGATACTGGTCATTTATTGCCAAAAGTGGAGAATATTCGCGCTCAGCTGTTTCCGATGACGACATTTGCCAGCAAACCTGCAAATATATCTTCTGTTCGCCACGCAAAGCGACAAAATCGACTTCGGCCTGACCCTGAACACCGACATATACCTGCCAACCGTTACGATGCAATTCAAGATAGACCGAGTTTTCCAAAAGATTGCCATAACCGTACGCAAAGCCACGATACAAGTAATTGTAATATGCCAGGTCGTTGCTGTAATATTTGCAGTTTCCGTTAAGCAATTCTTTGCCGGAAATATGGTAACGCTCCGCTTTATGTAACAGAAAAGCCTTGTGCAAATACGAAACATACGCCGAAACAGTCTCATAATTTGTCTTCTTTCCTTGCGATTTGAAATAATTCACGATATTCGAAACAGAGACCAATCTGGCGGCATTATTCACCAAATAACGGAAAATATCCTCCAACAGTTGCGTGTCTTTTACATTATAACGCCTCACAATATCACGCAACATCACTGTATCTTTAACCGATGACACATAATGACGTCGCATCTCCTCGGTCTGCAAATTGAACAATTCAGGCAGCATCCCTTCCTGCAAAAACTTTATATAATTCTCACGATTTTGCTCTATATTATGTAATTTCGTGTATTCATCAAAACTATATGGAAGAATCTCAAACTCCACATAACGTCCCGACAACATTGTCGCCAACTCACCAGACAACATATCGGAATTGGAACCGCTTATAAACAATTCGGCAGGCTCTATAAAATCCTGCGAATGTGCATTTACAAAACGTTCCCACCCTTCTACAAGCTGTATCTCATCCAAGAATAAGAAAACTTTTCCAACAGGCTGCAATTCTTGACGATAATCCAAATACAACCGTTGCAAATCATCAACCGTTAAAACATCACCAAACTCAAGATATTCCTTATTTAAATAGAAAATATTATTCGACGGGACTCCTTCTTCCATTAACCTATGCGCAAGTTGGCGCAAGACATAACTCTTTCCAGCACGCCTTTGCCCCACCAACACCTTCACCAGTTTATTGCCAACAGCATTATGAATTTTGTCGGTGTAGTTTTTTCTTATAAAACCCAAATCAATTACATTCCCATCCCAGAAGTTATATTTCCGTATCTTTTCCAACATGATTGATTAATTTTGTCGCAAAGATACAAATATTTTTAAAATACAATTGAAAAAAATGTGAATTTTTGCACTTTTTTCAAATGTGTTTGAAAAATAATATCATGATGACAAAAATAAATAAAAATTTCATGAGATTCCTCCAGACTTGTCATTCCGAGCACACAGTGCGAGGAACCTCATTAACTGATTAACTGATTAACTGAACAACTGAATAACTGATTAACTGATTAACTGATTAACTGAACAACTGACTAACTGAACAACTTCAAAAACCCTCTACATCCTTCGGTGATGTCGTTAAACGTCGTCTCAAAATCCCCAGTATACCAAGGGTCTGCAACGTCGCGATGTTTCCCGGCGTAGTCCATCATGAGGGAAATCTTGTTTTCGGTATCCTCGCCAAGAAGACGTTTCAGATTTCGAATATTATTGTCATCCATAGCGATGATGAAATCGTAATAATCGTAGTCTTTTCTGGTGATTTGCCGTGCCTGCCGAGAATTAAATTTTACTCCTTTCTGAGTCAAAATCCTTTTCGCCGGCGGATAGATGTCATTCCCTATCTCCTCGGTCGATGTCGCCGCCGACGCAATCTCAAACTCCCCTGCCCTTCCGGCCTTCTCGACCATGTCTTTGAAAATAAACTCCGCCATCGGACTCCGGCAAATATTGCCATGGCAGATGAAAAGAATGTGATGATTTTGCATGACTTTACACGTTAACAAACAGACAACAATTCCCGACCTATTTCATGAACGCCGTCAACAATACGCTGACGTTGTGCAGGGCGCGGATTTCGCAAACCATTGGCATAATGAGATAAAAGGCGCTGGTTAATACCAGTCACACGGCTCAATGCCGCCATTTTCGCATACGGCTCACAGGCATGAAGCAGCGAAGCTACATCCACATAATTATATTCAAAAGTATAATCGCCAGTTACAAGCCATTGTGGAACAAAATCGCCGTCTTTAATCATACCGTCGACATGAAAACGAAGTGTGTCAGAAATTTCTTTTTTCAACTCATTGATGTCATGAGCTGTAATAACAACAGAACCCGGCACATTTTCACCCAATGCCGCACAGAAGTTCTTTTCAATCCATTCGATATTAACTTTAATTGTTTCCATAAAATATATCAAAACATCAATTTATCCATAAATTTAACGATGCAAAGATATAAAAAATAATATCATGAAGATGATTTCTTGAAAAATTTTTGCCAAAATAAGATTTTCCACGCAGCGATTGGAAAATCTCTGGCCACATGCAAAAAAAACTGTGCCACGCTAACAGTATTGTAGGATGGCACAGTTTGTCTAACAGACAATTGAATAAGACTCAATATATTACCAAAGGTCTAATTCATCCATGATATCATCCCAATCCCCATAGTTTTCACTATCTGCATTATCTATCTTATCTATAAATCTCTTTTTCAAAATTTCTTTTTCTGTTTCATCTTCCATTACATCATATTTTTCCTTAAAGTTTTTCCAACAAGCGTCATTATAATTCTTTTTGTCTTTTAACATTTTACCAAAAAGATTCCGATGTTCTTTGTCCTTTTCATAGAGTTCTTTGGATGTTGAACTTTTCAACTGCTCAGACAACTCTTGTAATTCCTTACTACTTTTATCGTATTTTTTCCTGCTTTCTTCGAACTTTCTGCTAAGTTCTTCGATTTCTTCTCGTGTGTACATTTTGAATGGTTTTATTGTTAAAAATAAAATGATTGTTTTAATAATTGCTCATTATCATGTCAAGAATAAGAGTGTGGCTATTTTGACCACGCCAACAGTTCGGCATCAGTAAAAGTAAAGATAATATCACTCCAATTACCATCTAAGTCTCTTTCTTGACATTTGGCTATTATCCACACCGTACACGGATAGTCCCTTCTTGTAAAAGACTCATCATTTGTAAAAAACCTTGCCACACTTAATCCACTATGCCTCACCTCATAGGAATACAATTTTGCATATTTTCCACTATTAGCAGGTTTAATCTCATCAACTTTGATTTTAACAATCATGTCATTCCCCAAATAAGCCTTATCTGATTTAACAACATTTTTATAATTAGAACATAATTCTCCAAATTCTATGGTATTACTATCAATAAGCTCATCCCATTCTTTTTCAGCACCCTCCCTCGTCAGCCAATGCAATTTTTCTCTTAGTGTACTATTCTCAAACAATTCTTTTTGTTGCAATTCGTATTGTTCTTCGGCTTCAAAATCCGATACTATTGAAGATATTCTATTATTAAAATCTTGTACAATTTTTGTAACTATAGGATCTTCTTCTGGTGTAACATTTTTTGATGCTTTCACAAAACGATGTAATGCAAACGAGCTAACATAATTCTGCCAATAACACTCATTGTTTTCATCTTCATATATGGAATTCATGCAATCCGCGACATCTTTAACCAAAGCATTATACTCTTTATAATCAGAACATTTCACAATAGCTGCATTTAATTCTTCATAAAAAGACATATATGCTCTTATTACTTCGCTCGTACAATTCAGTTGGATAAATCTCTTTTCTATTGTAGATTTTAATTCATCATGTAAAGCTTGCAACTTCTCAAGTTTGTTATCGTTAATATCTTTCAAATACAAGTTCATAAATCCAGGCACATTCTCAAAGCCAGGGATATCTGGATGATACAATAATAAGAAAAACCGACAATGTTCCCATCCACGAGCTTTTCCTGTTTCATTATAATATCTTTCAAGTTTATCACAATCAGTACTATTTTCTACTACCTTAATATGTTCTTTTAATACTTTTTCGCATGATTTGTATTTTTTATTCGACTGATTATTACATGATAGCAATAGAGCCATCAAAAACACAACTAAAATTTTGTTTGTTAAATTTAAGATTGTTTTCATTGTTTTATTCTTTTTGTTTAACATATATGATACTAATTGATTCTTTGTTTTATAGTTTATCTAAATACTTTCTTTTTTATGATAGTCTTCTTGTATAATCAACTCTGAATCAAGCTGTTATTTAAGCTCCATTCAATTGGCATCGGACTGGTTTTCGTCGTCGATTTCAATAGAAGCATTATCAACAGCATCATTCCAAACCGCACTTGGATCATATACACTATCAATCTGATCTATCTCATTTTTAGTTAATACAAAACTTCTATATTCAGGTTTCGTAATAGAGTTACCTTGTTCAACAATCTGCTTCTTATACTTTTCCATTTCGTCTTTTGTTATAATTTGGGATTCATTTAAAGTTTTTAAATCCATTAACTTATTCACTGTTTTTGATTTGTGATTTGTCACTAAATACTTTAAAAACTTTGTCTTCTCATCATTAAATTCCTCTTGGGAAATGATTCCTGAAGCAATGAGGTTTTTGAACTCTACCAACTCAGCGGCAGAAGTGGTTTGCTGTGATTGATAACCTTCTTCTTCCCACTCATCATCATCTTTCTGCCGTTTCCGCTCTTTTTTCCCTCCTGAAACACTGCCAATAATTGCTCCTACTATTGCTCCAGGCATCAACACGATAAGACTCAATTCAATAGCTTCTTTGTCATCAAATACATTTTCCCCCTCTATTATACATATTATCAATCCTAATGCAAAATAGCCGATTACACCGCCAATTAAAGCTTTAATTCCTTTGTTCATAATTGTAATTTTTTAGTTAAACATTAATTTGATTGTTACCTTAATTTTGACAATAAAAAAACCGTGAACTTTTTGTTCAGACGGAGGTTCGGCAAAACCCTTACTACAAACAAGAAAGCTCACGATTAAACATCGCAAGCATTTCCACTTCCTTGTGTAGTAAGATCTGAAATTTGCCGATTTCCGTCTACTAAGAAAAGCGAAAACGCCTTTTTTATATGTCTTTAAATTCTTTTACTTTTTTCTGTTTCTTAATTACTTTTTAGATTTAACCCTGCAAAGATAGGAATTTGTTTTGAACAAAACAAAATTATTTTTGAAAAATCAGCCTTGGACAATCCTTTTTAGCTCCTCCTCTGTTGGCATATACAATTTATATTGAGACGAAAAAAGTTGCTTGCTATCTGAAAGCATTGAATACTCAACAACGGTTTTGTCGTTTTGTGAACATAATATAATACCAATAGTTGGATTGTCGGTTTCTGTTCGTTTCTGTTTTTCATACAGCCTCACATACATATCCATCTGACCGACGTCCTGAGGAGTTAACACTCCAGTCTTCAAATCAATCAAAACAAAGCATTTTAAAATATAATTGTATAAAACCAAATCAACATAATAATGTTTTCCTGCTTCGGTAGTTATTCTCTGCTGGCGAGCGACAAAAGCGAATCCTTTGCCAAGTTCAAGCAGAAAATCCTGAAGCTTTTTTATCAAAGCCTTCTCCAGATCAGCTTCCAGGTAATCTGAGTTTTCTTTAATATCAAGAAATTCAAGGACATAAGGGTCTTTTAAAAGCTTGGAAAGAGACATCTCGACATTGTGCTTTTCCGCTTCATGTTTGACAACACCTTTGTTATGGCTTGCAAGCAGTCGCTGATAATAAAATGAATTTATTTGCCTTTCGAGTTGCCTCGAACTCCAACTGTTTTCAGCTGCTTCATTTAGATAAAACGTTCGTGCTTTTTCATCTTCAACGCGTAATAACAATCTATAATGCGTCCAGCTCAATTCGGAACGCAGTGCGTTCCATTTCGGGAAAACATTATAGAACTGCCTGATATATCGTAAATTACGTTCGTCAAATCCTTTCCCGAACTCCTTTGTTAAAGCATCAGATAGTTTTTCAATAATTTGTTTGCCATACTCAGCACGGTCATTACCGTTTTGTTCCTGCATCACAATTCGTTTCCCAATCAGCCAATAAGCTTGAACCATCGCGGTATTTACACTGCTTGCCACATATTTTCGTGCAGCGTGCAAAATGTTGCTGATGTCGTTGATGTAATCTGTTGTTTCTTTAATGTTCAATAATGAAACATCCTTCTTTTCGTAAAACTCATTTTTACCCATACCTTTTATTTTTTAATTGTTAAACAATAAAATCACTTCGCAATCTTGCGAATCCTCATCTCATTTAATCTGTTTTACGATGCTCTTTTAGTTTCGATTCTAATTCAGATGCAAAAATATGGATTTTTTTGAACAAAGCAAAATTATTTTTGAAAATTGTTAAGATTCCTCGCAAGTCATGCTCGGAATGACAAATCATTATTATTAATCACTGTAGCGCGGCATGCAGGAACCTACTGATTAGTATGAACCATCAAGCCGCGCCTACTTTGTTCCACCTTAACCGCTGTCATTCCGAGCGCAGCGAGGAACCTCAATGTATTTGTCGGAGGTGTAATAATTTTTTCTGTTTTTTCTGTTTTTCTGCGTGAGAATTTATTAATTTTGCGCCTTGAAAATTTCATACCATGATAATCTTTTTCAAAACCCGTCAGAACACTGTCATCGCTGTTGAAAGCGTTGAAAATCACAATGATAACGATATCAAAAAATTTAACTGGCTCTTCGGCGACGCCACAAAAATCGAAGAAAATGTCGTCAAAGGCTTCTTCTTCGGTCCGCGCCGCGAGATGATAACACCTTGGAGCACCAACGCCGTCGAAATTACTCAAAACATGGGCATTCGCGGCGTTTCTCGTATCGAGGAATTCCATCCCGTCGAGGAAAACGACAACAGCTTC
>JAFZKP010000010.1 GCA_017553625.1 Bacteroidales bacterium
CGACAGTTTGGTACGTCTCATTCCTGGTGCATTGAGTGATGAAACTTCTGCACTTTCCGACTCATTTCAGGACGGAATGGTGTCGCCGCCAGTGTATACAAGGCCTCGTGAATACAAAGGATGGGCTGTTCCGGAGGTGCTTTTGTCAGGAAACGACAAGGTCATCGAAGATTGGAAATACCAGCAGGCGCTGGAAAGAACGAGGATTAGGCGTCCTGAGATGTACGAAAAAATAAAAAAAATAAAATAAATGTTGCATGTATTCAAAAATTCTGTATTTTTGCATGCTTTTTTAGAGGATAAAAAATAAGATAAAAAATACAACAGAGATGAAAAACGCGTTAATTCAATTCGTTGAAGATCAAGTACAAGTAAAGGATTTCCCACAGTTCAAGTCAGGTGACACCATCACAGTGACTTACAAAATCGTTGAGGGAAACAAGGAACGTTTGCAGAAATTCCAGGGTGTTGTGTTACAGCGCGCAGGTCAGGGTAAAGCCGCAACTTTCACAGTGAGAAAGATTTCTAACAACATCGGTGTTGAGAGAATCTTCCCTATCGCTGACCCAATGATTGACAGCATCGAAGTCAACAAGGAAGGCGCTGTCCGCAGAGCTAGAATCTACTACCTCAGAGGTCTCCGCGGTAAGAAAGCCCGTATCAAAGAAGTTCTTAAGAAGAAAGAAAACTAATTGGTACTTGAAAATCAAAAAAATAACGTCGCGCTGCAGCACGACGTTATTTTTTTATCCTATTCGTTGACGGACAACCTCGAATGTGACGATGCCGGTGGCAACGCTGACATTCAGCGAATCGATGTCGCCAGGCATCGGGATGACAAGATGATCGTCAACACGTTTCAGATAAGCCTCGCTTATGCCGTCTTCCTCAGAGCCCATCATTATTGCGATAGGACCAGTTAAATCAGCTTGCCAGATGGTCTGCTTGCCTTTCTCAGAAAATGCTATTACTTTCAAGCCACTGGCTTTCAAAAAATCGATTGTATCTTTGATATTTTCAACACGACATACATTAATTAATGATAACGCGCCGGCAGATGTCTTCATTGCATCGCCGTTGATGAGAGCGCTTCCTCGAGATGGAATCACGATGGCATCGACGCCTGCAGCATAGCATGTACGGGCAATCGCGCCGAAATTACGCACATCGGTAACGCGATCAAGAATAACGACAAACGGCATGCGCCCCTCGTCATATACCATGGGCACCACATTTTCAATCGTCTGATATGAAATCGGGCACACAAACGCCACTATTCCCTGATGGTTTTTGCGAGTGAGACGGTTTAGCTTCTCGATAGGCACAAACTGCACCGGGACTTCATGCTCTTTGGCATATTTCACTATTTCAGAAATCTGCGGCGAGCGCAAACCCGACTGCACGAAAACTTTTTCGAGCTCCTTCCCTGCCTTGATTACTTCTTCAATGGGATGGACTCCGAAGACCATATTGTCGTCTTCTTTTTTGATTGTATTGTGTTTAATCATAATGATACAAAAATATAAAATTTTTGTATATCATTTGAAAATTTTGTAAATTTGCAGTGCATTTTTAAAACATTTGACTTAAAAATATGAAAAACATTAAACTTATATCACTTTTTATCGTATTGATAATCAGTTTTTTAGGATTGAACCTTAACGCTCAGACCAAGGCACCGGAGCCAAAGTCAGGATTTTCGTTGACAAAGAAGATCATCCAAAACCATCTCATCTATCCGAAGGAGGCCTTGGACAAAAAAGGCGGCAAAATCACTGTGTTTTATGATGTTGACAGAGACGGAAACGCCAGTAATTACAGGGTTGAGAATGCTTTTGACGAGCAATGTGCCGAGGAGGCTATTCGTCTTGTCAAGATGATCGAATGGAATCCTGCACTACAGGGTGGAAAACCAGCGGCTTACAAAGATGATTACACAGTGGAATTCTCGCCAAAGAGCTACAAAAAAGCCGAAGAAAAGAATCCTCGCCTGATGCTGCCAGAGCAGAACCATCCTGCACAGAAAAGCAATAATATATACGATATCAAGGAGTTACATCAAGCTCCGAAACCATATTTTGCCAATCCTCAGGTCACGATGGCAGCATATCTGCGCACCAATTTGCAATTCCCTGACCAAGCGAAACAGTTTGAGATTCAGGGCACTGTGAAATTGAATTTTGTTATTGAGACAGACGGCAGAGCATCGAATATCATCGTTGAAAACAGCGTCGGTGGCGGTTGCGATAACGAGGCTATCCGATTGATACAGAACCTTGTATGGACTCCTGGCGTGAAAAACGACAGTCTGGTGAGGACGAGAACGACGCAAGACATCACCTTCCAGATTGGCGAGAGAAATTATCATGATGGAAATAGTTATTAACCAATAAACACTACAAAATGAAAAGATTTTTACCTTTGATCGCATTGCTACTTTCGATGAATGTGGCATTTGCACAGGATGCGGAGATTAAATCTCCTTGGACACATGGCGGAAACGTCGGTTTTAACATGGCTCAGAGCCATTTCGACAACTGGTCGGCTGGCGGACAGGACAATATCAACTTCCTCGGTCTCGCCAAGTATGACATCAACTACAAGAATGGCAACCACAAATGGGACAACAACATTGACCTGCAGCTTGGTTACAGCTATTTTGACCTCGACAAGAAGCCTATCAAGACTGACGATCGTATCTTCCTAAGTTCTTTGTATGGTTACAACCTCTCGAATGAGAAATTGTTCGCGACAGCTAACTTCACATTCCAGAGCCAATTCACTAACGGTTACAACTATGCTGCTGACAGCACGAACCGCATTTCAGGTTTCATGGCTCCTGGTTACTTCACGTTAGGTCTTGGTGCTCAGTGGGTTCCGAACGAGCACTTCAAAGTAAACTTCGCTCCTCTCACAGCAAAGATGACCATCGTCAACGACCAAGATCTTGCTGATGCTGGTGCATTTGGTGTCAAGAAAGCCGAATATGACACACTTGGCAATGTCATCAGTCACGGCGAGAAGATCCGTTGGGAGCTTGGTGCTCAGCTCACTGCAGAGTTCAACTACGAGATTGTTGAAAATGTGACATTCTCTTCAAAACTCATCGCATTCTACAATTATCTCGGCGGTAATGAAAACGCTCTTGGCGAGAAATACACCTGCCCTATCGACTTTGACTGGGATAACGCTTTGATTATGAAGGTCAACGACTGGTTGAGCTGCAACATCACCGCACGTTTGGTCTACGATGAGGATATCGCTCCTTTGAGCCATATTGAAGGCACCACCTTCCGTCAGTTCAAGGAAGTGATGAGCATCGGCATCTCATATAAGATTCCGTAATCATGAAAAAGATAGGATTATTGTCAGACACACACGGATGGCTTAATCCTGCGGTTTTTGAGTTTTTCAAAGACTGCGACGAGATATGGCATGTCGGCGACATCGGCGGAGCCGATGTCGCCGACAGTCTTTCAGCTTTCAAACCACTGAGGGCTGTCTACGGCAATATCGACGACCAGAAAGTACGACTGATGTTCCCCAAAATCAACATCTTCACAATTGAAAACGTGAAGGTGATGATGACGCACATCGGCGGCTACCCAAACCATTATGAACCAGTCATCAAAGAACTGATTATCAAAGAGAAACCCAATATTTTCATCAGCGGCCACTCACATATTTTAAAAGTGATGAACGACCACGATTTACACCTACTCCACATCAACCCAGGAGCGGCTGGAAACAGCGGCTTCCACAAGGTTATTACGATGGTGCGGTTCCAAATCGATGGAAACAGAATCGAGAAAATGGAAGTTTACGAGAAAGCACGGAAATAATGTGCTGCTTCGCAGAATGTGCTGCTTCGCAGAATGTGTTGCTTCGCAAAATGTGTTGCTTCGCAAAATGTGCTGCTTCGCAGAATGTGTATGTTCGTTAGCGAAGGCGGTCAACTGATTTGAGCAGTTCGATGTCTTTCTTCACTCCGCGGATGGCGAAATATTCAAGCACCATATTAATAAGAGGTATAAACATACCAATTTTATATTGCGGCTCTGAAGGAATGATTTTCTGAATGTCGGATACATAATAAAGAAGCACCAGTCCGACGAAAACCATATTGAAAAGCATGTTCAGCTGGCTGAATCTGACCTGCTGCACACGATGTTTGTAGCGCAAAGCCGTAAAAATCGGGGTCAATGTCATCAAAATCGTGATGGCGACAAGCGGCCAAGTGTAGCTGCTGCTGAAAAATCCTTCAAGTTCCTCCACAATATCAACGCCTAAAATAGAAAAGCCTATATTAATATTGCTGCCGAAAGTGAATGTAGCGAGTGGCAACACGAACAGTAATCCGCTGAGAATCGCGGACAAAATCATGAATAATGTTTGCTTTCTTTGTATCATTTCGTAAATTTTTGGCAAAATTAATAAATTTTTTGTTGCAGATAATAAATATTTGATTATTTTTGCGGTGTCAAATGAACATTGACCAAAAGTTATTGTTCCATTGAAAGTGAACATTTCTGTTCAGAACAATTAATTCAAAAAAGTTCCATTAAATTTTGTCAAAAAGAACAAATTTGATTTTATGTACGATATTTTTGAACTTAACGACAAGTCTTTAGTCGAGCTGAAGGAAATTGCATTAAAGCTTGGTGTGGAGAATGTCAGTGTACCAAAAGAAAACCTTGTGTACAGCATTATCGAGAAGCAGTCAAACACTTCGGAAACCGCAGTGATTGTTGAGAAACCGAAAGGCAGACCTGGAAGAAAGAAGAAAGTGGAGACCGTGGCAGTTGAAACGCCGGAGCCTGAAGCTGCCCCTGCCCTTGCAGCCGAAGTCACCGAGGTCGTCAAGGAAGAAGCGGCGGAAGCCCCGAAACGTGGCAGACGCCCGAGGATTGGCAAACGCACCGATGTCATCAAGACTACTTTCGACAACAGCGTTGAAAATGAAAGGACATATCACGTCTCATATCCAAAACCGAAACAGACAACACATCCACATTCTGTGGTCGACGTCGCCAACGAGATTCTTAACGAGAACAACGAGGAAGAGCCTGAAAACGAAGTGATTAGCGTCGTTGAAGAGGCTATGCCGATGTTGGAAGAGAGACAAGCAACCTACGAAGTCGTTAATAACGAGAGACATAAAGAGGAGCAGGCAGCACCTCAGAACAACTACGAGCCACAGCACAGCCAGCAAAACAACCAGCAGCCGCAGATGCCTCCAAAGCGTGACGAGCTGATTTCGGAGTTCGACGGCGTGGTGCAGGCGGAAGGCGTTCTCGAGATAATGCCTGACGGCTACGGCTTCATGCGCTCAGCCGACTACAACTACTTGAACTCACCTGATGACATCTACGTGTCACAGTCGCAGATAAAACTGTTCGGTCTCAAGACCGGCGACACCATCCTTGGAATGATACGCCCGCCTAAGAACGGCGAGAAATTTTTCCCATTGGTGAAGGTCGACAAAATCAACGGACGCAACCCTGACGAGGTGAGAGACCGTATCCCGTTCGACTTCCTCACCCCATTGTTCCCTGACGAGAAATTCAAGCTCACAGGACACAAAGGCGGCACAGTGTCGACACGTATCATGGACCTCTTCGCCCCTATCGGCAAAGGCCAGCGCGGTCTCATCGTGGCACAGCCCAAGACAGGTAAGACAGTGTTGCTCAAAGAAGTAGCCAACGCCATAGCGGCAAACCACCCGGAGGTATACCTTATTATATTATTGATTGACGAGCGTCCTGAAGAGGTCACCGACATGGCTCGCAGCGTGAAGGCGGAAGTCATATCTTCAACATTCGACGAGCCAGCCGACAAGCACGTGAAGATTGCCAACATCGTTCTCGAGAAGGCAAAACGTCTCACCGAATGTGGTCACGATGTCGTTATCTTGCTCGACTCCATCACACGTTTGGCAAGAGCTTACAACACAGTGTCACCAGCATCAGGAAAGGTGCTTTCGGGCGGTGTGGAAGCCAACGCCTTGCAGAAACCGAAACGTTTCTTCGGCGCCGCGCGTAACATCGAAGGCGGAGGCTCGCTCACGATTCTCGCCACAGCCCTCATCGACACAGGCTCAAAGATGGACGAGGTCATCTTCGAGGAATTCAAGGGAACCGGTAACATGGAGCTCCAGCTCGACCGCCGTCTGTCGAACAAGCGCATCTACCCTGCCATCGACATCGTGGCATCAGGCACACGCCGCGACGACCTTCTCGTCGACGAGCGCACACTTGCACGCGTGTGGGCGCTGCGTAACCATTTCGCCGACATGACACCTGTGGAAGCAATGGAATTCTTAAAAGACAGAATCTCAAAAACAATTTCAAACGAGGAGTTTTTGGCAACAATCGACAAATAAGACATCATGAAAAGAATTGCTCTGTTTCTATTAATCACGACATTGTTTTTCTCTTGCTCTTTAAAAGAGAAAAGTGATTTTGAAAAGCATTTCTTTGACAAGACATTAAGAATCAACATTATACACACAGGAAACGATAGTGTTGAGTCTTTCAAGGCGGACAAAATCTACGATGACGGATTGTGGTACGGGAAAATCAACACGTTGAAAAACCCGTACCGTCTTGGAGACTATTACTATGAACTGATTGATGTCGCGACCAACGAAATCATCTATTCCGAAGGGATAAGCAGAGTCTTCAACGAATGGAAAAAATCACCGGAAGCGACTAAAGAGAAGCGGTCGTTTAATGAAACGATACGCATTCCCTACCCGCAAAAAAACGCAAGATTAGTCTTGTATAGCTTTGATTCTCTTAATGTTATGCACCAAGTCTGGGAGTATAAAATCGACAGGCGCATCAGGTCGTTCATCATGCCGACGCCAAACCACAACAACAGAATCATCCGCATACTCGACAGCGGAGACCCGAAAGAGAAAGTCGACATCGTGATTCTCGGCGACGGATATTCTGACAAAGAAGCGAAGAAATTCGACGCTGACGTCAATGTTTTTTGCAACAAGCTTTTCAGCACCGAACCGTACATGAGCAGGAAGTCGGATTTCAACATTCATGCGATTCAAGTGATTTCGCCGGAAAGCGGTGTCGCCGACCCAAGCACTGGATTCAACCCTGACAACATTTTAAAGACAGGTTATTTCTGTTTTGGACATGACAGATATGCTTTGACATGCGACGAATGGGCTTTCAGGGAATATGCCACGCAATCGCCTTACGACTTCGCAGTAATTCTGTTGAATTCCGACAAGACTGGCGGAAGCAGTTTCTACAATTTATATTTGACAGCTGCAATAAACTCACAGTCAATAGATTACGTCATCAACCATGCTCTCGGACATCTCATTTCAGGATTTGTAGACACATATTATTCTGACGAAGTGAATAATATAGCCGCAGATTCATGCCTCAGCACAGTTGAGTTTAACGAAGCCATCAACCGTATTTTGGATCTATATATAAAATAAGATGCTTAGTGAAATTGTCAAATTAACGAGGATGTATTCAGGTATCACCCAGCAAAAGATGGCAATGATTCTAAACATCTCTGTCCCGAAATACAACAGAAAGGAAAACGGGACGGCGGAGATTGAGCGCGACGAGCTGAAAAAGATTGCAAAAGTCCTTGATTTAGATGAAGATACACTAAACATCTATTGGATGGCTGACAAGTTTCACGCGCTGATGAAAAACGACCGCGAGCTTGCGAAAAAAGCGCTGGATTTTGTTGAATTGCATTATGACGAATATGAGACATTCATACCTTTACCAAACAAAAGCAACAGTTACAGCAATCTTGAAGAAAGGATGAAATACAGAAAAAACAAAAAAATTTAGCCGGTAATATTATTATCAGCTATTTTTTTTATATTTGCGGACAGAAACTATGATTTCAGTCATAATTACAACACATTGACAATAATAAAGTTATGACCATATACTTATTCTTAAAGCTTTTAGGATGCCTTGCCCTTCTCATGTACGGCATGAAGATGATGAGCGAGAGCCTTCAGAAACTCAGCGGAGGACATCTTCGCAACATAATGGGAACCATGACCAAAAACCGTTTCACTGGACTGCTTACCGGTGTTTTCGTCACGGCTGCCGTACAATCTTCAACAGCCACAACAGTTATGACTGTCAGTTTTGTCAATGCAGGACTTTTGTCATTGGCGCAAGCTATTTCGGTCATCATGGGTGCGAATATCGGAACAACCGTGACAGCATGGATAATGTCGGTCTTCGGTTTCCAAATCAACATGAGCAGTGTGGTGTTTCCGTTGTTCGCCCTGGCTATAGTGATGATATTTCAGAAGAAGGCAAGCGGCAAGTCATTTGGTGAGTTCATATTCGGTTTCTCTTTCATGTTTCTGGGTCTCGCCACATTGCGTGAAAACGCCATAGCGATGAATCTTCCGGCAAACGAGAGCGTGGTCAACTTCTTCACCAACACAGGGCAATGGGGCTTTTTAACGACTCTCCTCTATCTTTTGGTTGGTAGCATTTTGACGATGTGTGTACAGTCGTCAGCCGCCATCATGGCCATCACATTGATTCTGTGCTCGAGCGGTGTACTCCCTATTTATCAAGGTATTGCGCTTGTCATGGGCGAGAACATCGGTACCACCGTCACTTCAAATATCGCGGCATTAAGCGCATCGACCAACGCCCGCCGTGCAGCTTTGGCGCACATGGTCTTCAACGTCTTCGGCGTTATCTGGGTGCTGATAGTGTTTAAGCCTTTCATCAACGCCGTGTGTAATTTCGTGGGTTTTGACCCGAATTTCGTTCCACAGACTGACGCCGACATCGCTGATGCGCAGGTAAAGATAACATACGCCCTTTCAGCGTTCCATACGGCGTTCAACCTCTGTAACGTGTTGATTCTTATATGGTTCATCAAGCCTATTGAGAAGTTTGTCTGCAGGATAATAAAGCACAAAGAAGAAGACGAAGAAGGAAAGTTGAAGTTTATCTCCGGCGGACTCCTTTCAACAGCGGAGCTCTCCATTTTCGAGGCACAGAAGGAAATATCGTTATTTTCTGCGCGTACAAACAAGATGTTCAACTTCATCCCCACCCTGCTTTTCGACACCAAGAATGACGAGGATTTCAGCAAGCTTTTCGCAAGAATCGAGAAATACGAGCAGATTTCGGACCACATGGAGATTGAAATCGCCAATTATCTCAACAAGGTGACGGAAGGCCGATTGAGCCCTGAGACCAAGACCAGGATTCGTTATATGCTTCGTGAAGTCGGAGAGCTTGAGAGTATCGGCGACAGCTGCTACAACCTTGCGCGCACCATCAACCAGAAGCACACAAAGAACGAGCATTTCACTGATGCCCAGAAGGAACACATCCATTATATGTTCGAGCTTTGCAACAGGGCGTTGGCGCACATGCAGAAAGTTCTTGACGACGACCAGGGTGTTGTTGACACAAACGAGTCGCTGAACATCGAGAACGAAATCAACAACTACCGCAATCAGCTCAAAGAATCGAACATCAACGACATCAACGAGCACATGTACAACTACCAGGCTGGCATCCAGTATATGGACATCATCAACGAATGCGAGAAGTTAGGTGACTATGTCATCAACGTCGTTGAGGCGCACATACACAAAAAGCTGTCGGTGTAAAATCGACAGCTTTTTGCTTTTCATTTATCAGATTCATTTATTTCCCCGTCAAATCGTGATACCTTCTTCGGGCTGTCACGTAGGAAATCTGTCTGTCGGTGATGGCGTTCTGAGCTTGAAGCAACAATGAGTTGGCTTCCAAAACGTCAGTGATGGTATTCATTCCGGCGCGATAGTTCAGCTCAGCGACACGGTAATTCTCTTCAGCCATGTCAAGGGCTGCTTTGTCGGACTCCATCAACGCCTGAGCCTCAATCATCTGATTATAAGCCTGTTTCTCCTGGAGCGACATTTTCTCTGTCAGGTCTTGCTGCATGATTTCATACTGCTCGATCTTCAAGTTGTGCTCCTTGATTTTATGCGATGTCTCCCACCATTTCAAAATCGGGACCTGCACACTCGCGAAGAAAATGGCATTGCCCTTGTAGCTCTTAATCATATTGCCATAGCTCACCATCGCCCCGACACCAATCTGCGGAAGCGCCTCTCCCCTTGTCAGTCTCTTATAGAAAACCTCCGCATCTATCTGAAGCTGAAGGAGTTGCAGCTCAGGACGCTCAAAGCCTGCATTCTTGGTGATGACATCACCGTTTTCGATATTGGCATCAAGATTAAGCCCTTCATCAGGATAATAAATGCCTATCTCCTGACAGAGAAGCTGCGACGCCAGAACGATACCGTTGTTGAGCTGCATCTGCAACGCCTGGTATTTGTTGCGTTCAAGAGCGATGCGAAGGATGTCGTTTTTCGTCACGATTCCCGATTTCAGAGCCACATCAGCCACATGGTCGAGGGAATCGATGAGCCTGAGCGCTGATTCCAGCGTAGCGACTTTCGATTTCAACCCGACGATGAGATAATAAGTCGACTCGATGTTCTCAAGCACGTCGCGTTCCGACACCTGAGCCTTCAGCTCCGCCGCCTCTACGCCCAACTCGGCGAGTTTGTTGCCGTTGATGATACGACCTCCTGCAAAAATGGGCTGTATCGCCGTGGCGCTGATGCTGTGTCCTTTCTGCATCAAGTCAATCTCCTCCGGAATTCCCAATCCCACATTATTATTAAGGAACTCGATAATGGCTTTCAAAATCTCACCGAATTCATCATGGATGTCATTAACACCATATTGGATAATCGGATTGATTGCGTAATAAGCGAGGTAACGCGCGTCGACCTGCGGGAAATACTTGGTAAACACTTGTTTCTTGACCTGTTGCGCCTTCTCAATCTCAATCTTATTGGTCTTGAACTGGGCGTTGTTTGCCCTCGCAAGAGCGAAGCACGAGTCAAGTGTCAGCACATCAGCGTTTTGCGCCGACAATGCCAGCGTCAAAAATGCCATAACTATTATTAAAAAATATCTTTTCATAATGCTAATTCTCTAAAATACTTTCCTCCAGTTTGTTCCTTTTCTCATTACGTTTGTCGCGTCTGTCAAGGTTTTTAAGAAACACCTTGTTGATGCTTTCGAAAAACTTCTTGTCGCGCTCACCTGCATCGAAAGCGAGGCAGTATGCCACAGGAAGCACTGTCACGACAAGCGGGAAAGTGATGATTGTTCCGAAGCATATCACCACGCCCATAGGCTCCCAAAGCAAGGTCTTCGCCAAAATCATCGGGATGACGCCGAGAGCTGTCGTTGCTGAAGTCAAGAAAATCGGTCTCATACGGCGCATACCAGCCTCGTAAGCCGCCTGATGCACAGTGAGATGCTCTTTCAGGCGCAACTCAGCGGCATAGTCGTACATGATAATTGCGTTTCGCACGATGATACCGATGAGCGATATGACACCCAGGATTGCCGTGACCGACATATCAAGTCCGAACAGCCACAGTCCGAATGTCGCGCCAAAGATGCAAAGCACTGACACTGAAAGCGATAATATTGAAATACCAATCTTCGCATAGTGGATAATCAACACAATGAACATCACCACGATAGCAGCCACTATTGACTGAATGAGTGAAGGCATTGTCTCCATAGTCACTGCCATTGAGCCGCCTTTTTCAAGAATCACATCTTCTGGAATACTAAGAGTTTCGATGTAATCGTCGATTTTGGCAAACTCGTTGAGCTGTCCTGCACCAGGAACCACATCAGCAGCAACAGTGATACATTTCATGCCGTTGCGGTGAGGCAGGTTGCAGTGCTTGAACTGCGGCACCAGCTTCGCCACCTGACGTAACGGGACCCATTCACCAGGTTTCGATGTAGGTATCAACATATCACCAAGTCCCTCATAATCAATATCATGAACACCTTCTGTATAGACAGTGGTATGCAAGTTGTAACTGCCTTCCCATAATGAAACGATTTGGCTTCCCGACAATGCGCCTGCAAGGTAAACCGACAGCACGGACTGTGTCACGCCGAGACGCGTCGCCTCTTCCATCTCAAGCTCCACCTGAATGACTTCTTCCGTCTCATCGAAATCAGAATGTACATAGAACAGGTTCGGGCTTTGTTTCATGAACGACTTGATGGAATCGTTGACGACACCGAGTTTCTCATAGTCATCGCCCATGATGTAATACTCCACAGGCGCGTTAACTATCTGATAATCCATCTGTTTGAAACGAATCTGTGCTATCGGGAACATGTTTTCGTACTTCTGCGGATACTCGTTCATCATCTCCTTCGTCGCGTTTTCGGATTTTGTTATCACAATAAACTGCGCATAGGCATTCGTAGGCGTCGGCTCTGGCGCATACGTCATGTGGAAACGCGGCGACGCCATTCCTATGAATTCGGTCACCGACTTCACTCGTTTGTCAGCCTTCAGAATCTTAGTCAATGAATCAGCCACAGCGGCCGTCTCCTCAATGGAACTTCCGTATGCGAGATGAATCTCGACAGCGAAACTGTCACGCTCTGCCTTCGGCAGCATCTGAATATTGATTTTCGTGAACAAGAATACGCCGACCAACACCGAAACAATAGCCGTAAAGACGGTAGCCCATTTATGGCGGAAACACAGATTCAGCAGTTTCTTATATCCGTTTTGCAAGATATCGAAGAATTTAGCCTGAATCTTCTCGAAACGTGAGCGTTTGTTAGGGTTTGAAGGCGCTATCATCCTTGATGACATATATGGAATCACCCAGATGGCGTATAAGAAGCTGCACGCCAGTGTGATGAAGATTGCCCAAGGGAACAGCTTAATGAAATCGCCCATATTGGTGCCGTTCATGAGCGGCAGCATCGGGAAGAACATACACGAAATAGAACACGTTGCGATGAGCATGGATGTCATGAGGCTCTTTGTGGAGACAGCCGCCGAATACCATCGCGAGTGTCCCTCGTTAAGCATGTCGGTATAACCGTCGATGACCACGACAGAGTCGTCAACAATCATACCCAAAACCACAATGAGAGCCGCTAAAGTCACGGTGTTGAGCTCCATTCCAAGGAGGTACATGATAGCCCACGCCGCCGCGATACACACCGGAACCGAAGTCGATGACACCAATGCGGTTCTCAACGGGAACAGCATGAGCATCACCAAGATAACGATGAGAATAGCTTCGATGAGGTCTTTCAAGAACGACATCACCGACTTGTTAACAACAACAGGCTGGTCGGTGATTCGGTGCACCTTGATGTCAGGCGGCGCTGTCGCGAGGAATGCGTCAATTTTCTTGTTCACCTCTTCGCCGAATGCCACGACGTTGTAGCCAGGACGCATCTCCATCGAGAACATGAGGCAATGGTTGTTGTTGACGAGGCTGTCAGAATACAGGATGTATTGCGACGCCTCCTGATAACGGCGCTCGATACGCGCCACGTCGCGCAGTTTCACGGTCTGCCCCGTAATCGGGTCGGAAAACACCACCAGTTCTGAGAGTTGGTACATGTCGTCGATAGGCACCTCCACGTGAATCATAGCATTGCCGTCGAGGTTGTCGACCTTACCCGAAATGGTACGGAGACTGTGGGCGGCAAGTTCAGCTGTCACCATCGAAGGTGAGATGGCATACTGCGTCATGCGGGCAGGGTCCATATAAACGGCAATCTCCTCTTTCTGCTCGCCCACGATCTTTATGTTTCCCATAGTCTCGATGGTACGCAGCTTGTCAGCGAGTTTGTCGGCGAACTCACGCAGCTCGCGCGAAGAACGCTGGTCGCTCTCGATGGCGAGAAGCAACGACGAGGCGTTTCCGAAATCGTCGATGACAGCCGTGGCAATAACACCCTTAGGCAAGCTTGTCGATTTGAAAAGAACCAGTCCCTGACGGATACGCGACCACGTCATCTTGGCATCAACACAATCGTTGTTGAGGTTGACTATGATAATCAACATCCCGTCCTTGGAATACGAATATGTCTTGTTTTTATTGACATCGCTGAACGTGAACAGATACTGTTCGGTAACGCCAGCGACCCTCTGCTCTATCTCGTCGGCGGTGGCGCCAGGATACACGACAGCGACCACGCCGGTACGTATCGTCACATCCGGGAATTCGTTCTTCTTCAAACGAGGAAGAGCGAAGAAACCGAAGATGACGATGACTGCCATGAAGAAGAACACAAGTCCACTGTTCCTCATCGCAGCTTCGACAATATTTCTTTTTCGAGCCATATCTCTAAATTTTTATCGGTTATTTATATGAGACTTTAGCTCCGTTGTATAACTTCTGGTAGCCCACTGTGACGATGGTGTCGCCGTGTTCAAGACCTTTGCTTACAAGCACGCCGTTTTTCACGAAGTCGCTCACCTGGATGATACGGCGGTACGACCTGCCGTCCTTCAGCGCCCACACAGCGAGGCCGTCAGAAACGGTCTGCACACACGATGCCGGCACTATGATGCCCGACAAAGCAGTAGCGTTGAGTTTTATCTTAACCACCATGCCCGGAAGAGCGTCTTTCCCGTCAAGGTCAATCTTCGCCTTGACAGTGTAGGTGTGCCCGAAAGGATTGGAAACCACGGCTTTATCAGAAATGACAATAGGCACCTCGATATTGCCGAGTGCCTGAATCTCAGCCACAGCTTCATCTCCGACATTAACCAGACCTATCTCCTTTTCAGGAATCGAGAATGAGACGACAAGCTGGTCCATATCGATGAGATGGCAGAACGCCTCCGACGGACGCATATACTCGCCCACCACACGTTCGCCCATGCTGATGATGCCATCCTGTGGCGCGTAGATGGTGCAGTCCTCGAGATGCTTGCGTGTCGAAATCTCAGTCTGACGCGCCTTCTCCAAATCCGTCTCCATCTGGACCCATCGCACGTCGCTGATGCCGCCTTCCTCATGAACGGCCTTCAGACGCTTGTAGCCGTCCTCCGCCTGGTTCAACGAAGCCAGAGCCGCATCATGCAAGCTCTTCGCCGTGGTCTCATTGACCTTCGCGATAATAGCACCCTTCGTGACTTTCTGTCCATTGTTGACATAAATATTGGTGAGGCTGCCGCCTAAAGGGAACGAAAGAGCCATCTTCACCTCGCTCTTGATAGTTCCTACATAATTGCGGAAATTCGTCCCGTCGGTGACTTCAACAGCCGAAACCTGAACAGGAATCACCGGGTCAAACTTCTGTTTCTTTTCTTTTTTCTCTCCACATCCTATCAATAATATTGATAAAGGAATAAGCATTAAATATTTGAGTCTCATCGTCTTATGTTATAAAATTTCTTAAAACTATTCAATTCCCATATTATACAAAATGAATGAATATATATCCGCCTGTTCCTCAATGACCTTTGCCATAGGCTTTCCGCCGCCGTGACCCGCCTTGCTGTCGATGCGGATAATCTTAGGCTCGTCGCCAGTCTGGGCATGTTGCAACGTAGCAGCATATTTGAATGAATGTGCCGGAACGACGCGGTCGTCATGGTCAGCTGTCGTCACCATGATGGCAGGATAATGAACATCCGGACCGCTCTTGATGTTATGCAACGGCGAATAGGCATACAAGGCCTTGAACATCTCCTCGCTGTCGGCGCTGGTGCCATAGTCTGAAGCCCAGTTCCAGCCGATGGTGAACAAATGATAACGGAGCATATCCATCACACCCACCTGAGGCACAGCCACGCGGAACAAGTCAGGACGCTGGTTGGTGCAGGCGCCAACTAACAAACCGCCGTTTGAGCCACCGTTGATGGCAAGATAATCAGGCGAAGTGTAATTATTATTAATAAGGTATTCAGCAGCCGCGATAAAGTCATCAAAAACGTTCTGTTTCTGTAACTTAGTGCCAGCGAGATGCCATTCCTCACCGTATTCGTTGCCGCCACGCAGATTCGCCATGACATAGATGCCGCCTCTTTCGAGGAACGGGATGCGCATCACCGAGAAGCCAGGATTCAGAGTGATGTTGAATCCGCCGTAGCCGTAAAGTATGGTCGGGTTTTTGCCGTCTTTCTTCATCCCCTTCTTGTATGTCAGGAACATCGGGACGCGTGTGCCGTCTTTGCTGGTGTAGAAAATCTGATCTGTCTCGTAATCTTCAGGGTTGAAATCAACCTTTGGAGCACGGAACACCTCCGACGTATTCGATTCAATATCATAACGATAGATTGTCGTCGGGAATGTGAACGACGTGAAAGCATAGAAAATTTCAGGTTCTTCGTAGCGGCTCACAATGCCTGTCGAGCCGAATGTCGGGAACTGAATCTCATGTAACATCGTGCCGTCAAGATTGTATACGTAGGCGTGGTTAGCAGCGTCTTTGTCGTATGTCACGATAAGCTTGCCAGCGCCAGTCTGCGCAGAAACCATCACGTTTTCCGACTCAGGAATCAACACTTCCCAGTTTTCAATCGATGCCTTGTTAATGTCATCGAGGCTCACGACGCAAAGCTGACCCTTCGGAGCGTCGTAGTTTGTCATGATGTACATTTTTCCATCAATGATATCGATTGGCGAATAATTGTAATCCATGTTGAACGCAATCTGAACGAACTTGCCATTCGGGTCGTTCATGTCGCGAATCCACAAGGTGTGTCCCGCTCCCTGACCGCTTTCGTAAAGGAACAGATAACGCTCGTCCTCATCGGTGCTCACGCCATGGAAATAACGAGGCTGTTCCGGATTCTCATAGTAAAGCTGGTCTTTCTCCTGCGGGTCGCCGAGTTTATGATAGTAAATCTTATGATTTTCATTGACATTGGAGAACTCCTTGCCTGCCACCGGTTTGTCGTAAGCGGCATAGAAGAAGCCGTCTTTATACCATTCCGCACCAGTGAATTTCGCCCATTCGATATGGTCAGGAAGCAATTCTTTCGTGGCGACATCCTTAACGTAAATCTCAACCCAGTCGGAACCGCTGCGCTGTATTGTGTAAGCCAGATACTTGCCATCATGCGAGAGACTCATTCCGCCAAGTGATACAGTGCCGTCGTCAGAGAGCTTGTTCGGGTCAAGAAGCACTTCAGGCTCGCCGCCGTTGGCATCCTGCATGTAATACACGCTCTGGTTCTGCAGACCGTCGTTCTTGCTGTAGAAATATTTTCCAAAACGCTTTGACGGAACGCCATATTTCTCATAATCAGCGATTTGCGTCAAACGCTCTTTTATTGTCTGCCTCAACGGGATATGGCTGAGATATTCGTTTGTGAGAGCACGTTCAGCCTCTACCCAAGCGTTGGTCTCCGCTGAAGTGTCGTTTTCGAGCCAACGGTACGGGTCCGCCACCTTGGTCCCAAAATAATCGTTCACAACGGTCTCGTCGCGGTCCGCCTTAGGATACTCCTTAATCTTATAACGTGAATCGCAAGATGTTAACATCGCCATTACACCTATTATTAATAATACTGATTTAAATGCTTTCATATTTCACAATTTTTTGTCATTTCGACTGTAGCGGAGCGGAATGGAGAAATCTTTTTTATTATGATTTCGTTGAAAGAAGATTTCTCGACTTCGCTCGAAATGACAGTTGTTAACGTTTTCCTTTCATGATTTCAACAAATGGATTATAATAGTTCTCACCTTTCTGAGTAACACCTTCAAGACCTTTACCTCCGTTCTTCGGACGTTTCACATCACCGAAGATACCTTTTTCAAGTGCGGTGAACAAGCCTTCTTTCACGATTTCCTCAAGCAATGCTATAGTGTTGTTTAACACTAACTTAGCACGCTCACGGCAGATACCGCCTTCACGGAACTGCATCTCCTCGCCAATGCTGTGCATGTTGTTGAAGATGTATTTAGCGTTCTCGATCGAGAGGTAACGGTCGCTCATAAACGGTGTGTGGATAGCCTCAGTTGGCATACCGAGCAGCTGGATTCCCTGATGTGTCCAGATGCCAATCATGTTGAACAAAGCATCCTGGATGTGACCGCGGAAGATGTTTCCTGTCATGAATTTGGTCGGAGGCATGTATTTCAAAGTTGCCTTCGGGAAGATCTCACGTGTCATCTGAGCCTGTGCGAGCTCAAGGAGGAAGCCGTTTTCAAGCATCGGGTCCATCTCGAAAGCGTGACCCAAGCCCATCTGCTCTTCTTTCAAACCTGCTGAGAATGCAAGCTGTTCGTTGATGAGGTCTGATGCCAAAACTGTGTGAGCAGCCTCGACAGCGTCAGCCGTTGTCAGATAGTTATCCTCACCAGTGTTGATGATAACGCCAGCAAATCCGTTGATGATACGGCTCATGTACTGGTCGATCAAAGTACGCTGCATGTTGATGTCGCGGAACAAAATTCCGTAAAGAGCGTCGTTCAACATCACGTCTAAGCCTTCGAAAGCACCCATGACGGCGATTTCCGGCATGCAGAGACCTGAGCAGTAGTTACACAGACGGATGTAACGGCCGAGCTCCTCGCCTACTTCGTCCAAGGCCTTACGCATGATGCGGAAGTTCTCCTGTGTTGCGAAAGTACCACCGAAACCTTCTGTTGTAGCGCCGTAAGGCACATAGTCGAGCAACGACTGACCTGTTGTACGAATCACAGCGATAACATCAGCGCCCTGACGGGCACCAGCCTGAGCTTGCACCACGTCCTCGTAGATGTTACCGGTTGCCACAATAATATAAAGGTATGGCTTCGGACCCTCGCCTATGGTGTTCAGATAATGGTCACGTCTGTCGTGGCGGGCGCGAATCTTGTTCACGTTCTCATCGATGACCGGCTGCAGTGTCTCAGCGATCTTCTTTGCGTCGCGTGTCACCACTTTTGTGATGTCGAGCTTGCCGACTGCCACCTGTTCTGCAATCTGCTGTGGCTTCAAGCCAGTCTGAATCATAGCGTTAGCGATGAAGAACAGCACGCCTTCGCTCAGCACGCCCTTCTCTTTCAGTGTATCAACCACCACGTTCGGCAGCGGCACCTGGTTCTCATCCACGCCGTCGATGCCCATCAAACGGCTCAGCGTACGCTCAACTGCCACAGTTGTGTACTGTTCAACAAATTCCTGCACCTGGTCAGCGATCTTCTTAGCCAGACCTCTTGCATATTCAACTTTCGTAAAATCAAGTCCTAATTTGCTTGTCATAGTTTTATATTTTTAATTATTATTCTTATTTTCTATCAAATTCTTAACTTCTTCAATTTCTTTTTTAAACTGCTCTTCAGTTGGCAAATATAATGTATATTGTGCCGCCATTATCGTAGAATTGTCTTCAGGCAATGACATTTTCACAACAGTATCATTCTTATTTGTACAAAGAAGAATACCTATCGTTTTATTCTCATCTGGCAGTTTTTCAATTCTGTCGTAAAAATTCACATACATCTGCAACTGACCAATATCCTGATGCGTGAGTTTTCCTGTCTTCAACTCAATAAGGACAAAACAACGCAAAAGTCTGTTATACAACACCAAATCAATGAAAAACTCATCGTCTTCAATCAAGATTCGTTTTTGTCTTGCAACAAACGCAAATCCATTGCCCATTTCCAACAAGAAATTCTGCAAGTGCTCAATCAAAGCCGATTCTAAATCATTCTCATAATAATGAGGGTCCCTTTCCAAACCTAAAAATTCCAAAACCACAGGTTGTTTGATGATTTCTTGTGGACTTTCTGGAATACGTTGTTTACGAGCCACAGCGAGAACACTTTCTTTGTCATTGCTCATCAACAAACGCTCGTAAAGCAACGAATCAATCTGCCGTTCCAATTCACGTCCAGTCCAGCAGTTGTTGACTGCTTCAAGTTCGTAATACTCGCGTTTATCAGAATCTGCTATTTGAATCAGCATGCGATATTGGGTCCAGTTCAATTGCGAACGCAGTGCGTTCGCAATTGGGTAAAGTCTATAAAATTGGCGACATTGTTCCAATTGTCGTACACCAAATCCGCTACCATACTCTGGTTCCAGATTGTTTGCAAGATTCTTAATCAGATAGGTTCCATAATCAGCTCTATCCTTCCCCTGTTGTTCCTCTTCGAAAATTCTCTTTCCGATATTCCAATACATCATCACTCGGCAGAAATCGACGCTACGCACTGCATTAGTACGGGCTTCGTCGATGATTCTCCGAATCTCCGAAATAAAACTCGCCGGCTGCGGATTAACCGCATCCGAACTCTTCACTTTGCTCAATATTGACTTTTGGTTTGACATAATAATTTTTTATTTCATTTTGTTTGTTTTTAATTAATACTTCTTCATTTGATTACACACTGTATTCGCAATTGCGTCCACACTGTGGACACAATTGGGAACGCACTGCGTTCACAATTCTAATTTATTGTTATTCAATATTTTATCGCATTTAGGGCATTCAACTTTTCTAAGATTTAGTCCTAATTTGCTTGTCATAGTTTTATATTTTAATTTATTCTTTTATAATCTGTTTAGTAATAATTCCTGATGAAGTAATGACCTTTATAATATATACGCCTGCATCTTGTGTAGATAAGTCAATAACATTTTCTTTTGTTACTAAAATCAACTGACCAATAGCATTGTAAACCTTCACTTCGGCAACCTCAACGCCCTCAATTTCAATAAAATCTTTTGTGGGATTTGGATAGAGTTTAACCTCGTCGGAAATCTCGGTAACATTCAGAAGATCACTCACGAAAAGGATGCTGTAAGTTATTTGACCAGCGCTCGATTCAAGGATAATATTAACGCCAATAAAGTCTCTAGTCACTTGGTCTTTTAAATCGAGACGGAGATACATGTCAACACGGAAATACTCTTTAACAGGC
This sequence comes from Bacteroidales bacterium, assembly GCA_017553625.1. Taxonomy (GTDB): domain Bacteria; phylum Bacteroidota; class Bacteroidia; order Bacteroidales; family F082; genus Limimorpha. The sequence goes on from JAFZKP010000010.1 coordinate 20,756, forward strand.
AAATCGTACGGCAACTCATGTTGAGGCACAATGTCAAAATAATCCGTACCGTCTTCAGCAATGGAATAAATCGTTATTGGCGTCAGTGTACCATAGTTTTGATTGCACATTATTCCCGTCAGATGATTCATTTCAGGAATCGGAATATAAAAATTAGTGGGACTATCATGGACAAGTCCGTGATCGACAAGAGTTGAGGAAGCCATCATGGCAACCACTGTCCTATCTTCCAAAGAAGTTATGATTTGGATATCGGAAGGTGTATAATCTCCTTTTCCAGAGAAAGGCACTTGTAACCAAACTGATAAAAAGATAGAATCTCCTACAGGGAGTGTATAAGGATATTGGCAAGGGAAAGGCAACAACACGTCAAGAGGTGTATCGTGGTCATATTCGACACCACTAATTGTTATCGTTTCGGTAGTAAAGTTTTTTATTATGATATCGTCACATCTACCAATATCATTAAGCCATACAGTATCGGTGATAATCAAGCCACTATTCCTTTGTGCTTGCGCTTGCATCGTCACTCCACAAGCCACAAGAAACAAAACAAACAAAATGTATACTTTGATGTTTTTCATAATTCTTTTTATTATTCTTTTATCTTTAATATTTCTCTAGCTTTTTGTATCCATTCAGTATCAATTCCCAAGCTTTCTGCAATATTCATAGCTTCATGAGGAACCTCTCCGTCTTTGACTTCAATGAGCTCGTAGTTCATTTTGCCGTCTTCAAATCCTTTGACTTTCAGTCTTCTGGAATCTGTCGGCTCTATATCGTAATGCGTTGTCATGACGAGGCTGACATTTTCAACCTCAAGCACTTTCACCAACGATGAGACCAAAGCCGTTCCCTCTTTCGGGTTCGTGGTCCTCGCTGGCTCATCAATCAACGCCAATATTTTTCGTTTTCCACGCGATGCCTTAATAACGGCATCAATATTTTTCATTTCCGCTGCAAACGACGACAGTCCTTTTTTAATCGACTGCTCATCGCCAATGCAGAAATAGATTTCATCTTTCAAATCGATTTTGGCTTTTGTTGCAGGAATGCCAAATCCAAACTGGAACAGGTACTGGCAAAGCGTCAATGTTTTCAAAACCACAGTCTTGCCTCCCATGTTGGCGCCAGTAATCAGCGTCGGCTTGTTCCAAAATGCGATTTGCACCGGCTGGAATGTGCGGTTACGCTGCTCGAGCGCGTCTTTCACTTCCGGATTGAACAACCCTTCGTATTCCGTCTCGCCATTGTCAGCTATCGTCGGGAAACAAAGGTTGTATTTTATCATCTGGAATGCCTTTGCGAGGTTTAAGTCAATGAATCCCAAGGCTTTCTGCGCTGCTTCAAGCTCGTCGGCATATTTCGAGAGCTGCATCGACAGCTTGGCACGAATCTCATCCTCAATGGCAGTCGCCTCGTTGAACAACGCCTCGTCGAAGTCGTCCTTCGCCTTCATCATGCGGCGCAACTCCATCAATCGTGGCGAATACGAGTCGTAAATGTAGAACGATGCTATCTTCATCCCGTCCGGGTCGAGAATGTTTACGACCTCATCCAAATTCGGGATAAAAATGCTTTCGCCCAGTTGCAAGTTGTTCATTACCACCTGTGTCTCGCCAGCAAGCATAGCCAAATGCTTCACCTCGAAAAGCTCGATGTCATCCAAGACATACTTGTTCCGCAGATGCGTTATCGTCCCGCCTATCTCTTTCAGATTACAGAGCTTAAACTGCAGGTTTCCTATCTGGTTTTTGTTTTCTTGAACATTAACAACATCATAAAACTGATTGAGAATCTGATAGTTAGTCTCAATTTCCTTGGCATCCGTCGGCATCTCGGTATCCAAAATCATTCTCCTCGCAAAACCCGAGTGGGTGTCGAGGTTGTCGATCATGTATTTCAAACCGCAGGGTTGCTCTATGAGTTGTTTCAGTCGCATCTTTTTAAATCATAAACCGGAAGGTTGATAGCTTCCGACATTGTTTTACATAGTCTGTCCGAGTCGAGCACCATGCCGTTGGGTGCTGTCGGGTTCACCGTCACCGCGATGAGCTTGCTTTTCATCATCACACTGATCTTGCCGCCTCCCCTCACAAACGCCTTATATAATATAGGTGTAAGGAAAATCTTCGTAAAATCAGTCACCACAATCTCCGTCTCCTTAAAAACCTTCTTCGTCCGGATGTGCTCCATAAAACCGTCGGTCAGCGCTCCGCTCATAAACAGCGTTTTAACATGCTCAATGCCGTCGAGGTTTATTTTGGTCGATAACGACGATGTCACTTTCAAGTCATGTATCTCGTCATTATCATCGACAGCCCAAACGCCTGAGTGTATATCATTGAACCTCAATCGGTTTTCTTCAGATGTCAAATCGAGGTTTATCATATCCACCACGAAAGCCGTCTTCTGAACCAGGTTTGTTATGTTCGCCGAATAAGCCGCTCCTGTTGCCAGAATCATCGACTCGCTCGTTGCCGGCGAAGCCAGACTCATTCGCGAAAGCGCCCCGTCGATGATAATCAAATCGATGTTGAACCGTTCCATCGAATTCTTCCAGCGCCTCAAGCCGAGATTCGACGAAGGTCCGGATAACAGTATCTTGCCCGGAGTCAGCGCCTTGGCTGTCACTATCCTTCCTAATGAAGTGTTCTCATCGCTTACGTCGACAAGCTCCGACACCAGCTTTCTCTGCAGATAGTGTTTCTCGCTTGTCCCGAAATATGTGCCTTCTTGTAATGTTATCTCAGGCTTTGCCGTCTTCGTAACCTGGTCGGTCGTCTCGCCGTCGATACCAATGGAACTCACCGCGATACGCATCCTATCGAGGGGCAGATGACTCAACACGTAGTTCAGACTCACCGTCTTGCCCGTGTTCTTCTCCAGCCCCACGATAGAACAGCTTCTGTATTTGATAAGTTCCTCTATAAAAGGCATAACTTATTGAGCGTCATTATCTTCTTTATCCTTATTTCTTCTTCTGAAAAATAAAAGATAAAAAACGTATGTTAAAAGTGCCAGAAGTATTGTTTCAACCAAACTCAAGAACAGGTTCGTCAACCATGTGAACATGAAGAAGTTAGGTTGTGTCTTGTAAACAAACGACATGAGAATGTTTACCATCCAAACAACGATTATCAAAACCAAGATAATCTTCCAGTTTGATACTTTCTGATAATTTTTATCGCTCATACAGCTTTATTATTTGTTATGTTTTTGTCTTTCATGACGATAGAGATGAGCAGGTTCGATGTTCATCTTCTCGCCTTCGAGCAATGTGATAACACCGTCGACAGGTTTGTTTCTGTCAACTTCTTCCACTCTCTCAGCCTCGAGTCTCTTCTTAAGTGCCTGGCACTCAGGGCAGTTGCACTCGCTGTGATATTCTGCCGGCTCGGTGTAGGTTGTGATGACGCCTTCAAAGTTACGCAACACAACTCTGCCTGGTGACTGTGAGATGACGTACTGTGGCATGACCGGGGTCTTGCCGCCACCGCCTGGAGCATCGACGACAAATGTCGGGACGCAGAAGCCTGATGTGTGGCCACGTAAGCCTTCGATAATCTCGATACCCTTCGAAACCGGTGTTCTGAAGTGCTCCAGACCCATCGAGAGGTCGCACTGATAGATGTAGTAAGGACGTACACGCATCTTCACGAGTTCGTGGACGAGGTTACGCATCACAAACACGCAGTCGTTGACGCCACGAAGCAACACGCTCTGGTTACCCAGCGGGATACCGGCATTTGCCAATCTTTCGCAAGCTGCAAATGACTCTGGTGTCACCTCATTCGGGTGGTTGAAGTGTGTGTTGATCCAGATTGGATGATACTTCTTCAGCATGTCGCAGAGCTCAGGAGTGATACGCTGTGGGCAGACCACAGGTGTACGTGTTCCAAGACGAACTATCTCGACATGTTTGATCTGACGGAGACGACCGATGATGTATTCCAACTTCTTGTCGCTCACCATCAAAGCGTCGCCACCCGACAGCAACACGTCGCGGACACATTCTGTCTTCTCGATGTATTCCAATGCTTTCTCGATTCTGTCGGCTGGTGACTCGTCGTCCTTCTGACCTGCAAAACGACGGCGTGTGCAGTGACGGCAGTACATCGAGCACATATCGGTGATGAGGAACAACACTCTGTCAGGATAACGGTGTGTCAATCCCGGCACTGGTGAATCCTCGTCCTCATGCAGCGGGTCGAGCAAGTCGGCGCGTGCGATGTGTGTCTCAGCAGCCGTAGGGATAGCCTGGCGACGTACCGGATCGTTCGGATCGTCAGGGTTGATGAGGCTCAGATAATATGGAGTAATAGCCATACGAAGTGTCGAAAGGGTCTTCTTCACGCCCTCTTCCTCAGCTTCAGTCAATTTCACATATTTCTTCAAGTCCTCAAGGGTCTCGATGCGGTTTTTCACCTGCCATTTCCAGTCGTTCCACTGTTCGTCAGTGACGTTTGGAAACATTATTTTTCTTCTTGATTCTCCCATATTGTTATAAATCATTAATTTATGATTGTAGAGACGCGATTAATCGCGTCTCTACGATATTCCAATTATGCGTAGAGCTCCTCGAATATTTTACGGAGTTTCGGGCTCTCGCGGAGTTCCTGAAGTGTGAATTCAGCGTGACCTTTGGTGTAGCCGTTACCCATAATCATGTTGACGTCTGAGCCGATACCTTCAGCGCCCAATGAAGCCTTTGTGAAGCTTGTTGCCATTGAGAAGAAGTAAACGATACCGTCGTCCTTTGTGCAAAGAACTGCTGTC
>JAFZKP010000011.1 GCA_017553625.1 Bacteroidales bacterium
ATGCCCCAGAAATCCTTGAAAACGATCTCTGCTCCGTTCTTTGTGAGCAGGTTCTCGAATTTTGCTACCGCTTCCTTCATCTGTTCTTCAGACAAAACGGGAGTTAAAATGAAAACGGTTTCGTACTGATTCATAATTTAAACTGTTGATTATTAAATATTTAAGTTAAATAACTGTTTGTTACTTTTTTAGAGTGCAAAAATACAAAAGTTTTTAATACAATTCACAAAAATTTACAATTTTTCCAACATTTCTTTGCATATGAACACAGCAGCGTTGCCGTCACCGAAAATGTCGGGGAAGTTGTGAGGCGGATTCTCCAGGAATTTGTTGTAAGATTCGATGATTCTCTCCTCGTTGGCGTCGGTGATGACAGCAGCTCCGCATTCCACAATTTCAGTCCATTCGGTCTCGCTTCTCAAGATGAGACAAGGCTTCTGGAAGAAGAACGCCTCTTTCTGCACGCCGCCAGAGTCGGTGACAACCATCTGCGCGTGACGCTCCAGCACAATCATGTCCAAAAACGACGCGGGAGGCAGGATTTTTATGTTTTTGTTGTTTGTGATTTTGTCGAATAATGACTTTTCGAGATTGACATTCAATAACTTGGATGTTCTTGGATGCAGGGGCAACACAACGGTCTTGCTTTCTGAAATCATCAGCAGTGCCTTGAAAATAGCGTTCAGACGTTCGGGCTGGTCGGTGTTGTTGTCGCGATGTATGGTGCAAAGAACGAAATCAACGCCGTGAAGCTCTTCTTTGTCAAGGATTTGCGATTTTTGATCTGCGATATTCGCGAAATATTTGCTGTTGTCGTACATCACGTCGCCGCAATGGTATATTCCCGTGCTGAATCCTTCGTTTATGAGGTTTTGGTAGCCTGTTGCGGTGGGCGAGAAGAGCAGGGTGGAGCAGTGGTCGCAGCAAATTCTGTTGATTTCCTCCGGCATCGACTTGTTGAACGAGCGCAGTCCTGCCTCGATGTGCACTATCGGGACATGAATCTTTGATGCCGCGATTGCGCCTGCCAGTGTTGAGTTGGTGTCGCCGTAAAGCACGAGATAATCGGGTTTTTCCTTCAAGAGAATCTCTTCTATTCCTACAATCATTTTTGCTGTCTGGACACCATGCGATGCTGAACCCACATTTAAGTTGTAGTCTGGTTGCGGGATGCCAAGTTCGTCGAAAAACACCTTCGACATGTTGTTGTCGTAGTGCTGACCTGTGTGCACAATTACTTCCTGCACTTCGTTTTCAAAGTGCTCCTTGATGGCTCGGCTCAACGCCGCCGCCTTGATTATCTGGGGTCTTGCCCCTATAACGGTAACAATTTTCATATCAATCCTGAATCTGCAAAACTAAAATAATTATTGATACCAATGATGATATGGTCCAAAATTTTTATTTCGAGGATTTTTCCGCCGTTGACGATGTTTCTTGTGATGGTTTTGTCGAAGTCGCTCGGCTCGACGTTGCCGGAGGGGTGGTTGTGGCAGAGCATTATGGCTGTGGCGTTGTTTTCCAATGCTGTTTTGAATATCCGCTTGGGGTCGGCGGTTGTGCCGTTTACGCCCCCGATGCTTATTCTCGATACTTTTATCACTTTGTTTGCCGGGTTGAGAAGCATCACCCAGAACTGTTCGTGGCTGAGGTCTGACATTCTGATGTAGAAATACTCGAAAGCGTCTTTGCTGTTTTTTATCAATGCCTGCTGCGCCGCTTCCGCGAAACGTCTGCGTCTTCCCAGCTCTAACGCTGCCAGTATGCTTACAGCTTTTGCCTCGCCGATGCCGTTGTAGTTCATCAAGTCGTTGATTGTCATCTGCGAAAGGCTTATGAGGTTGTCGTCGACGTCTTTCAGGATATGTCTTGACAGGTCGACGGCGCTTTCGGTGCTGTTGCCTGAGCCTATGAGGATGGAGATGAGTTCCGCGTCGGATAGGGCTTCGCGTCCTTTCTCGAGCATTTTCTCGCGCGGGCGGTCTTCTGTCGCCCAGTTTTTTATCGACTGGTTTGTGTTTGGTTTCATGTCTTTTGGTTTATACGACAAAAGTTCTCCCTGCGGACAGGAAGAACTTCGTCGATATTTTCTAATAAAATTATGCTAATTTAGCTGTGAAGTGTGCAAGTTTTGACTTCAAGTTAGCGGCTTTGTTGCGGTGGATGATACCACGTTTTGCCACGCGGTCGATAGTCTTGTACATTTCTGAAAGCTTTGATTCAGCTTCGCTCTTGTCGGTTAAAGCTCTGAAGCTTCTAACGGCTGAACGCATCGCTCTAGCATAGAAGCGGTTGTGTAAACGTCTGTTTTCTGTCTGACGGATTCTCTTCAGTGAAGATTTGTGATTTGCCATTTTATTATCTTAATTTTATTCTTTTTTCCTTACTATTTTTTCGGACTGCAAAATTACAACATTTTTGAATACGAAAAACAAAATTTTTAAAAAAAATGAATAAAGCTATAAAAATGGAATAAGTTGTATTTTTATACCTTGAAAAAACGGAATAAGTAATAAAAAATTGGGTCAAAAATATAGAATAAGTTAAATTTTTTGTTAAACATATTGAAAAATGCTATATCTTTGCACAAAATAATAATAATGTTAAAGCGCAAATTTACAAGGTTTTTGGAGTCTTTTCTTAAAGATGAGCAAAACAAGATACTGCTTGTCAATGGGGCGAGACAAATAGGGAAGTCATATTTGATTCGATATGTAGGCAAAAAAATGTTTTCACATTATGTTGAAATCAATTTGAAGGAGGATAAAGAGGGCGAGAGGGTTTTTGAGGATGTTCGCACGACTGATGATTTGTATATGCGTTTAAGCAATTATTATTCAGAACCGTTGGGCGACGAATCTGACACTATTGTGTTTTTGGATGAGATACAGAGTTATCCGCATTTGCTTACAATGCTAAAGTTTCTGAATCAAGAGGGACGTTATCGTTTTATTGCCAGCGGTTCGCAGTTGGGAGTAGCACTGGCGCAAACACCGTCGGTGCCTCTTGGCAGTGTTGAGATTCAGCAAATGTATCCCCTTGATTTTGAGGAGTTTTTATGGGCTACGGGTATCAGCGAGGAATGGATTGATGATATTAAAAGCCATTTTGAACGTGAAGAATCATTGATTGGAAGTGTGCATGACATTTTGTTGAAACGTTTTCAATACTATTTACTTATCGGTGGACTGCCTGATGCAATAAACAGGTATCTGGAAGACAGAAACATGGTGCGTGTGCGAGCTGTTCATAAGGATATTCACGAGCTTTACCGTGTCGATGCTTCGCAGTATGATGAGGAACACAAACTTATGATTCGGCGCATTTACGATTTGATTCCGAGTAATCTTGAAAACCGCAAAAAACGAATTGTCTATAAGCATATTGAGAATAAAACGGGAAAGCATTTCGACAATTATGCCGATGAATTTGAATATCTTTCAAGTTCGGGTGTGGCATTGGACGTGCTCGCTGTCAGTAACCCCAAATTTCCTTTGATTGAGTCGGAGCAGAAAAAGCTATTGAAGTTGTATCTCAACGATGTGGGATTGCTTACTTACATCCTTTACGGATTGAATGTCAATGCGGTGTTGCAAGACATTAAAAGTATTAATTTGGGAACGGTTTATGAGTCGGTTGTGGCGCAAGAGTTGCATGCACATGGATTTCCGTTGCATTTTTACGACAATAAGCAGAAAGGCGAGGTCGATTTCCTGGTTGACGACTATGCCAATTTGAAGGTTTTGCCTTTGGAGGTTAAATCAGGCAAAGACTACACGGAGCACAGTGCTTTAAAGAAATTTGTTGATACAGAAGAATACGGCATTGATCGAGCTATTGTATTCTCCAATGAGCGTGAAGTTTATAAGAAACATGGTGTCACATATATGCCGATATATTATTGCATGTTTCTGCAACATGATGCAGTTGATGATAACTCGGTTGTGTTGCCGGAGTTGGAGAAGGTGTAGTGTAAAATAAACTGTGTGGTTTCTGTTTTTATTGCAGCCTGACACAGTTTAATTTACACTATCCTAATAATTGTATCATAATACATTCGCAATTATGTATATTACCAACAAAACAATCGCTATTAAGAATAACTTTTTGAAAAAGCGCCCGACCCTTTGTTTGAAGCTTAAATTGTCTTCAGCTTTTTCTTCATCTGTTAGATTATTCTCACCTTCTATTGCACATCTCTTGCAACAATAATACCTCGTGTTCCATATTGGACCGCGTTTGTGACCTTTTTCAGCAGAAAAGTTTTTTCCACACCATTCGCATTTTACCATACCTATTAATCTTTATAAAACTATTATTTTAAGATTTTCGGAATACTTCTTGATTATTCTTTTATTGTAATGTTTATCGTATTATATCCGAAAACGGCAAAAAGACTCTTCAAACGTTTCTGGCCGTTTGTTTCAGCCCTTTTCAACAATCCACATTCCAATGCGTCTTGTTCAAGTTGTTGTTTTGCACGTGCTTTTAACGTTTTAGTGTTCTCATGACTCCATGTGCCAGATTCATATTCTGTTGTGAAATCGGACGGATTCATAATGACATCAAACAATTCAGCTTTTGGCAAATTAATGTCAATAGTGTCGCCATGAACATAGATGTCGTTTTCTTTAACTTTTTTGAGGTCAAAACCGGCTCTGACACGGCCTTTGCCTATAAGAACAATCTCATTCTCTGTTGTGTTGTATCCTCCCCAAATGGATTTGCCTGTTGTATCAATACGTTTATCCATTATTGCCAACTCCTCGTAGTAGCATATCGTAGTGAATTCACCTATTTTCTTAATTTTGTCAACCACATTTGCCGTATCAGCGATGGTAAGCGGTCTGCGTGTGAATATTTTAGGAGCTACAAATACGAATGCGCCAGCCAACACCACTCCTAAAATGATATATATCACATAAGGCAAAATTGCTTTTGTTGCAGCACCTGCGGCTGCCTTGCCAGCGGCAGCGCCAACACTTTCGCCACTCGTTTTGATTTTATCAACAACTTTATCGGTAATTTTTTCACCTACATTAGCGATATTGGACGTATTCCCTTCAATTTCATTCTGATTAATGTTATTATTCTCTTTCATGGCTATTAGTTATTTTGTCCAAACATTATATTAATTTTTTCGAAACCCATTTGCGAAAGCATCGCGGTGAAAATCTCTGTGACGTTCTTTTCGGCATCTTCAAGAATTCCAAGATTTGGCACATCTTCACGAATGTTATTCTCTCCCAACTGGAGAATCTGATTTTGTTCATCAGCGCTGAAACGGCTTCTGAAGAATCCATAGTTTTCAAATACAGTATGTGTTTCGTCAGCAGGCATATTAAATGACAGCAGTTTTGCATGCGGCAATGTTACGGTTACATTTTTGCCATCAATATTTACGTTTTCTGCTGAAAAACCTTCAAGATTGACACCAGCTTTCAAATAAGCTGTTGTACTGAATAAAATTTTACGATTTCCGATGCTGTACCACTGGTCATCATCCGTTTTTACGATTTTTTTGACAGTGTATTCCACTGTTCCTAATTCAGCAGATTCAGCCATTGTCTGAACACGTTCTTCGATTTGTTTTTCAGGTGAGCTCGAACAACCCACAAGCAATTGTGCGATTAAAAGCATACACAAGCTTTTCAGTAGTTTAAATTTTCTCATAGTTTTATTATTTAAAGTCGTTTTATAATCGTTTTCTCCTCTGCAAATTTCCGCCTTTTTCCCACTCCTCCGAAGTCCTTGCTGGTCCTTTTGAGTCCGATTTGTCGAAGCATAAAAAAACCGCGAACTTCTTTTGCGCAAGTTCGAGGTCGTAGGATTACCTTTAGCACGCCAACAAGAAAGCTCACGGTAATTACCGCGAGCGTCCTCTGCTTTCTGAGCGTGCTGTTTGAAATTTCCTACGTTTCGAACTTGCCTCTGAAAAGCGAAAACGCCTTTTTAATATGTCTTTATACTTTATTTAACTGTCTGTTTCTTAATATGTTTGTTTAATTTTTTATTTTAATCATTGCGTAAACTAATCATTTTCCCATTTTGTCCAATCGGTTTCTTTCAAATACTTTTCAACTTGCTGTCTCAACTCTGGAATAATATTTACAGTTGTTTCAAACAAAGTTGAAGCATTTACACTTGCATATCCGTGAACGAGTATATGTCTCAAGCCTTCCTTTGTCTCTAATTCGCTCTCTCATATATCAGTTTTTTGTCCTGTTCTGCACTTGCGCTGGCGTATGGCCGCAACGAGCCTTCTTCCACCAATCAACTTCCTTGTCGAGCATTCCCTTCAAATCCTGATACATCTTCGCCATCGTAAACAACGTGAACGGCTTGCCGGAACGATCGGGCACAAAAAGCACATCAACATCACTGTCTGATGTCTCTTCGCCACGAGCATACGAGCCAAATAACCAAGCCTTCAAAACGGGTTGTGTTTTGAAATAATCGGCTATCATATCTATCATGTTTTGAGTACTCATGACAAGTTTTGTTTAAATACAGTGCAAAAATACAACTTTTTTCTGAAAAAGTCAAGAAAACTTTGAAAAATATGTCGGAGATTTCTCCACTACGCTTCGCTTCGGTCGAAATGACGGGCTAGTAGCTTGTAATAATGGCGCTCATCTCCGAATTATCACCTTTATTAATAAGGTCATTCAGCACGACATTAACAAAGGTGTTTTTCTCCAAGTTCTTGGCTTTCACACGAAGTGGAATGTAATTCTCGCCGTAGCCTCGTGCTGTCCCATCTGCCATTACGCGTTCGATGAGCATCTTTTGTGGCTTGCCGAGCATCTGGTTGAAATATTTCAGCTTGTTATCAGCCGAAATCTGTCGGATGATGGCGCTGCGCTCTGTTTTCACAGATTCAGGAACTTGATTTGGCATTGTAGCGGCCTTTGTGCCAGTTCTGATCGAATACTTAAAGGTGTGAATGTGGCTGAAGCCAATGGCTCTGCATAACTCGGCGCTCTCGGAGAAATCAGATTCTGATTCTCCTGGAAAGCCTACGATAACATCGGTTGTTATATTAAAATCAGGAATTGCTGTTTTGATGCGGTCGCACATTTCCTTGAACTGCGCTGCAGTGTAATGACGATGCATCTCTTTGAGCGTGTTTTCGGCGCCGCTCTGAAGGCAGATGTGCATGTGCGGAGCGAGTTTCGGATTTTCAAACAGACTCAAAAACCTGTCGCTGAAGTTGTCGGGCTCGATGGAAGAAATCCTAACTCGGAAATCGCCTTCGATTTTTAAGATATTCTCGATAAGATGCTCGAAATCAACGTCTTGATATTGGTAGCGCCCCATGTTGACACCTGTCAGAACTACTTCTTTGAAACCGTGAGCGACAACATTTCTGATGTTTTCGTAAATCTCATCGGCTGGACGACTTGTGGCTCTGCCGCGAACATTCGGGATGATGCAGTAAGAACAGAAATTGTTGCATCCGTCGTGAATCTTTATCAAGCTGCGGGTGTGGAAGGTGCTGTAAGCGGGGCGGTAGCTGAACAAGTCCTTGTCGAAGCCTTCAGGATCGACTGTTTCACCTTTCATGCGACTGTCGATGATGCTGAAAAGCGCGTATTTTCTCTCATTGTCGATAGCGTAGTCGATGACACCGCTGTCGAGCATCTCTTGTTTGCGGTGGTTCACCATGCATCCCATCGCCGCGATGATGGCGGTGGGGTGGGAGCGCCTGATCTGGTTGATTGCCTGCCGACATTTCTGGTCGCTCTGGTTGGTCACGGTGCAGGTGTTCACGACGTAAACATCAGCGTTTTCGTCGCTTCCCACCACGTCGTAACCTGCCTCCTTGAACTGCGACGCGAGGGCGTCTGTCTCGTAGAGGTTCACGCGGCAACCTAATGTCTTGAATGCAATCTTCATATTATGTCCATCCGTAGGGGCGAATAATTATTCGCCCTGAAAATCATTGTTGGTCCGGGCGAATGTTGATTCGCCCCTACATTATAATTCCTTCTATTGATAACGCTGTGGCGCTGGTGACCTTCACTGTCACAATTTGACCAATCAGGCTCTTGTCGCGCGACTGGAATCTTATCACAATTTTGCCTTCGGTGTGACCTGTCAGATACCCGTTTTTACGGTCGTATCCTGTCACCAATACCTTCTGCGTCTTGCCGATAAGTCCTTGATTATAAACGAGTGAGTGCTTCATCAGCTCGTCGGTGAGGATGTGATAACGCTCGCGTTTCTTGGCTTTCGGAACGTCGTCAGCCCATGATGACGCCACTGCTCCAGGACGCACGCTGTATTGCGCAATGTATGCCATGTTGTATTTGAACTCTTCCATGGCTTTGCGCGAATTCTCAAACTCTTCCTCCGTCTCGCCTGTAAATCCCACGATGATGTCTGTGAAAATCGTCGCCTCAGGCAATAAGCGTCTGATTGTGTGTATGATATGACGGTAATCTTCTAACGTGTGCTTGCGGTTCATGCGCTGCAGCATGTTATCGTCGCCCGATTGTATCGGCAGGTGAATCTGCTTGCCGAGACATTTGTATTGCGAGATGACTTCAATCACTTCGTCGCTCATGTCGCGCGGATGCGGCGAGGTGAAATAAACCCAGAACTCTTTGCCGCTTGCATCGCCGTATTCTCCAATTCTTCTAAGCAGTTCCGCAAAATTGATTTCTTCGCCTTTCTTGTCCAAACCGTAAGAATTGACATTCTGTCCGAGCAATGTTATTGATTTGTATCCTTTGTCGACCAGTTCTTTCAATTCGGCAATGATGTCTTCTGATTTTCTTGACACCTCGCGACCTCTTGTATAAGGCACTGCGCAGTAGGTGCAGAATTTGTTGCAGCCGTTCTGAATCGGGATAAACGCCTCGAAATCAGAGAGATGGTCGGGCTCGATGACCCAAAAACGGTCCATGTTGGCGGAAGGGTTCACCACCTTATTTATATATGGTGCGCCATTTTTTTGCAGAATCACATTATGGATATTCGGTATAGACGCAATTAATCGCGTCTCTGCATCGGTGTCAATAACGGAATCGTTATTTTTTGTCGGGATGAAAACGCCGTATTGCCTAATCATATCTGGCAAATCGGGCAGTTCGTTCATGGTGAAGACGAGGTCGAACAGTTTTACGAAACGTTCGCGGTCGGCTGGCAAGATACAGCCTGAAACGAAGGTGATGCAGTTGTGGTTCCGTTTCATCTCGTTCCATTTCAGGATGCGCGAATACACCTTGTCGATGCCTTTCTGGCGCACCGAGCACGCTATCACGCCCAAAATCGTGGCTTCTTCCTCCTTGTCGGTCTCAGTAAATCCCATGCCGTGCAACACGGTACGCACTCGCTCCGTGTCGCTTCTGTTCATCTGACAGCCCAATGGCAGTAAAAAATACTTCATTTCTTAAAATTTGGCTGCAAAATTACGAAATTTTCGCTTTGGTAATCAATAAATGAGTGTAAGAATATCTTTCGCGACCTCGTTTTCACCGCAATCAGGGGCGTTTTTGATGCTCGCACCTGTCAAAATGCGCTCGGTTTCTTCAATGCGCTCAGGTTCAAGCCCGTCGGAAGCGATGGAGACGCTCTCGATGATGCCTTTTTCTTCGTTGACGTGCATGTCGAGTTCTACCAAGCCCCATGAAAACTGTGCGCTTTTCTTTGCGTGGAAATTGCGCCATTTTCCGAAAAGATAATCGTCGGAAGCGAATAAGTTTCTGGTTTCCAACACTTTATCTGTGAGCAAGTCGTTGAAGTCTATGATTTCCGCTTTTGCTTCGTAAACTTCTTCGAAAGCTCTTGAAAGATAAGGGATTATCGAATCTGAAGTGATGTCGGCGACTTCCGAAAGGTTTATGATGCGACTTGCAACTGATTTCACTCCGTGTTTCTGCAATTTTGCAGGGTTGACTTTCAGATATTTTGCCAACTTTTCACCATCGGTCTTAATCAGGATGGTCCCGTGGTGCAGTCTTCTGTCTTTGTAGATTCCAAAGGCGTTTCCTGAGAATTTTCTTCCTTCGAAAAGGATGTCGTTTCTGCCTGAAACTTCAGTTTTCAGTCCAAAATAGCCCAATGCGGTTTTAATGACATTCATCTGCTTGTGGACATCATATAGGTTTTTGTTTGCCACGAAAGAGAAGTTCAGGTTACCCAAATCGTGATAGACTGCGCCGCCGCCGGTTCTTCTTCGCGCCGCATGTCCGCCTTCCGACAAAAGCAAATCAACGTTGCATTCCGTAAACGGGTTTTGGTTGTAGCCGTAAACCACGGTCTGCTCGTTTTTCCACAAAAACATGGTAACGGAATCGTTGTCGCCTTGGTTTAGAAGAAAGCTCTCAACAGCGAGGTTGAGATGCGGATTGTATTGATTACCAATGATTAAATTGATTTTTTGCTTCATATCAGAATAACATATATCCTACGCTGACCTGTATGCTGACGTTTTTGTTTGAACCAGCGTCTTTTATAACGTCAAGCATGCCGAAATAGGCTCGAAGGCTGACAAAGAAGTCTTCGTCTGGGATGAGATAGTTTGTGAAAACTCCCAAGATAAGTCCGAAATCAACGGAGTTGTAGTTTTCGCTTGAGAATTTTGTCGATTCCCAGCTTCCGTTTCCGATTTTTTCCTTCACGCTTCCGCTGAAACAATAACGCAAGTTCGCGCCAGCTTCAAGTCCGAGTATGTCGGTGAAATAATGCTGGTAAAGGACTGGCAAATTGATGTAATGAAGTGCGTATTTGCTGTATACTTTTACTTTTTCGTTGGTTTCACTGGTCCATTTTTCCGACTGCTGTCCGCCCATCGAATAATTGAAATCTGCAATGATACTGCCGTTTTCAGTTAATGAGTAAACAAAATAGGCGCCGCCCATAAGACCGAGTTTCAGGCCGTTGTTCTCAAACCCGTTTAATGTCGCCATCCCGACGCCGCCACGGAGACCGAAGTTGTAATTTTTCTCCTGCGCCTGAAGAAGACCTTTCCCCGATAATAAAAAAAACAGTACCGCCACCAAAGCGATAACGCTTTTGCATGACGATACTTTGCCGCAAGAGAGATTCTTCTTCATGTTTTTCCTTGTGAAACAGAAAAAGCCAGACTACAGAACGCGTTTTGCCGCCTAAAATCCTGCTTTCTGACTTCGTTTTCAAATTTTGTAGTCTCTCCGGGATTTGAACCCGAGTTACCAGGATGAAAACCTGACGTCCTAACCAGACTAGACGAAGAGACCCCTTTTCAAGTTTGTAGTTAGCAGTTAGTAGTTGATAGTTAATAACTTCTAACTTCTCACTCCTAACTTCTAACTTCTAACTGAACTCTGTAGTCTCTCCGGGATTTGAACCCGAGTTACCAGGATGAAAACCTGACGTCCTAACCAGACTAGACGAAGAGACCTGTTTTTTGCGCTGCAAAGATACGCTTTTTTTCTTTGCAAACACTAAAAAAAATCAAAAAATGAAAATTTTTGGTAAATTGTTGATAAATAATGTGTTGCAAATTTATCGTGGGAGTTTTATTCAAATGTGAGAGAAACCTGGAACGTTTTGTTTCTCATATTTACTATGCTGGAATCGTAAATCAGGTTCTGTGGATCCATGATATTAAACAATCCGAAGCCCATTTTCACTTCAATTCCGAACTTGAAATGGCTGTTGTAAAAGTCGAAACCTGTACCAATCTCCGCTGCGATGTCGGTCCTTCTTACCCTGATGTTGTCGATAACCGAAATCTGGCTTCCGTCAGGGCCGACAACATCGATTTTCGACTTTTTCTGTGAGGCGAGGTCGACTTTGAAGTTGGCTCCAGCTATGATGTAAGCCGCGATGTTGTTGAGTCGTCTGGAACGGTATTTCACTTGTAGCGGAAACTCCATGAAAGTCGACAATATGGATTTGCTTATCACGAAATCGTTGGATTTCGTTGATTCTTTATAGATATTGTAGTTTATCGTCCTCGTTCCGAAACTCAACGAAGGGATGAGTCTTAAGTCGAAAAACTGACCAAGACGTAGATTTCCCACAACGCCCACGGTGAAGCCAGGTTGCGGCTTGGAGTCAAGAGTGCGGACGTAATATGTCGCGTAAGGGTCGTAATTCACATCTGCCGTGTTTGGATACTCCGACGGCGAATGTTCCACGAACTGATAGTTTCTTTTGTAATTGAACGAATATGACATTTGATTGTACGCCAAAATGAATCCGAAATGGTACAAATTGTCGTCATAGTTCTTCAGGTTGAGCGGTTTGGTAATGCTTTGGGCAAAAACAACACTTGGAGCCACGCAAAGCATCAGCCCTAACAATATTAAACGTTTCTTTAATGTCGAAAAATCAAACTTCATGAATATAATAACGCAAGAAAAATCTACTTATTATATTTTTTCTGTTTCTTTCAGAAGTCTTTCCTTGTTGATTGGCACCGCGCCGATCTCTTCGCACACGAGTCCGCCCGCGAGATTGGATATCGCCGCGATATGGTATGCGTCCTGGTTGCAGACGAGGCACAGCATCGCCACTCCTAGGACGGTGTCGCCGGCGCCCGACACATCGGCTATCTTGCGCAGATGGGCGGGGATGTAATGGTGGCTCTTCACGCCGTCGGTTATCTCCTGGATTAAAACTCCGCGTTCCGACAAGGTGTTCATCACGAAACGGCACTGCAGCTTGTCCTGCAGCACGTTCACGCCGCTGAGAATGCCCTCGATGGTGTCGGTGGGGAAGTCGTAGCTTATGCCTTCTTTCAATTCTTTGAGATTCGGCTTGAATAATGTTGAGTGTTCGTAGACGAGGAAGTTGTTTTTCTTCGGGTCGACGCCTACTGGTATGTTTTTCTCGTTGGCGACGGCAATGGTCCTGCGAATGAGCTTTTCGGTGAGCACACCTTTGTTGTAGTCCTGCAAGATGATTCCGTCGATGCGCTCGTTGGCGATGATGAAGTCAATCTTTCCGCACAGCGCGTCGTATTCGTCATCGGTGAGGTTGAAGGTGTCTTCGTCGTCCACGCGAAGCATCTGCGCGTTGTTGCCGATGATGCGGTATTTCGTGGTGGTGCGGCGCTCTTTGCTCTTGATGATGCCGTTACCAGGCATGCCGTGTTCTGCGAGAAGGTCGAAGAAGTCGTGCGACTTGGAGTCGTCGCCGATGATAGAGCATAAGACGGGCTCGGCGCCGAGTGCCTTGATGTTCTGTGCCACGTTGGCGGCGCCGCCGAGACGCGCGAAACGGTTTCTCACGGCGACGATAGGCACGGGGGCCTCTGGCGAGATACGCTCGACCTTGCCGTTGAGGTAAAGGTCGAGCATAACATCACCTATTATTAATATTCTCTTTTCGTTGAAGGAATCAAAAAGCGCTTTGATGTCTTCTCTTGGCATTTTTTTTTGTCTATTTAAGTTTTGCAAAAGCTTCTTTGAGACGTTTTGCTGCCTCGCGTAACTTGTCTTCCGAGGTGGCGTATGACAAGCGGATGCAGTCGTCGTTGCCGAATGCTCCACCAGCCACGCATGCCACGTGTGCGTTGTAAAGCAGGTACATGCACAAGTCGTCGCTGTTGTTGATGGTTGTGGTGCCGTCACTCTTGCCGTAGTATGACTTCACCTCCGGGAACATGTAGAATGCGCCGGCTGGCAGGCTCAACTTGATGCCCGGAATCTCCATGAGGAGCTTGTAGAACATGTCGCGGCGGTTTCTGAAGGCTTTGCACATGTTCTTCACTTCTTCGGAATTCTCTGGTGAGAGCTCCATGGCTGCCACTGAAGCTGCCTGTGAGATGGTGCAGATACCTGATGTGTACTGTCCCTGAATCTTGTTGCATGCTGCGACGATTTCTTTAGGAGCGGCGATGTAACCGATTCTCCATCCAGTCATGGCGTAGCCTTTGGCGACACCGTTCACGATGACGAGACGGTCTTTCAGCTCTGTGAACTGTCCCATCGACTCGTGTTTGTGCTCGTATTGGATGAATTCGTAAATCTCATCGGAGATGATGACGATGTTTGGATATTTCTTGAACACTTCCACCAATGATGCGAGTTCATCTTTTGTGTAAACCGAACCGCTTGGGTTGCATGGAGTGCTGAAAATGAATGCCTTTGTCTTTGGAGTGATGGCTTTCTCGAGTTGCTCTGCTGTGATTTTGAAGTGCTGCTCCGCTGTTGTGTAGATGAAGACAGGAGTGCCTTCGGCGAGTTTCACCATCTCAGGATATGACACCCAGAACGGGGCAGGGATGATGACTTCGTCGCCTTTGTCGAGTATGGCGAGGAATGTGTTGGTGATTGCCTGTTTTGCGCCGTTCGACACGATGATGTCAGTGTCTTTGTAGTCGAGACCGTTGTCACGACGGAGCTTCTCGGCGATGGCTTTACGCAAGGCCGGAGTGCCAGGGACTGGCGGATAATGCGTGTCGTTGTTGTTGATAGCGTCGATGCCTGCCTGCTTGGCGCTCGTAGGCGTGTTGAAATCAGGCTCGCCAATGCTTAACGAAATAATGTCAATGCCCTGAGCCTTGAGCTCGCGGCTCTTCTGCGTCATTTTCAGAGTGGCGGATTCGGCCATGTTGATGACTCTCTGTGATAAAACTGTTTCTCCCATGATTATATTTTTTAAAATTCTGATAAAATCTAAACGATAAAAACCTCTTTTTTTGAGGTTACAAAATTACGGATTTTTATGATTGGAAAACTTTATTTTAAAAATTTAGTTTGAAATTAAAATATTCAGTATATTTGCACTCTAAAATGTGATGCAATGAATGATGTGATGAGTCCAATGACATGGATTATTTTGGCAATAACAGTTATACTTGCCGTGATTTTGTTTTTCCCTAAACTAAGGAATATGTTCAATACATCTGAGACGGCTAACAACAACAAAATTGTTGCGCCGCTGAAGGTTCAGGCCTACGAGAGACTTCTTCTTTATCTTGAGAGGATGAGGTTTTCGGTGCTTGTCAAAAGGGTTTTCATGCCTGGAATGACGAGTTCAGACCTGCAGTTTGCGTTGATTCAGAACGTTCAGGATGAGTTTGAGCATAATCTCGCACAGCGTCTTTATGTCAATGAAGGCACTTGGTTTGGAATAAACAAAGCCAAAGACGAGACCCTGCAAATCATCAACAGCGAGTTTGGAGAGAACCCTGACGCGGATTCGGCAACGATGGCACAGAAGCTCGCCTCAATGACCAACCCGTTGATTGACAGGGCTATTTTAGTTATTAAGAAAGAGTTTAACACATTATAAATTATCATGAAAGTTGAGTTTACGGCTGCGCAGATAGCGGCATTGCTTGGTGGAAAAGTTGAAGGTGATCCTGAAGCGAAAGTGTGGAACGTCGCCCGTATTGAAGACGGCGCCCCTGGAATGTTGAGTTTTTTATCAAACCCGAAATATATTCCTTTTATTTATGACACATTGTCGTCAATAGTCCTTGTAAATGAGGATTTTGAGCCGACGCAACAGGTGAAGACCACCATGATAAAAGTGAAAAACGCATACGAGTCGTTTGCCCAGCTTCTTGCGATTTATCAGGAATATACCAACAACAAGGTCGGCATATCGGAGAATTCTTTTATCTCGTCGGATGCGGAATATGGCGAAGGCTGCTATATCGGAGATTTCGCGTTCGTTGGCGAGAGGGTCAAGATTGGCAATAATGTGAAGATTTATCCGCTGTCGTATGTCGGCGACGATGTGGTTGTTGGTGACAACACCGTGGTTTATCCAGGCGTGAAGCTTTACGCGATGACCCATGTCGGCAAGAATTGCATCATCCATTCGGGTGCGGTTCTTGGCGCTGACGGCTTCGGCTTCGTGCCGCAACCTGACGGGACATTCAAGAAAATACCTCAAATCGGCAATGTTTTTATTGGTGATGATGTCGAGATAGGGGCAAATACCACCATCGACCGCTCGACTATGGAATCGACAAAGATTCATAATGGAGTGAAACTTGACAATCTCATCCAGATAGCCCATAATGTTGAAATCGGAGAAAACACGGCGATGGCGGCTCAGTCTGGAGTGGCGGGTTCGGCTCACGTCGGAAAGAACTGCATCATAGCGGGGCAGGTCGGCATCTCGGGGCATCTTACTGTGGCAGACCATACCACCATCGGACCTCAGTCGGGACTGACAAAAGGTGTCAGCGAGCCTGGAAAATCCATCATGGGTGCTCCTGCTTACGACTATTCAAAATATATGAAAGACATTGTAAGACAACGCAATATCGAAAAATTGGAGGAGAGAATAGCCGAATTGGAGAAAAAACTTTCCGAATTATTGTCGAAGTAACGTATAATTTCGTATTTTTGCACCATTATTACAGAATTTTATTTGTAAATGGTGGAAAAACAACATACAATTAAGCAAAGTGTCAGTATTAGCGGAACGGGTCTTCATACTGGTCAACACGGCACACTGACATTTCATCCGGCGGAAGTTAATCACGGAATCAAATTCAGAAGAATTGATGTTGAAGGACAACCGATAGTTGAGGCGAAAGTTGCCAACGTCGTTGACACTTCACGCGGCACAACCATTGCCCAGAACGGCGTAAAAGTATATACTGTTGAACATATCATGGCTTCGTTGAGAGGCTCTGGCATTGATAATGTCCTTATCGACCTGAACTGTGAGGAGCCTCCGATTCTTGACGGAAGCGCCAAAATCATGATGAACGCTTTGAAAGAAGCGGGAGTCGTTGAGCAGGATGCTGAGCGCAAATATCTGAAAATCAACAAGAAAATCACATATACACATCCTAAAGTCGGTTGCGAGCTGACAATTGAACCAGCTGATAAATTCAGCATAGATGTGAAAGTCGATTACAAATCAGGAGTTCTTAATGTTCAGGAAGCCCATTTGCACGACATGAGCGAGTTTGAAGAGAATTTCGCGCCATGCAGGACTTTCGTTTTCTTCCAGGAACTTGAAATGCTTCTCAAACACAACCTCATCAAGGGCGGTGATTTGTCAAACGCCATTGTTTTCATTGAGAAACAAGTGTCGGAAGCCGATTTGAAGAGGGTTGCGAAGCTGTTTAACAAAGAATCTGTCGCAGTTCATGAAGGAGGAATCCTCAATAATGTGACTTTGTATTTCGAAAACGAGCCGGCGCGTCACAAGCTTCTTGACATTGTCGGTGACCTTTCGTTGCTTGGTATGCCTGTGCAAGGCAAAGTAACCGCTTATAAACCGGGTCATTTCGCAAATACCGAGTTCGTGAAGATGATAGTGAAAGAAATGGGGATTTAGTTTTTCCTTTCCCAAGTTTCAAATCTGTATACAAAATCAACCTGTGGGTCGTCGTCGACAACATTCAAGTCGATGAGGTTCCACAGGTTGAAGTTTATTATCGGGAAAAATGTGTCGGCCTCAAAGACTTTTTCCATCCTTGTGAGATAAAGCTTGTCGGCCATAGGCAGGAACTGCTCATAAATCATTCCGCCGCCGATAATGAAGACCTCTTCCTCGTTAAACACCATTTTCATTGCGTCGAGAATCGAATTTGCCAGTTCAAAACCCTCTGGTGCTTCTTTCAAGTGGCTGGAAATGATGATGTTGCGGCGTTTGGGCAACGGTTTTTTGTTTGGCAGTGAGGCGTAGGTATTGTAACCCATTATCACGGTGTGGCCTGATGTTATCTCCTTGAAATGCTTCAAATCATTTGAGAGATGTGTCAGCAGGTCGCCGTTTTTGCCGATGGCGCGGTTTTCCGCCATTGCGACTATTATGGAGATTTTTGTTTTCATTTTTTTAATAATGAGACGGATTATCAAAGAGACGGATTTTCATCCGTCTCTACACGGATACAGGTGCTTTGATTGCGTCGTATGGGTTGTAATTCTCTAATGTGAAATCTTCGTATTTGAAATCAAACAGGCTCTTGACAGCGGGGTTGAGGTGCATTGTCGGGAGCGGACGCGGCTCGCGTGACAGCTGCAATTTCACCTGCTCAATATGGTTGTTGTAGATATGCACGTCGCCGAAGGTGTGTACGAAATCGCCGGGTTCGAGACCGCATACCTGTGCCATCATCATTGTTAATAAAGAGTATGACGCGATGTTGAACGGCACGCCCAAAAACACATCCGCTGAACGTTGGTAGAGCTGGCACGAGAGTTTGTTGTCGGCGACGTAAAACTGGAAGAAGGCGTGGCAGGGAGGCAGCGCCGCTTTGCCAGCAGCGACGTTCTTCGAGAAGTCTTTCTCGTGCTCGTCGGGCAATACGCTCGGGTTCCAAGCTGTCACGATGTGACGGCGGCTGTTCGGGTTGTTTTTGATGCTGTCGATGACCTGTTGAATCTGGTCGATGCCCTCGTTGTTCCAGTTGCGCCACTGTGCGCCGTAGACGGGGCCGAGGTCGCCGTCGGCATTTGCCCATTCGTCCCAAATCGTCACCTTGTGGTCGTGCAGGTATTTTATGTTTGTGTCGCCGCTGATGAGCCACAGCAGTTCATAGATTATCGACTTCAAATGAACCTTCTTCGTTGTGACGAGAGGAAAGCCTTCAGAGAGGTTGAATCGCATCTGATGTCCGAAAATGCTGATGGTTCCGGTTCCGGTGCGGTCGCCTTTCTGATGGCCTTCGTCAAGAATCCGCTGAAGTAAATCAAGATATTGTCTCATTTTTACATCTTCGATGGGTCGTGTTTATACTTGAAAACTATGGCGAATACCACTGCCACGACCAAAGCGTAGGCTGCAAACACGAACCATGCGCTCTGCCATCCTGACGCCACCATCTCTGGTGTTGCGCCGGCGGCTGCCTGGTTGTAAACAAAATGATTCACAATGGCTTGGGCGCTCAATGTTCCGATTGTCGCACCGATTCCGTTTGTCATCAGGAAGAACAAGCCTTGTGCTGATGAGCGTATTCCTTGGTCGGTCTCTTTGTCAACAAACAACGAGCCGCTGATGTTGAAGAAGTCGAAAGCGACACCGTAAACAATGCATGAGAGCACGAAGAGCCACACGCCGCCGCCAGGGTTGCCGAGACCGAAGAATCCGAAACGCAAGACCCATGCTAACATTGCGATGAGCATCACTTTCTTGATGCCGAACTTGCGTAAGAAGAACGGAATCAACAAGATGCAGAGCGTTTCGGAAACCTGCGACAATGAAATAAGAATATTGGCGTGTTGCACACCGAATGTGCCTGCATATTTTTCTATGCCACCGAAACTGGTGATGTAAGGGTTGGCAAAGCCGTTGGTAATCTGTAACGAAACACCAAGTAACATTGAAAATATAAAGAAGAATGCCATTCGTTTGTCTTTGAACAAGGCAAATGCGCGAAGTCCGAGTTTATCGACAAATGATGCATTGTCGGCTTTATTGAGCGGACATGCCGGAAGTGTGAACGAATATAAGCCTAACACTATTCCAATGCCGCCGCTGACTGCAAACTGTGCCGCTGTAGGCTGGAATCCGAGCAAATCGACAATCCACATTGTGCAGATGAAGCCGATGGTTCCGAAGACACGGATGGGAGGGAAGGCCTTTACGGTGTCAAGCCCGGCCTTGTCTAATGCATTGTAAGCTACTGAGTTAGATATTGCCAGTGTAGGCATATAGAATGCGACGGCAATTGAATACAAAGTGAACAACGGTCCAAATTGTACTGAATCACCGGTTGTCAGACCATAATAAGCTGCTCCAAGCATGGCAGCACCCGAGATGAGATGGCACAAGCCGAGGCTTTTCTGCGCCGGAATCCAGCGGTCGGCGATGATGCCCACAAGAGCTGGCATAAAAATGGACACGATCCCTTGTATCGAATAGAAAATACCGATGTTGGAAGCCAGCCCGTGATTGGCGAGATAAGTTCCCATGCAAGTAAGATAAGCTCCCCACACAGCAAACTGCAGGAAGTTCATCACGATTAAACGAAACTTGATACTTTTCATATTTTTATGTTTTAAAATTTCTCTGCTATCGTCATTTCGACTGGATACATATTAATAAGGTATATCCCGCTACAAAATTACAAAAAAATATTTTACGGAAATCGTTTGAAAAATTTTTATAAAAAATTAAATTTTTTCTTTGAAGGAAGAAAAATTATTCGGAACTTTGCAGATTGAAAATATTGAAAAAATAGTAAATAATAGTAAAAATCAGTATTAATTAAAATTTTTTGCGTATGAATTGGGTAATTTATTTGGTTCTCGCAGCGTCGGTTTTGGCTTTGTCATTCGCTTTTTATTTCTTTAAGAGCATGATGAAGGAAGACGAGGGAACAGATTTGATGAAGAAGATCGCTTCGCACGTCAGAAGAGGTGCCATGGCGTATCTAAAACAACAGTACAAGGTTGTCTGCATCGTTTTTGTGGTGTTGGCGATTGTGTTCGGCGTGATGTCGATTTTCGGACTCCAGAACGGCTGGGTGTGGTTTGCGTTCCTCACCGGCGGTTTCTTCTCGGGTTTGGCAGGATTCTTCGGAATGAAGACCGCCACATTCGCATCGGCACGTACAGCCAACGCAGCACGTAACTCGTTGAACAGCGGTCTGCAGGTGGCATTCCGTTCAGGCGCCGTCATGGGCTTGACAGTGGTAGGTCTCGCACTGCTCGACATCAGCGTGTGGTTTCTTGTACTTGACGCTTTCATTCCGGAAGCAGATCATCTTATCGTGATTACAACCACCATGCTGACATTCGGTATGGGTGCTTCAACACAGGCATTGTTCGCCCGTGTCGGTGGCGGTATCTACACCAAAGCCGCTGACGTCGGAGCAGACCTCGTCGGTAAGACAGAATACAACATTCCTGAGGATGACCCGCGTAACCCTGCAACTATTGCCGATAACGTTGGTGACAACGTTGGTGACGTCGCCGGTATGGGTGCTGACCTCTATGAGTCGTATGCAGGTTCAATCCTTGCAACAGCAGCTCTTGGCGCAGCAGCATTTGCAACTTCAGCTGTAGAAGGAATGCAGCTTAAAGCCGTGTTCGCTCCAATGCTCATCGCAGCAGCAGGCGTGTTGCTATCTTTGTTCGGCATTTTCATGGTGAAGACAAAAGAAGGTGCGGGAATGAAAGAACTTCTCGGCGCTTTGAGCCGTGGCACCAACACAGCGGCAGTGCTAATTGCAGTGGCAACATTCGTCATTCTTTGGGCTTTGAAGATTGATAACTGGATTGGAATCTCATTCTCGGTTGTTGTCGGTCTTCTCGCTGGTGTGATTATCGGAAAATCGACAGAATACTATACTTCACAGAGCTACAAGCCAACTCAGAAGGTCGCTGAAAGCTCGAAGACAGGACCGGCTACAGTTATCATCTCGGGTCTCGGACTCGGTATGCTTTCAACAGCAATTCCTGTCGTTACTGTTGGCGTGGCTATCGTTTTAGCTTACCTTTGCGCTAACGGTTTCAACATCCAGTTCACAGCTGCAAACCTTTCAATGGGTCTCTATGGCATCGGTATCGCCGCTGTCGGTATGCTTTCAACATTAGGTATCACACTTGCAACAGATGCTTATGGTCCTATCGCTGACAACGCCGGTGGTAACGCCGAGATGAGCGGTCTCGAGCCTGAGGTTCGTAAACGTACTGACGCTCTCGACGCTCTTGGAAACACCACAGCAGCAACAGGTAAGGGCTTTGCTATCGGTTCAGCCGCTTTGACAGCTCTTGCACTCCTGGCATCATACATTGAGGAAATAAAGATTGCTCTCATCCGTGTTGGTGAGAATCTTCCAAACGGTATTGAGGCGACAAAGGCAACATTGGTCGATTTCATGAATGCTTACAATGTCAACCTGATGAACCCAATCGTATTGGTCGGTGTGTTCATCGGTGCCATGATGGCATTTGTGTTCTGCGGCATGACAATGAACGCCGTGGGTCGCGCTGCACAGAAGATGGTTGAAGAGGTTCGCCGTCAGTTCAGCACCATCAAGGGAATCCTTGAAGGAAAGGCAGAACCAGACTACGAGCGTTGCGTTGCTATCTCTACAAAGGGTGCTCAGCAGGAGATGCTCGTTCCTTCAATCCTCGCTATCCTCGTTCCAATTCTCACAGGCTTGATTCTCGGTGTTCCGGGTGTTCTCGGTCTGTTGATTGGCGGATTGTCGACAGGTTTCGTTTTGGCAGTGTTCATGGCCAACTCAGGCGGTGCTTGGGACAATGCCAAGAAATATGTCGAGGAAGGCAACTTCGGAGGTAAAGGCTCTGAAAACCATAAGGCTACAGTGGTTGGCGACACCGTTGGTGACCCGTTCAAAGACACATCAGGTCCGTCATTGAACATCCTCATCAAGTTGATGTCGATGGTGTCAATCGTG
Source organism: Bacteroidales bacterium (assembly GCA_017553625.1). Taxonomy (GTDB): domain Bacteria; phylum Bacteroidota; class Bacteroidia; order Bacteroidales; family F082; genus Limimorpha. The sequence goes on from JAFZKP010000011.1 coordinate 22,283, forward strand.
ATGGCAGGCTTGACAGTGACATGCCACTTGCTGTAATGAGACTTTAGTCTTTAGACATTAGTAGGGGCGAATAATTATTCGCCCCTACATTTTTTTTGTTGTATATTAAAAAATAATCCGTATATTTGCATTCTTGAAAACGAGTGTTTATTGAAAAATATTGAAAATGGAAAATATTAAGCGAGTTTTTGACCTTTTGCCGCATTATAAAGAGCATTATCCTGACCAAAAGGTGGCTTTTGCGGGCAAAGTCAACGGAAAATGGCGCGAATACAGCATTGACGAATATATTGAACAGACCAATATCATCAGTGGCGCACTGATTGAACTAGGCGTTGAGAAACAGGATAAGATAGCTGTCATCAGCAACAACCGTCCGGAATGGAACATTCTCGACATGGCAATCACGCAGGTGGGAGCCGTCATGGTGCCTATTTATCCGACTATCAGCGAGGCTGATTACAAGATAATCCTCAACAACTGCGAGGCGAAGATTTGTATCCTCGAAGGCGTTGTGGTGATGAACAAAATTGAGGCTATTTGGCCGGAGACGCCGTCGCTGAAGCAGATTTACACCTTTATTAATAGAGACAAGTATCCTTATTTCGACACACTTCTTGAACTCGGAAGAGAGCATCCGCATACCGAAGAAATCGAGAAACGCAAGGCTGAAGTCGACGAGATGGAATGTGCCACAATCATTTACACTTCAGGAACGACAGGCGTGCCGAAGGGTGTTATGTTGTCGCATCATAACCTGATGTGCCAGTGGAAAGGCGTGCAGCACTCGGTGGCTGACTGGTCGAACAAGGCGTTCAGCTTTCTGCCGATATGCCATGCCTACGAGCGCGCATTGAGCTATGTGTACCAATACCGCGGAATGTCGGTTTACTATGCTGAAAGCGTCGCTACGATAGGCGAGAACCTTCAGGAGCTGCGTCCGACGATGATGTGCGCGGTGCCTCGCGTCCTCGAAAAGGTGTACGACAAGATTTACGAGTCGGGAAGAAGCATGAAGGGCATCTCGAAGCTTATTTTCTATTGGGCAATGCATCTCTCGGAGCGTTATAAAGTTGAAGACAGAAACTGGCTCTACAATATCAAGCTGAAAATAGCCACAAAATTGGTCTATGAAAAGATAAAACAGAAAGTCGGCATCGACCATATTGATGTCGTCGTTTCAGGAGCGGCAGCTATCCCAAAGAAGGTGTGCCGTTTCTTCAACGCATTGGGTCTCACCGTTTTTGAGGGCTACGGACTGACGGAGACATCACCGGTCATCGCCGTCTCGACGAGAAACAAATACGGTCGTGAAGTGGGTTACGTGGGCGAGCCATTGCCAGGCATCGAGGTGAAACTCACCGACGACGGCGAAATCATCTGCCGCGGACATAACGTGATGATGGGCTATTACAGACAGCCTGAGCTGACGGCGGAAGTCATCGACAAGGACGGCTGGTTCCACACCGGAGACCTCGGTCGTTTTAACGAGCACGGTCTTCTTAAAATCACAGGAAGAAAGAAAAACATCTTCAAGACATCATTCGGAAAATACATCAACCCGGATTTCATTGAAAGCAAGTTCATTTTGTCAGGATTTATCGAGCAAATCGTGGTGTTGGGCGAGAACCAGAAATACGCCGCCGCGCTCATACGTCCTGACTTCGCATTTTTAAAGGAGTGGTGCAAACGTCATAATATTCCATACACCACCAACGAGGAAATGATTAAAAATGAAGAGGTTTTCAAACGTTACGGCAAGGAGGTGAAGAAACTCAACCATGACCTCGGCGACGTTGAGAAAATCAAGAAGTTTGAACTTGTCGCCGACGAGTGGAGCATTGCGACGGGCATTCTGACTCCAACATTGAAAGTCAAGAGAAACGTGGTGATGAGACGTTATTCTGATATTATTGAGACTCTTTTTAAATAGTTTTTGTTATGGAAGTTAAGAGGGTATTTGACTTATTAGCCAATTATAAAGAGAAATATCCCGACCAGAAAGTCGCATTGGCAGGCAAAGTCAACGGGAAATGGCGCGAATACAGCATTGATGAGTATATCGAGCAGACCAATATCATCAGCGGGGCTTTGATTGAGCTCGGCGTTCAGCCACAGGACAAGGTGGCGGTGATTTCTAACAACCGTCCGGAATGGAATATCCTTGACATGGCAATCACGCAGATTGGCGGAGTCATGGTGCCGATTTATCCAACCATCAGCGAGTCGGATTATAAGATAATCCTCAACAACTGCGAGGCGGGCATCTGCATCTTGGAAGGCATTGCCGTGATGAACAAAATCGAGGCGATATGGCCGGAGACGCCGTCGCTGAAGAAGATTTTCACTTTCATTGACAGAGGGAAATACCAATATTTCGACAACCTTCTCGAACTCGGAAGAGAGCATCCTCACACGGAAGAGATTGAGAAACGCAAGGCTGAAGTTGACGAAATGTCTTGTGCCACAATTATTTACACTTCCGGAACGACAGGCGTGCCGAAGGGCGTGATGTTGTCGCATCATAACCTGATGAACCAGTTCAAGAACTTCTGCCAGACGCCGTCGCCGTGGTCGAAGCGCGCCTTCAGCTTCCTGCCGGTGTGCCATGCATACGAGCGCGCCCTTATCTACATGTACCATTACCTTGGAATGTCGATTTACTATGCTGAAAGCATCGCGACGATTGCCGACAACATGAAAGAGGTGCATCCTACGATGATGTGCGCAGTGCCGCGTGTTTTGGAGAAGTTCTACGAGAAGATTTACAGCTCGGGAAAGAACATGAAAGGCTTGTCAAAAGCCATTTTCTACTGGTCGATGCATCTTACCGAAAAATATAAGATAGAAGGTCGTTCATGGTTCTATGATTTGAAACTCAAGATTGCTGACAAGTTGGTTTACAGCAAGATACGCGAGAAACTCGGTGCCGAGAACTTCGACATCATAGTGTCAGGAGCCGCTTCCATCACAAAGAAAATAAGCGGATTCTTCTCAGCCATCAAGATGCCTGTGTTTGAAGGCTATGGACTGACGGAGACATCGCCGGTTATCACTGTGAGCAACCGCGACAAATACGGCAGGGAAGTGGGTGCTGTAGGTCAGCCATTGCCTGGCGTTGAGGTGAAAATCGCTGACAACGGTGAAATCATCTGCCGCGGACATAACGTGATGATGGGCTATTACAAACAGCCTGAACTGACAGCAGAAGTCATCGACAAAGACGGCTGGTTCCATACCGGCGACCTTGGAAAGTTCAACGAGCACGGGCTTTTGCAGATTACCGGCCGAATGAAGAACCTGTTCAAGACTTCGTTGGGAAAATATGTCAATCCTGATGTCGTTGAAGGCAAGTTCAGCATTTCAGGCTTCATCGAGCAGATCGTGGTGCTTGGTGAGAACCAGAAATTTGCCGCGGCTCTAATACGTCCGGACTTCGCATTTTTGAAAGACTGGTGCAAAAAACACGATATTACTTTCACCACACCTGAGGAAATCATTCAAAATGAAGATGTTAAGAAACGTTTCGACCGTGAGGTCAAGAAGTTGAACGAAGGTCTCGGCGAGGTCGAGAAGGTGAAGAAATACCAACTCATCGCTGACGAATGGACTATCGCCAACGGCATCCTCACCCCGACGTTGAAGGTGAAGAGAAAAGTGGTTATGCAACGCTATAACGAATTGATTGACAAGATGTTCGCTTAATCAATAAATCAGATAACCCACAAGACCCGATGCTAAAATCAACAGTATCGGGTTTATTTTTGCCCAAAACACTCCGGCAAAAGTGACGGCGCAGATTATCACGCTGATATTATTCTGGTGAAGTCCGAAATCGATGAAGTTGTTTGAGTTCATCAGTTGCAAAGCCGCGACAAAGATAAGTCCCGCGATGACTGGCTTCATTGACGACAGCGTGGATTTTACTATGTAGTTGTCTTTGTTTTTGAATAAAAATTTGAGTACTAAAACCAGCATCAGCAGCGATGGCAGCACTATTGCGGAGGTCGCGACGAGCGAGCCCCATATTCCGCCCACGGTGTAGCCTATGTATGTGGCGATGTTGATGGAGACTGGACCCGGTGTCATCTGCGAAAGCGCCACCATGTCGGCGAACTCCGCTGTCGTCATCCAGCCGTAATGGTCGACGATTTCGAACTGAATCATCGAGAGCATGGCATAACCGCCGCCGAAGCCGAAGATTCCAATCTTCAAATAAGCCCAAAATAGTTGAAAGTATATCATGATTTAGACTTATTTAGTTGTTTTTGTGAATAAAAAGCAAACGCGACGCTGCCAATTATGGTGGCGACGATGATGTATACCGGTGACACCTTGAAGAAATAAATCAAGACGACGGTGGCGATGGGGAAGATGGCTGTTTTCCAGTTCACCTTGGCGTTGAGGAACAACTTGACGGAAGGCGAGAGGATGAGAGCCACCACGCAAGGGCGGATGCCTTTGAAGACACGCTCGACGACTTGGTTTTCCTTGTAGTCGAGGAAAAACACTGCGATGAGCAGGATGATGACGATTGACGGGATTATTGCGCCGAGGCATGCTGCTATCGCTCCCCATATTCCTTTGATTTTGTAGCCGGTATAAAGCGCGGTGTTTACTGCGAACACGCCCGGGAGCATCTGAACTATCGTTATCATGTCCCAGAACTCGTCCTTCTCAATCCAGTGGCGACGGTCGACGACGGCTTTCTCAATCATGTCGAGCATGGCATAGCCGCCACCGAGAGTGAACGCCCCGATGTTGAAGAAGGTGACGAAAAGCTGAAAGACTATGCGCATGATGAAAATTTTTGCAAAGATAATGCTTTTTCCGACAGGATTTCTTTTTATTTTGACAGGATTAACAGGATTTACAAGATATATATCCCTTTTGTCATTTCGGCCGAAGGCCAATTTCCCCCTCGTCATTTCGACCGAAGCGGAGCGGAGTGGAGAAATCTCCAGTATTTTTTTAAAATAAAACATGTTTTTTCAATTATTTTTATAATTTTGCAAATAATTAAACGATTTAAAATTTTATATTGATAATTATGAAAAAACTGTTATTTGTATTCATAAGTTTGTTTTGTGCATTAAATGTCACAAATGCTCAAAAAGTTGAAACATCTATAGACTTATTTGGAGGAGCAGGAGTCAATGAGTATAATAACTATGCAGTGGGCGTAGAGCTTTTTTATGGATATAATTTTAACAGCTACTTCTCTTTAAGTTTAGGCGTTGGTTGCAGATATATTAATGATGTGTCATCGGCTGGTATTTCTGCATCTTCCTTGTTATATTTGTTGATTCCGGCTCATGCACGTGCCAAAATTAATTTTTCCAATGGTAACAATCCTTTTTTCTGTTTGTTAGATGCTGGCTATGCTTATAATTTTAATAAACAAAAATCGCTAGTTTTGTTGGAGCCGGCTTTAGGTATTGATTTTAATAAAAAAGTGGGTTTCGCAATTGGTGTTGTTCTATATCCTGGAGAATATACCAAAACATATTCATCTGGTAGTGCCTCAAGTTATGGCTTCGGTGGAAATACAGTGGAAGGTTGTGCCTGTATAGTTTGTTTTAAAGTAAGATTTGTACTTTAGAATTTTTATCAGGCATTATTGATAATTTCCAAAATCTCTGATGGAGTAACTACTATTGGGGATTTTGGAAAATGTTTAAGATTTCCGGTATCAATTACTGCGTAAACTTTCACGTTGTCTCCTTTCCTCTCTCGCTTTTCTTATCTCTTCATCAATCTCTTCCATGGTCAAATCTGGTGTCAATCCTTTCTCGGCACGTTCTCTCAATGCTCTGAATGCAGCATAACCATCAACTTGCTCTCCTGCTTTTATTTCAAAAGGAATCCTGCGACGTTGTACAACGGCTTTTGCAAAAACGTTCATGGCGGTGTTGGCGCTCATTCCAAATTCTTCGCAAAGCTCGTCAAACATTGATTTAAGCTGTGAGTCCATTCTCACTGTCATTGAAACTTGTGTCATAATGATTTAAATTTTATGCAAAATTACATAAATTTATTTCACAATACAATAAAAATATGAAAATTTTTTTATCTGTATCAAAAAAACTAAAGTCTAAGGTCTAATGTCTAAAGTCTTTTTATTATTTTTGCATCATGAATTATCTTTCAGTTGATAACATTTCAAAGGCGTTCAGCGACAAGCTGCTGTTCGAGAACATCTCTTTCGGCATTGAGAAAGGGGAGAAGACCGCTCTGATTGCAGCCAACGGCACCGGCAAGAGCACCATGATGCGAATCCTTGTCGGAAAAGAGGAAGCCGACGGTGGCAAGGTGACGTTTAACGAGAATGTGCGAGTCGGTTACCTTGAACAGTTGCCGCAGTTTGACCCGAATCTCACTATCGAAGACGTGATCGCTACTGGTCACACCGACGTGATGCGAGTAATCAAGAGATACGAGGAAGCGTTAGTTAATCAAGTGGATTTGGACAAAGCTACAGCTGCTATGGACGCGATGCAGGCATGGTCGTATGATTTGAGACTGAAACAGCTGCTTTCGACTTTTGAAATCAACGACTTAACGCAAAAAATAGGCACTTTGTCTGGTGGACAGGTTAAAAGGCTTGCGCTTGCTTTGGTTTTGCTCGATGACCCCGATATGCTTTTCCTCGACGAGCCTACCAACCACCTCGACATGCAGATGGTGGAGTGGCTTGAGAACTACCTCACGCAGTCGAACGTGACGCTTTTCATGGTCACTCACGACCGTTATTTTCTCGACCGCGTGTGCAACAAGATTCTCGAGATGTATCATGGCACGATTTACACCCACAACGGCAACTTCGACTATTACGTTAAGAAGAGTCGCGAACGCGAGGAAAATAAGCGCATTGCGGCTGAAAAGGCGGGACAGTTGATGAAGCACGAGTTGGAATGGATTCGCAGCACTCCGCAGGCGCGAACAGGCAAGGCGAAGGCAAGAATCGACGCTTTTTACGACCTCAAAGAGAAAGCGAAAATGATTCGCGACAACACCGAAATCCAGTTCGGACTCGACATGCAGCGTCTCGGTGGCAAGATTCTCGAGATGAAAGGCGTTACCAAAAAATGGGACAACCTGGTTTTACTCAAAGATTTCGATTATATTTTCAAAAAAGGCGAGCGCATCGGCATCATCGGCAAGAACGGCATCGGGAAATCCACCTTTTTAAATATGATAACCGGCAACGAGGCGCCTGACAGCGGCACTATCGTTACTGGCGAGACTGTCTTTTACGGCTATTACACTCAAGGCGGAATCAAATTCGATGAGAACAAGACTGTTCTCGACACCATCCGCGACATTGCCGAGGTGGTTTATTACGGCAAGGACATGGTTTACACCGCCGACAAGCTGCTGGCGCACTTCATGTTTCCGTATTCGATGCACCGTCAGCCGGTGGCGTTGCTGAGCGGCGGTGAGAAACGCAGGCTTTATCTGCTCACGATTCTCATCAAAAACCCGAACTTCCTGATTCTTGACGAGCCCACTAACGACTTGGATATCTTAACGTTACAGAAGCTTGAAGATTTCCTGCGTGGCTATAAAGGTTGTCTTATTGTGGTCTCGCACGACCGTTATTTTCTTGATCAGACTGTCGACCAGCTCTTCGTTTTCGAAGGCGATGGCGCTGTGAAAGGCTTTATGGGCAACTATTCACAGTATCATGACTGGCTTGAAGAGAAAAACAAGGAAATTCACAAAGCGCAGGTGGCTGAAAGAGTTGATACTCGTGAAAACCGTCCGAAAGCATCTGAGAGAAGTAAAAAACGCTCGTTCAAAGAGCAAAAAGAATACGAACAACTCGCAATCGACATCGAAAATCTCGAAAAAGAGAAGAAGGAACTGACATCGCAACTCGAAAATCAGACTGATTATCAGGAGATTGACCGCATCGGGAAGCGATTGACGGAGATAAATGATTTGTTGGATGATAAAGAAATGCGGTGGTTGGAATTGGATGAGATATAAAACACAATAATATGGAAGAACTTCAAAAATTTTTACAAAACGTAAACACTAACGGCATCTTATGGCTCCTCGAAGCCAAACCAGGTCTTTTTGCCATGCTTGAAGACGGCGGCGGAAACTCTTACATCCCTGTCTGGGCGACAAAGGAAGAAGCCAAAGCCAACATCGGCGACGACTGGGAGACTTACACTGTCGCAACAATGGACATCGCAGAGTTCATCACGTGGACGCGCGAACTTGACGGCGACGACATTGGAATTGCCATCTCAACTGGCAAGGAAGGCCAAATCCTGCCAATTCCTTCAAAAATCATGCGTCAGCTTCTTGGCGGACAGGACAAATCCGACCGCGAACTGGTAGGGGAGGAGTTCTACGATGAGGAATGGGCGGAACCGATGCCTGAGGATTTTGACGATGAAGAATAAAATCACGTAGAGACGCGCCATGGCACGTCTCTACAAAACAATTTCCACCAATCCGTCCTTATTTCCTACAACAAACGCCACAGGCGGATTGTTGTCTTGCACCAAATCATTTATATAAAGCGGTTCGCCAAGGATGAAGAGACTGCAGCTGAATGTATTTCCTACTTTAAGCTTGGAGTTTTCTGATTTTTCAACGATAAATCTAGAGTCACCTAAATATCGGAAAGTGCAGCGGCGGTTGGGTTTCCACGACACAGAGACATGGTCGCCTACAGCTAAATCCTCAACTTTCAGATGTTGCGATTTCACATAGTCGGAACCGCTGTCTTGACCGATGTTTGCAAGGAAATCATCCCAGTCGTTGAAACCGAGGAACTTTGAGAGGATGTTGAGCGTGCAGTTGCGTGTGGTGTCGGCACCATCGATGTAGCCCCAGAGACGTTTTAGCGTGGTCGGACTCATGGTTTCGTGCGTACGCTCCCAGATGGCGCCGCTCAAAAAGATGAAATCGGCTGGAGTTTTCATCTTGCGCTTCACATCGTCCTCGATGCGCTTGCGGAGCTCTAATATTTCAGGGCTTGTCTTCTGCATAACATTATGTTTTGAATTGCAAAATTGCGAAAATTTTCAAATAAATGACAATCCTTCTTGGTCCTTTTTTTGAAAAGTCGGAAATAAGTTTTAATTTTGCAGAAAATTAGCATCATGAACGACGACAGCACATCTGGCATCATCAATGGACAGTTTTTGTCGGAAGACGATACAAAATCGGTTTACGAAACTGTTTCATGCCGTGGTTTTAACCAGTTGATGAAGGTGAAACGGCAAGGCAGGTGGTTTGTGCTCAAAGGATTAGCTGTTGAATATCGGAACCAAGCAGTTTATCTCGAACTTCTGAAAAAAGAATATGATTTGATGGTTCAACTTGACCATCCGAACATAGCGAAGGCATTTGCAAAAGAGATGAACCCTGAACTTGGTCCCTGCATCGTGATGGAGTACATCGATGGCGTTACTTTGGACGTGTTTCTTGCCTCGAAACCGTCTGTCGCCGCAAGAAAAAAGGTCGTTGAACAGCTTGTTGACGCGCTTGAATATATCCACAGCAAGCAAATCATTCATCGCGATCTGAAGCCGAGTAATATCTTGATTACCCGAAATGGTAACAATGTGAAAATAATCGATTTCGGTCTTTCTGATGCTGATGACTACGCCATCTTGAAGCAACCGGCTGGCTCCATGAAATACGCATCTCCAGAGCAATTACAGCCAGGCGTGAAACTCGATTCGAGAGCCGATATTTACGCTTTCGGTTTGATTTTGAGAGATATTTTCCCACATCGTTATTGCCATATTGCAAAGAAATGTTCTCAAAAAGACAGAGAAAAACGTTTTGCTAATATTGAGGCGGTAAATAAAGCTTTTTTGAGAAGAAAGGCTTGTTGGTTCGCTACGGCTATGATTATGGTTTTGGCAATAGCTTTGATGCCTGTTATGATATTTAAGCCTGTTGCCGACCAGATTCAGGAGAAGGAAAAATCCGAAAATGAACATCGAAGACAAATCGAGGCTTTTGTGAACGAGGCTGAGAATTATATGACGGCATATTGGAAGCCGTTGGTGGAAGAGGCCAGTCAAGGCAAAGAGTACATTGAAATAATGGTATTAAAGATAAACTATTACGACAATTATATAACTCTTAATGAAATGATTGAGCGCTACGGCTTTGTTCATAACGACAAGACGGAAGCCGAGGACATATTCGGACAGATGTATTACACATGGTGCACAAAAGCTACAAATGCAATAAAAAACTGCAGGTCATATCTGACCGAATACGACCAAGGGCTGCTAACTGAAAGGGAAAGAGACAGCATCAGGGATGTGGTGCAAAAGTACATTGACATTTCCAACCAGAAACAGGAAGAATATCAGCAATTATTGATGAAGCAATAAGGACCAACAAGGACTTCGCCGATTCCATTTTTAATCCGTTACTTTGCAGCGTAAACATTTTAGAAGTTGCGCCCGACACGGATTAGGGATACGATGATGAAAAGAACCATTTTGACAGTTGCTGTCTTGGCTTTCCTTATGGGAGGCATGACTTATTCTGCTTCGGCACACGAAGTTTCGACAAAAAATGCCACTGAGATTTTTGCCGGTGACAATTGGGACAAGATTCTCGACGAATATGAGAAATATGTCGACCAGTACATCAAGGTTTACAAGAAAGCGATGAACGGTGACAAATCAGCTTTAAATGAGTATCTGGAACTTGCCGAAAAGGCACAAAAACTTGCCGAACAGCTTGAGGATGCCGAGGACGAGCTTACTGAGACCCAGATGAAGCGTTATCTGAAAATAACACAAAAAATGCTTGACGGCATAAAATAACAAAATTCGATATTTTTTTAGAAGTTGCGCCCGACACGGATTAGGGATAAGAAAATGAGAAAGCTTTTATTAGTATTGTTAGCCGTAGTTCCAATGATTTTAGTCTCATGTGGAGGCGGTGATGGCGGCTCCAAGTCATCAGGTAAAGTTAGCGTCACACTTGGCGATTTTGATGATTATTTCGATGTGAAAAGCTACAAATTAGAGACAGATGTTGCAGAAAAAGGATTGGAAAACCTTGCAAAAGCAAAAGGAACACTTATTCTTGTGGTTAAGAGGAATAAAACAGAAATGAAACTGAAACCAAGTGATGTTTTGGGAGCTGAAATAGCTGGCGAAACGGCAAGTTCGAGATATAAAGTATTTAGGGCTGATGTTGACGGCATGGCCAGAAAACTTTTGAAACTTGAACCAGGAGCGGAAGAAACCTTGGAAATCCCAATTAAGATAATTGATCCATTCAATAGCTGGAATTCAAATGAAGAGAATTTGCAAAAAAGACAGGCGCATTATGATGCTCTGACAGGTGTAAAAGGTGCTTTGTCTGAGATTTATATGGATGTGGAACTTAAGGATTGATTATTTGTAGAATCGATTATTGGAAATTTTTCAAGAGACTCTGTCGTAATGGCAGGGTCTTTTTTTACACTTTTGAGAATTTTGTAAATGAGAATTGAGAATTTTGTTGATAACTTTTGAGAATTTTGTAAATGAGAATTGAGAATTTTGTATATCTTTGCACTGCAAAAATAGTAGTCGCTGACACCTGTTTTTGTAGTGACAAAGTTTAAAATATGGCTCAAATCATTGAAAGAGAATCGTTTATAAACGAAATGCTATCCAAAAGATGGAATGGCAAAGTTAAGATTATTACTGGAATAAGACGCTGCGGAAAGTCGTTCCTGCTATCGGTGTTATACAAGAACCATCTTCTTGCTGAAGGCGTTACCGAAGACTGCTTTGTTGAGATTTCCCTGGACAAAAAATCAAACGTCAAATACAGAAACCCCAACGTGCTTTTCGATTATGTTGTCGGCAAAACCCAAGACGCTAACAAACGTTACTATGTCTTTATCGACGAAATACAACTGTCCTTAAAGATCAAGAACTCCGACATCGACGAAAGTCTTGTTCCTGAAGAAGACCGCGATTTGCTTTACACCACTTTCTACGACATACTCAACGATCTTGCAGGTCGCAAAAATCTCGATGTTTATGTCACAGGATCAAATTCCAAGATGTTGTCAAAAGACATAGTCACCAACTTCCGCGACCGCGGCAGCGAAATCAAGGTTTTTCCACTGTCGTTCAAAGAGTATTATCCTATTTCAGGCATGGAAAAAACCGAGGCTTTTGAGGAATACCTCACCCATGGAGGCATGCCTTTGGCTGTTCTTGAACCCAACGAAATTGAAAAGCGCAAATATCTCAAGGGATTGTTTACAAACGTGTATTTTAAAGATATTGTCGAGCGTTACAAGATAAAGGACGATGAAGTGCTGTCAGCTTTAGTCGATTCGTTGTCGTCGTCGGTAGGTTCGCTCACCAATCCCCACAACCTCGCCAACACTGCCAGTTCGTTGATGCATCGCAACATCTCCGACCATACCATCAAAAACTACATCGATTATCTCGAAGACGCTTATCTTTTTGTGGATGCCAAACGCTATGATGTCAAGGGTAAAAAATATTTCGAGAACACTCAGAAATACTACGCTATGGACTTGGGCTTGAGAAATGCCCGTCTCAATTTCCGTCAACAAGAGAAATCGCATCTTATGGAGAACCTCATTTTCATGGAACTCATCCGCCGAGGCTACAGCGTCGATGTCGGCGTGGTTGAGATAACAAAGGTTGTCGATGGCAAGAAACAAAAATCTCAGTACGAAATTGATTTTATTGTAAACACAGGTGCCGAAAAAATCTACATCCAATCGGCTTTGAATGTCGACAGCCAAGAAAAACGCAATCAAGAGTCATTCTCATTGAAAAACTCCGGCGATTTCTTCCGAAAAATTGTCATCACCGAAGGCTCGTCCAAGCCATGGGTCGATGAAGACGGCATCACCTATATGGGCGTCATCCCATTTTTACTAAATGTATCGAATGATACAAAGATTATTTAAATACTTTTGTTCCAGATAATGCTATCTTTCTATTAACTTTATGTTACTCATAAAGTTATGCTTTTCTATTTCGCAAAAAAAGAACTTTTTTGTTTTTGCAAAATAGAAAAATGACGATTTTTATTGTTTTTATTTGGAAAGTTTCATATCTTTGCACCTGATATGAGCCGTAAACTGATTTTTATGAAATGCTATAAATTTGGATATGTTTAGCAATTCGTTTAATCAGATTTACAAGGCTGTTTAATGTGTTAAATGTTTAATTAAAAATTGTTTAGTATGAATAAACCTGAATTTGTGAGAGACGGTAAACTTATTGTCGAAAGTAATTATTTGGATTGGCTAGGTGAAATAAAGCATCAAATTCACGAGGCACAATATGAGGCGATGAAAGCAGTAAATACTACAATCATCAAATTATATTGGGAAATCGGCCGTTCAATAGCGGAGAAACAAGCCGAGGGTTGGGGTAAATCGGTTGTGGAACAGCTTTCAAAGGATATCCAGATTGAATTTCCAGAGATTAAAGGATTCGGTAGCCGAAATCTATGGTATATGATGCAGTTTTACGTTGAGTATCAAGGAGATGAAAAACTGCAACCATTGGTTGCAGAAATTAGTTGGGCAAAGCATCTCGTTATTATGACTAAATGTAAGGACTCGCTGGAACGGCAGTTTTATATTCTTGCAACCAAAAAGTTCGGATGGACAAAAAATGTTTTGATTCACCATATAGAACAAAAATCATATGAGAAATATCTTATCGGACAGACTAATTTTGATAAAACATTGCCAGAGAAAATTCGCAATCAGGCGGCATTAGCGGTTAAAGATGATTATTTCGTCGGATATGGCGAATTGGGTGATAATCATTCGGAATATGAACTTGAACAGAGTATTATAAATAATATTAGCTCGTTTCTTGCGGAGTTTGGAACCGATGTTATGTTTGCTGGCAGTCAGTATCGGCTTGAAGTCGGCGGTAAAGAGTATTTCGTTGACCTTATGCTTTATCATCGAAAGATGCAGTGCTTTATAGCGATTGAATTGAAAATTGGCGCGTTTGAGCCTGAATACAAAGGCAAGATGGAGTTTTATCTTAATGTAATAAATGACACAATACGTCTTTCTCACGAAAATCCTGCTATCGGAATTATTATTTGCAAATCGAAAAACCGTACCGTTGTTGAGTACGCATTGCGTAATTCAATGATGCCTATTGGCGTGGCAACATATAGCATAACCAGTGAATTACCGGATAATTATAAGCATTTGCTGCCAGAAGCCGATAAGATATCAAATAGATTGCAAAACTTGGTGATAGAATAAAATTCCAAAATTATTTTGTTTTCTCCAAAATCTTCATTATCTTTACACCGATAAAACATTTTGTGCTTATGTAGAAAACTATTAAAATATCATACTCCAGACATTTAGCAGTATTCACCTTGTCGAAAGTTTGGCGATTTTCGGATATAGAGGTTGAATAAAAGCTAAGAGTCGAATGTTTACATAACCTCCATTCCAATGAACAAAAATGCGGAAATCTGCAAAAATGTTCAATAAATTTGCGTTGTATTAAAAAAAAGTGTATTTTTGCTGAACAAAAATGCGGAAATTTGCAAAAACGTTCAATAAAAATATGATAAAACGCGATTTTTACCTTCAGAAGATTAAAAACAAGATGCACAACGGTATGATAAAAGTGATTACCGGCATCCGCAGATGTGGCAAGTCATTCATTTTATTTGACATTTTTCCTGAATATTTGAAGGAAACTGGTGTCGATGATAGTCATATCATTAAAATAGATTTGGAAGACCGAAGAAACAAATCATTACGCAACCCAGACGCATTGCTTTCCTATATTGATGGTAAGATGCAGGATGACAAAATGTATTATATTCTTCTTGATGAAGTGCAGCATGTTCAGGAATTTGAAGATGTTTTGAACAGTTATCTGAAGATAAAAAACGCAGATGTTTATGTAACTGGTAGCAATTCCAAGTTTTTGTCGAAGGATGTCATAACCGAATTTCGTGGCAGAGGCGATGAAATAAAGATTAAACCATTGAGTTTCAATGAATTTGTTTCTGTTTATAATGGCTCAAAAGAAGAAGCTTTAAAAGAATATATCCTTTATGGCGGTTTGCCTATGGTTGCATTGACAAAAGAACCAATTGAAAAAGAAAAATATTTGAAAGACTTGTTTGAGACCACATACCTTCGTGATATAAAGGAATGCTATCATATAAAAAATGGCACTGAAATGGGAGAATTGATCAGTATAGTGGCATCTTCCATAGGCGGGCTGACAAATCCGACCAAGCTTGTAAACACATTCAAAAGCGTGAAGAATATTGACATCTCCAAGAACACAATCATCTCATATCTTGAGATGTTGCAGGATGTTTTTATGATTGAGAAATCAGACAGATATGATATAAAAGGCAAAAAATATATCAACACTCCCGCCAAGTATTATTTTGAAGATATGGGATTGCGTAATGCGCGTTTGAATTTCAGACAGATTGAAGAGACGCATCTTATGGAAAACCTGATTTACAATGAATTGCGAAGAAGAGGATGGTCGGTTGATGTGGGAGAGGTGCTTGTCAATGAGGTGGTCGAGGGGAAAAAAATGCGCAAACAATTGGAGGTCGATTTTGTTTGTAATCTTGGTTATAAACGATTGTATATTCAATCGGCTTATAGCATTGCTGATGACAATAAAAGAGAACAGGAATTGCGTCCTTTGCGTAATATCAATGACAGTTTTCAGAAAATAATAATAGTTTGGGACAATATCGTGCGTTACCAGAACAACGATGGAGTGCTTTATGTCAACATTTTTGATTTTCTGACAGAGGAATTATAGCTTTATTTGTAAAAATACAGATAATGATTTGCTTTTCTAAAAACTATTTCATATCTTTGCACCGATAAAACATTTTATGCTTATGTAGAAAACTATTAAAATATCATAATCCAGACATTTAGCAGTATTCATCTTATCGAAAGTTTGGCGATTTTCAGATAAAGAAATAGGAATAATGCTAAAAGTCACGCAATTAGCGTGTGCTTTTAACACCCGGTTTCTTTAGGTATGCCAAACACCTCGATAAGCGGATGCAAAAGTATCACGCTTTTTTTATGTTCCGACAAATCGGACTAACAAGGACCAACAAGGACTTCGGAGGAATGTGGAAAAGGCGGAAATTTGCAAATAGATAAGAAAGATAATAACTTAACAACATAGTATTAACATTAAAAATTTTAATTATGGGACTTCTTAACAACTTAAAAGACAGATTCAACAAAGCTGAATTTACTGTAGCACCTAACAAAAAACTTAAAACTATTTCTAAAGAATTTATGGAGGCTTTCGACCTTCAACTTGTATTCTACAAAGGCTCTGTGATTGCTGATGGCGATTTGACACTAGCAGCTCTCAATAAAAAAACTACAAAAGATGTAAATGCTAAAGCCGACGGCATTAACATTAAAGGCAACACTAAAGTTGGCGATGCCGAAAAGATGTTTGACGCCAATTTCGGAGTAACTGTCCAAATTAAGGACAAGAAAGGCGAGAAATGTGTGCCGAATGGAATTACCATCGGACAGGCAGCCCGTGGAGAGTATGAAAAGTAAAAACCAACCTTAAAACTAACAACTATGGCATCATTTAAGATAACTGGCCAGATGAAGGTCAAGACGCTAAAGGAACAATTCATGAACAACTTCGGCACAGTTCTCCGGGTATATTACCACCATCGTTTTGCCGATGACAATGTCACTTTGGCTTCCATCCGTGGCGAAGGCGCGGTTGGTGGCGAACTGGACTGCGGCGAAAACGACATCGTGGGCGATTTTGAGGAATTCATGATGGAATTGTACGGCATCGAGGTGCAAGTGGCTTCGCCCGACGATTCATATCTTGTGAACAACAGCCTTCGCCTTGGAGAAGTGAAAAATGTCGCAAAAGCAATTTCGGAAAACGGAAAGCAAGGCAAGAGCAAGTTTGTGTTCAATGGACAGGAATATGCCCTGAAAGGTCGTCTCGTTCACGCAGTTGTAAAGCATTTCATTGAAGAAAACCCAAATGTTACGATTGAAACATTGGATAAGACTTTCAACGTGACATCACGGAAGTTCGTTACGACACCTGTTATCGCGATGACCACAACTGATAGCAGTGGTAAAGCTGGAGGAAATTATTACATGAATCCAGAAGATTTCATTTCTATTATTAATAATCAAATAGTGGTTTGGAATTATTGGCCGATGAAATACTTCTCGGTGTTCATGGATACGGTGAAAAAGATTGGCTATTCGGTAGAAGAGGTATAATTATTTAAAATTCAATCTAAATGGAAAACAAAGAATTAAAAATCACTTTTCAGCAACTATTGTCCATTGAAAGTCCTGATTCTAAAGTTATTAAATCAGGAAAGATACTATTTTGCAAACTAATGACGATGGATGTCGATTTGCCAAAACTATTGACTTCTGGGCGTGACAAGATGCTCGCATATGTCAATAATTGGCGTAACAAATGGGATAAGGCAATCAATATGATGAAAGACAATCCCAAGGTGGAATACATTATGTTTTTCATTCAGGACAACGAAACGCGAGAGTCGCGATTTGCGCTTACTGTCAAAGTGAAAGGTGTTATCAGCCATTCTAAAATTAAGGATGCCGATAAAAACAGAACATATTTTGATTTTGAATTGGTTGACGATTTCCTAAATCTGGAAGGTCGAGCAGTCATCAATTGGGTGGGACAAGCCCCTATGCAATATTGGTACAACAATGGTGACCCGACGCGAGGCATCAATCCAAAACAATTGGTGAAGATTGACGAACTGCCCTGCCAAACATCATTCATTACCTACGAAGAAGTCGTTTTAAACTTTCTGGATTTACAATACATCTTCAAAACAGAAGACAAAGATTGGAAAGAGAAGTTACAGGCTGTTAACTGTGTGTATGCCATTGTTGAAAAGGAAACAGGTAACACATACATCGGTGTCACCTATAATAATGATGGTATTTGGGGCAGATGGAAAGACTATGCCGAAACAGGACATGGTGGTGATGTTGAACTGAAAAAGTACATCAAAAAAATCGAAGACGCTCACCGTTTTCAATGGACTATACTCGAAACATTACCAAAAGGCGTTTCTAATGTAACCGCCATTGCAAGAGAAAATCTGTACAAAGAAAAACTATGTAGCAGAGCTATGTTGAATAAAAACTAAATAAGGAGCATCGCCGAAAATCCTTTAAAGAGTAGGCAAAAACATTTAATAACTAATTATTATGGCAGATTTCAGTATTGATGGCCGCATGAAGGTCAAGACTTTGAAGAAGCAGTTCAAAGAAGCTTTTGGCGCAACTTTGAGAGTTTACAAAGGACAAGGTTTTGCTGATGAAGATGCAACATTGGCATCAATCCGCGCTGAAGGCGCAAAAGGTGGCGAAGTTAAAGTCGTCGGCAACATGAAAGTCGGAAACTTTGAAGACAAAATCAAGGAAGTCTTCGGTATCAAGGTTCAGGTCGCTACAAAAGACGATTCAGCCCTCGCTGACAACGGAATCACTTTAAGTGCTGCCGGTAAGTAAATGTTTTTAAGGAGAAGGCTCTCGGGTCTTCTCCTTTTTATAAAACTTCAAAATTAATAATCATGAGCGTAGAATATTATAAGAAAAAACTGATAGACCTCAGGTCTGACCTCGCTAAAGAAAAAGAGGCCAAGAAAAGAGACAACGAGCGTTATGCCGGTTACATCAAAAGCGCATCAACACCATCGTCAAAGGCAAGCTATCGCAAACAGAAAGTAGATCATGCTGCAAGTCACGACCGCCACATTGAAAGCATAAAACGTGACATTGAAAGAGCCAAAGAGAGTTTGGCGAGCGAAAGAAGAAGAGCAAAGAAATAATAATATTTAAAGATTATTCCATGATATCAAGCATTATCGATGTGCCTCGAAAGCACGACCAGGAAGACTTATTCGGCATCAAAGTTTATCAGGATGCATTAATAAAATATATACAATTAACTGATACACCAATCACCATTGCTTTGCAGGGCGAATGGGGAAGTGGCAAGACATCTCTCATGAATCTCCTGCGCTGGAATTTATGCGAAGTGGATGATGCTTTATACTATCCGGTTTGGATAAACACATGGCAGTATTCTTTGATGAAAACTCCACAACAGGCCATTATAAGCATACTTGAAGGTATTGTAAACCAAATAGGTGCGCTAAATCCAAGTGCCAAATGGAGTGAAAGTAAGAAGAAGATTGGTGGCATCTTTAAAAAAATGGCAACCGTTGGCGCGAAAATGGCAGCAGGTGCAGTGGGTATTGATGGCGGTGTTGTTGATGATTTCGTCGGGAACGGACAATCTCAATCAGATATAAACCAACTGAAAGAAGAAATCGGAAAGTTGATCAACGAGGCACTCTCTGATGACTCTTCAAAAATCGGATTCACGTTTTATATCGACGATCTTGACCGAATAGACCCACCAGTGGCTGTGGAAATCCTTGAATTGCTTAAGAATATTTTCGACTTAGAACATTGTGTTTTTATTCTTGCCATTGATTATGACGTGGTTATAAAAGGATTGAAACCAAAATTTGGCGAGCTTACAGAAAAAAACGAACGCGAATTCCGCTCGTTTTTTGACAAGATTATACAACTGCCGTTTTCCATGCCCGTAGCTTCTTACAATGTCGATACTTTTTTAGTTGATGCTTTACGTAAAATAGAGTTTTTTACAGCTGAAGAATTGACAAACCATCAATTGGCAGAAACGCTTTCCGAGGTTGCTCGCCTTTCTGTTGGCAGCAATCCAAGATCTCTAAAACGCCTGACCAATACATTATCTCTTATCTCGATCATAAATGCGGAAAGAAGTTCGGAATCAGATGGTGTTGACATTCGTAGTAAAACACTTAACTTCTCGTTGGTATGTATGCAAATAGCTTATCCATACATTTACAATCAATTAACAGAAGAACCTGATTTTAAAAATTGGAATGAACGCATAGCATCGAAACTGAAATTACGTCATCTGACAGCTGAGGAAAAGGAAAGTCTTGATGCAACTGAAGAATTTGATGAGGATTGGGAGAAAGTGGTTTTTCGTATGTGTCAGAAGGAAATGTATCTTAGCAATAGGGCTTTTCAAGTGTCACAGCTTCTTACAAAAATATCTGAAATTGTAAATGACGATAATCATTTGGGAGAATTTGTCGATGCTACTATTGCGTTGTCGGCGGTTACAAACCTCAAAGCTTTTGATGGTCCAATTGTTCTTAAAAAATCAAGAGCCTTGGAAGTTAATAAATTTGATGGAAAAGAGATTAAAGGTAAGGGGCGTCTTTGCCTTGAAATTGTAAAAAAGTACGTTGATGAACATCCGGAAGTGACTTTAGCTGAACTAAAATCTGTTTTCAATGTCCCTAAATGTGATGCTGTAGTTGAATCATTGGAAAAGGCAATGACAATGACGGACAGCTCTGGTAAGGCAGGAGGTTGCCATTACATCAAAGAAAACGACCAAATAATAATTAAAGAAGGTAAAATCGTTGTTTGGAGTTATTGGCCGGAACGCTACTATGCTCCTTTCATGGATAATGTTAAAAAATTAGGAATAAAATTAGGATGATACTGCTGTTATTATTAAGATGGGTTTATAATTTAGTTGCTCCTATTATATTTATTGTAGGAATGTTGGTTTTATGTGATGGAGAGTATATTGGAGATAACGATATTTTAATCGGGTCATTATTGGCAATTCCCGGGTTTTTATTCGGCTTATTTACTGCAGGGCTTGATATTGCGCCTAAACTGCTTTGGATAAAATCGGCCTTATTTATATTTCAAACACGAGTTTGGAATGCAATTGAAGGAGCGTTGGTATTCTTCTTAACACCATGTTTTATCACAGGTGTAGAAGCGTTTATTGATGCACTTTAAAATAAGTTTTAATTAAAATAATTAAGTTATGGATCAACAAAGAGTATTAAAAATTGACAACGGTAGATTAAAGCTCTGTTCCATAAATGGAACTTTAATTCGTAATATTGCCAACCTTGGCGTTGTATATGCCGATTTAAAAGACAACTTAATTGTAGTAACATATTCAACAGGCAAAGTTGAAGTATGGAAAGATTCAGGTGTATTATATCGCAATATTATCCCCAAAGATGCACTTCAAGCACGTTGGAGCGGCGACTATATCGCTGTTATGAAGAATAATGGACGAACAGAATTGTGGACCACTAATGCTGCTTTTTATAGGGCAATTTAAGAGTGTAATCAAAATTGATTCGGGTGGTAGTGTTTTAATATGGAAAAACTCACGAAACATCAGCAAGACGGCATCGCCGAAATGATGCATCACATCCGCAACAAAGAAGTTGTCCAATACATTTTGGAAACGCTTGGAGAAAAGAATTGGAGTAGAGGCATTCTTTCCAATAGTTTATCATATCTTACTGAATATCAAGAAGATATATTTGAATCACTGGGCGGAAATTATTCTAGCGAAGAACTTGACGAAGAGTGGGATAATGACGGCATCAACAGTGAAATAGCCAAAATATTGAAAAAGCAGGGTGTAACTCATTATCTGTATGAAAACGAGGATTATCTGAATGAGATTCGTGAAGGTAAGATTATATGCGAAGGAATTGATGTGGAAGATATTAAAGACATGATAGCTGTTGGAGAAGAGGAAGAAACGGAAGATGATCATGAAGAGTTATGTCAAGTAAAAGAAGTGGAGTTTCGATATAAAAGCAATATTCTTAAAGGTAAATTCTGTTGGGCAGATGGCGCTGTTTCATGGCATCTGCAAATTCCTGAAGGTGTTTTGTTTTATCCTATCATGTGGAGAGACCCGGATTTTACCGATGAAGAAGCTGAATCTATGGCAAAAAAGGGCTTAAAAAACCTTTGGTGGTTGTACAATGAAATACTAACGCATAAAGACGAAATACTGAAAGTTCTTCCTCCATGTATAAAAATGGAACGGGAAATAAAAGCAATACAGCAAAAAATTCACGAACTGAAGAAATCACATGAAGAAGGTGTGATAAGTAAGAACGATTATCGAGAGGCGTTAAGATCTCTTGCAGAACAACGTAGTACTATTGATATGAACCTAATAGAGCTTTTTGGTGATACTATGCGCAAAATAATACAAGTTGATACGACATATTTTGATAGTAATAAGGAAATGATTTACAAAATTATAGGTATTAACGTATGAAAAAAGAAAGCATGATTCAAACTGTGTCTCTCCACTATTCATTCTATCTTTCTTCGACCCCATCGCCACACATTCCTTCGAATTTGATTCGAATTTCGTACTTGGACGGGTCCACCAATCATTAGATACAATAAACAAAGATACTCGCTGCAGTGCTCGTTGCCTTTAATAAATTGCATACGGAAACAGTGTCTTTGATGGAACTCTCGTATTGCCGGTGCATATGGATGACTGAAAATCATAAGGAAGTTGTTCAACTCAACTGGGTTCCACTAAATATCTTATAAATCAAAATGATACAGTTATTAGAATTCCTACACAATTGTTTCAAGAGTGAATACATCGTTGAAATGGCTACTATAGGACGAAGTGTCCGATTAGATAGCAAACGACTATACAAGATTGCAATCCATGGTCCTTCTTCAAACGACAGAGATTATCCGCACATTCACATATACGATGCAAATGATGTGACACTAAAAGACTTCAACTTTGAGATATCTGTAATAGATCTACTTAGTAAAGGAGAAATCAATCTATTGTGTCAGGTAGATAAGAAATCATACTTGCGGAACACAAACCGTTCAAGATGTTCGTGGACAGGATATAGAGACCTTCGTGACAACTTTGAAGACTGGTTATATTCCAAGTGTACACTACCAGGTACGTTCATTGACAATCTGGATGCAATCATCTGGAACATAAACAATGAAAGTCCTTCAAAGTACGACAACTATATTCTACAGTACATGAGTGAACGTGGATTGAAAGTGATGAAGCGATTCCAAAAGTACTTCTCAAAAGATAATCTATGGAAATTTGATCAATTGACTTAACTGGTTATGTATCTACCGATCTTACCGCAACTACAGACCACTTAATAGGAACCGGTGAGTATGTCGAGTGTGGGCTTTTTACCAAAATAAAATCACCGAAAAAACAAATTATATTTACACCAGCCATAAGCTTATCACCGGCGTTGAGATGCTGGTTGATAATTTTTGCGAAAAAAGTTGTTTGTATTAAATGTTTTTGTAATTTTGTGCGTTAAATGGTGGTAATCATACCACCCTAATAGGTGGTAAATGTATAAAATTATGGAGAACAAGAAGCTTCAAATAGCACTTGAACACTGGAATGGGATTCAACCTATTTCAGCGCGTGACAATGAAAGGTTAAGTCGTCGTTTTACGATAGATTTTAACTATAACAGCAACCATATTGAGGGCAATACGTTGACTTACGGTCAGACCGAGCTATTGCTTTTGTTTGGGAAAATTATTGGTGTTGCCGATTTTCGTGATTGTGAGGAAATGAAAGCGAGCAATGTGGGGCTGAAAATGATGCTTGTGGAGGCGATGGAGTCGAGACAACCTTTGACACAGCATTTTATCAGGACTCTGCATAAGACATTACTTCGTGAAGATTATACTGTTTATCGCAATCTTCCTGGTGGCGTGCAGACAAGTTATATAGTCCATGCCGGACAATACAAAACTCGTCCGAATAGTGTTATAACTAGGTATGGCGATCGTTTTGAATATGCTTCGCCTGAAGAAACTCCTGCATTGATGAGCGAACTTGTTGATTGGTATAATGAGGCGGAAAGAGAGGGTAAGCTGTCGCCTGTTGAGTTGGCGATTCTGTTCCATTATAGGTATATTCGTATCCATCCTTTTGAAGACGGCAACGGACGTATTGCCCGTCTGATGATGAACTATATTCTTTCGAGGCATAATTACCCGATGATAGTTGTGCGAAGCCGATTGAAAAAAGACTATCTGGAGGCGTTGCATCAGGCCGATTTGATTGTTGGTAAAGATCCGTCAGACGGAGCCAAAGCTTCGTTGCTAAAAATCAAACCGTTTTTTAAATACATGTCCGACTTAATAGCGCATGAGATTGAAAATGATGTGCTGTTCTTAACGGAGCATAATCCAAATGTGTGGTGGTATGATGGTGAGCGAATTGTCTTTAGGACGCCTACATACAACAAGATTCTTGAAATCCTGATGACAGAATCGAAGGTGTCTTTATCATTGTTGCAGGAATCAACAGGCATTAATCGCTCGGCAATACAAAAGTTGATGAAGACTTTACAGGATAAAAACTATATCGAAAAGGAGGACGATGGCAGATGGAGGGTGTTTATAACTCCGTCGATGTAGGTTTTGATATTTTAACTGGGAGCTTTTTCTCCAAAAATTTATGACGTCTCATTTTTTTTACCAAAATAAAATTACCTAAAAAAATAATTTTATTTACATAATATTTAGCATCTGACAATCAAAACACGTAAAGCCGTGCCACGGTTTTGAATTAGAATTTTGTAAAGTCTAAAAGTTTTACTATCTTTGCAAAAAATTGTGACATGAAAAGACTTCTCATACTGGTTCTCTCGATATTTCTCTCAATGCCAGCCATGGCTCAGCTTGAGGTGAAAGAGGGCTCTTTCAAGGAAGTCGCCGGTTTTGTCAACATCAACACCGATAAAATGTATGATGACAACGACAAACCTTATGCTGTATTAAAAATCAAAACTGAAAATATAAGCAGCAAACAACGCCATGAGCTGAGATTCGGAGGTGATGCCCAAACTTTTTTTGAAGTCGAGTACAAAGACGGAGAAGTGTGGCTTTATATCAGTTATTACGCAACCTATATTAAAATATCGCACGAAGAGCTAAGTTCAACCGAATTTCATTTTCCATACGATATGGAACCGAAAAAGGGGTATGATTTGACTTTGGTTAACAAAACCTCTAACGGCAACATGGGATTCGGCTCTTTGTCTGTCACAACCAAGCCTGAGGATGGCGCAACCGTCAAACTAAATGGAATCGTAATGACTCAAAAAACTCCTTACGTCAATGACATGATTTCTGTGGGAGAATATGATGTTGAAATCTCAAAACATGGTTTCAAAAATGTCACACGTCACATTGTCATTCAAGAAGGTTCCAAAGAGAATGTTGTTGTTGATATGCCTTATGCCTGCGGCAGTCTTAAAGTCACTTCCGAACCAAGCGGCGCTTACGTTTATATAGATAATTTAAAGAAAGGCAAAACCCCATTGGTTGTTAATGATTTACACATAGGAAATCATACTGTTCAAATCGAAGCTGTCGATTACAAGGCTGTGGTAAGACATGTGACTACGGAAGAAGATAAAACAGAAGTGCTTTCGGTCAAATTGGAGCCATTGACAAGTTTTATCACACTTGCCACAAGCTATGTGCAAAATGGTTACAAGTTCATGACTCTTGACTTGATGATGAATCAGTACGGCAATTTGTCTTATGGCGTCACATTAGGGTATATGAGAAAATTCGGTTTTTATATTTCAGCCGCGTCAAGTTTTTATTTTGATGGCTACAATTACGATTTGGAATGTGACAATGACTTTTTCGTCAACGGTTATTATCCTGATTATACTGGCAAAACTCATTACACCTCTTTGTCAATAATCGGAGGCGTTATTATGAAAGTGGCTGGTCCTGTGGCATTAAAAGTGGGAGCGGGATATGGCGACAGAATCAAACTATATGAAACCAGTGGCGGTCATCTGGTCAAATATCCCGATTATAGCGCTATTGGAGTCGATGTCTCAGCTGGCTTGCAGTTCAATCTAAGGGGATTTGTGTTCTCCGTTGATTGTGTGACAACGAATTTTAAGATTTATGAAGCCAAAATAGGTTTAGGTTACGGAATTAAAAACAAATAATTATGAAAAGAGCAATATTATTACTGGCAATTATTCCGTTTTTGCTGATTACCTGCAAAAAGGAGCCTGATATCAAGACCGTTTTTGAAATAGAATCGGAAGTTGTGGAATATTATACTACATCGGCGGAGATAACTGTGCGTTATTCTTATAATGCCGACCTTAAATATATCAAGGCTTATATTTGCGAAAGCATTGAAATGACTGCCCCGCAGATTTCCACTGCAGAACTAAACGGCAAAGTTTTCGTGGTAAAATTCACTGATTTAACAGCAAATACCAAGTATTATTATCAATATGAGTATTCCAACGGCACTGATGTAAACAAAACAGAGGTTAAAAGCTTCAGGACAAAAGACTACAGCCAACCGACAGTGGAAACGATAGAGGTCTTTGACATCACTTCCTCGTCAGTAAAATGCAATGTTGAAGTAAAAGATGATGGCG
The DNA here is from genome assembly GCA_017553625.1 of Bacteroidales bacterium. GTDB lineage: Bacteria > Bacteroidota > Bacteroidia > Bacteroidales > F082 > Limimorpha. The sequence goes on from JAFZKP010000011.1 coordinate 48,689, forward strand.
GCTCGGCAATCACAGAACGCGGAGTGTGCTGGTCATCACACCAAACCCCAACCGTAAATGACGCTCATGTTACAAGTGTCGGCAACACGGGGCATTTCACCTGTGAGATAACCAATTTGGATGAGGTTACAACATATTATGTCAGAGCTTATGCCACTAATGATTATGGTATTTGTTATGGCGATCAGATAACATTTACAACTGAACACAATATCGTGCTCCCGACTGTTTCTACCAATGGTGTTATGTTCAAAGACACATATGCTGTCGCCACAGGAACAATAGTTTCTGATGGATATGGCACTATAAGTGTTAAAGGTGTTTGTTGGAGCCAATCAGACAATCCCACTATCGACAATGCTCACACAACGATAGACAATGGCGATGTTGGTCCATATCAGAGTGAGATTGCAAATTTGTTGCCAAGCACCACATACTATATTCGCGCTTACGTTACAAATGAAGCGGGAACCGGATATGGCGAGCAGCGCGAGTTCACAACCTTCAGCTATATTCCCGAAGGTGCATTGACAGGAATATTCACAGCATGTGACAAACAAATTGTTTTCTCACAAGGCAATCTTCAATATCAAGCGTCATCAAACACCTGGCGTTTTGCTGAAAAACAATATGATTATATCGGCGAGCCCAACAAGTATATATCATCATATTATAATGGTTGGATTGATTTGTTCGGATGGGGTACAAGCGGCTATGAACATGGAGCAGTGTGTTATCAACCATGGAGTATTAGCACAAGCAGCGGCGATTATTGGGCTTATGGACAAAGTGAAAATAACTTGTACGACCAGACTGGCAAGGCTGATTGGGGTTACAATCCGATTTCAAATGGAGGGAATTCCGAGAATCTTTGGCGCACTCTGACTAAAGACGAATGGGATTATATTCTTAACATAAGATATGTGGAATCAGGCATCAGATTTGCAAAGGCAAAAGTAAATAATATCAATGGCTTGATTCTATTGCCTGATAATTGGAGTGCTTCAATCTATGACTTGCAAAATGTAAATGACACTGAGGCAAATTATGATAGCAACACAATCGACCTTGCGTCATGGAATTATACGTTTGAGGTCAATGGCGCTGTTTTTCTTCCATTAGCAGGATATCGCAATTACGGAGCTTCTTATAATTCTAATAACTGTTGCTATTGGACTTCATCCTCTTATAATTCAAATGTTTACTGTATAAGCACCAAAGGTGTGTTATCCAATGGGGCCTACCGTTATAGTGGGTATTCAGTGCGTCTGGTCCGAAATAAGTAGAGACGCGCCACGGCACGTCTCTACGATTCCAATAGCCAATGGCTATATGTACGGGCGAATCATTATTCGCCCCTACCATTACGCCTTTTTCACGTTGTCTTTACCAACCTTAACTGCTTCCATGTTCAACGGAATCAGCTTGTGAGCACGCTCCGGCAAGCTGTGGCGAAGACCCTCTTCAACATTCTTGTCGTCGATGATTGGACGAAGCTTCAAGAATGCGCCGAGGATAATCATGTTGAACACTTTGCTGTTACCCATGTCTGATGCCAACTGTGCACCTTCGATGGTGTAGATGTTGATGTCCTTACGGGTAGGCTTCTTTGTGATGCCGTTCGGATCATAGAGAAGATATCCGCCAGGTTTTACTTTCGATTCGAACTTGTCGAGTGACTGCTGGTTCAAAATCACTGCTGTGTCGAATGCGTTGATGATAGGAGAGCACACGCGTTCATCGCTGACGATGACAGTCACGTTGGCGGTACCACCACGCATCTCAGGACCGTATGATGGCATCCAGCTCACTTCTTTGCCTTCCATGATGCCGCTATATGCAAGGATCTTACCCATTGATAAGACACCCTGTCCGCCGAATCCGGCAATAATAATTTCTTCTGTCATTGCTTTAATTTTTTAAATTATTTTTCAACGAGCTTTCCATCGACTTTGATATCGCCAAGCGGATATTCAGGAAGCATGTTCTCAACCAACCATTTGTTAGCTGCGACTGGTTCCATCTTCCAGTTGGAGTTGCAGTTCGATACGATTTCGACGAAGTTGACGCCGCTCTTTCCGTTAATCTGATTTTCAAAAGCCTTCTTGATAGCTTTCTTGGCGTTACGTACGTGTGCAGGATCATAAACAGCCTGACGTGTCACGTATTTTGTGCCAGGAAGACGTGCGATCAGTTCGGTGATGTGGAGTGGATAACCGTTGTTCGGGATACCGTCGAAGCCAGCGCCTGCAGGTAATGTAGCCTTACGTCCGTAAGGTGTTGTTGCAGTCTTCATGCCTTCGAGTGTGGTAGGTGCCATCTGGCCGCCTGTCATACCATAGATACCGTTGTTCACGAAGATCATGGTGATGTTCTCGCCACGGTTGCATGTGTGGATTGTCTCGCAAGTACCGATAGCTGCCAAGTCACCGTCGCCCTGATAGGAGAACACGACTTTGTCAGGCCATACACGTTTGATACCTGTCGCGACCGCCGGTGCGCGGCCGTGTGCTGCCTCGGCGAAGTCAACGTCGAAGTAGTCGTATGCCATAACGGCGCAACCTACTGGAGAAACGCCGATGGTTTTGTCGCCAACGCCAAGTTCTTCAAGAACTTCAGCGATGATACGGTGGACAGTGCCGTGACCGCAGCCTGGGCAATAGTGGAAAGGCTTGTTGGTCAATAACTTAGATTTCTGATATACTAAGTTTTCAGGTTTGATAATATCTTGTACTGTCATTTTCTTATTCTCCTATAATTTGTTTCTTCATAGCTTCGAGAACTTCCTCTGGTGTGTGGATGATACCACCGACGCGGCCGAAGTGCTCAGCCTTGACACGACCGTTGCAAGCCAAACGAACGTCTTCGATCATCTGACCGCAGCTTAACTCTACTGATAAGAATCCCTTGACGCCTTTCTTGATGAGAGCGTCGATAGCCTTTGTTGGGTAAGGCCAGAGGGTGATAGGACGGAGCAAACCGACTTTCAATCCTGCCTCGCGGCCAAGCTGCACTGACTTCTGAGCGATACGTGCGCTTGAGCCGTAAGCTACGAATACGTATTCTGCATCGTCGCAGTTGATCATTTCGTAACGGACTTCTTTCTCTTCTATCTCTTTGTATTTCTTCTGGAGATGGATGTTGTGCTCTTCCATCTTTGCTGAGTCGAGGTCCAAAGAGGTGATGATGCGGTGTTGTGTGCCGTTCTTGCGGCCGTTGATAGCCCAAGGATATTTAGCCTTGATTTCCTCGTCGGTCATACGTGGCTTCTGATCCGGAAGGACGACCTTCTCCATCATCTGGCCGATAGCACCGTCAGAGAGGATACATGCTGCCATACGATATTTGAATGCCAAGTCGAAGCCGAGTGCCACGAAGTCGCACATCTCCTGCACTGATGCCGGAGCGAGTACGAGGTTACGGTAGTCACCATTGCCACCGCCTTTGGTGTTCTGGAAATAGTCGGCCTGTGATGGCTGGATTGTACCAAGACCCGGGCCGCCGCGGACGACGTCAGCGAAGACGCAAGGAATCTCAGCGCCTGCGATGTATGCCAGACCTTCCTGTTTCAAGCACACTCCAGGGCTTGATGATGAGGTCATGACGCGCTTGCCTGATGCGCCAGCTCCGTAAACCATGTTGATGGCTGCCAATTCACTTTCAGCTTGAAGAACGACCATACCGGTACGTTCATAAGGGTTCTGTTCCGACAGATACTCGATCACCTCTGACTGAGGGGTGATAGGATATCCGAAATAAGCATCAGCGCCGTAGCGGATGGCGGCTTCTGCCAATGCTTCGTTACCCTTCATCAGTTTTAATTCTCCCATTATGATAAATTTTTAAATGTTTGACAATGATTTGATTACAGTTTTGCCTTGTAAACGGAGATCACTCCATCAGGACATACGATGCCGCAGCTTGCGCAGCCAATGCACTTGTCAGGTTCCGCCATGTAAGCGTAGTTGTAACCTTTTCCATTAACTTCTTTTGCCAGACTGATGACACCCATTGGGCAGTTCACGACGCACACGCCGCAACCCTTACAACGTTCAGTATCAACAGAAATAGCTCCTTTGAAACTTGCCATAATTTTAATTTTTTAGTTGATATTATGATGAAATTTTACTCTTTTCAATCTTGCCATTAAAAAACGTACAAAATTACG
>JAFZKP010000044.1 GCA_017553625.1 Bacteroidales bacterium
CCGGAAGGCGCTTGCACATGCAAAGTGAAGGAAGCCGCTGAGAAACACTGCATGAACTTCCGTATCATCGACAAGCAGCACTTCGGCATCAGCATCGATGAGACAACATGCCGCGAAGACCTCGACGAAATCGGAATGGTCATCGCTGAAGCTCTCGGCAAGGCACATCAGCCACTCGTTTGCGACCCTAACTGCCAGAGTTTCTGTGGCATTCAGGAAGGCATGAGAAGAACCTCATCATTCTTGACAGCTCCAGTGTTCTCAAAGTATCGCAGCGAAACCGACATGATGCGTTACATGAAACAGCTCGAGAATCGTGACCTCAGCTTGAACCGTTGTATGATTCCTCTTGGCTCATGCACAATGAAGCTGAATCCTGCAACATCAATGTTCGCACTCAGCTGGCCGGAATTCGGCAACATCCACCCATTCGTGCCGGCAGAACAGGCTGAAGGTTATCTCGAGATGATTAAAGAGATGGAGAAAGACCTCTGCGAAATCACAGGTTTCAAAGGCATCTCATTCATGCCTAACTCAGGCGCAAGCGGTGAATACGCAGGCTTGATGACCATCCGTCGTTATCAGGAGGCAAAGGGCGAAGGTAACCGTAACATCTGCTTGATCCCAGCATCAGCACACGGAACCAACCCTGCATCAGCAGCTATGGCAGGTCTGCAGGTCGTCGTCGTGAAATGCGATGACCACGGTAACATCGACCTCGCCGACGCTAAAGAGAAAGCCGAACAATATAAGGACACTCTCGCCGCATTCATGGTGACATATCCTTCAACACACGGTATCTATGAAGACGGCATCCGCACCCTCGTGAAACTCGTTCACGACAACGGCGGTCAGGTTTACATGGACGGTGCTAACATGAACGCACAGGTCGGTTTGACATGCCCAGGTTTCATTGGCGCTGACGTATGCCACCTCAACCTGCACAAGACATTCGCTATCCCTCACGGCGGTGGCGGTCCAGGTGTTGGTCCTATCGGCGTTGCAGAACACCTCGTTCCATTCCTGCCAAGCCACGTATGCTTCAAGACTGGCGGTTCAGAGCAGAAGGGCGCTGTTTCAGCAGCTCCATTCGGAAGCGCACAGATTCTCACAATCACCTACTGCTACCTTAAGATGTTAGGCGGCGAAGGTCTGAAGAAAGCTACAATGGGCGCTATCCTCAACGCTAACTATCTGAAAGACAGACTCAAAGATTACTATCCGATTCTCTATACCGGCAACCACGGTCACGTTGCACACGAGATGATTCTTGATATCAACCAAATCAACAAGACAACAGGTGTTGCCGCTATCGACATCGCAAAACGTCTGATGGACTACGGCTTCCACGCACCGACAGTGGCATTCCCGGTTCACGAGACTTTGATGGTCGAACCTACAGAGAGCGAGCCGTTGGCAGAACTTGACAGATTCGTCGATGCTATGATCAAGATCCGTCAGGAAATCAAGGACATCGAAGATGGCAAGGCACCTCAGGGCGACAACATCATCTCACACGCTCCTTACACAGCCGAGATGTTGATGGCTAACGAATGGAACTTCCCATTCAGCCGTGAAGAAGCAGGCTTCCCATTGAAGAGCGATGTCCAGGATAAGTACTTCCCGCACGTCACCAGAATCGACGACGCTTTCGGCGACAGAAATCTGGTCTGCAGAGTGGTTGAGTAGTAGTCATTTCGACCGAAGTGGAGAAATCTCCACCTATAATTTTAGAGACGTTTCCCGAAACGTCTCTATTTTTTTATGTCTGTCAATTCTATTAAAAAAATGTAGAGACGTGCCATGGCACGTCTCTACAATAATTTAGACGTTTCAGGAAACGTCTCTAACGTCTCACGTCAACCTTCACTCCTGTCATCTCCTTGCCATTGGCGATTCTGACAATGTAAACGCCTTCAGCGAGGTTGTGACGGATGGTGTTGGAACCTGTCACGACTGTCTTGCTTAACACTGGCTGACCAACGATGTTGTAAACCACAACGTTCAATGTCTCGTTGCCATTGTTCTCAATCATGAGCTCGTTGATGTTGTTCCAGACGTTCACGCTTGAAGCGAGAGTCTCGTCAATGCCGTCGGATGTCACGGTTCCACTTAATGAGACTGTAATCTCAATCTCATCTTCAATTGTGATGGCGCCTTCGTAATCGCCGATTTCTTCGCCATTGAGTCTCACGTAGACTGTTGTAGGCTCGAGTGTTCCGCCATCAACAGGAATTGTGATGGAGACGCTGGTGTAAAGTTCACCGTCGAATGAGATCTCGAATCCGTTGTCGACTGTCAATGTCAGGAAACCTTCTGCCAGATTGCCGCCGGTCAGAACGAATGTCTGTGCTTCTGATGGACCTTGTCCTGCCATGTGTGAGAATCCGCTCAAAGCGTTAGGTGTCGCTGAGAGATACGGGTCGTCACCCATGTTGGCGACAACCAGAATGTCGTCGACCTCCCATGCTGCAGCACCTTCATCGATGGTGCTGGTGTACTTGAATGCGATGTTGCAGTTTTCGCCGCTGAGCGTGTTCATGGATATTTCACCTGACTCTGTCCAGACATAATTGCCTTCCGATGCGATGAATGACAACGGCTCCCATGACGCTGCCGTTGGGTCTTGACCGTCGTAGTCGTTGGCGAAGAACAACTCAAGAGCCGGACCTGTGAACTTCATAGCATTTCTGAATGTGAGTGTCACATTTTTGTCGGCGTATTGGTCGAGGTTGAAGGCAGGGGAGATGCACCACTGCTCGTTGTCGACCTCGTCGCCGTAGCCGTTGGCGTTGGCGTACTTGTTGCCGCCGTATGTGGCGATGGTCCATGGCTTGTTGCCTTCCACTGTGACGAATGTCCAGCCGTTCATCTCACCTTCCCAGTCTTGGCTTAAAATGACTTCAATATTAGTCATGATGACGTAGTTGACTGAAGCTATGCCGCTGTTGTCGTAGCCTTCCATCATGGCGATAGCCTTGATAGTCATGCTTTCTTCAACAATGATAGGCTCGGTGTAGATTTCGCTGTTCTCATCCGGGTCGGTGCCGTCGGTGGTGTAGTAAATAGTTGCACCTTCTGTAGCACATGTGATTTCAACTTCGATAGCCTCGTAATATGTGCCTGATGCCATGCTGAATACTGGTGTTGCCACAGTCGGTGTCACCGAGCCGCCTTGTACGAAGAGATCCATGTAGAAGTTGTAGTCGGAATTGTTGAGGTTTGATGTCGAATATGCACCGAATTTGTGTGAGGCGTTCTTTGCGATGCCACGGTTTGTGGTGGTGCCGTTGGTGATGACGAAACCTGTGTAGTTAGGAATCATCGCACCTTCGCCTGAAGTCTCAAGAGCGATGTTCCATTCAGTGTTGACGTTACCGGCGAAGTTGGTGCTGCTGCTGTATCCGAGAGTGTCACCTGCTGCATTCACAAGTGTGATGACATCACCGTCCATTGTCACGTTCCACAGATATGTGTCAGCGTCACCTGAAATCTCTGCAGGAAGTGTCTCCACACCGCCGTTGTTGACAGATGTGAACAAAACTCCGTCTGGTTTGCCGGAAACCACTGCCGGCATTGCATAGTAGCCGTCGCCGACTGTGGCATCGTAACGTGATGCGATGATGACCTGGTCGCCGTCATGGAGGTCGCTGAGAGCGTAGATTCTGTTCCAGTCGTCACCAGGAACCGGTTCCTCTGTAACAATGCCGCTTACGGTTGCAGTCACTTCATAACCACCGTCCTCAAAGGTTACAACGCCGTCCCACGGACCGACAGGCAAACCTTCTTCGAGTCTCACATAAAGTGTAGTAGGCTCGAGCGTTCCAGTAGCTTGGATGCCAATAGTATAAGGCCAGAACTCTTCTCCGTCGAGTGAGAACTCATAATGGGTGTTGCTGCATGTGATAGTAATACCACCAGTAGATCCGCCTGGCGCTGGAGGTAAGTTGCCACCTGACACGGTGAATGTCTGTACCTGTGATGGACCATTGCCTACGATATAGGTGAATCCTGACAAAGCACTTGGTGTAACATTGATGTATGTCTGGGTTGTGAATCCCATCAAAACAATGTCGTCGACTTCCCAAGCTGCAGCTTCATTTTCTGTTGAGGTGTACTTGAATCCGATGTAGCATTCTTCGCCTGTGAAGTTAGCGAGGTCGATTGTTCCTGACTCTGTCCATGCGTATGAACCGGTCGACTTGTTGAACTCGAGCTCTGTCCATGTGGCTGTTGCAGGATTCTCGCCGTCATAATTGTTAGAGAAGTACAGCTGCATATCCGGACCAGTGTAGTTCTTTGCATTTCTGAATGTTAGAGATGCGTTGGTGTAGGTGTAAAGGTCGAAGGCAGGGGAGATGCACCATTGCTCGTTTACTCCGCCATTGTAGCCGTTGGCGTATGCGTAGTGGTTGTTGCTGTATGTGGCAATAGTCCATGCGTTGCCGCCTTCAACTGTCACGAATGTCCAGTCGTTCATGCCGTTTTCCCAATCTTGGTTGAAGATGGTGACAGCACCTAATATAATAGTGTATTCTGCTGTGGCGATGTTACTGTTCTCATAGCCTTCCTTCATGGCGATGGCTTTGATTGTCATGCTTGCCTCAACAGCGATAGGCTCGCTATAAACGGCGCTGTTCTCTGTCGGGTCGCTGCCGTCCAATGTGTAGTATATCGTTGCGTCAGCGGTGTTGCATGAAATAGCGACTTCCTGTGCCTCGTAATATGTGCCTGCCTCAGGTGTGAATGTAGGTGTGGCGCATGTCAAAGTGCCGCCGCCCGCTGTCGCGAAGATGTCGATGAAGAAGTTGTAGTTGTCAGCAGCAATGTTCTGTGTGTGGTAAGGACCGAAGTTGTGGTTGCTGTTCAAAGCGAAAGCTCTGATTGCGTTGTTGACATTATTGATGACAAATGCGCTGTATTCAGGAACCATTGCTGTGGCTTCGGATGTCTGGTATGTGATTGCCCATGCAGTGTTGTCACCGCCTGTAGCGAAGTTGGTGCTGCTGGTGTAACCGAGCACGTCGCCGTTGGCGTTGGTGAATGTGTAGTTGTCGCCGTCAACGTCAACAGTCCAGTAATATGTCTCTTCCTCGTCAGTGATTTCGGCTGGAAGTGTCTCAGCGTCATCAATAACGCTTGTGAACAAAACGCCCGTTGGCTTGCCTGATGCCTGTGCTGTCATTGCGTAGTAGCTTGTGGCATTGTCATCGTAACGTGCTGCGAAGACGACCTTTGAGCCGCTTGTCAGTTCTGAGAGGTCGCTGATGCGTGTGTAACCGCCCTGTGGCTGTGGCTGGTCGCCGGTGACGCTTCCGCTCAAAGCGATGGTCATGTCCTCAACTTCACTCTGGGTGATGGTGATGTTCTCATTGTATGTTCCAACTTCCAGACCCGCTTTCAGTCTCACCTTGATGGTGTAGTTGTAAGTTCCGGTGTAGGTGTTGATGGTGATGTGACTCTCTGGATAGAAGTTGTCGCCAGGGAACGACGACATCTCGTAGTTTTCAGGAGCGTAGATGTGTGTCGCAGCGGTGAGGCTTCTTCCTGTGATGTTGAATGTCTTCACATTCGACGGACCTTCTTCATAAACGTATGTGAATCCTGCCAATGATGTCGGATTAATAAAGATTCCTGCAGGATGTGTGAATGTGACATCGTTAGCCATAGCCACGCGGAGCTGCGGGTTGTTGTAGCATCCGATGATGCCGATGACGCTCACGTTGTCGCCTTCTTCAAGACCTTCGACGACTGGCATCTTGTAGATGTTCAGCGTGTTCTCGCCCTGAGTGATAGGGGTGTTGTTGCTCGTGTTGATGGCTCCTATTGTAGCATCGACAATCTGGACGCGTGTCGACTGTAACATCTTGTCGCCGTTGTGGTCTGCCAAGATTTCAGCAATGGTCTTCACTGCCACTGGGAGCGGGTTGCCTGTTGAGACAATCACAAACTGGTTGTCATTGCTTCCGTTGATGGCGGTCAGCTCGACGAGTCCGTTGTAAACTGTCTTCTTTCCGTATCCCAAAACCATGTCGCCGAGAGCTAATGTTGAAGGAACGGTGTTGCTGTTGAGATAAAGGTCGATACCTGCTGTCTCATCCTGTACGTAAACGTTTCTTCCGTCAATGAATGTCACGATACCTTGTACCAAAGCATACTCATTTGATTCTATTGCTCTTGCGGCAGCTATTGTCATTGGCTGGATGATGGTGTAAGTGGCAGATGCAATGTCACTGTTGTTCATGCCTTCTTTTGCAGCCATCGCTTTCACTGTTGTAGTTGTGCTAACTTCGATTGCCTCTGAATAAACTGCGCTGTTTTCTGTAGGCTCGGTGCCGTCTAAAGTATAGTAAACAGTTGCGCCTTCTGTGGCACATGCGATTTCAACCTGCTGAGCGGTGATGAATGAACCTGCTGCTGGTGTGAATGTTGGTGTTGCAACATGCTCGAGTTCTGAGAATGTGGCGTTCACTGTCACATCGCCAGATGGCATCGTGAACTGCATCGTCTCCTGGTTGATGTTGAATGTGCTCTGACCAACGGTATATGTTAAAGTCGCCAACTCATAACCAGTAGCCGGTGTAGCAGTCACGGTGATTGTTGTACCGGCTTCTGCTGTTGTCGGACTGACTTCCACAGTGCCGTTTGCGATTCCTGTTGCGACATTCACTGCGTAATATGTGTGAACCGGTGCATCACCGAGAACGAAGATCTCAATCTGAGTGTTCTCAATGTTTGCGCCTATTGATGTATATGTGCGCCAGTTGCTGTTGTTGTAAACGCCTATGTAACGGCTGTATGCTACGTTCTTGAATCCGTGATAGTTCGGCTTGTTGGCATCTGTGATGTCGAGCACCCAAACGTTGTTGGTGTTGTTGCCGACTCTCACACCGTTGTTGGTGTTTGTCGTGTAAAGGTATGTGTCTGTTGTGTTGATAGGAGTGATTTTGTAACCGCCTTCCACTTCTGTGAAGTTCCATTGTAACTCGTCGGCGATGTTTCCGCTGATGGCATCGTTCTCAATGGTCACTGCCACTGCTGAAGGTGCTGAACCTGTTCCGTTGGCACTTGTCAAGGCATAACCGCCTGCCACGTCAACAATCATATAAATGCCATTGTCTGTGACATCGGTGTGAGATGCCAACTTGTTGAATGTCAAAGTTGGAAGCTCAATATTGTATGTCGCTGAGGCGATTTCGCTGTCAAGCATTCCTTCTTTCACTGCATAAGCTTTAATGGTTGTGTTCTCGCTGATTTCAATTGCATCGCTGTAAACGGTACTGTTCTCTGTCGGGTCTGTGCCGTCCAATGTGTAATAGATTGTGGCATCTTCTGTCTCACATGCGATTGTCACGCTTTGTGCTGATGTATAAACTCCTGCTTCTGGTGAGAATGTTGGTGTTGCAACATATTGTGGAGCGACGTGAATCTCAACGTCATTTGCAGATGCAACGCGGAGCTGTGGATTGTTATAAAAACCAATGACGGCAATAACGTCGACAGCGTCGCCTGCTGAGATGTTGTTCAAAGCCGGCACTTTGTAGATGTTAATTGAGTTTTCGCCTTGTGTGAGAGGTGTGTTGTTGCTTGTGTTGATGGTTCCGATCACTGCATCGACAACCTTCACGCGTGTTGACTGCAACATATTGCTTCCTGCTCCGTCAGTGTTGATTTCAGCAATGGTCTTCTCTGCCAAAGGAAGAGTGTTGCCTGTTGAAATGATGCTGAATTGTGATGCGTCGCCGCCGTTGATTCCTGTAAGTTCGATGAGTCCGTTGTAGGCGGTCTTCTTTCCGTAACCCAGAACCATGTCGCCTAAAGCCAAACCAGAAGGAACTGTGTTGTTGTTGAGGTACAAGTCAATACCTGCTGTTTCATCCTGAATGTAGACGTTTCTTCCGTCGATGAATGTCACAATACCTTGCACTAAAGCGTACTCGTTGGCGGTCAACGCTCTGGCTTCTGCAATGGTAATCGGTGTTGGAGCATCCTCAATAGTGTATGTCGCTGAAGCAATACTACTGTTATTCATTCCTGCCTTCGCGCCCATAGCTTTCACTGTTGTTGTCTCGCTGATGGCGATAGGAGAGGAGTACACAGCACTTGATGTCGTCGGGTCTGTGCCGTCCAAAGTGTAATAAATCGTCGCATCAGTTGTTGTGCTGCTTATTGTCACGTTTTGTGCCTCATAATATGTTCCAGCTGCCGGTGAGAACGTCGGAGTTGCAACAGTCTGCTGTCCGCCGCCATTTGAATATGTTACAACTATTGACATAAAACGGGCTTGGCTACCTAAAGTTTGTGTCCATTCGTTTGTCGACAAGCCTGTGTATGATGCATCCAAACCTCCATTATAACTACCAGAAAATGTAAAGTCAATCTGTGTGATGGTGTTTTCTGATGAGATAGTCACAACGCCGTTTTTGTAACAACGAATTTGTGTTGTTACAAAACCTTTGTCGCAACTAAAAGTTACACCATCTACAGTGGCTTCAATAAGACTTCCGGTTCCTGATGTACCAGTTGGATCCCAACTGGTTGACGGAGTGAAAGTAGCTGTCTGCGCTAAGCAAATGCTACTTGTCATCAACAGCCAAAATGCTGCTAACAATAAAGTAAATCTACGTTTCATTTTGTTTAATTTAGTTGTTATTATTTTATTTTCAATTATTTATCTTACTAATCACATCAATCCTGCTAATCTGAAAATTAGTAAAATCAATCTTGCAAAGATAAGAATTATCCTTTGGTTTTCAGCCCTATTTATAAAATATTAATAAATAAGTTATCAACAAAATGTTGATAACTTGCCAAAATAGCAATGTTATCAACAATTAACCGCCAACTCCTAACTTCTAACTATTCATCAACTCCACTCCAAACAGTGCGAAATCGTACTTCACGGGGTCTTTTTTATCAAACTCTCTTAATTTCGATGTCAGCATCTCGACCGTTGTCCTGTCGTTGCTCTTCCTGTCAATCAAGCCTAAATCTCTCGAAACTCTCGCCACGTGGACATCCAAAGGTATCATCAAATCCTTGGGACTCAACCGTTTCCAAATACCCAGGTCAACGATGCCGTCATCTCTCACCAGCCACCTCAAGGCCATGTGAAGCCGCTTGCATGCCGAGCCTTTCTTGGGCTCACAACAACTCGGATTCGAAATATGTTTGCTCGTCCCTCCATTCGCCTCCGCCATCAAATCCCTGAAATTCTCAATACCCCTCCACACATCATGCTCATTGTTTAAAAAAACATCTTCTAATGAATAACTGACTAACTGACTAACTGAACAACTGAATAACTGCTTGTATATTAACCTCAATCCCTTGCAATAATACTTAAAATCCCTATTAAAAAACGTCCTGTGTACACACTTGGCGTCATCAAGCTTCTCGTACCCCCCCGACATCACATAGTCGTATGGCGACTTTCCCATCATCTCAAGCATCTTGTTGGCGTTGTTCAATATCATTTTCCTGTTGCCCCACGCTATGGTCGCCACCAAAAACGACACAATCTCAATGTCATGAATGTCAGTGTATCTGTGCGGAAACTGAACAGGATCGTCTTTGATGAAGTCTTCCGTGTTGTTTTTCTCAACCAACGAATCCAAATAGCCTTTTAAATCTTCCATAATTCAAATTTTTGCAAAAATAAGTCTTTTTTAAATACACACCTATTATTAATAATCCCACTTATTCCATTCATCCCATTAATCCTAAAAATCTTTAACTCAAATCTCAAATCTTTAAACTAAAATCCCTATCTTTGCAAAAATTTACATCAAATGAATCTTGATAACTATCCTTTTCTTAAAAGTCTGAAGCCGAACCGCTTTTTTCTTCTTGCGGGACCTTGCGTCATAGAAGACGAGGCATCTCCTTTCAAAATTGCCGAGAAGCTGGTTGAAATCACGAAAAACCTTGATGTTCCTTTTGTTTTCAAAGGCTCATACCGTAAGGCAAATCGTTCCCGTATCGACTCGTTTCAGGGTATCGGCGATATTAAGGCGCTCAATGTTCTGAAAAATATCTCCAAGCAGTTCGATGTTCCTGTCGTGACAGATATTCATTCGTGTGAAGAGGCTGCAATGGCTGCCGAATACGTTGATATTCTTCAGATTCCGGCGTTTTTGTGCCGTCAGACTGATTTGTTGATTGCTGCCGCAAAAACGGGCAAAACAGTGAACATCAAGAAAGGACAGTTTTTGTCAGGAGCCTCGATGCGTTTTGCTGTGGAGAAAGTGCAACAGGCTGGCAATCAGTCTGTTATGCTGACGGATAGGGGCAATTTTTTCGGTTATCAGGATCTCGTTGTAGATTATCGAAACATCTATGAAATGCAGAAATGTGACGTGCCAGTCATCATGGACGTGACACATTCGTTGCAGCAGCCAAACCAGACGGAAGGCGTCACTGGAGGCAAGCCTGAACTTATAGAATTGATTTCGAAAGCCGCTGTCGCCGTAGGTGCCGACGGTCTCTTCATGGAGACGCATCCAAACCCGGCAGTCGCCAAATCCGATGGCGCCAACATGCTCCGCCTCGACCTGGTGGAGCCGCTCCTCGAAAAACTCGTAAAAATAAAGGAATCCTTATAGTAGTTAATCAGTTAATCAGTTAATCAGTTAGTCAGTTAATCAGTTGTTCAGTTAAACCCTCCAAATGATTAACTGACTAACTGCTAACTTCTAACTTCAAAAACTCAGCGCTTCCGTCGCCCCAGTTTCCCACTAAGCTTTCCTCGTTGATGAGCCCCTTCAGCGTCTTCATGAACTCTTTTCTTGGTATAGGCGCGGCGCCCATTCTTCTCATGTGCCTTGTTTCCTGCTGAGCGTCAATGAGCTCGATGTTGTTCTTAATCAAGAACTGACATAAATTATATAATGCGACTTTTGAAGCGTCTGTCCTTGTGTGGAACATCGACTCGGCACAGAAAACCTTGCCAATCGACACTCCATAAAGCCCGCCGACAAGCTCGTTCTCCTGATAAACCTCCACGGAATGTGCCATCCCGATGTCATGAAGCTCGCAATAAGCCGCAATCATGTCCTCGCTGATCCATGGACTCGGCTCGTCCTGGTCTTCCTCCTCCTCGGTCTGGTCGTCAGTGCGCGGAACGGTGGCGCATGCCCTTATCACTCCTTCAAAATCAGCGTCAAAGGAACATGAATATTTATTCGATTCAATCGTCTTCCATAATGATTTCGTGATTTTCAAATCTGTCGGTTTCATTACCATCCTGGGGTCAAGTGCCCACCATAAAATAGGCTCTCCCTCTGTGTACCAAGGAAATATTCCCGATGAGTAGGCGACGAGCAGCCTCTCAGGTGACAAATCACCTCCTATGGCAAGCAAACCATCCTTAGTAGCTTGGTTTACAGGCGGAAAATCTAACACCTCGTCTTGTAACATGTATACTGGCATGGCTTTACGTTTTTAGATGTTAAAATTCACGACAAAGGTAAAAATTATTTTTGAATAATGCAAACTTTTTGTGCATTTTTTTTAATTTTGCAGTGCAAAAAAGTTTTATGAATAGGTATTTCTTGCATTTGGCATATAACGGGAAGGCTTATCACGGCTGGCAGATTCAGCCTGATGACGTCTCTGTTCAGGAGGTTCTTGAAAGATGTATCAGCCTTAAGCTGAAACAGACTGTGGGCGTTACCGGTTGCGGTCGAACAGACACAGGCGTGAATGCACGCAACTTTTACGCACATTTCGAAAGCGAGCCGATAAAAGACCTGCAACTCTTTGTCAGCCAATTGAATATGTTTCTTCCTGATGACATTGTCGTTTATCGTTGCTGGCAGGTCGACCCGAATCTTCACGCCCGCTTCGACGCCAAATCGCGTACGTATCATTATTACATCACTCGCACGAAAAACCCGTTCCACACCAACGATTCCCTATACGTCTACGGACCTCTCGATATTGAAAAAATGAATGAAGCAGCTAAAATACTATTTGAATATCAGGATTTTACGAGCTTCTCAAAACTTCATACCCAAGTGAAGACAAACAACTGCAGAATCATGGAGGCTTATTGGTTTGAACAGAACGAACTGCTCGTCTTTCACATCAAAGCCGACCGTTTTTTGAGAAATATGGTTCGTGCTATCGTGGGCACACTCCTGGAAGTGGGGAAGGGTAAGATGACGCTCGAGGGCTTCCGCGCCGTCATCGAAAACAAAAACAGATGCTCAGCCGGCACATCAATGCCGGCTCACGCCCTTTTCCTTGAAAATGTAACTTATTAGTTGCTAATCACTAAGACAACGCCACCGCCGCTTGCCAGATTCACCGTGACTTTGTTGCTCTTGATGGCCAAGTCGGTTATCTTATAGTCGGAGCCGTATTCGTTGGCGTCAGGACCGTCCACAAACGCCCTGCAGCTTCCGTTCTGAATATGGAGCTTGCTCAAGTCTATCTCAAGCGTCCTCTTGTCCCAGTTCGTGATAGCCCCGATATACCATGTGTCACCCCAGCGTCTTGCAATGACGACGTATTCGCCGAGTTTGCTGTCAAGGGCTATGGTCTCATCCCAGATGGTCGGGATGGCGGCAATCAGTTCCACGCAGTTCTGGTTCTGCATGTATTTTGAAGGACTGTCGCATAACATGCAGAATGGTGATTCAAACACGACATACTCTGCGAGTTGGCGGCAGCGTGTGCCCTGGCTCATCGGGTTGTCGTAGATGGCTTTGAAATCCTCTCTGCTCGCGTTGTCCATAGCACCCTGGGTGTAGTCCATGCTGCCTGCCACCATTCTGATGAACGGAATCATACATTCATAGTTGACCTGCTCAGTGCTGTTGTCCCATTTCGACTGTTCCAAACCGTAAACGCCCTCGAAATTCAGCACGTTAGGGTAGGTGCGGCTCAGTCCTGTAGGCTTGTATGCGCCGTGGAAATCAATGAACAGGTTGTATTTTGCAGCCATAGCAGCCATTCTATAATAGAAGTCCACAACCTTCTGGTCGTCGCGGTCCATGAAGTCGACCTTGAATCCCTTGATGCCCATCTTGCTGTAGTGCTTGCAAACATGCTCCATGTCTCTGTCAATGGCATAATATCCAGCCCAAAGCACTATTCCGACGTTGCGCTCGTTGCCGTAAGCCACAAGCTCAGCCAAATCGATTTCAGGCACAATCTGGAACAAGTCAGCCTGACCGTTTACTGCCCAGCCTTCGTCCAAAATGATGTATTCTATTCCATTGTCGGACGCGAAATCCATATAATATTTATATGTGTCGTTGTTGACACCTGGTTTGAAATCCACGCCGGTGAGATTCCAGTTGTTCCACCATTCCCATGCCACCTTGCCTGGCTTGATCCAACTCACGTCTTTGATTCTTGAAGGTGATGCGAGTTTGTAAACCATGTCGTTGTTGAGCAAATCGGTGTCGTTGTCCGAAATCACCATCGCCCTCCATGGGAAATCCCTCGTGCCTTTGACCTTCGCGATGTAGTCTTCTCTTTCTTTTACAACAAGTTGCAGCATATTGTGTCCGCCTTGCTCCTCGACTTTAGGATAAGTCGACTGAACCGCGACCAAGCTGTTTCCTTCGCCTTTGCGGAAAAATGTTCCAGGATAGTCCTCCAAATCAGCCTCCAGCAAAACCACTTTCTTGCCTTCCTTCATGCTTATTAATAAAGGTGTGAAAGCAAGACGCTCGGTGTCCATGTTGGAAATCGAATCGATGGTGTACTGGCTCTCAAAAGAAGTGAAGAACTGCTGTGTCAGGAAGTCGCCTTCGCCTTTTCTCGCGTTCACGTAAGGTATGTACGCCAAATAGTTGTCGTCAAAACAATAGTTTACATTCTCTTTTTTGACAACAATCGGGTTTTTGAATGTCGTCGAGAAACGATATGCCACACCGTCGTCAAAAACCCTGAAGGTGAGCCTGAAGAAGTTTTCTTTAAAATTGATAACCAGTTCGTTATAGCTGTTTTTGACGGTTGTCTTCTTATAAAAATATGCTCTGATATCTTCGTTGACAGTCTTGTTTTTCACTTTGTCTACCAGCCCGTTAACACCTAAAATTGTGCCGTCTTCCAACTCCATCGAAATTGCCGACTCGTTGATGATGACCGTGCTGTCATGCATGACGCTGTATCTCACATCCTCCCCGACATTAATAGTTACGCTAATTCTCCCGTCAGGTGATGTCAATTCATAGTTTTCACAAATTCCATTAATCCTACCAATTCCAACAATTAGTAACAAAATCAATAACTTTCTCATCTCAAAATTCTTTTGTCTTATGTCTTTTTCCTTTTTTCTAATTTTCTACAAAAATATAACAAAAATCCATTCGTATCAAAAAAATCATTATTTTTGTCAAAATTTTAATCTGTAAAAAAAATGAGAAACTTACTTTTAATCAGCAATTCAACAAACTTTGGTGAAACATACCTGGCTTGGGCGATGACCCAGCTCGAACAATTCTTTGAAAAGAACAAACTCGGCGCCGACAGCAAGGTGGCTTTTGTGCCGTTTGCGGGTGTTTTCATTGGCGGGAATCCTTATCCTGCAAGCTATGACGCATATACCGAAAAGGTGAAGAAAGTCTTTAACGAGAAACTTGGTGTGAAGAAATTCGTGTCAGTCCATGAAGTGGAGGATAAAGTTGGACTCGTGAAGACTGCCGATTGTATTGTTGTGGGTGGCGGAAACACATTCCATCTCGTGGCAGAGCTGCATAAATTCGGTCTGATGCAGGCTATTGCCGAGTGCGCCAACAACGGTACACCTTATATCGGATGGAGCGCCGGTTCCAACATCGCATGCCCGACACTCTGCACAACAAACGACATGCCGATAGTTCAACCTGCAAGTTTCAACACATTGAACCTCATACCATTCCAGATAAATCCTCATTACCTCGACCCTCATCCTGAAATCGACAAGATGATAAAACATGGCGGCGAGACACGTCAGGACCGTATCAACGAATATCTTGCTGTGCGACAGGAAATGAAAGTCGTCGGATTGCGTGAGGCGACTGCGATTTGGGTAATAGGCGACAAGTATTATCTCAAAGGCGGCAAGAAAATGATGGTATTCCAATATGGAAAAGAGCCAGTGGAACTTGAACCGAATCAGGAGATTACAAAATTCGTTTTGTAAAAACAGCTTTTTTTTGTTGCGAGCTTTAAAATAATATTTATATTTGCAAAATCAAATTGTTAGGCGACGTATGAGTCATAAAAGTAATATAACAAAGAGATTGTCATTTATCTTGGTGATAATCATAGCTCTGGTGAATGTGTCGCTGGCGCAGAACAAGGATGCCAACAACATTCTTAACGCGCAGTTTGATGTCCGAATCGGTGGAGTGGGACCCAAAGGCACCTCGATTATAGAGATGAGGATAATCGCGCCGACGCTGGAAGACGCGCTCGAATACGCTCAACGCGACGCCGTTGCCGTGTGTCTGCTCCGAGGTTTGCCTGCATCGTCAAAAACACGTCCGAAACCGCCTATCGTGAAGGAAAGCGTCATCCAGAAAAATGAATCTTATTTCATTGATTTTCTTAAAGTCCCAACATCAGACAAGGTGGTTGGTAAATATGTGCGTTTTGTGAGCAAAGCCTGGGAAACAGATGTGAAAAAAAACGATTATGGCGTTGATGCCATTATAAATGTGCAGGTTTTGTATGACAATCTCGCACAATACATGCAGGATAAAGGCTATTCGGTGAAAGAAACAGAAACAGCCGCGGGAAAATATTTGAAACCTGTCATCATGGTTGTACCCGCCGACGTGTATTGCACCGAGATGGACTTTGTCCAGAAATGGAAAGACGAGACTGGAAAAGTACAGACTATCTCCGATTACAACATTTTCGGTAGGGAGGACAGCCGCGATTTGCGCCTCGTGATAACTTCGCTGAACGAGATTTTCGCCTCTCGCGGATTCGAGACAATCAGCCTTGAATTCCTGCTGAAGAGCATCTCAATGGAAAACGACGAGAACGCTTTCATTGGCAATGACTACGGGCTTTCAGGCACAGTGAAAGAATCGCCGCTTGACAGGATAAAACGTAGCGCCAATGTCGACTATATCGTCGATTTGGACTTCGCCTTGTATCAGACTGACGACAAACGTTATGTCGCTTTCAACATGCGCGCCGTAGACCCGTGCTCAAATGCTGTTGAGATAGCTCACGCATACGGCGACGGACATCCTTCGAGAACAGCCACGGTCAACTCCCTCCTTGAAGAGGCTGTGATTAATTATGTTGACGATTTCTGCGATAAAATACAAGCCCATTATAAGAAAATGGAGACCGACGGACACCGTATCACAGTGAAAATCAAGAGGACTGACAACTCGGAATGCGATTTCCAGAAGTCAAAATTTGATTTTGAAGGTAAACAGACCAAACTCTGCGACATAATCTATTACTGGCTGCAAGACCATACCATCGATAATAACCCGACACGTAATATCACACCTAACGTGCTGTCATTCAGCCAGGTGATGATTCCTATGATAACGAAAAACAGACAAGGCGCAATACGCCGCCTCGACTCAAACGAATATGTTACTCAACTTCAGGAGTTCCTCTTCGATAATTTCAATATCGAGAGCACGATTTATATGAGAGGACCCGGTGAAGCTTGGCTGATACTGAATTAATTGAAATAAAAAATAAGTTATATGAGAAAAGCATCTATAATTTTAGGTTTTGCATTCATGATGTTGATGACATCGTCATGTGGCACCATCTACCGGAAAATCAAATATTCCAGCAAGGACATCCAAATAAGCAATCCATGCGCTGGCGAAACAGGCCTTGATTTTAAAATCGTCTCCCTGATAGGCGACAAGGACGAGCAGACGTTGACATTCACTGGAAAATTCATCAATCACGACGTGAACAAGAACGTCTCTGTCGGTGGTAATTTCGTCTCCTACGACATGGACGGCAACGGACATAACGCATTGAGAGACGTGAAGGCATACAAGGCTCTCACAGATACTTGGGTAAAGTTCTCTTTCCGCGTGCCCGGCAAGTTGGTGCCAAAGAGAAACAAACAGATGGCTGTCATAGCTTTCGACATCGACGACTGCCGCATCGAACTGAGAAACGTCCCGATTATCTGGAAAAAAATTGAAAAAGAAGAAAAATAATTAAAAATCACAATAATATGAAAAAACTTGTTTACCTATTACTTGCTGTAATGTTCCTCTCAGCAATACCTGCCGTGTCATACGCGCAGTCGGATGATCCGTTTGAACAGAAAACACTAAAAGCCAACAACTACGGCAGCACCAAACGTGAAAAGAAAATCAGCCGTAAAAAAGGCTCAGAGGAAACAGCACCTCAAGCGCCAGCGACAGAAGCGCCTAAAGCCGCCGAAAAACCGGCTAACGAGATGACAATATCAAACGCATGCAGCGACTGGCTTGATGTCGAATTCGTCTCCTTGATAGGTGGTAAAGGCAGCCAGACTGTTACATTGACAATCAAGGTTACAAACCATTCGACGAATGCAAGCCATAAAGTGGGTCATTATTTTGTTTCGTATGATGAAGAAGGTACGGAGCATAACGACAATTGGAGCAGCGCAAATACAAGCAAAATTCTGACATTGATGACAGATGTGCCGGTGAAATACACCATGACAATACCTGGAAAGATAAGTCATGCCAAGACAAAAGTCATGCCGGTTATCAGCTTTAATGCGGCAGACTGCCGTATCGAAATGAGAAACGTCCCGATTAATTGGAAATAATTTCTCGTATGGTTTTAAAAAAAATCTTATTTTTGTACCAAATTAATGATGATATGAAAAGTATGATGAAAAGATTTGTTCAGATGCTCGTTCTGCTTCTCGTGGCAAACACTGTGTTTGCACAGAAACATAATGAAAAACGCTCTGTGTTGGACCAGGTTTATGAGGTCCAGTATATCGGAGTGGGACAGGACGGCACGAAAGTGTTCACAGTGACAACAACGGCAAAAGATGCCAATGAAGGCGTGGCGATGGCAAAACGCGACGCGGTGGCGGCTTGCCTCTTCCGCGGCATCGCAGCATCGGAAAACACAAAGGCGACACCAGCTATCGTGAGCTATTCCAAGGCAGAGGACAATATCCAGTTCTTTGAGAACTTCCTCGCTCTCCCGACAAATAAAACACCTGGCGGACAATATCACCGCTTCATCAACAAGACAGGTCAGCCTCAGGCAGTGAAAAACGGCAAGGTGTATACAGTGTCTGTTGACGTTCAGGTGAAATACGACGAACTCGTGACTTACATGCAGGAAAAAGGCTATGCTGAGAATATCAAGGAAACAGCGGCTGGAAAATACGCCAAACCTATTCTTATGGTGGTTCCTTCCGACGTGTATTGCAATGATATGGGCTTCGTACAGAAATGGAAAGATGAGACAGGAAAAACACAGAGCATCCCTGATTACGACATCTTTGGCCGTGAAGACAGCCGTGACTTACGTCTCGTGATAGCCTCGTTGAACGAGATTTTCAAGAACAAGGGCTTTGAGACACAGAGCCTTGAGTTCCTTCTCAAGAGCATGAAACAGGAAGAGCAGGAGAACGCTCTCGTTGGAGACGACTACGGTCTTGAAGGCGCTATTGCAGAATCTCCAATTGACCGCATCAAACGTACCGCTAACGTCGACTTCCTGATCGACCTCGACTTTGAAGTCATGGAGAAGGGCATGGGACGTTATGTGACATTCAACATGAGAGCTGTCGACGTGAGCGCCAACGCACGCGAAATCGCCCACGCACACGGTGACGGAAAACCATCCAACTCGGCTACAGTCAACACTTTGCTTGAAGAGGCAGTGCTTAACCACATGGATTCGTTCTGCAAAAAGATCCAGGATGAGTTTATAAATATGTCGAAGAACGGCCGCCAGATTACGGTGAAAGTCAAGAGGACAGAAAACTCGGAATACAACCTGATAAGAGACACATTCTCGTTTGAAGGCGAGGAGACACCTCTTAACGACATCATCTACTTCTGGCTCCAGGACAACACCGTCGACAACAACCCTACAAGAACAATTACACCGAACCTGTTGACATTCAACCAGGTGATGATTCCTCTTACCAAGGTCGGAAGACGCAACGCCATCCAACGTGTTGACACACAGAGCTATCTGCAGGGATTGCAAAGCTTCCTGAGAAACAACTTCAATATTGAGAGTACAATTTATATGCGCGGTCCAAGCGAAGTTTGGCTGATATTATAATTAAAACTGAATTGATATGAAGAAAATCAAATTTTTACTGCTGGCAGTGCTCATGGTTTTGTCTGGCTCGATTGTCAAAGCCCAGAACGAGATGAGTTTTGAGCAGATGATTCCAGTTCGTGTGCTCATGCCTGTTAACAAAGAGGTGAAAGGTGACGCACTCACAGTGCTTTATAACAGACTGAATCAGGCTGTCACGCTGAACGGTCTCGGCTCGTCGACAAATGAAAGCCGTTTCCTCATCGTGACCTCGGTGACTATTCTTTCAAAAACCGCCACGGCCTCGATACCTCCTCAATTCATGGCGGAAGTTGAAATCTCGTTCTATTTCGTGGATAATGTCAACAAAGTGATTCTTTCACAAGAGATGATTACCAAGAAAGGAATGGATAACAACGAGGATAAGGCAGTAGCCAAGGCTATAAAGATGATACAGGCTCGTGATCCTAAGCTGAAGAAACTCATTAAAATAGGTAAGGAAAGAGCAATCGAATACTACAAGGCCATCGATGAAAGCGAAAGCCAAGAGGAGGCGGGCGAACCTGATGTGTCATGGATTATGGAACAATAAATAATTGAGTCATGAGAAAGATTTTGATAATAGCGATGGCGTTGATGCTTCCGGTTTGTGCCTTGGCTCAGAAAAAAGGCTTCAAGCTCGCGGAGTCAAACCCGTCGGAGAAACCTAAATGGGTTACTGAAAAAGAACGTCCTGACTATATTTATGTAAAAGGTCAGGAAGGTGCTAATCTCGCGGATGCGAAGGCTGCTGCAATGAAAGTGGTCGTCGACGACATCTCGCAGTCGGTGGCTGTCATGGTGGAAGGCGAAATCATTGATAAAACAGTGATGAACGTCTATGGCGACAAGAGCGAGTTCAAACAGGAGTATATCAACAATACCAAGACGAAACTGGCTAAAATGCCTGCAATTCAAGGCATAGCGATTCAAAAAGCCGATGTGTATTATGAGCGTTACTATAGTAAGAAAACAGGTGCGGAGTATTACATGGTATATATCAGATACCCATTCTCAGAGTTTGAGAGAAGAGACCTCATAGATGCTTATAATGCACATGAAAAAGAAATCGACGACAAAATCAAGCTTTATGAAGATGAGGTGGAGACTGTCGGAAGCATCGAAGACATCAGCAAAAACATCTCTCTCTTGAGCGGGTTGAAAAGCGAACTTGGAGAGGATGACTCGAGAATCCATAAAATCAACACAATCATCGGATTGTATAACGACATTTACAAATCGATAATGGTTGAGGTTGTAGAGAACAGACCTGGTCACATGGCGGTGCGTCTCGTCTACAAAGGCCGTATGATGACAACATCGCAGAAGCCTAATGTCTCCTCGTCATGCGCGATGGGATTCGATGTCAGATACAGCGACGGCGTGTGCAATGTCGATTTTGACAGCGAATACTGCTATCCTCAGGACGAACCGACGGTGAAGATAAGTTTCAGAGCCGGTAACAGCAGACCTAACAAGGAAATTAGAATCAAGTTTTAGTTAATATGCGGAAGCCGAAAAGCTAGAGTAGGCAAAAATTTAAAAAAAATTACTATGAAAAAACTTAGTTTATTAGTTTGCGCAGCATTGCTCGGAATGTTTGTCGTATCATGTGGCTCAAGCAAAGAAGTCGCAAAAGATCCAGAAAAAGAAGCATGCGCACAGTGCTTGTCAACAAAAGACGCCATCAGAGCTGAAGGCTCATTCATGGCACAGTTCGAGAACCAGATTCCTAAGGCAAAGCAGGCAGCAGCCAACAACGCCCGTCAGGAACTCGCTCGTATCATGGAAGTCAAAATCAGCAGTGTGATTGAAGACTATTCATCAACCTACATCGATGGCGACGCACAGGAATTCAAACAGAGCCTTAAAGATTTGAGCCGCACAGTCGTTCAACAGACAGTGAAAGGCGCTCTTCCTGCAATGCCAGGTTGGTCAGAGAAGATGAAGAGCGGTACAATGTACTATGTTTGCCTCGAAATCAGCGCTAACAACGTCCTCGACGAAATCAAATCAAAGGTTTCAAACGACGCCAAGTTGAGAACAGACTTTGAATATGAGAAATTCAAACAAGTTTTCGACAAGGAAATGGAAAAGATGGATTATTAATTGTGACTAAGAAATTACTATACGTAATTGTCGCTATTGCTTGTGTCTTCACAAGCGCAAAAGAAGCGTGTGCGGGAGAGGTCTTTTCTCCCGCCTACGCTGATTATGAGCAACTTCCATCATGGTTTTATAATCCGTATGGCGCAATAGGCGTGTCGGATATGGCTCTTGACTCCACTATGGCTGTCAATCAGGCGATAATGAGGGCGGTGTTTATGCACGCCATTTCACAAAAGCTGAGCATGTCGTCGGTTTATGAGCTTTATTACCATATTGAAAATGATGGGAGAAACAACATTGATGACCAAAAATCACATTGCCTTGCTGAGTTTGACGCGTCAATCAGCAAATACGGCTATGACATAATAGACATTTATTTCACAAAATATGACGAAGCGGTGGTGTTGCTTAACGTTTACGACGATTATGATGAAAGCAATGAGAGAATCGCGGAGTTCAACGGCTCATATATGTTCTATTATGATGGAACCATAAGAAAACCGGAATATGGCGATTTGTTTGAGCTGAAAATGAATGCAGCCAATGCTGAAATAAATAACCTTGAATGGGTTTCGAAAACAGAAGGCCGTTATTCGGTCCAATCGTCAACGATTGACACAATTACAAATAAAGTTATAGAGAGATACTACAATTATGGAGCCGGTGGAAACGTCTCGAGAAACGCGGTGAACCAGAACACGAGACATGGTCTGTGGCACTGCATCGCCGACACTTTCATGCAGGCACTGACGAATTTCACACCGCATAAATCCATGATTAAAAGTACAAACAGGATGATAACTGATTATCAGTCTCTTAACCAGAGCGCTGATTATCATGACAAAGTGCAGGATATCGTCCGAATGACATACAAAACCGAGTTGTCGTGCAAGATTAACGGTTTTGAGTGTGAAAATGGAATAATGTACGTCGATTGGGAGGTCGCTGAATTGGATTATCACATCACATTTCCAACGGAAAGCAAAAGTTATAGTTACGAATCGCATGGTTATCAGGCGGTTGTCGGAAATGACAATTCAAAGGCAAGAAATGAGGCAAGGCGTGTCGCTCTAATAAGCGCGGAAAATGAGATAGCGAAGATGGCCAATTTCAAAATCCGTGAGCGGGCAGACGATTTCTCCGTTAGCGAAAACAATGATTATTATCAGAGATATGTCGACACGGCGCATATCTCGACAAAACTAATACTTGAAGACGTTCAAGAGATAATTGTTGCTGAGCCTGAACTGAAGGACGGCGTGTATTGTTCAAAGATAAAAGCTCAGATAAATAACAACAACATTATTCAAATGGGTAATAAAGAATAGTTTTTTGTTTTTTTAAGTTATGAAATATCAGGGACTTAGTTCCAAACAAGTTGAGGAAAGTCGTGCAAAGCACGGCTTTAATGTTCTAACTCCACCAAAGAAAAAGTCACTTTTTGTTCAGTTTTTGGAGAAATTCAAAGACCCTATTATCAGGATACTTCTTATTGCACTGGCGTTGTCAATAGGAGTGTCGGTATATCAATATATCACTACTGATGATGGAATCAGCGTGCTGTTTGAGCCTCTCGGAATTTTTATCGCGATAATGCTGGCGACATGTGTCGGCTTTGTTTTTGAAGTCAGGGCTAACAAGAAGTTTGACATCTTAAACCAGATTAACGACGAGGAAACGGTTAAGGTTGTGCGTGACGGCAACGTGACGCTTGTCTTTCGCCGTGATATTGTTGTGGGCGACATCGTGCTTGTTGAAACAGGTGACGAGGTCCCTGCCGACGGCGTGCTGCTCGAGGCTTTCTCGTTGCAGGTGAATGAAGCGGATCTCACAGGTGAGCCGATGGCAAGGAAAACGACCGAGGAAAGTGAGTTTGACGAAGAAGCCACTTATCCTTCGAATTGTTTGATGCGAGGGAGCAAGGTCATCGACGGACACGGTGTGATGCGTGTGGAGAAAGTCGGTGATGCCACTGAATGGGGCAAGGTTTACAAGGGCTCGCAGATTGACAACAACATCAAGACACCTCTTAATATCCAACTCGACAAGTTGGGGAAAGTGATTTGCTATGCGAGCTATTTCATAGCGGCTGTGGTGCTTATCACGCGTTTTCTCATGTATTTCATTTATGTCGACAGTTTGGAAGACGGGATCGAATGGCTTGGCTTTGCGCAATACGCATTGAACACTCTCATGATTGCTGTCACAATCATTGTCGTGGCTGTGCCTGAAGGTCTCCCGATGAGCGTCACGTTAAGCCTTGCGTTGAGTATGCACAGGATGCTGATAGCCAACAACTTGGTGCGAAAAATGCACGCCTGTGAAACTATGGGCGCCACTACTGTCATCTGCACCGACAAGACTGGCACTCTGACGCAAAACCAGATGACTGTCAATGATATTTCATGTTACGCTTTGCCTGATAAAAAACTCGACGATAAAGAGGTGAGCGACATTTTGAAAGAGTGTTTGTCGGTCAACACAACCGCATTCCTTGATTTTACGGATAAAAACAAAGTGAAGGTTATTGGAAACCCTACCGAGGGCGCATTGCTGCTTTGGCTTAATAATCAAGGAGTTAATTATTTGGATTATAGGGAAGGGGAGAGACTGCTTTATCAGGTGCCGTTTTCGACGAAATACAAGTTCATGGCGACGGTTTTTGAATCGAAGGTGTTCAACAGACCGATGTTTTACGTGAAAGGCGCTCCTGAGATTATCTTGCAGCATTGCAATAGAATTGTGACGAAAACGGGGATTGTGGATATTGAGCCGTATCGCAAAGAAATTGAGAATCAATTGTATGCGTATAACAGCAAGGCAATGAGAACTTTGGCTGTGGCATACAAGGAGGGCGACCCGGGTGAGAAGTCGTTCGATCCTGTTACTGACAACCTCGTGGCTGACAATCTGATTTTCCTGTGCTCTGTTGCTATTGCCGACCCGATACGTCCCGATGTCGCTGATGCTGTAGCGAGCTGCATGAATGCGGGCATCGACGTTAAGATTGTCACAGGCGACACTCCTTGCACCGCCATAGAGATTGGCCGTCAGCTCGGGCTGTGGAAAGATACCGACCAAACCAACTTCAACCATATCTCAGGCAAGGATTTCGAGGCGTTGTCAGATGAAGACGCGAAACGTCGCATCCCGATGATAAAGATAATGTCACGTGCCCGTCCGATGGACAAGGAGCGTCTTGTGCGCCTTCAGCAACTCAGCGGGGAAGTTGTGGCTGTCACGGGCGACGGCACCAACGACGCCCCAGCCCTTAAAGCGGCGCAGGTCGGTCTGTCAATGGGCGACGGCACCACGGTGGCGAAAGAAGCGTCAGACATAACGATTCTTGACAATTCGTTCAACAGCATTGCGCGTGCGGTGATGTGGGGACGCTCGCTGTATCTTAATATCCAGCGTTTTATCCTGTTCCAGATGACGATAAACGTGGCGGCGTGTCTCGTGGTGCTCTTCGGCGCGTTGCTCGGTACGGAATTGGTGCTCACAGTCACGCAGATGCTTTGGGTCAACCTTATAATGGACACCTTTGCAGCTCTCGCCTTGGCATCGCTGCCTCCTTCAGAAAGAGTGATGAACGACAAGCCGCGCTCAAAAGACGCCCATATCTTGACAAAGCCGATGATTCGCTCGATACTAATCGTTGGGGTTCTGTTCCTGCTTATCATGTTCGGCTTTGTACAGCATTTCAAACATATCGATGTCAGTGAGATGATGTCCTTCTCTTTTAAGGATTATCTGCTTAACTTCTTCAATTTCAATGTGATGGGAGAGGGGAACTATACTTGTTACGAGCACTCTCTGACTTTCACGATTTTTGTTTTTATGCAATTCTGGAATCTCTTCAACGCAAAAGCCTACCATACCGGAAAGTCGTCATTGCATGGTATTGGAAAGAATTTTGGCGGTTTTGAGCTTGCTTTGGTGATAATCCTTGTAGGGCAGTTCCTGATAGTGACGTTTGGCGGAGAGATGTTTACGGTGGCACCACTCAGTTGGCGCGACTGGCTGATATGTTTCTTTGGCACAAGCCCGGTGCTTATTGTCGGTGAGATTATTAGGTTTTTTAAGAAATTTAAAGATTGATTATGAAGATTTTAATTTTGAACGGTCCCAATCTGAACCTTATTGGAAAACGTGAACCCGAAGTGTATGGTAATCAGTCTCTTGATGAGTTTTTGCAATCTATGAAAAAGAGATTCCCTGATTGTGTGATTGACGATTTTCAGACAAATCATGAAGGTGTGCTTATCGACAAACTTCATGAAGCGATGGGGAAATACGACGGTGTTGTGATGAATCCTGGAGGTTATGCCCACACATCAATAGCCTTGGCTGATGCGGTTAGAGCAATAGGGCTGCCTGTTGTGGAGGTTCATATCTCGAATGTTTATGAAAGGGAAGCGTTCAGACATCATTCATATACGGCCGAAGCCGCTGTTCACTCAATTGTTGGTCATGGTTTGGAAGGCTATGCTGAAGCAATATTATTCCTAATTACAAAATAAGATTATAGTCATCAATTTTGAAGGCCTTCAGCTTCCGAAGGAAGGTGGCAGCCGAAAAATGATGACTATAATCCTTTATTTCAAGAAAAATTAGTCTCGTTAAGCTCTGTGTAAAGCTTTTTCTTTTCTAAAAAGTGCTTGAAGACGATATTTTTCTGATACACTTGTGACACATGATTGTGTGTCAGCTCTTTTCTCTTTTTCCTTAATGCAGGAATATGTCTGTAGAAGCTCAGATGTGCTCTTGTTACAGCCCAAAGGTCGGCGAAGCTGCCGTCGCATAGGAATTTTATTCCTGCCACCCAATCGAGGATAATTCTGTAGGAAATAGTGGTGAAAACCGCGCCTTTTGGCAGGTTTTTCATTAGTAAAGAAAGGTTGTTCCGGAAATTCAGGTAAGTCTTTCTCGCCGAGCTTTTTGGCAGGGTGCCGCCACCGATGTGATACACTTTCGATTGCGGGCAATACATCACTTTATAGCCTTGGCTTTTCACTCTCCAGCAAAAATCAATCTCCTCCATGTGGGCGAAAAAACTGTCGTCAAGACCGCCGAACCTGTGATAAACGTCGGCTCTGACAAACATGCAGGCTCCCGTGGCCCAGAACACTTCTTTTATGTCGTCATATTGCCCTTCGTCGTTCTCCAGATTCTGGAAAACCCTGCCTCTGCAGAAAGGATAGCCGTATTTGTCGATGAACCCGCCGCCTGCACCGGCATATTCGAACTTGTTTTTGTCGTGATACGACAGTATTTTAGGTTGGCAGGCTGCTATCATCGGGTCGCTTTCCATAAGCTCAATGACAGGCTCAATCCAGTGTGGCGTAACCTCAATGTCGGAGTTCAAAAGGCAATAATATTTTGCTTCAACTTGACGTAATGCGATGTTGTAGCCGGTAGAGAAACCGCCATTGAAATCGTTGGTAATCAATCGAATATTGGGATAATTCCCCTTCATGAAAGCCACAGAGTCGTCAGTAGAGGCGTTGTCGGCAATGATGATGTCCGCCACCTCTGCACTATGCTCAATGACGTTCGGGAGAAACTTCTCAAGGAACTTTTCCCCATTAAAATTCAATATGACTACCGCTACGTTTTTCATTTCGGCAAAAATACAAAATATTTCGATACAATATATTATATTTTTGCGTTAGTATAGACGTGCCATGGCACGTCTATACAGGATCCTTTTTTTCGGGTCGTTTAAAACGTAACCGTTACGCTGTTTGACGTGAATCCTCCGGCGTAAAGCTTGTATTCCCCGACTTTTTCGGGAAGAGGGAGATGAGCGTTGTCACACCATCCAGTGAAAATACTGTTACTGAAAAAATCCCCTTTAAGCACAAACGTATAAGTTCCTTTAACAATATCAAAGCAAGCGAGGTTATACACGTCTTCTCTTGTTTTTCCAGCTTTAAGAAACATGAACTGGCTGTTAATTCTTTTTTCGATAGCTTCTTCTGTAATATCTGATGCCGAAAAATATTCCTTGTGTTGCTTCCTGTCATCAATATTATCATAAATTGAATCGCTAAGATAGTCGTTTATTATCATTAGTTTCTTATTGATGAAGTCACTTTCTATCTCATCATCATCCCATACTTTTTCATTAATGGCTTCCCAGTATTTATAATTAACAATGGGTAAGCTTATTACAATATAATACTTTTCATCTTTATATTGCTCATTTTCAACAAATCCTCTAATTGTTTTCCGATAATTAGTGTGTTTCTTGCAATATTCCCGGTAATCACAACCTTCATCTTCCATGGGATTGTAATAATGAAAATCAGGTATTTCAAAATACTGAAAATCAGGAAAACCATTTCGATAATGCGAAAACTTCCTGAAATACAAATCATTATTTGAATTGTTAGTATAAGACATAACCAATTCAGGACATTTGACTATTGAATCCGTGTTAAGGATATAAGACCTCTCGCTCCATCTGATTGATAGGTTGATGGAGATGTCTTGGGAGAACAAGACAGTGATAGTAAATAATTGCAAAATTAAAAAAAAGAATAGTTTTTTCATAGTATTAGTTTTTATGGATGAATTAAATCAAGAGCCCATTTATAATAGGTGAAATCTAATTTATATCTGCTTGAGTAACAATTGATCATTTCTTTTTCAAAACTAAATTATTATTTTTGCAGTCTAATTAATGACTGTCCTAAAAAGGGGAAGTTTACAATGTATTCTGCGATAAGATTTGAAAAGCTGACGAAGTCCCCCATGGTTTTTTTATTAACTTTGCAAAAGTAACTCTTTTTTTTTAATTATTCATATCATGTTCAATTATTTAAAGTAGATGTCTTCAAGTCGGCAAACACCTATTACAGGATAAACGTATTGACATGGTGGCATCGACCATACTCCTAATCCCAAAACACCTTTTACAAAACAAGTGTCGGAGTAGCTTGAACTGTTCAATAAACGAATCAGGGAATCTTTTTCAATGCTGTTTTGCATAATATCCGAATTAAACATGATACGGACACATTGTCCGTCTTGTTGATTCTCGCTGCCTTCCAAGAAAATCCATTCGGGATCTAATGAAGGGTGGTCTAAATACAAGTTTTTTGATATATGTCCATAGCATAGTATTGTATCACCATCATAATCGTGACAGGCATCTTCGATATTGTCGTAAAAAGTGTAGCCGACAGTGTAAGCGTCGTTCCAACCGTTCCAGTTTATTGGTTTAAGATTTGATGGTTTTATAATATCCTCGCATTCTATATGACCAATTATATTATCATTTGTATCATTTCTATTATGTTTGCAAGAAAACACGAATGCTATTGTTATCAGCAAAGCGATTTTTAATTTGTTTTTCATAATTATAATCATTGTCAATGTTTTGTTTTCCAAAACTCTTAATATATTTAACTGAGTCATTTACTTCAAAGAACTCTTTGTTGTTTTCATTATACATGAAAACCTCTTCTTGGGCTTGTAACATGTTACAAACCAAAAGAATAAGAAAAGTCAAATAAAAATGTCTCATAGTTATATTATTTAGAAAGACCATCCTAATCCTGCTTTAAAACAATGGTGGCCGAATTCATTAGGGAATGTCCAAGTGCCAATAACAGCTATGTTAATTTTGGGAGATAGTTTATAATAATCATAATTGTATGATATATAAAACATCAATTGATTGATTTCATATCCAAATCTAACGCCAGGACTAATCATAATAACAGATTCATAATAGGTTTTATAAGGAGTAGGATATGTATCTGGAAATAAAAACCGCACAAATGCCGGACCTGTTGAGAAATATGGTGTCAAACTGAAATTCTTAAGACCAAATTTGTAGTTGACAGACAACAGCATGGAATGTGATTGTTCCGTACATGATATTAATTCTCCGGTTGTCAGGTGAGCGTTGGGGTCGGCATTTTTAAATGAATACCCGATGCCAATACCCAAACCATTCCAAACCAGCCTGTTATAAAACACATCTATTGCTGGTCGGAATTCTTTTATAGCACCATACTCACTGTGAGTGGATATTTTGTTCTCTTGCGAAATCATATATGATCCCATTCCCAAATAGATTGTGTTTTTATGGTCTTTTTGCTGGCCATGGGCTGATAGTGAAATCAGCAAAACGGCTATTAACAGACAATTTTTCATTTTTTATCTCCTTTTAGTTCTTCTATTTTTTTCTCGAGTTCAATTACATATAGTGTAAGTTCCTCAATCTTCTGCAACAAAACAGCGTTCATCTCACCGAGTTCGATGCCTCCTTTTTCAACTTCAGCCGCAGATGGCACATTGGGCAGATGTCCGTTCTGCTTGATAAAACTCTCCGTGTCTTTTAACGACATAAGATGGTAATTATTATCAAAAACAAAATCAGACAAGTCGGTATGACCCGCTTTCCAAAGCAAACCATTTTGTGTGATATAGTTTTGTAATGCTGAAATTTTATTATTAATAGAGTTTTGCATGGCTAAAACTCTTCCATATTCTGCATCGTTGTAATTTACATTGCTGAGATTAATACAGCTCACATCAACAACAGCCTCATACACTTGTATTTTTAATTGTGATGGGATATACGATTCATAAAAACAACTTTCCTCGCATTTTTGTGAAAAACCAAATGATAATGTGTCTTCAAACAGACAATATGATTCATAAACCATATATTCGTTACCACAATTGTCATTTACCACAAATCTTACGAATCCTAGATCCGAAGTATATGAAATATGTCCAGAAATGCCTATGCCTGTTACTATAGTCCCATCAAAAGGGTATAATATGGTGTCATTTACGACTGTTAGATTTAAGCTCTCCTGGCGATTGAACGTTTGTGCATAAAAATCAATCGTAAATAACAGGCAAATTGTTATAAGGTAAAATTTCTTCATACAATACTAGTTTTTAATAACACTTTTTTTGATGCTCTTACTGTCATTTGTCTTGATATGTAAAATATATAATCCATTGGTCAAATTTTCAAAGTTTATTTCATTGTTTTTGCAAACCGCAACCAATTGTCCGAATATGTTATAAACATATGTTTCCTCAACTGGTGCACCAATAATTATAACTTTATCAGATGCCGGATTCGGAAAAACTTTAATGTTATCAATATACTCCTCTCCAACCAAGTCATAGTTCCAATTAGTGTAAAAACATGTGTTGAAATCCGTATTTTGCCACACAAGCTCCTCATTCTCGTACGAACACAGAAGATATGTCATTTCACCCGACAACGCCAAGACACCTGGGTTCAACAACCCGTATTCGCTTCCGACGCCCTCAATCCAGATTTCTTTTTCATAAATATGGTCTGAATAAAAAAAAGTGAATTTTTTACGAGACACATCACCAATGATAGTATCTCGAATATCCTCCAAAACAAGATATTCGTATCCGTCGATTGAGATGGAGTCATTCGGTTGTAAAGAGAAGTCGTAAAGCAGAGTCTCGTCTGAAGACGAGGAGTGCCGGCAATACACTCTTCCTTCTGGGTCTTCTCTCAATGCCGCCCGATAACTAAAATGACTCAAATCTTCATACAAAGTGCTGTACAAAAGTTTGTATGAAACCCCGTCCAATAGTGTATCTCCCTCCAATTTGTAGCAATATGTAGTGAATCTTTGTGGCTCTGGAGGGCTCCACACATCTCTGAATATAACATTCCAACGGTTGCCTTCTGATAACAGCGGCTCGATGTTTTGCGAATGGGCTATATTTACCCCAGTTAATGCCAACAGCAGAAGAAACGTTTTGTTTTTTAATGTAAATGTTTTCATAATTTGAAGTGTTTAGGTTATTAAACATGTATCATTGGCAAATTTATAAAACTTTTTAATAAAACATGGAGATTTGAGGTGTATTTTAATGATTTCTTATTCACTCACTTCAAAATCCCCTCGATATTCGTCGCCGTCCTCCAACGCTATGAGCAATGTGTAGCGGCCTTCCAACGGGATATAATACTGATAGCCTGATGGAGTCTCTATGTAGGACAGCTCCAGCATGGTGTAGCTTTCGTCCAGTATTTTAATGGTTACTGAACCGAGGTCGGCAAGAAATGCCACATTCAGATAATGTCCGTTGATGTGGGCTGAAATTGAGGCTGACCTGTCATTTCCGCATCCATTATTTGCAAGTATTGTAATCTCATCATTAATAACAAGATTATCAGCGACAATAGTGCCCGTGACACCGAGCATAAAAACAAGAAGAATGATTTTTCTTAACATACATTAGACTTTAAATTTGTGAGCAAAATTAGACTCGCAAAACAATTATGTCAAGAAAATTATGGTGGGAAATGGTGGGAAAACGATTTAATTATCTGTAATTCAATTTGTTATGATTATATACTTGCAAGATTATAAAGCGTTTCGGTAAGATCCC
>JAFZKP010000045.1 GCA_017553625.1 Bacteroidales bacterium
GCACACGCCGCAACCCTTACAACGTTCAGTATCAACAGAAATAGCTCCTTTGAAACTTGCCATAATTTTAATTTTTTAGTTGATATTATGATGAAATTTTACTCTTTTCAATCTTGCCATTAAAAAACGTACAAAATTACGGAGGATTTTTTTGAAATGCAAATAATTTTACAAATTAATTTTTATTTATGGTTAGTAGCGTGCCTCCGGCACGCCTTGGACTACCTTGCCTTTTCTCCGTTGCCCCACACTGCGTGCGGGGTTACTAAAGTATCGTGTCTCCGACACGACTCTCGCGTGCCAGCGGCACGCTATACTCTTATCCCCGCACAAGCGCAGCGCAGTGTGGGGTTCAAGGGCAGTGTGGGGCGTGCAGTGTGGGGTACACCGTGTGTGGCAAAAACGAGCGAGGATGCCGCTTGCGGCATCCTCGCTCGTTTGGTGTTTGTTGTTTTACTTCACTGGATGATCCTTTGCGAACATCTGCAGTCTCTCTGCCAACACCGGAATCTCATCGCGTTTGATGAGCGAGGTGCAGGCACGGATGCCTTGTTTGTCACTGCCGCAGGTATCCAATGAGATTGCCGAGATGCCGTAGTACATCATCTCTTCGACGAGGTCGGCGCCTTTGAATCCTGGATAGCAGTAGGTGAAATAGAAACCGTCGGCGATAGGCTCTCCGAGGTCCTCATCGTATGTGATGTAGAATCCTGCTGCGAGGAATGCGTCCTTCATCAATTTTGCCTTCTTACCATATTCAATAACATCGTCACGGTAGTTGTAGATGCCGTCGTTGACAGCTTTCAAAACGCCTGCCAATGCATACTGTGCTGCATGTGACACACCTGATGTCAATGGGTGCAATGCTCCGAAGAGGATGCCGCGCAGGAAGATCTCCTGTCCGCAGAATGACTTCAAATCAGGATAGTGGCGTGATGCGAGCTTGTCGCTGATACCGAGGATGGCGCAACGTTCGCCGGCGAAGCTGAATGCCTTCGAACTTGAAATCATCAGCATGTAGTTGTCGGTGTATTTTCCGACTGTTGGCTGATATGGAGCAACGCCAGGATGACTGTAGTCCTTGCGGAAGTCCATGCCGAAGTAGGCGAGGTCTTCGAGAACGATGACGTCATATTTATTAGCGAGTTCGCCGATAATCTTGAGCTCTTCATCGGTGAGGCACACCCATGTCGGGTTGTTAGGATTTGAGTACAGCATGCTGTGAATCTTGCCTGTCTTGAGAATGCTCTCGAGTTTCTCGCGAAGCTTCTCGCCACGGAAGTTGTAGATGTCGAAATGCTCCATCGGGATGCCCAAAACCTTGCACTGGAATTTGTGCACCGGGAATCCTGGATCGATGAACAGCATGGTGTTCTTCTCCTTATTAAGATGACCTGTAATCATGAAGCTTGCAAAAGCGCCCTGCATTGAACCTACTGTAGGGATGCAGTTTGCAGCGTTAACGTCGAGGTCGAGGAAATTCTTAATGAAACGTGATGCCTCTTTCTTGAGTGCCGGAACGCCGTCGATTGGAGGATATGTCGCAGCAACGCCGCGTTTCACTGCTTCAATCTGTGCGTCGATGCCTGCCTGTGCTGCCGGAAGACCTGGATTGCCGAGCTCCATGTGGATAAACTTCACGCCGCTGGCTGCCTCAAGGTCGAAAGCCAACTTGTTAATCTCACGGATACCCGCTCTTCCTATGTACGGAAGGTTGCTCTCTGCAAACACTTTTTTCGCTACTTCTACTGGAATTACGTTGTTTTTCATGATATATCTGTTGATTTTTAATGAATTAGCTACATATTTTTGATTCTGCAAAGGTACGTAATATATTTTGGAAAAACAAAAAAATGACGCAAAATTTTTTGCGTCATTTTTTTGTGGGTCGTACTGGACTCGAACCAGTGACCTCTGCCGTGTGAAGGCAGCGCTCTAAACCAACTGGGCTAACGACCCCTTTTTTAATGGTAGAGACGCAAAATTTGCGTCTCTACTACATCATGTGGGGCGAACAAGGATCGAACTTGTGACCTCATGCCTGTCAAGCATGCGCTCTAAACCAACTGAGCTACCGTCCCATTTGCGGGTGCAAAAGTACAACAAATTTTTATTCATACAAACTTTTTTTGTAAAAAATTTTTTCGTATCTTTGAATTTTCAAATCTATATCAAAATGAGAAAAGTTAAGTATCTGTTAATCATTGCGTTAGCATTTGTCCTTAATGCGACATCCTACGCACAGGAAAAGAAAAATTTCGACCTTTCCGACATCTACGAGCGTCCAACATTCCAGACAAAGGGCGTCAGAGGCATGAATCCGATGCGCGACGGCGAGACTTACGGCACCATCGAGAAGGGCGAATTCAACATCTATAACTACAAGACCGGCAAACTGGTCAAGACGCTGTTCAAGTTCAACGAACTCGTCCCTGAAGGCGACTCGCTGCCGATTCGCGTCTACAACTACATCCTCAGTGACGATGAGACAAAAGCCCTCTTCCTTACCAATATTAATTACATCTATCGCCATTCGTTCACTGCCGATTACTTCGTTTACGACATGGCTTCAAAGAAGCTCCAGCCGCTTTCGACAAATGGCAGCCAGCGTCTCGCGACATTCTCTCCTGACGGTAAAAAAGTGGCTTTTATGCGCGATAACAACTTGTTTATCAAAGACTTGGAGAAAAACGCCGAAATGCAGTTCACTTTCGACGGACAATACAATAATATAATTAATGGTGCTCCGGATTGGGTCTACGAAGAGGAATTCAGCTTCTCGCAAGGCTATTTCTGGTCGCCTGACAATAAGAAAATAGCTTATTTCAAGTTCAACGAATCGAAGGTTAAGGAGTTCCAGATGGAGGAGTTTGAAGGCCTTTATCCAGACTGGTACAGCTTCAAATATCCGAAAGCGGGCGAGGATAACTCGGTGGTCGAGGTCTATGTCTATAATCTTGACGACAATTCCACCAAGAAGATGTACACGGGCGAGGAGACCGATATTTATCTTCCGAGAATGAAATGGACAAAGAACCCCAATGTGCTTGCTATTCAATGGCTTAACCGTCATCAGAATAATCTCAAGATTCTTGCCTCCGACGTTACAACTGGTAAGACGACCGTTTTTTATAACGAGGAAAACCAATATTATATTGACATTACCGACGACTGGACTTTCCTTGAAGATGGAAAATCGTTCCTCATGACAAGCGAGAAATCGGGATATAACCATATTTATTTATGCAAACTCGATGGCTCTGAAAGCAAAGCCTTGACTTCCGGTAACTGGGATGTGACAAAAATTTACGGTTTCGATGGCAAGGA
The DNA here is from genome assembly GCA_017553625.1 of Bacteroidales bacterium. Classification (GTDB taxonomy): domain Bacteria; phylum Bacteroidota; class Bacteroidia; order Bacteroidales; family F082; genus Limimorpha. The sequence continues at coordinate 3,328 of JAFZKP010000045.1, forward strand.
AGTTTATTTCCAGGCAGCCAAGAAATCACCGGTTGAGCGTCAGATTTTTGCTGTCAATTTGAAAGGTAAAATGCGTGAAATCATTGGACTTGAAGGAGTTAACAGAGCAAATTTCAGCAAGAATTTAAAATATTTCATCAATATCAACTCAACGGTGACACAACCATATCAGTACACCTTATATAATAATAAGGGAAACATGTTGAGAATGTTGGAGGACAACCATGAGATTGTTGAGAGACTTAAGGAATACAATGTCAGCGAGAAACAGCTGATTAAGATTAGTGACCCTGCTTTCAAAATGCCTAACGGAACACCTGTTGAGATTGACGGCTGGCAGATTCTTCCTCCAGATTTCGACCCGAACAAGAAATATCCGGTGTTGATTTATGTTTATGGCGGTCCCGGACATCAGACGGTGTTGAACCAGTGGGATCATTCCGATTGGGACTGGATGCAGATTCTGGCACAACATGGAATTATTTCTGTCTCTATTAATAATAGAGGTAGCGGCGCTCAGGGCGAATTGTTCAAGAAGATGACTTATCTCGAACTTGGAAAATATGAGACGCAGGACATGATAACTCTGGCGAAATACATGGCAAGTCAGCCGTATGTCGATGCTGAAAAGATTGGCATCTTCGGCTGGAGCTACGGTGGTTTCATGGCAGCCAACGGCATCACCAAGGGCGCGGATTACATCAGCACGGCAGTGTCGGTGGCACCTGTCACAAACTGGAGATACTACGACAACATCTACACCGAGCGTTACATGCGCACACCACAGGAGAATCCTTCTGGCTACGACGACAACTCGCCGGTAAGCAACACCGCGATGATAAAAGGAAACTATCTGCTTTGCCACGGCAGCGGCGACGACAATGTCCATTACCAGAACGCCATGGAGCTCATCAAGTCGATGATTGCCAACGGAGTGCAGTTCGATTTGATGATTTATCCTAACAAAAACCACGGCATCTATGGCGGTTATCAGGAATACGGCGACGGAGAAAGCAGAATGCACCTCTTCACGAAGATTGATAACTTCTTGTTTGAACATCTGCTCAAGTAATGTGGTGCTCCCTTCGGTCGCACAATGTGTACTCACTGCGTTCGTAATGTGTCACTCACTTCGTTCGTGAAATGTGCAGCCTTCGGCTGAATTGAGCAAAGCGCAACACATTCTGCGAAGCAGCACATTGGAGCGAAGCGAATAACATTGTAAAAATTTTGCAAAAATTTTACCACATTTAAAAATTTGTTGTATTTTTGCAGCCTCGTTTTGAGAAAAGTTTTTAGTTTAACAATTAAAAGAAAGAGAGAGTATTTAAAATGATTATTATTCCTGTAAAAGACGGTGAAAGCATCGATCGCGCTCTTAAACGCTACAAGAGAAAGTATGAGAAAACTGGTGTTGTGAAAGAATTACGCAACCGCCAAAAATTCACAAAACCATCAGTCATCAAACGTGAGGCTCTTCAGAAAGCCATCTACGTCCAGAAACTCCGTCAGGCTGAAGAGAACGCCTAATCGATTCGCGTTAAACGCAAGAATAGAATCAAAAAATGTAGAGACGTCACATTGTGGCGTCTCTATGTTTTTTTGTACAAAAATTAAAAAAATCCCTTGACATTTTCAAAATTCCTCCGTATCTTTGAAGCGTAATTTGGAAACGATGATGTTGGAGCGCTTTTTGAGGTATATACAAACGGAGAAGAGATACTCAAATCTCACAGTATCAGCGTATAAGCGCGACTTGGAGCAGTTTGGGCAATACCTTATTAATATATATGAACTCGACGACATGACAAAGGCGACGACGCAGATGGTGCGCTCGTATGTCGTTTCTTTGAAGGAAAAAGGGGAGGAGAACCGTTCCGTCAACAGGAAAATGTCGGCATTGCGCTCGTTTTACAAATTCTGTCTCCGTGAAAAAGTAATCTCTGTGTCGCCTCTGCAAGGCGTGAAATCGCTGAAGCAGCCCAAGGAACTCGCCAAATTCGTGCCGGAACAGGATATCGAAAAGGTGAGGTTTGAGGAGGACGGCAGCTTCAAGGCTGTGCGCGACGAGATGCTTTTCGAACTTTTGTATCAGACGGGGATGCGTCAGGCGGAACTCAGGGGATTGAAAGACGACGATGTTTCGAAAAGCGCGATGCAGCTGAAGGTGCTGGGTAAGAGAAGCAAGGAGAGAATCATCCCGATTAGCGCGGAAATGCTGAAGATGATAGAAGGCTATAAAATTGTCAGGGACGAACAATTTCCGGAGCGCGACAACGTTATGTTATTGGTCGACGACAGAGGCAAGGCGATGAGCCCGACCTTTGTCTACCGTGTTGTTCACAGGATATTGGAGGGCGTGACGACACTTGAGCAGAAGAGTCCGCATGTGTTGAGGCATACTTTCGCCACGCACATGCTCAACGAGGGTGCCGACATCAGGGCAATACAGAAAATCCTTGGCCACAGCAGCCTCAACTCGACCCAGATTTACACGCACAACACCATCGAACAGTTGAAAGAGATATATCAGTCAGCCCATCCGTTGGGTGACGAATGATGAAAACATAATTTTTAAATCTAAAAATAGGAGGTTATTATGAAAGTTACGATCAACGCAGTCCATTTCAAAGCAGACAGCAAACTTGAAGATTTTATCACCAACAAGATTGAGAAACTTTGTGGGAAATTAGACGACGCGATAGGGGCGGAGGTGACATTGAAGCTCGACAACACGGATGCACCGGAGAACAAGATTGCGGATATAAGAATCATGCTGAAAGGCAACGATTTGTATTCAAGCAAGCAGTGCAAGACGTTTGAGGAAGCTACAGACAAGGCCGTCGACGCACTGAAAAACCAGATAGAAAAGTACAAAAACAAGTTCTAAAAACAGGCTTTTTATATTGATATACAATGTTTTAGCCGCCATTTTGGAAATTTTTAAAAAAAATATTAAAAAAAAGGTTGGCGGTATATAAAAAAGTTGTAATTTTGCACACCATTTCGGAATAAAGGAATGGTGTGCTTTTTTAGGCAAGTTCTTTGAAATAAAAGCCGGCATAGCTCAGCGGTAGAGCACGTGATTTGTAATCTCGGGGTCGGGGGTCCAAATCCCTCTGCCGGCTCACGGAATCTTAACATGATTGCCGGCATAGCTCAGCGGTAGAGCACGTGATTTGTAATCTCGGGGTCGGGGGTCCAAATCCCTCTGCCGGCTCAAAGTTGAACAGAATGTTAAGATGAAGTACGGGGGAGTCGCATAGCGGCAATTGCAACAGACTGTAAATCTGTCCTCGGATGAGTTCGGTGGTTCGAGTCCACCCTCCCCCACGACAAGCGGAAGTAGCTCATTTGGCAGAGCGAAAGCCTTCCAAGCTTTAGGTAGCGGGTTCGAGCCCCGTCTTCCGCTCTCGAAAGCCGGCGTAGCTCAGTGGTAGAGCACTTCCTTGGTAAGGAAGGGGTCACGAGTTCAACTCTCGTCGCTGGCTCATTTGGTATGAATATAAGTTAAATAAGGAAATTAAATAGAATATTAACCTTAAGTAAACAAAAAATAGTATGGCAAAAGAAAAATTCGAAAGATCTAAACCACACGTTAACATTGGTACAATCGGCCACGTTGACCACGGTAAGACAACTTTGACAGCTGCTATTACACTCCACCTGTCAAAGAAGGGTTTGTCAGAAGTCAAGACATTTGACTCAATCGACTCAGCCCCAGAAGAAAAAGAAAGAGGTATCACCATCAACACAGCTCACGTTGAGTATCAGACAGAGAAACGTCACTATGCTCACGTCGACTGCCCTGGCCACGCTGACTATGTTAAGAACATGGTTACTGGTGCTGCTCAGATGGACGGTGCTATCATCGTTGTCGCTGCAACAGACGGTCCTATGCCACAGACCCGTGAGCACATCTTGCTCGCACGTCAGGTTGGTGTGCCACGCCTCGTTGTGTTCTTGAACAAGTGCGACCTCGTTGACGATGAGGAACTTTTGGAACTCGTTGAAATGGAAGTCCGTGACCTCCTCAGCAAATATGAATTCGATGGTGACAACACACCTATCATCCGCGGTTCAGCACTCGGCGCATTGAACGGTGAGCCACAGTGGGAAGCAAAGATCGACGAACTCATGGAAGCTTGCGATACATGGATTCCAGAGCCAGAAAGAGCTGTTGATAAACCATTCTTGATGCCTATCGAGGACGTGTTCTCAATCACAGGTCGTGGTACAGTTGCTACAGGCCGTATCGAGACAGGTGTTATCAAAGTTGGTGACCCGGTTGATATCATCGGTATGGGTGCTGAGAAACTCAAATCAACTGTTACAGGTGTTGAGATGTTCCGTAAGATCCTTGACGAAGGTGAAGCTGGCGATAACGCAGGTTTGCTCCTCCGTGGTATCGATAAAGACGAAATCCGCCGTGGTATGGTTATTGCAAAACCAGGTTCAATTAAGCCAC
>JAFZKP010000046.1 GCA_017553625.1 Bacteroidales bacterium
ATAACGATAAAGGGTCATTGCCCTCCTCGTGTTGCCGCCACAAGCCTGCACATACTTCTGCATCCGCTCGGCAGAAAATATATCTTCAAATTCGTTGTACTTCATAGATTCTTTTTCTAAAATCTTTGCTTCTGCTTCCTAAAGCATTAGGAACTTTCGAGGCAAAGATACAGTTTTCTTTTGAAAGCAGGGGGTTATTATTATCAATTTTTGTGAATCTTTTTCAAAGAGTATGCAGGTGAGAAAAAAGTTCGTAATTTTGCAGCGACAGAATCCGCCATGCTTCCCGAAGACCAGCGAACCAGGGCGGGTCTTTTATTTATGGCCTTTGGGCTTCCCGAAAGGCTGGCGGCAGGAACCGCTTTGGCAGTGATTTGAGGCAATAAAAACTGACAATCGGTAGCTTTTCATAAAGCATTTGAGAATGAGGTGGAAAAATTAAGGACATAACCTCGGGGGCTATGTCCTTATATGGGAGTCAGAATGGTCCAGCTTGAATATTGCTGCAAAAGCAAATTGTTCGCGCCCTCTGACGACAATCTGACACCGCAAAGATACAACTTTTTTGGAAGTTGCAATATAAAACGATGTTTTTTCAACTACTTTTTCTATCCGATGGAGAACTTTTTCTGTGGACGCCGCCATGGGCTTTCCGAAAGGCTGGCGGCAGGAACCACTGTGGCAGTGAATTGAGGCAATAAAAACTCGCCAATCGACGGATTTTTTGCCTTTGCATTTTTTCTTCATTTTCCTCAAATTAATTCCAACTTTTGGAAAAATTTGTAATTTTGCAGCACCAGAACCCGCCAAGCCTCTCAATCGATGCTCAAATGTGCGGGTCGTTTTTTATCGTTTCGATAAGAAGCTGTTGGGGTGCTCATCTTCAATGAAAGAGTTGAAATAAGAAAACACAATAAAACAATAGAAACATGCGCAACTTTGCTATAATTAAGGATTCTCAAAATAGCGTTATCGATCAATATCGTAACTACCTCAACTATGCAGTTAACCATCCTCTATTAGACAGGGAAGATGCTGTTTATGATTACAATTTCATGCAGCAATTAGGCGTTTTACAAGCTGATGAAATTCAAAAAGTTATAAGAACAAATGGCGCAATATTATATGAAGGGATTAAATATACAAATGCTAATATTCAAAATGCGTCTTCTGCAATTTCCAGCAAAATGGATTCTGTAGCCAAAGGTCTTACATCTTCATTGGAAAAGGGTTTTACTCAAATGGAAGTTGGTCTTGGGAAAGCGAATCAGCAGTTGTCCAATATCAATGAGAATATTAGTGGTTTAGGAAATTCCGTCTCAAGAGGTTTTACTGCAATAAAACAAGAACAAATCCGCACACAAGAAATACTGGAGATTTTCAGAAAACAGGTTGGTAAATGTTTTGATTTGGTATTTGAAAAACTTGAAATATCAAACATGTATTTATCAAATATCTATGCAGAAATGAGAATTCCAGAGTTCCAAAGAGAAAGACGGTATTTTATGGAACAAGGAATCAAGTATTTAAGAATTGCGACAAAAGAAAACGATAGATTATATTACGAAGATGCTGTTGATGCTTTTCGAAAATCGATAGATATATCCCCAGATGATTATTTTTCATGGTTCTATCTAGGTTACATATATTTAAATTCCACGCATTTCCTTGATATTATTAAAGCAAAAGATGCTTTTGAACGGTATATACACTATGTTCGTCCTGAAATAGAATCTAGCAAACAACCCCGATTAATACAACAATTAGATAGTGTGTATTTATATATGGCTGAAATCTCATATTTAAAAGGGGAGTTAGATGATGCTGTCGAATGGACAAACAGATGTGCAGTCACTAATGAGAAGGTCATATTTTTGAAAGCCAAATATTTATCAGCATCACGTGACAATTCTCATAAGTGTTACATGGCTGCACAACTATTAAAAGAGGTCATTGTCAAAAACCCGTTTTTATCTTTGCAAGTGTTAGAAGATGCTGATTTAATCAGCAATGACAGCGTTATAACTATGCTTAATCTATTAAAGAACGAAGCTGTTTCTCGTGCAAAAAGCATGGTAAATGCCATAAAGGCAAAATGTATGGAATATGACGGATTTAGTCAAGCATTTACGGAAATTTTGAAAATTGAAAAAGATTTGCATTCCGAGACATATCTAGAAGCATGTGAAGCAATAAACAATCTTAATAAGCGCTCGAATTGGGTTATAAAAAGTTTTCAATTAAGTTTTATCTCTTCTATGGTTGAATATTGTAATAACTATATCTCTTGTCTTAACAATTTCGTCAAAACAAATAATAACTTTGCTATTGGGAAATGTGTAGAATTACTGAAGACATACGATAAAGCACTTATCACATTTAATGATTCAGAAACTTTTCGTTGCAGAGAAAAGCTATTAGGTTGTTACGAGAATCTAAAAGCCTCCAGAATACGCAAATATACAGAGCAATACAATTATATTCAATCTCGAGTAAACACTTTAAAAGATTATGCAACTGTTCTTACGTCTATGTTGTCAATTCTTGAACCATTGAATAAATATATTCCATATTCGGAATCGACAGATTATAAGAACTATAATACCGAGGATTGTGATTTAGAAACAATAACATTTGGCGTTTCAACACTCCTTCGAGATCAGTGTATATCTGCTTTCGAAAACTCAAAAACCAGATTGAGTATTGTTAAACTAGAAATAAATGCGTTAGTTGAGAAACCTCAATATTTTCAAAACATACTTCAGTTATTAAAATCATGCACATACTTAAATTGTAAATTGAGTTTGTTTCACGATGGACGAGATGATACGGTTATAGAAAATAAAGTTGATGATTTTAATGTAATCGAAACACTTACAAAAAAATACCTTGAGTATGTAAAAGCAATTAGCCAAATACCCTCATCTGTTCCAAAATTCCCTGGCTTTTTAAGCCCTTTTCAGCATGCAAGATGGATAGCGGCTTGCAATCGGGCAAAGAGCAATAACAGAGATTTGATTTCTACAGCAAAAGCGGTTAATAAAAAAATGCATTTATTGTACATGGATTTAGTGCGGCGTAATTTATTATTAACCCACTATATGCATATTCCATGGTATGGTCTCGACGATTGGTATTAATCTTATTAAACGCGAGAACAAATTCAATGTTCTCGTTGTAATGATAAGCAGTGCTAGTAGAACTTGCATTGTTTTTATGGTAGTGTTTCAACCAGTGTGTCCGAAGTCTGACAACTTTATGGATGCGGTGCAAAATTAGAGTATTATTTTCATATCAATAGGGAATCTCTTACCATTGAGCAAGGTCTTTACAATCAGGGACTTTCCTTTTTGGCAAAATGCTGTGGATAATTGGCTTATCCACCTCTTTAAAAAATAAATAATTAATTATTTGGAAAGTGCGCGGAAACGCAGTAAATTTGCACGCTTTATAAGAATCATCAAATCTAAATTTCAAAACATAACACATTATGAACAAGCAGATTACATTAGAGCAAGCCGTCGAGAAGGTTCATGACGGCATGACAATCATGTTCGGCGGTTTCCTCGGTGTTGGAAGCGCCACGCAAATCATTGACGCTATTGTTGCAAAAGGCGTTAAAGACCTCACTATAATTGCCAACGACACGGCCTACGATGAAGTGGCCCACGGCAAACTGGTCAGCAACCACCAGGTAAAGAAAGCCATCGTGTCGCACACCGGCACCAACAAGCAGACTGCCATCCAGAAGAACGAAGGCACCCTCATCGTGGAATACGTCCCGCAAGGCACCCTCGCAGAGCGCATCCGCGCCTACGGTGCAGGTCTCGGCGGCGTGCTGACCCCCACGGGTCTGGGCACCATCATGGCCGACGGCAAGCAGATTGTGAACGTCGATGGCAAGGACTACCTCCTTGAGAAGCCCCTGAAGGCCGACATCGCTTTCCTCCGCGCCAACATCGTCGACGAATTCGGCAACATGGTGTTCCTTGGCACGACCAACAACTTCAACCCGCTGATGGCTACCGCCGCCGATTATGTGGTGGTCGAGGCCGAAAAACTGGTGAAGGTCGGCGAGATTAAGCCCGAGTGCGTGCATGCTTCGGGAATCTATGTCGATGCTATCTACGTGGAGAAATAATCGGCCTCTGGCTTCTGGCCTCTGGCTATTGGCAGCTTCCGAAGTAGGGAAAACCTTCACACTCGGTTAAAGCTGCCAGGAGCCAAAAGCCAAGAGCCAGCTGCCAAATAAATAAACGATAAACAATTCAACGAAATGGAATACAGAACAAAGATTAGACTTCGCATGAGCGCGAAGGACGCCCACTACGGTGGCAATTTGGTTGACGGCGCTCACATGGTTCACCTCTTCGGTGACGTGGCGACCGAACTCTTGATTATGCGTGACGGCGACGAAGGCCTGTTCCGCGCTTACGACAACATCGACTTCCTGGCTCCCGTCTATGCCGGCGACTACATCGAGGCCGAAGGCTGGATCGACAAGGAAGGCAACACCTCACGCCACATGCAGTTCGAGGCCCGCAAGGTGGCCATCGCCCGCCCGGACATCTCTCCATCGGCTGCCGATGAACTGGATGAACCGATTGTAGTGTGCCGCGCTTCGGGTACTTGCGTGACGCCGAAAGACTGCCAACGTAAGTAAGTGGCTTTCTGGATTGCTTCGTTCCTCGCAATGACGACAACGACACGCTTTGCGTCATTGCGAGGAGGAACGACGAAGCAATCCAGAGAATCTGAAATTTTGAATTTTAAATCTTAAATCTGAAATCAACGAAATGGATAAACTGATCATCACTGCCGCCATCTGCGGCGCGGAAGTCACCAAGGAACAGAATCCCAACGTGCCTTATACCGTTGAGGAGATCGTGCGCGAGGCCAAGTCGGCCGTCGACGCCGGTGCCGCCATCGTGCACCTGCACGTCCGCTGGGACGACGGCACGCCCACCCAAGACCGTGGCCGTTTCCAAGAGTGCGAAGAGGCCATCCTGAAGGTGTGCCCCAATGTCATCCTCATCCCTTCGACCGGCGGTGCCGTCGGCATGACGCCTGACGAACGCCTCCAGTCCACCGACACCAACCCGTTGCCCGAGATGGCTACCCTCGACTGCGGTACCTGCAACTTCGGCGACGAGATCTTCGACAACACCATGCCGACCATGCGCGCTTTCGGCAAACGCATGATGGAACGCGGCATCAAGCCCGAATATGAATGCTTCGAGATGGGTCACCTCGACACCATCCTCAACATAGCCAAGAAGGGTCAGGCCCCTGGCGCTCCCATGCAGTTCAACTTCGTGTTGGGCGTGCCCGGTTGTACTCCCGCCACCGTCGCCAACCTCTGCTGGTTGGTGAACGGCATCCCGGCCGGTTCCACTTGGACCGTCACGGGTGTGGGTCGTCATGCCTTCCCGATGGCCGCCGCCGCTATCGCCATGGGCGGTAACGTCCGCGTGGGCTTCGAGGACAACCTCTACCTCTCGAAGGGCGTGCTGGCACAGTCCAACGGCGAATTAGTCGCCAAGGTGGTGCGCCTCGCCAATGAACTGGGTCGCCCGATTGCCACCTCCGATGAGGCTCGCGAAATCCTTGGGTTGAAACCACGCAATTAATAAAAGGAGAATTGAGTCTTTAATTCGGCAACAATGAAAAAGGCCTTATTCATCGCATTGGTACTGGGGGCAATTTGCACCATGCCGTTGTACGGGCAAAACCCGAAAAGTGCAACGACAGGAACACTTAATGGCTACGAATGGGTTGACCTTGGGTTGCCGAGTGGTACTCTTTGGGCAACTTGCAATGTGGGCGCCAACGCTCCAGAAGAATACGGAGATTATTTTGCATGGGGTGAAATCCAGATGAAGGACTCCTATCTTTGGGAGACTTACCATTATGCAAATGGTGCATGCAACAAGTTGACAAAATACTGTAGTAATCCAGATTTTGGAAACGATGGTTTCACAGACTCTCTGACAATCCTTTTGCCCGAGGATGATGCTGCCACAGCCAACTGGGGTAAAGGATGGTGTACGCCTACATATGAACAGTGGAAAGAATTGCTGGATAACACCACCAACGAATGGATGACACAAGACAGCGTGAGGGGGAGGCTTTTTACTGCGGAGAATGGGCAAACACTCTTCCTCCCAGCCGCTGGCGGCCGTAGTTTAAGTAAGGTCTTCAGTGTGAATGGAAGTGGCGGTTACTGGTCGAGGTCGCTTTATTCGCTTTATTCGATTAATTCACTTTCTCCGTGGTATCTCATTTTCTATTTAGACGTGTTCTACAATGAAGACAATTGCTATATGGAAATCGGCGATCGCTGGTGTGGCTGCTCTGTTCGTCCAGTAACTTCTTCGCATGAGTGAAATATGAATCTTTTAATCTTAAATATCAAATTATTAAATCATTAAATCAACAAATCAATGCAAAAACATGGTAACAAATACGGTACCCACCGTGTAATCGAACCCGTCGGCGTGCTGCCGCAACCCGCTAACAAATTGAACAACAACATGGACGAGATTTGGGACAACGAAATCCTCATCGACGTGCAAACCCTGAATATCGACTCTGCCTCGTTCACCGATATCCACAACTACGCCAAGCAACAGGCCGGTCCTGGCGCAAGCGAAGACAAGATCATGGAAGAGGTGAAGAAGGAGATGCTCCTCAACGTGGAACTGCAAGGCAAGCACCGCATCC